>CAMIWN010000001.1:0-277938 GCA_946402445.1 uncultured Bacteroidales bacterium
CAACAAACCTATTGGTCAAATTAAATATGCGCTACTTTAATTCCGCCAACGGGTTTGAAAAGTATTTTGTTAACAATGAGGATTATTGGAAACAATATAGTTATTTATCCAACGAAGACAAAGCTACTTTGGTGTTGATATTGAAAAAGTTATTTAGGGATATCTGTTGTGCAATTATTGTTGATGACAATTTAATCATTAAGGCTACCAGAGTTGATTTCAGTGAAGAACTATACGAGATTCTATCACTTGAGGGAACGAGGTTACACCGTGACGAACTTTTCATAAGATTAAAAAAAACATGTAACGAAAAGGGACTTCGTTGTAGCTACTCGAAACCTTCACAAATAACACCCTTTCTGGTGAAGGATTCACGGATTGTTTCCTATGGGAAATCATCTTATTGGGGGTTAAAAGAATGGGGAGAGTCCCATGGAAGTATTCGAGAGATTGCACTTGATTTTATAAAAGAATCAAAAGAACCTATCCATGTTGTTGACCTAACTGAGCGCATAATGAAGATCCGACCAGAGTCTACCGAAAAAAGCATATCAGCAATCATTAGACAAACAACAATGAACGGGGAATTATTACTTTTCTTAGGTGACTATATTGGCATGCCCAATGTCAATTATGATAAAGACTATCTTGTAATGCCTCGGTCATTCGATGATTGGTTACATGCATTTAAAGGTTTTGTGTTAAACAATAAAAGATTTCCTACTGACAGACAAGGATTTGAAGGATACCTGAATCGATGGCATCAAAGAGCTAGTCAACTAATAGAACTATCTTCCGAAGAAATTCTCAAAATTGATGCCCTCGAAAAAGAATTAGTGCATTATCCACACAACATGACAGAATATAATTTTCTTCACAATTGCAACCTTTACATGAAGTTTGTAGAAGGGAATAATCGAATGCTCGAAGAAACTGACGATCCAAAATTGTTTAAATGGTTCAGTTCGGCAAGTCTTAATTATAGTACATATTACGATAATCGAAACAAATACTTTAGTCAACTTCTTCAATATCTATCGAGGGAATTGTATTAACTCTGAAACAAGGAATACAAATTTATTCAATGGGGTAGGGATAATTATTAAAATGGTTGTGTTTGAGTAAAAAAATAACAATTTAAATGAATCAATTAAAGGATTATGCCAAACTCTATTTTTCAATACTACAACTACCCCCTCTGTTTCTCCCACTACACCGAGCGTATCCAAAACCTCCGTCAGGCCAAAATTCGTGGCGAAGTCATCGTGGCAAAGCCGGTTCTCCTCCTTGCATTGATGGATGGTATCGAGGCAGGTGTCTTTAGTGATAATCGCTTCACGCTGAATGAATGGCTGGAAGAACACTATCTGTCACTGATGCGTCAGTACACCCGTCACTCGCAATTCGAAAAGCCAACAGACATCAACAATCCATTCTGGCATTTGGCTACCGACGGTTTTTGGCATCTTCAACTTAAAAAAGAGGCGGGAAGAGGGGAGACCCCTTCAAAAGCCTGGCTCAAGGACAATGTTGTGTGTGCTCGTCTTGACGATGACTTATGGGTGCTGCTTCAAAGCCTGGAATGGCGTAACCGCCTGCGTGAGTTCATAGTGAGCCATAAGCTTGAGGGGAATGATCTAAAAAAGTTTTAGAATTTAGAGATGTGCAAACCCTTTTTTTTCAAAAAAACCTTGCGTGTTGGAAAAAACAGAGCAAACCCAGCAACGTTGTTGGCCGCATATTCCGACAAACGCCACGATGAGCTTGCAACGTTGCTGTCTGGAATAGAGGACGATACACATTTGAGTCCAGCATTGCCAACATGGAGTAGCAACTGGCGCAGCAGTATGAGTATTATCGGAACAAGTTGCTGAAATTTGGATGAAACAACCAGAAATTATCCAGCCGTTTATGATGTTTTTTAGCTTTCGCGGCTGATTTATTTTCTTAAATGTGTCATCGACAATTGCATCAGTCGCTTTTTTCAACATGGATTTAATAGCTGTAAAATTGTGCCAATTGAATTGGCATAAATAATACCCATCGTCTTCTGACCATTCACTTGAAAAAAGTTCTCCAAATAATGAAACATCCATCTCATCTCTGATACTTAAATGTGAAACGTCCTTTAAACATTATAGAAATGAAAATCATTGATAAGAAAAAAGACTATTATGACTTCCTTGCAGGCGTATATGGTATGGATGACATGGTGGTTTATGACCGAAGAGGTTCCGTTGTGGTAAATTCGGAGAAGGTCCTGCTGGATGGTATGGATAATTATTTCAGCCCGAAGATTTTATTCTTCGACAAGCCTTTGGTTGAGAAAAAATATTGGGATTTGAAAGGTGTTTTGCGACTGCGAGAAGCGGCGTCAAAGGATTGTTCTTTGAGAAAAACATGGAGAGAAGGGGGCGTTTATCACTTTATTTTGGAGGCGGGGCGTGTTCATTATCGCTTTGAGGTAGAACGATGGATTGAAAACGGCTGTCGTGACTCCGCCCGTGTAGAATACAGACTGATCGACACTTTGAGGGATGTGGTGGTGCGGTACTCAGATGTGCCGATGTGTATCGTCCCATGCCAGGTTGATTATCGGTGGTGGACACACGAAGAACAATGGAAAGCGTCGAAACAACGAGTCAAGAATCCCATTCTTGCAGGCACATTCATCCCCAAAGTGATTCCCCCGTCCGAAATTTGGAGTGCGCTCTATGAGTATCTCTCTTCTCTCAATGACAAACCAATTATAGATACACGTTCTGACATTCAAAAGCTTGAGTCCGCAGGTTTCGACAAGAAAACAAGTTTTAGGAATGTGAAATCCATCGTTCCTGCCCCCTACAAGACCACCCTCACCAACACCGGACGATGATCGGAAGCCTCCGGCTCGTTGACCACTGTTGACTCCATCACTTCGGCCTGCCTGCCTTTGAAAATGGCAATGTAGTCGATACAGTCCACAGGCATATCGGCAGGGTAGGAGGGCTCGGAAACAGAAAGCATGGTGAAGTGCTTCGCCATCTCCTGCAAGAGCACCGATTCAGGCGTGTCGTTCCAATCGCCAGCTAAAAGAAATGGCTTCTGCCAACGCTGGGCTTCCTCCACAATCAACGGCACGGACGCCAACCGCGATTCTTCCTCAAGGTCGAGATGGGTGCAGGCTATCACATAATCCTTCAACTCCACTACCAACAGCACACGCGGCTCCTCGCCGGGCAAGGGGAGGGCCTTCCAGCTTAACGGCGTCTCGCGACAGAGGACGCCAACACCATACTTGCCTCCGTCGAAATCGATGGCGCTTCCAAAGACAGGGTGATACTGGGTGCGACGAGACAACTCACCTAACTGGTCGTGGCGCTCACTACGACCCGTCATGCTGTCGAGCTCTTGAAGTGCCACCACATCGGGTCGTTGCTGGATAATCACGGAGGCAGTGCGGTCATAGTCCACCTCGAAATCCATACCAGCGCAATGGCGTACATTGTATGTCATCACAAGAAGCTGCGGATGACGAGTCTCACAGGCAGTGAAGGTGATGACCAATAGGGTTGATAGAAGAAATAATCTAAACCTTGTCATGAAGAGGTGTTTGGGGGTCAAAAATACAAAAAAATGGGCAATTATAGATGACAGAGGAATGTTGTTTAAAGTATAGACGGAGCACATACACGCCAGGGGCGTAGTTGAGAGTTTAGCGTTGAGAGTTGGCTGCCAAGGAAAAAAATCGTATATTTGTCCCGAACAATTAAACGAACAATGAAACATTTATTCCTTCTTTTCGCTATCGCACTGCTGTCGCTTAGCGTCACAGCACAAAACACTAAACCTCAACCTCTTACACAAGAGGAATTCGAAGCCTTATGTCCAACTCCGCCCATGGGATGGAACAGCTGGAACCGCTTTGGCTGCAACGTCAGCGAACAGCTCCTCATGGAAGCTGCCGATGCACTCGTCGCATCGGGCATGAAAGACGCTGGCTATCAATATATCGTGGTGGACGACTGTTGGCAGATCGACCGCGACGCGGACGGCAACATCGTCTGTGACCCCGAACGGTTCCCGCACGGCATGAAGTATGTGGCGGACTACATCCACTCCAAAGGACTCAAGTTCGGCATCTACTCTTGTGTCGGCTCCCACACCTGTGCTGGTAGGCCGGGCAGCATGGGCCACGAGTATCAGGATGCAATCTTCTATGCCCGCACTGGAGTGGATTACCTGAAATACGATTTCTGCAACAACCGTGGCACCAACTCCAAAACGGCCTACACCGTCATGCGCGAGGCCCTGAAAGAGGCAGGACATCCTATCGTATTCAGCATCTGCGAGTGGGGGAGTACCAAACCTTGGGAATGGGCACAAGGCATCGGCCATCTCTGGAGGGCCACGGGCGACATCATCAACTTGTGGGACGGTAAGGAAGACTGGGGCGGACACGGCATGGTCAATATCATCGACCTGGTTCAGGACCTTTATCCTTACAATGGTCCTGGCCATTGGAATGACCCCGACATGCTGGAGGTTGGTAACGGCGGAATGAATGCCATCGAAGACCAAAGCCACTTCTCGATGTGGTGTATGCTAGCTGCTCCGCTGATGGCGGGTAACGACCTCAACAACATGAGCGACGACACCCAACGTATCCTTACCAACAAAGAGGTCATTGCCATCGACCAGGATCCGCTGGGCATACAAGCTCATCTGTCTGTAGCACTCGGCGACCGACAAATCTGGGTGAAACAGCTCGAAGGAAACCAATGGGCGGTGTGCTTCTTCAACCGAGGCAACGATGAATGGAACCTCAACTTCAACTGGAACGATATCCCTGAGCTGCGCAAAGCAGGTGGTAACTACAGCGTCTATGACCTCTGGCAACACAAGACCATCGCCAAGTCCACCGCCAAAAACGTGGTTTCAAACATTCCATCACACGGGGTGCTGATGGTCAAACTGAGTCCAGCCAAATAACTCCATTTTTAAAAAACATCACTGATTCAAAATGGTTGTTATTTTTCTTGCTTTTGAGCAACTAAATGACTGTTATAAGTGAATGAAAATAAAGTTAAAAAATGAATTTAAAATGAAAAAACTGTTTGTTACCTTGATCGCTTTCCTGCTCTCCTCTGTGATGATGGCAGGAAGCTTTGTGAAAATCAACTATTCAGGACGCTCCAATTTGGAAAAGCTCTTTGCCGACCCGAATCTTACCATTCATTATTACACTGATACTGAGGTGTATGCTACCGCATCGACTTTCGATGCCAAGACCATGACCATGCTCGATGAGCACGCCTTCACGAACAATGAGGTCTATACCATCGTGTATTGTCCCAACGATGCTCAGGATGCCTATCTTGCCAAGAACAACATCAATGCTATGGTCAAGATGAACCATGCCATCCTCGCCAAGGGCATGGTGATGCCTTATAAGAATGATGGTGCCGTGGCGATCTTCAATAAAGAAGCCCGTCTGCCCCGCATGAACCGCGACTTCCCCACGGTGACGGTGGAAGATGCGCGTATTCGTGAAATGATGAACCAGGTGAATATGGACTCGCTGCAAGCTACCGTACAACATCTTCAGGATTATGAAAGCCGAATCTGGAACTCAGACAATGCTTTCGCTGCTTCCGACTGGATTGCAGGCAAGATGGAAGCCCTCGGCTTGGAAGTGGAACAACAACCCTTTAATGCTAACACCTGGATGGGTAGCGGTGCTGCCGGCCCTAATGTGATTGGCATTCAGCGTGGAACCCTCTATCCCGACACCTACGTGGTGTGTGGCAGCCACTTCGACTCGTTTTCCTACGAGGCTTGGTTCGGCGGTGGCACTGCGCCAGGAGCCGATGATAATGCCACCGGTGTGGCCAGCGTGCTTGAATCGGCCAGAATCATGAGCCAATATGAATTCGAGTACTCCATCGTCTATTGCGCCTACGGCTGCGAAGAGATGGGCCTCTATGGCAGCGAAGCATACGCCAGCCGCTGCCAACAACAAGGCATGGACATCATAGGCTACTTCAACAACGACATGAATGGCTACCTTTATGGCGACCAGATTCACATCGACTTGATTTATCCTAATTCAGTGGCGCCTATCGGCGACTATTACATGAACGTTGCCAACGTTTATTTTCCTGAGATGCCGGTTCGTCATGTCAACTTCAATGAGGGTGACAGCGACCATACCTCTTTTAATAATCATGGCTATATGGGCATCTATCCTTTCGAGGACTATCAACACTACAGTCCGAACATCCATACACCCCAAGACTTGATCGGTCCATCGGTCAACAGTTTTGGCATGTCGCAACGTTATTGCCAGATGAACATCGGGTGTTTGGCGGAGATTGCTAATCCGGTGGGAGAGGCCCCGGTCGTTTTTTGCCAGCCCGTGCAAGATTTCCAGATTGACGAATACCCTTTTGTCAAAGATTTTTCTCTGATTGGCTTGTCATGGTCGGCACCATTGGAAGGCTCGACGGGTGTGTTGGATCATTATGAGGTGTTCCGAGATGGTCAGCTTCACGTTTCTGTGGAGTCTGATGTCTTTGAATACCTTGATACCATCACCGAAGGATTGACGGCGGAGTACTTCATCAACGCGGTTTATAGTGACGGCTGTGAGGCGGCTTCAGAAACACTCGTGGGTGTAGGCAATCCCACCAATGTCAATGAGTCGGGTTCCGTGAATGCCCTGGTTTTCCCCAATCCTGTGAAAGGCGAACTGACTGTCAAAGCGGAAGGCCTGCTGCAAGTGCTCGTTTATAACCAGATTGGACAAAAGATCGAGGTGGTAATGCCGAAGCAAGATGAATGCCGGATTGCAATGTTGTATCCTCAGGGTCTATATTTCATTCAACTGGTTACCACACAAGGTGTTGTCACTAAAAAGGTAGTGGTTCGTTAAGAAACAGTTTAGTTTTATTATTCTTTTTTTGACAATTAGAATCGTTAGAATTTGAGAGAATAACACGTGTGCTGTTCTCTTAAATTCTAGCGATTCTTCATATTTTGGAAGCTTCTTAATTATTTCATAACAGTTTTGAAATTTTGGATTTTGCATCGAAAAAAAACGTATTTTTGATGATTCTAATTTACTGTTATGGATGAAGTAAAAATCATTGAAATCAAAAAGAGTGTTTTTGCTGATAATGAGAAAGATGCGGATGCCTTACGGCATGAATTGAAGCAAAATGGAGTGTTCCTCCTTAACTTGATGTCAGCTCCTGGAAGTGGAAAGACGACCACCCTAATCCAGACTATTAACCAATTGAAGTCCAAAATCCGTGTGGCGGTGATGGAGGCTGATATCGATGGTGACGTGGATGCCATCAAAATCAAAGAGGCTACCGGCGTGCCATCCATCCAGCTCCATACGGGAGGCATGTGTCATCTTGACGCGGAGATGACCCGTCAAGGCCTCTCAGCGCTCAATTCTCAATTCTCAGCACTTAACTCTCCATTCTCCCCCGATCTGGTCATCCTCGAAAACGTGGGTAACCTGGTTTGTCCCGCTGAATTTGATACGGGGTCATGCGCCAATGCCATGATCCTTTCTGTTCCTGAAGGCGATGACAAACCTCTCAAATACCCTTTGATGTTTTCGGTTTGCGACCTTGTCCTAATCAACAAAATCGATGTGATGCCATATTTTGATTTCGATTTGGATAAATGCCGCGAATATATTCGCCAACGTAATCCCAATGCTAAGGTTATCCCCATCTGTGCTAAAACAGGAGAGGGTGTGGATGCCTTTGCCGATTGGCTTCTCAAAGAAGTCACATCGTGGAAAAACAAGTGATAACTGTAATCTGACAATTCATTATAAACTAACAACCTATATCATGCCTGAAATGTCAACCAAATTTGTCCCTAAACACAAAGGCGACAAAAACCCGAATCCCAAATTGTTGAAATTTTTGCGCAAGGTCACTGACCGCATCCCCGGCAAATTGAAGATGACCACTGACGCTCCTGAATACTGGGGCTTGGCTTGCATCTTTGAGGACGAGATGGATGCGCAGACTCGTGAGGCCGCGCTCGACCTGCTCCTCGACATGCTTCCGAAAAGAGGACTCAAAGTACGTGAACATCACACTTATCAGCAGCTCCATGAATGGAATAACCAGAAACATTATACTTCTGATGACCAGTCACTTGACGCCCTGTTGGATAAGCTGTCCTATCTTGGCGTGATGGAATATGACTATGGTGACAAATACACCAAAGAGGGTCCTGTGGCTGGCGCTACCTTTAACAGAGAGGACCGTGTCTATTGGGTTCCAATGTTCGTACCTGGCTCGGCAGAATATACCAACATGAACACCGAATTGATGGACAAGCATCCTGAACTTGCCATGTTCTTCGAACGCATGACCTTCTTGCCCTTGGAAAAGATTACGCCCAGTATCCCCATGGGTGGCGCAGGTATCGGAATGCATGTCATTCCTGTCGAGAAAGCCATCTCTATGGAGAACCAAAGCGTTGATATTGAGCATATTTCATATTGGCTTAAACGCTATGAAGGACACCTTGCCGTGGGTATATGCTCCTGCCGTTATGGACGCAAGAAACTCGACGAGGGCTGCGCTGACGACTACCGCGACTGGTGTATCGGGGTGGGTGACATGGCTGACTATCTGTCTGAGACGGGACGTGGCCATTACATCACCTACGACGAAGCCATGGCCATCCTGAAAAAGGCTGAAGACAATGGCTTTGTGCATCAGGTTACCAATGTTGATGGCGAAGGAAAGATTTTCGCTATATGCAATTGTAATGTCAAGATTTGCAATGCCTTGCGTACCTCACAGCTGTTCAACACTCCCAACATGTCACGCAGTGCGTATGTCGCAAAGGTGGATCCAAAGAACTGTGTGGCTTGCGGTCGTTGTGTGGAATACTGTCCTGCCGGTGCCGTGAGATTGGGTCAGAAACTCTGTACCAAACACGGCGAACAGACTTATCCGAAACAAGAACTCCCCGATGCCAAAAAATGGGGACCGCACAAGTGGACGGAGGACTATCGCGACAAAAACCGCATCAACTGCTATCCCTCGGGTACCGCGCCGTGCAAGACGGCTTGTCCGGCTCACATTGCCGTGCAGGGCTATCTGAAGAAAGCCGCTGAAGGCAAGTACAAGGAGGCTCTGGAACTCATCAAACGTGAGAATCCTTTCCCGGCAGTCTGCGGTCGCGTGTGTAACCGTCGCTGCGAGGATGCCTGCACCCGTGGCACAATCGACAAACCTATCGCCATCGATGCCGTCAAGAAATTCATCGCGGAACAAGACCTCCATGCCGCTACACGTTTCGTGCCTGAAATCAACATTGCCTCAAGCGTCATCCAACGCTGGGATGAGAAGATTGCTGTCATTGGCGGCGGTCCTGCCGGATTGAGCTGTGCTTATTACCTTGCTACCATGGGGTATTATCCCACTGTGTTTGAAAAGAATGAACTTCCTGGAGGTATGCTGCAATATGGCATCCCGTCCTATAAGCTTGAAAAAGACGTGATTAAGGCCGAGATTGACATTATGCGGGAGATTGGTGTTGACATCAAGACTGGTGTCGAAGTCGGCAAGGATATCACTATCCAACAGCTGCGCAAACAGGGCTATAAGGGCTTTTACGTGGCTATCGGCTGCCAAGGCGGACGCCTGCCAGGCATCCCGGGTGAGACCCTTAAAGGCACAACGACGGCCATCGACTTCCTTCACGAAATGAATTGTGGCCCCCAAAATCACTCCTCTTTCAATGCTCAACTCTCCAATAAAAAGGTGGTGGTCGTTGGTGGCGGTAATGTCGCTATCGACGCTGCCAGAGTGGCCAAGCGTAGCGGCGCCGAGACCGTGACGATGCTGTCCCTCGAGAGCGAAGACATCATGCCTGCTTCCTTGGAAGAACGCCGTGAGGCTCGCGAAGACGGCGTGGTGATCAATCCTGGCTGGGGTCCCAAAGAGGTTCTGGGTCAGGACAAGGTAAGTGGCATTGTTTTCAAGAAATGCACCTCTGTGTATGACAAAGAGCATCGCTTTGCTCCTCAATATGATGAAAATGAACTTATTACTTTGGATGCTGACTTTGTGGTCTTCGCCATCGGGCAGACGGTGATACTCAAAGATTTGCTTAAAGACACCAAGGTTGAGTTTGTCAGGGGAGTCTATCCAGTGGCCGACAAGTTAACTTACCAAACCGCTGAGAAAGACATCTTTGTGGGTGGTGATTGCTATACAGGTCCCAAATTCGCCATCGATGCCATCGCCGCTGGCAAGGAAGCTGCCGAGAGTCTGCACCGCTTTGTGCAACATGGTCATTTGACCATCGGGCGTAATCGCCGTGACTTTATCGAACTGAACAAAGACGATATCCTGGTGGAGTCGTACGACAACAGCTCGCGTCAGGAAGAAGGCGTGGCAGTGAAGGAGAATCCCTTTAGTGAATATATGATGACGCTTAGCGAAGAGCAGGTGCGTAAAGAAACTGCTCGTTGCCTGAGCTGCGGAGCCTCCATCGTGGATGAGAACCGTTGCATCGGCTGCGGCATTTGCACTACCAAATGTGGTTTTGACGCTATTCACCTCTATCGTGAACACCCGGAGGCCTCGCACATGATTACCTCCGAGGATAAGTTTAGCGCCATCTTACCATACATGGTCAAACGTACAGGGAAGATTCTTTTTAAGAAAAAGTAATTGAAAATGCACGAATTAGGAATCGTATTCTATATCGTCAAAGATGTTAAGCAGGTGGCTGAGGAAAACCACGTGGATCATGTCTCTGCCGTTGTAATGGACATCGGGGAGGTGTCAACAGTGGTGCCACATCTGCTCACGGATTGTTGGCGCTGGGCTGCCGATAAGGAAGACCTGTTGCGGGGCTGCGAGATGAAAGTCAACACTGTCCCAGCAGTGACCTATTGCGATGACTGCAAGCAAGAGTATGAGACCGTCAGGTTCGGTAAGACATGTCCTTATTGTAACAGCCAGAATACTTGGCTGCTGCGTGGTAACGAGGTGGAAATAAATAGCATCATCGTTTAGACTTAAATTTTTACTTTAAATAATAGTATTTAAATCATTGAAAATTATAATTTTAAATCTTTAAATTATGTCATGTTTCATTGTTCCTTTGACGCAGGCTCTCGCCACGAGTGCCTATCGTAAGGCTCATCAGAAATCTATTGAGAGTGCTGATTCATCGGTGCTTAAACGTAATCTTCCCGCGCTGGAGAAAATGCTTTGGGGAGGTTCCGTGATGCTTGTGGTGGATCATGTCATCAACGGAGAGGTTACCTGGCGCTATCCTTTTTTCACGGCTTTGGAGCAGTCTGGAGGCTTCAACGTGATGCTCAAGGAAATGTTGACGGTGGGTTTGCCCATGTCGCTGGTCCTCACCGCGGTATGGGCCATTTATGCCTATGTAAAAGAACGTAAGAGTGTCTCAACAATTTCAATCAACAAATAAACAAATCAACAAAACAACAACATTATGTTTTTCCAAGTTTATGGGGCTAATGCCCTGTCTCAGTGGGGGATGCTGCTCGTCGTCCTCGTGGGACTAATCTTGCTTAACGAGTTTGCCCGCCGTACCAAGTTCGGTGGCGCAGTCATGTTTTTCGCTGTTCCTCTGGCATTGACCGCCTATTTCGTGGCCATCGCCATCGGTGTCCGTTCAGGTGCATCCTGGGCGCTGAACAACCAGACCCATCTCTACATGAACGGCTGGTTCCACTATGCCAAGCTTTATGCAGCCCTCACAGGCTGTATCGGCTTCATGATGATCAAGTACAAATGGGGTATTGGTGCCAAGCATTGGTTCAAACCTTTCCCGTTCATCATTGTGGCTATTAACATTCTCATTGCTGTGGCATCCGACTTTGAGTCGGCCATCTTGGGATGGAACAAGTGGTGGCTCTCCAGCGAAGGCGTATGGCTCTACGGTGGATGGCATAATGTGATGAACGGCATCGCTGGTATCATCAACATTTTCTGTATGACCGCATGGTGGAACGTGTATGCTTCCAAAGACAAGAAGGATATGATTTGGGCCGACATGACCTGGGTTTACATCGTGATCTACGATATCTGGAACTTTGCTTACACTTACAACTGCCTGCCTACGCACTCATGGTATTGTGGTATCGCTCTGTTGCTGGCTCCGACGGTGGCCGCTTTGCTGTGGAACCGTGGCGGTTGGATTCAGAACCGTGCCAACACCCTGGCTATCTGGTGTATGTTTGCTCAAGTGCTCCCGCTTTTCCAGGAGACTTTCAAAGACGGACGTCAATGGTTCAGCTGGGCTACGTTGCCTGTACAATATCCCGAAGGCGTGGAAACCATCAAGCAACTCTATGAAGTGGCTGGTCAGGAAGCCGCCGCTGTGGGCACTACCGTTGACAGTGTCGCTGCCAATCCGACCATGATGACGGTGATTAGTGCTTTGGCTCTGATTACCAACATCATCGCTATCATCTACATCATCTCTGTCTCCAAGAAACGTCACATCAACCCGTATAAGGAAGATGTCTTCGTTGACCAGAAGTACTATAAAGACTCCATGGCTCGCGCTGATGTGGATTAATGAAGAGTGCCTGAAAGCACGAATATGAAAAAGAGGATGACTCAACAGGGTCATCCTCTTTTTTGTTATCCTTAAAAATTGTGGTCTTTTAGTGCTTCCCCGATGAAGGTAGCCGACATTCTTACTAACTCCACGCAGGGTCGTTTCTTGTAATAGGCTTCGGTGCGAGGCGAGGGGACAGGTGACGCTTTGACGGGGGCAATTCCCAGTAGTTCGCGACAGATGATGCTGCCGTTCTCTTGACGAAAACGCTCGGCCACTTGCTGCACCAGGGCATAGCAACGGGTCTTGGAGCCCATGTCGCTGGGGTCGTCGCAAGGGATGGCGAGACCTGCTACCAGAGCCGCACCGCTCACAGTGCCACAAACCTCACGCATGCGTCCGATGCCAGCTCCCATTGGGGCAGCGATACGTGCAGCAGTTTTGGAATCCATGCCAAAGAGGTCGGAGTAGGCCATATACACAGCCTGGGCACAGTTGTAGCCGCTTTTGAAGTAGTTGACGGCTTGTTCAGCACGTTCTTCCACGTTGATAGAGGCGTAATCAGGAATCATTCCACCATGATTTTAAGAATCTCCACATCGGTCTCTTTCATGCCGAGACGACCAAGGCAGCCGATGTGGTCGATGGTCTCTTCCACATCTTTGCCGATGATGCCGTCACCTCCCAGGAGGTTGTCGCCATGTTTGCTCATCTCGAAGCCGAGCAGGCCAGCTTCCACCGCGAGGGCAATCTTTCCCGCGCAAGAGGGTTTGGCTCCGTCGCAAACGATGCCGGCGGCCATGCCCAAGGCGTTCTCAAGGGTATGTTCGATGACCTCCAAGCTATGGCCAAGAAGGTAGGCAATGCCACATCCGGAAGCGCAGCCAGCACTGACGGCACCGCAATAGGCCGAAAGGCGACCAATGCCCGTCTTTTGGTGGATAGCCACCAGGTTGGAGAGGGCCACGGCACGGATGGTGCGATCCTCGTCGATATGGAATTCTTCAGCGAAAGCCAGGATGGGAAGGCTGACGGTCATGCCTTGGTTGCCACTGCCCGAGTTGATGATGACGGGCATCTCGCAGCCACTCATGCGCGCGTCGCTGCCCGCGGCAGCCCAAGCCTTGGCTTTCTGACGGACGTCATTACCTACCCGCAGGATGGTGCTGCCCACGTTGGCTCCCCAGTTGTTTTTCAGCCCTTCCATGGCGATAGCCTTGTTGCATTCCATTTGGGGACAAATGATAGGCTTTAATTCGTCAAGGTCAACAGTATTCGCGAAATCGTATATCTGTCTCATGTTGAGACACTTGCGGTCTGTGAGCTTGGCGTTGGCGTCGGCCTCGTACCCTGAATCGAAGAGCACTTCTTCGTTCTTTTCGATTTTTACTATATTAGTATGGTGTCCTGCTATACGGACGCTGGACGATTGGTTGCCATCGTAAAGGGTCACGGTGACATCGAGCTGTGCGATGACGTTTAGCGGAACAATGGTCATTAGCGTGTCATCGAGGAACTGGGAGATGTCCTTTTTCTGTTCAGGGGTCACCTCTGCAATCACTTCCAAGGCTTTCTCGGGGTTGCCGGCCACGATGCCTGCTGCCACGGAGGCTTTCAACCCTTTCATGCCCTTGGTGTTAGGCACGATGACGCTCTTCACGTTTTTGATGATATTGCCGCTGGCTTTGATTTCCACCCGTTTAGGCATGGATCCTAATACCTCGCGTGCTTTAGCAGCGGCGTAAGCCAGACAGATGGGTTCGGTACAGCCCATGGCGGGCACAAGTTCTTCTTTCAAGATTGCCAGATAAGACTGGTAACAACAATCGCTTTTTTCCATTTTTTTTGTTTTTTCAGGGTTTATTCACGTATCCCTTATATATCTCTAACTTTCTTTCTCTAAGTTCTCAATCAGTTGCTCCTTGAGATTTCCACCATGCTGATCTCCACATCGTCATTTTCCGAAATGAGTTCGATCCAGGTGTTGTCTTCACTGAACCATTTGTACTGGGAACCGATGCGGAAGATGTAGGTCTTGGTGTCCTCGCTCTCGGAGATGGCAAGCACGAAGCCGCCGTTTTTGCCGCTATCGCTACCGAAGGAGACAATCATGGGGAAGCTCTTCCCTGGTGTGAGGTTACGGGCTTTCAGGATGATGTAGTTGGAACGACGGGAGGCTACGTCAACGGGGTTGAAGGTGAAGCGTTTTGGAGTGTTCGCTGACATGGTGAAGGCTGTATTGTTGAGTTCATACAGTTTGTTTTCCTCGATGATGCGGTTGATTTTGTCGATCATCTCGGTGGGGTAGGACTCGCCTAAGCCAAGGTCTTCGGCTTTGGCGTATGCTTCCACAGCCTTGTCGAGGGCTTTGGCGGCGAATTGTTTGTCGCCTTCTTTGATGAAGCTGTTGTATTGGCTACGCAGGGCGGTCATCTTTTGGTTGTCGAGGCGTTCGGCTTCAGCCAGTTTGCTGGTGGCTTCGGCGTCGCCGGGCTTGGCCACTAAGGCCATGTTGTATTGGGAGATGGCTTCGCGGTATTTTTCATCCGTCATGAATCGGCTTGCGGCAGCCATGGCCTCGTCGTAACGTTGCTGTGCTTCCGCGGCAATCTGGGCGAAAATGCCATCGATTTGTGCGATCTTTGCGGTGGCAGTGGCGTTGCCTTCGTCGATAGTGAACACCTCTTGGTATTTGGCTTTGGCTTCCACATATTTCTCCTCGGCGAAGAGTCCGTCGGCCACGCCAAGCATCTGTTGTATTCTTTCTTGACGTTCCGCTTCGGCGGCGGCTTCAGCGGCAAGACGTGCGGCCTCTGCTTCGGCTGCCAACCGTGCGGCTTCTGCTTCGGCGGCGAGACGCGCTGCCTCTTCAGCGGCTGCTTTCTCCGCGGCGAGACGTGCGGCCTCAGCTTCCTCTTCCAGACGACGGATGATGCCGTTGACTTCGTTGATCTTCTGGGTGGCGGCAAGGTCTCCAGGCTTGTACCCAAGGGCTTCTTGATAAGTGCTCAGCGCCATGGGGTATTGTTGCTGCGCAAGCTGCTCGTCTCCGCGCGCCATGGCTGCGATATAGTTTTGCTCAGCGATGTATTCGGGACTCTCAAACAGCTCGTTGATACGGCGAATCATGTCGGCGGCGTAGGGGTCGTTGGGGACGATGGAAGCCACACTTTGGTATTTAGCACGCGCTTCCTGGTAGTTCTTGTTTTCGTACAACTGGTCGGCCTCGGCGATGAGGGCATTGTAGCGGTCGTTCTGGTCTTTGGAGGCTGTGTAATCCTGGATTAAACCCAGCACTTGTGCGTCATTGGGGAAGAGCTCCAGCGCTTGGTTCAGTTTGCCGATGGCATCGTCGAAATTCTTGCGAAGTGCTAACTGACTGGCGTCTTCAACAAGCTTGTTGAAGCGTGACACCTTGTCGTTGTAGATTTGTTGCAGCTTCTTGGCTTCTGCAATGCGCTCTTTGGGAAGCTTGTCGTTGGGGAAAATCTCAGCGGCAGCCTCAAACTGCATGATGGCGGCATCGAAGTTCTCTCCTTCCAGAAGGGTGTTGCCTTGCTCAATAGCGCGGTTGTAGGCTTCCTGCTTGTCTTGACGTTCTTTCAGGAGGTCACGGATGGCCTGTGCCTGTCCGCCGACATATTTGTCGTTCGGGAAGATGGCCAGTGCTTTTTCATATTCCGCAAGGGCTTCTTCGTATTTGTTTTCTGCGTTAAGCGCATCGCCGGCGTCGAGGTGTGAATAGAACACTTCCTGCTTCTCGTTGTCAGCCTGGATTTTGCTCAAAGTCTCATTGAGCTTCGCTTGTGCGGTGGCATCTTTGGGCCTCTGTTTCAGTGCCATCTCGTAATAAGTCTTGGCACTGATATAATCCTGAGCGGCATATTTCGTGTTACCATTGCGCATCAGTGTCTCATACGACTCGGTGTTCTGTGCCTGAAGACCTGTTGAGCATAACACTGCGGTGCCCAATGCGATACCTAATATTATTCTTTTCATCTTGTTTCTTATTAGTCAAATTGTCTTAACGTAAAAAACCTCTTATTATTGTGTTTCCTTCTTACTATATACTTCACTAAAACACCACTCCGTCCTTGATGGTGATGGTTCGGTCCGACATGGCGGCCAGCTCAGGGTTGTGCGTCACAATGACAAAGGTTTGTTGTAACGCATCGCGAAGCTTGAAAAACAGCTGATGCAGATCCTGTGCGGACTTGGAGTCGAGGTTGCCTGAGGGTTCGTCAGCGAGAACCACAGCGGGACGGTTGATTAAGGCACGTGCCACGGCGATGCGTTGTTGCTCACCTCCAGAGAGCTGCGATGGCTTGTGGTCCTTTCGATCGGTGAGATTTAAGTAGTCGAGCAGCTGCATGGCATGGTCGATGGCTTCTTCTTTGGGAATGCCACCGATAAACGCCGGAATACAGATGTTCTCCAAGGCAGTGAATTCGGGCAGCAGATGGTGAAATTGAAAGACAAAGCCGATCTTCTTGTTTCGGAATTCTGCCAATGACTTGTCGCTGAGCTTGTTGACTTCAGTGCCATCAATTAACAACGCCCCCCTGTCGGCCCGGTCCAAAGTGCCAATGATGTGCAATAAAGTGGATTTACCAGCTCCTGACGTGCCGACGATGCTGACAATCTCTTTCTTGGCAATATGGAGGTCAATGCCTTTGAGCACCTCCAAGTTGCCGTAGGATTTGTGGATGCCTTTCGCTTGAATCATGCTTTTCTATTTTTGTGCAAAAATAAGGATTTTTCCTTTGGGTTGATGTTCAGCATCATGATGGCGATAATCATCACCACAGCCGCTATCCATTGAACTGGTGAGTAAACGGTCTTGTTGACAAAATAGTCAAGAACGACGGCAGTGATGGGATACATCAATTCAAGGAAGGTGGATACTGAGGCTTTGACATTTCGCAGGCCATAATAATATAGGAAAATGGCACCGGAACCAGTAGTCAGGCCGATAAGGGCGATGAACAGCCAGTTGCGCGGCGTGATCTGTGGGAAGTCGCCGATATGTCCGGTCAATAGCACGATGACCAGCATGATGACAGTGGTGAAGAAATAGCGGAAAAAGGTGGAAGCGTAAAAAGAATAGTTCCCGAGTATCTTCTTGGAGAAGACAGTAGAACTGCCGAAAGAAAAAGCGGCAAGCAAAGAAAGCAGCGCAGCATAAAAAGTGGTGATGCCTTCGGTGCTGAAATCGGGTAGCGACCATCCAAAAGTGAGAAAATATCCACCAATCAAAGCAATCGCAGCCCATATCGCAAAGTGTTTTTTGATTTTCTCTTTCAAGATGAAACGTGCCAATAGCACTGCAAATACAGGTTGTAGCTTCTGAAGCAGGATGATGACCGAGAGCTTGTTGAAATGCAACAGGAACAAGGACTTCACAATGGCCAATGTGCCTAAGGCACCTCCGAACAAAGCTATGAGGGTGAAGTAGATAAAATCAGATCTGCTCATCGTCTTTAACAAGCGATATTGCTTGAAAAAGAAGAAGTTCATGAGCAGGAAAGGGAATAAGTGAATCACAAAGACGACAAAAGCTGTGTCGAGGTTGTAGAGTTGCGGGGTGAGGAGGATGCCATCGACACCCCAAAGTGTTGCCGAGGCTGCCACGGCCACTGCGCCTATGATTCGTGGAAAATTTGTATTTTTTTTCATCAATTTTTTGAAAAGTGTATTGCGCCGCAAAAATAAAAAATATACTTTTGCAAATTCAATAATAAAAATCTATTTCTATGAAACACTCTATCCTTTTTCTGACTTTATTTGTTCTTCTTTTTTCAACAGGCTATGCGCAGCCAAAAGAGAATGTTGCTCGTGAATGTGTTCTTTTTGAGCTTTTTACAGGTGTAAGATGCCCTTATTGTCCAGCGGCTGCCAATGCGGTTGCCCAGTTGATGGAGGAAGGGAAGGCCATTGCGCCAGTCGGTTATCATACCACCGCCTTCTCAACGGCAGATTACTATACTAATGAAACCAACGCAAGAGCTTCCTTCTACAACATCAGTGCTTATCCTACTTTAATCGCTGACGGGATGCTTAAATTTGAGGGTGGTGGCAGCGCCAGTGAGACGAATTACAGCTATTATCTTGCAAGATATAATCAGCGAATCAACCAAACCAGTCCTTTTACCATCGCCCTGACTTGTGAACCGGGTGAAAATGGTCTTTGGAATGTGCATTGCACGGTGAATCAAGTCGGTGAATGCTCCGCCACCAACCTCAAGGTCATGATTGCGCTTACCCAGTGCAACATCAACGTGAGTTGGATGGGCATGCAAGGCCTGCATCATGTGTGCCGTGATATGATTCCCAACCAACAAGGCACCTCGTTCGTGGGTCCTACCATGACCATCAATGAGTCTTTTCTCATGAATTGGCCCAAACAAGACTGCTACCTGACCGCTTGGGTGCAGAACTTCTCGGGGAACAAGGAGGTCTATCAAGCCGTGCGTTTGCCCTTGGACTTGAACCTCGACTATGACTTGATGATAACGGGCGTGAAAGAATATTCACCCACCAACTGCTCCGGAATGATTAAGCCCACCGTGAGTGTGTCAAGCTACAGCAATGAGGAGATTCATAGTTTTGATGCCGTGGCCTATAATGAAGGGGTAGAAGTGTATCGTGAGACCTGGAACGGAACTTTGCATAAAGGGGAAACGGCTGACTTCAAGATGTCAGAATTTGCTATGGGCGATGGCTCCGAACTGGTGATTAAGATTGAGAATCCTAATGGCCATGCTGATGAATATCAGTCCGATAATACCATGGCTGTCACGTTTGAAACTCCTGTCACCATCGATGGTTTTCTCAAGATGCAGGCGAAGTCTGACCAGATTCCCGAGGAAAACACCGTGCAGATCATCGATTTAGCTACGGATGAAGTCCTGTTTGAATATACTTTTGATATTCCAGGTCAGGTATATACCGAGGAAATGATTATCTTGAATGCCGGTTGCTATCGTATCAGGATTTTGGATTCGGCAAGCAATGGATTGGTCACTGGCTTGTTCAGATTTTTGGATTCAGATGGTAACCAGATTATTAGGGTGAACAATACCACGGAATTCACAGATGAATATACATACGAGTTCTCTTGTGATGGCACCATCGCTGTTAATGAGACTGCTTCAGCATCCATGACCCTGTATCCCAATCCTTCACAAGGAAGATTCTTCTTGGATCTTGGTGAGGGTGAATGGCAGGTGGAAATCTTTGACCTCACTGGCCGTCAGGTTTATCAGGATCGGTCGTTCGTGAAGGGTGATATCGAACTTGCTGGTAGTGGCATGTATTTCCTGAAGGCTCGCAACGGCGAAAAGGAAATCATGAGAAAGGTGATGGTCTATTGATGATCATCTTAACCGCAGCTTCTGTCCAATTCTAAGGATGCTGTCTTTTTGAATCTGATTCAGCTCGCAGAGTTTTGCCACGGTGGTGTGGTATTTGACTGCGATGGCACTTAAGGTATCTCCTTTTTTGATGTAATAATAGTCGAGGTCCGTGACGGCAGGCCTTTCCGAGTGCTTTGAGTCTTTGATGTTTAATTTGGTGCGTTTCAAGTCCTTATAAGCATCATCAAGGATGTCTTTTGACATGCTATAGCATCGGTTGACTTCTTTGATGGAGTCGGTAAGTGAGTGAGAGAAGAGCCAGTCGTATGTTTGTTCCAGATAGAAGATTCTGGCCAGTCGCGAGTGGTTCACCTTTTCGAGTTTCTCGAAGATCAGCATGCTGGTGTCACCGCAAGCGCACATGGAATCGACGACACGCTCGGAGCAACGCACGGGGACGAGATTGTCGGCAGTGCCATGGATGATCCATAGAGGCACCTCGTTGAGTCCGCACAAAGCGTTTTTAGTGGATCCACCGCATAATGCCATGGCGGCAGCCACCTTGTCGGGGTAAGTGGCGGCGAAGTCAAGCGTGCCATAACCTCCCATGCTCATTCCGAGGACATAAAGACGGTTGGTGTCGATCGTGTAACGTGCTTTGGCCCATTCATATAATTTCATGACTTTTTGCGGATTCCATGCGTTTTGGGCTTGGGGCGCTATGATGAAGGCATCAATGTCTCTGCCCATTTCCAAAGCATCGATGCAGCCATATTCTCGTACCTTCGACAGGTCTTTCCCACATAAACTCCTGCCGTGAAGAAAAATCACTAAGGGCTTCTCACAAACCGATGGGTTGTAGTCTTTGGGGACATACAGCCAGAAATCATAGCAGTCTTTGATGGAATCACGGCATGCATAGAGCTGTGCCGAGAGCATCATGGGTAAAAAGAGGAATATCAGAATTAGTATTTTGCGCATTTATTTTTCTTTCGTTTTCAAAACTATTCTAACGATATTCTAAATATTTTATTGCCTCTTGAGCCTATGATGATTTTGTCGTCAACGATGATAGGAGAGGACTCGAAATTGCTGCCGATCCTTTTGCTGGCTACGATTTCTCCTGTTTTCCCTTTGATGAGGTAACCGTATCCAGCCGCGTCGCCCGTGAAAAGGAACATCTCGTCCTGATCGTTGTAGAAGGCGACAGGGGAGGACCATGAGTATTGTTTGGTTTGGGTTTTGTAGCGTATGGACCCGTCTTTTTTGTCGAAGGCTACCAGACAACCTTTTTCTGAGAGTGTGTTTGTGCAGAAATTACTGAATATCATATCGCTACAATCACCACCGCCCAGCAAAGGAGAGCTGTACATGCCTCCGTCGAGGGTTTTCTCGTTGTGAAAGATACGTCGGCCTCGAAGTGTGTCTTCCCAAATGATCTCGCCTGTCAATCCGTTGATTTTCATAAAATAAGAATATCCCGCGCTGCCTTGTCGGTCCACCTCGCATCCTGTGTATAAGTAGGGAATGCCCTCTTCCATATCTATGACGGGGGTGGCATCGGTGTCGTCGTGGTTTCGGTAGTGCCAAACGGGTTTCAGAGTGTTGAGGTTCAAGCAGATAATATTACCCATGTTGTCGGCAATATAGCCGTAGTTGCGGCAGGCGGCTAAGGAGGATTCAATGCCATAACTGTATTTATGGGGTGACAATGAATAACGGAAAGTGGACTGAAGTCTTAAAGTGTCCGCTTCAATGAGGTATTTGTAAAGGGTGCCGTTTTCTCCTGGTCGGAAGAGAAATCCACCGAGTACAAGAGGTGAGGAGTCGTAAGCCCCCCATCGGCGCCATGCAGAACGGTCTTTGCCGAAGAATTGTTTCTGTTTGTGTTGGTAGAGGTCGAACACGATGTGTCCAAATGGACCGTTTTTGGGGACACCGTGGCCGACATAGAGGTTGCCGTTGAGCAAAGGATGAATGGAAGGGGTTCCTTTCAAGACGTTTCTGGTATCGATGCTGGGACGGGTCTCTTGTCCAGTGCGGAAGTCCAGAAAATAGATTTGTCCGCAAAGGGAAGCTACCACAAGTTCTTGCGGGGTGATGCGGCTGAAGAGCGTATCGTTGGCGCGCTGGAATTGACGGATGATGCTGTCAGGCCAGTGGATGTAAAGGGGCTGACCTGTCCATCCAGTACCACCTCCCCATCGGCCATGACTCGTGAGGGTAGTGTCGATAGCGGTCTCAAAGACCCAATCGACCGTGATATGGAGGCTGTCGCTGTGAAGCCTCCCGAAAAAGTTGGGGTTCCTGCTGGGGGATCCCCGAAAGGTGAAGATTCCGTCAGCATCTTGATAAAAGTCCTCTGAACCTTCAAGTGACGGAACTGCCTCCTTGGCGAAAGTGTCAATCCGATAAAAGAGCACTTCCGCAGAGGGTAACATCGTGTCAGGAAAAGAGTTGACTTCTTGCCTGACGGCAATGGAATCTATGGATGCTTCCGTGTCGTTGGGCAGGACTTCAGGCAAGGAGGGATGGCGTGTGCTGCAAGATAGAGCCAGCGTCAATACCAAAGCCTGGACGATGATATGTGTTTTGTTTCCCATGGGGATTATTGTAAAGGGCAAAAATAGTAAAATTCCGGCTTGATAATATTAATAATGTATATCTTTGTATTTTGTTTTCTAAAATGAATTATGAGGCATAGTAAGTTACAAGAGAAATATGACGCTTTTGTGGCGTATTTCAAGGAACATCAGCCCGTAGCTGAGACGGAGTTGGTCTATCAGAATCCTTATCAGCTCCTTGTCTCAGTGATACTTTCAGCACAGTGTACTGACAAGCGTGTGAACATGACGACACCGGCGCTTTTTGAACGTTTCCCCTCGCCACAAGACATGGCTTCTTCCACGGTGGATGAAATCTACTCATACATCAAATCCATCTCCTATCCAAACAATAAGTCGAAGAACCTGTTGGGAATGGCTCAGTCTTTAGTGAAAGATTTTAACGGAGTCGTTCCTGACACCTTGGAAGAGCTGCAAAAGTTGCCTGGGGTGGGAAGGAAGACCGCTAACGTGATGATGGCAGTGGCTTTTAACCAGCCGGCCATGCCTGTTGACACCCATGTGTTCCGCGTATCGAACCGTATTGGACTGACCAAAAACTCGAAAAATGTTCGCGATACCGAGAAAACCTTGGTGGCTCATCTTCCTAAAGAGGTGATTTCCACCGCACATCATTGGCTGATTCTGCATGGCCGTTATGTGTGCCAAGCCAGAAATCCCCATTGTGAGCAGTGTGGTATCGCGTCGATATGCGATTACAGACAAAAAAAGATAGGAAATAAATTCAACAATCCTCCTGAGGTTGGGTGAATTGTGTTATCTTTGCAAAAAAGTACAAAAAGTGTAATAATAATAATTTAAAAAATACAATTATGACTACTGAAAAACTACAGGAAGATGCTCAAAGAATCAGACAGGAGAAGTTGAAAGCATTGGAAGCGACGCTGGGCAACATTGAGAAAAACTTTGGTAAGGGCAGCATTATGCGTTTAGGCGCTGAGGCTGAGAAAATGGAATCCATCTCCACGGGTTCCATCGGCTTGGATTATGCATTGGGTGTCGGCGGTCTGCCGAAGGGAAGAATCATAGAGATTTATGGCCCTGAGAGCTCTGGTAAGACCACCCTGGCTTTGCATGTCATCGCGGAATCCCAAAAGAAAGGCGGCATTGCTGCTTTTATCGATGCGGAACATGCGTTTGACCGTTTTTACGCAGCGAAGCTTGGCGTGGATGTCGAGAATCTGCTGATCTCACAACCCGACTACGGTGAGCAAGCCTTGGAGATTGCTGAGAACCTGATCCGATCGGGTGCCATCGATGTCATTGTGGTGGACTCTGTAGCGGCATTGACCCCCAAGAGTGAACTTGAAGGGGAGATGGGCGACAGCAAAATGGGACTCCAGGCACGTTTGATGTCACAAGCCATGCGTAAACTTACCGCCACGATTAACAAAACTGGTTGCATCTGCATCTTTATCAACCAACTCCGTGAAAAACTGGGCGTGCTATTCGGTAATCCCGAGACCACCACTGGCGGTAATGCCTTGAAGTTTTATAGCTCCGTGCGTCTCGATATCCGCAAAGTTAGCCAAATCAAAGACGGCGAGAATGTCACAGGCAGCCGTGTTAAGGTAAAGGTGGTGAAAAACAAAGTGGCTCCTCCGTTCCGGAAAGCGGAGTTCGACATCCTCTATGGAGAAGGTATTTCGCGCTCAGGCGAAATCGTTGACTTGGGCGTGGAGACTAACATCATCAAAAAGAGCGGTTCCTGGTTCAGCTACGGTGACTCCAAACTGGCTCAGGGACGTGATGCGGTGAAACGCCTTATCGAAGACAATCCGGAACTGGCTGATGAGCTGTCAGCGAAGATCTTGGAGGCACTGGAACAAAACGAGCAATAATAGGATATGATGAGAAGATTGCCTTTGTTGTGCCTCGGTTTGGCACTGATGGTGACGGCCTGTGAAACCCATCCAAACAAAACGAAAGAGGTCACGACCCCCGAGGTTGCTCGGCAAGATACCGTGGTGGATAGGGTTGCTCAATTAAGTGACTCCATTGCCATGGATGAGACTCGTGAAGACCTCTATCTGGAACGCGCCAAAGAATATTTAAGCAAGGAACAAGTCGGTGCTGCCATGATGGATGTCAACCGTGCGATTGAGCTGAATCCAAGGAATGTTGATGCCTTCTTGCTGCTTTCGGAACTGTATTATCAACTGGGCGATGCAGGCAATGTCACTGCCGCCTTGGATCGCGCCATGGAAATCGACCCCTACGACAGCCGCCCTGTCGTCAAACAGGCGGAGATTAACCTGCTGATGCAGAACTATGACTTGGCTTTGGGTCATGTCAGCAACGCCTTGAAACTTGGTAATTACAACCCAGAAGCTTACTTCGTTAGAGGTATGATTTATTTGGCAAAAAATGATACCGCGTCAGCATTGAAGAGCTTTATGATTTCCCGTGAACAAGACGCGGATTTCTATGAACCCCAACATGAAATCAATAAGATTTATGTGGCGCAAAACAATCCTTTGACAGAAGATTTTCTGCGTGCCACCGTGTCGCATTTCCCGAACAACGCGCTTTCGCGTTACGAACTGGCTTTGTTCCTTCAAGATCATGGCGCCCCCGAAGAGGCTCTCGCTCATTATGATAGCTTGCTCATGATCCAACCCGAAAATAGCAGATTCTTGTTTAATAAGGGATATGTGTACTTTGTGTATTTAGGCGACAACCAAAAGGCCTTGGACTATTTCAGCAAATCCTTGGAGGTTGATCCGACTTATCTTGATGCCTTGTATAATAAAGGACACGTGCTGGAACAAATGGGTGATTACGTTCAAGCTAAGGCAATCTACAGTCAGGTGTTGAAACAACAACCCAACTATACTTTAGCCATCGATGCTGTGAACAGAATCGCCAACCAGACGGAGGGAATTGAGAATTGAGAATTGAGAGGGTAGAGGGTAGAGGGTAGAGGTGAACTCAGTTAGTCACCTCTACCCTTTAACCTTATTTTGCAAGCAGATTTGCTGCTTCGTTGAGCTTGTGGTCTAAGGCAGTCATGGAGGATTCAAGGCTGCCTTCAATTTTTCCTTTCATGCTGAAATAGAACTTGATCTTTGGCTCGGTGCCAGAAGGTCGAATGCTGATTTTGGAGCCGCTCTCGGTAAAGAACTGCAACACATCGCTCTTGGGGAGGTTTATAGCAGTGGTTTTACCGCTGATTAAATCTTTGGCTTCTAATGTTTTATAGTCTCTTATTTCAACTACTTTCTCACCATCTATTTCAGTGGGAGGCGTCTCACGGAACTTGGCCATCATGGCTTTGATTTCCTCGGTGCCGCTGATACCTTTCTTAGTAAGGGAAACGAGTTTTTCCTTATAGAGTCCGAACTCACGGTAGATGTCGAGGAGGAGTTCGTAGAAGGTCTTGCCTTGTTCAGCAGCCCAGGCCATGGCTTCGGCCAGGAGGCTGGTGGCGATGACGGCGTCTTTGTCGCGGACGAAGTCGCCGGCGAGGTAGCCGTAGCTTTCCTCACCGCCACCGATGAATTGTTTCTTGCCTTCGAGTTCAAGAATCTTGTCAGCGATATATTTGAATCCGGTGAGCACGTCGTAACGGTCAACGTTGTATTTCTTGGCGATTTCAAACAGCAGCTCTGTGGTGACGATGGTTTTCACGACGAACTCTTTGCCCGTGAGTTTTCCTAATTCGTTCCAACGGGTGAGCAGGTAATACAGGAACACACTGGCGGCTTGGTTGCCGTTGAGGAGGACAAACTCGCCTTTCTCGTTTTTGACAGCCACACCTACGCGGTCAGCGTCTGGGTCGGTGGCCAACACCAAGTCTGCGTTGATTTCCTGGGCTTTCTTCACAGCGAGAGCCATCGCAGCCGGTTCCTCGGGGTTGGGTGACTTCACGGTTGGGAAGTCACCATCGACAATCATCTGTTCCTCAACACAATACACGTTTTCAAAGCCTTTGCGTCTAAGAATCTCTGGAACCAACCGACGACCAGTGCCGTGGATGGGTGTGTAAACAATTTTCAAGTCCTTATGTTTCTTGATGAGATCCAGGGAGAGGGAGAGTCCAAATACTTTGTCGAGATAGATGTCATCGAATTTCTCATCGAGCATGGTGATGAGGTCGGGGTTGCGTTTGAAGTTGACCAAAGAAGGATCTGTGATTTTCTCCACTTCGGCGATGACGTTCTTGTCATGAGGGCTCACTAACTGTCCTCCATCGTTCCAATAAGCTTTGTAGCCGTTATATTCTTTGGGGTTGTGTGAAGCGGTAACCATCACGCCGGCGTGGCAGTGCAGCTCACGTACCGCGAAGGAGAGTTCAGGGGTGGGGCGGAGGCAGTCGAAGAGAAAAACGTGGATGCCATTGGCCGACATGACATCAGCAGTGATGTTGGCGAAGGCTGGGCTGTTGTTGCGGCAGTCGTATGCAATGGCCACACGCAGCTCTTTTTCGTCGGGGTTCATCATGCGGATGTAGTTGGCAAAGCCTTGGGTTGCCATGGCCACCGTGTAGATGTTCATCCGGTTGGTGCCCACGCCCATGATGCCACGGAGTCCTCCCGTGCCGAATTCCAGGTTGCGATAGAAGCTCTCTGTCAACTCGTTCGGGTCGTTGTCAATCAGTTCCTGAACCTTTTTGCGGGTTTCTTCGTCATATTGTTCTGTGAGCCATGCTTGGGCTCGCTGCAGTATCTTGGGATCTACGTTCATCATAATCTGTTCTGTTAGTGGTTAAATAGTTAATAGCAAATTAGAGGTTTTGTTCTTTTTGTTTCGATTCCAGTTCTCTGATGCATCGTTCAAGGCTGTCTTTCCAAAACGGGATGTCGATGCCGAGTGTCTCTTTGATTTTGGTTTTGTCGAGAACGCTATAGGCGGGTCGAGTGGCCTTGGTGGGATATTGGTCAGTGGTTATGGGCGTCACGTGGCAGTCTTTTCCAGCAATCTCAAAAACGGCTGCGGCGAATTGGTCCCACGTGGTCACGCCTTCGTTGGTGAAATGAAAAACCTCATGGGGTTGGCTTTCTCCAAAATGCTCGACGATTCTCATGAGTGCTTGTGCCAGGTCACCAGCCCATGTGGGGGTACCTTGTTGGTCACAGACCACGCTCACGTTGTCGCGGGAATCCGCCAGTTGGAGCATGGTTTTGACGAAGTTCTTGCCTGTTGAGGAGTACAGCCAGGCGGTACGGACAATACAATAGCGGCATCCGGATTCTTGGATGGCTTTTTCTCCTTGGAGTTTGGTCTTTCCATACACTGAGCTTGGTCCGGTGGGGTCGTCCTCACGGTAAGGACGCGAGCCTTTCCCGTCAAAGACATAGTCGGTGGAGATGTGGATGAGTAAGGCCTCTCGTTTCAAGCAGCATTCTGCCAATACTTTGGAAGCCATCACATTCACCTTCTCGGCCAGCTTGGGCTCGTCCTCCGCTCGGTCAACAGCCGTGTAGGCCGCACAGTTGATACAACAATCAATTTGGTTTTCAGTGAAGAAGCGTTCAGTGGCGTTTCGATCGGTGATGTCCAATGTGTCGATGTCGGTAAAGAACCAGTGGTTTTTGGTGTCTTCTGCTGAGATTTTCCGCATCTCAGTGCCGAGTTGACCATAACAACCTGTGACAGCAATATTCATGGGTGGTGTTTTTTTACTCGTCGAAGGATTTGAGAAGATTGGTCTGATAGAGGTGTTTCTTAACGTTTTCAAATTGATAGGACACGCTGGTCCAGATGTCAATTTGTTTCTTGAACCCCAGGATGTTCTTGGTGGTGACGCGGTGTGCTTCGTCCAAATGATGATGCACAGTGCCTGAGGTGCCTACAAAGAAGGGACGATTGCATTCGTGGCTGATGACTTTGGCTTTGTCGATAGTGGATCCTATCCACACGATTTGGTCGAAGTCTTGTTCTGAAGCGACTTTGGTGCCCATGATGTTGCCCTTGTCGATGCCGATTGAGAAATTAATGTGGCAGTGTTGCTCGAATATCTCTCTGAGTTTGTTGCTGAAAAGGTCAGCGGTCATGAGGGCGACGTCCACGGCGTATGCAACTTCATGTTGTTCTTTGGGATAAATCAGCAGGAAGCTATCTGGTGTGTAGCAGTTAAAGATTCCGCCAGTTGTCTTTGCAACTTCCCGAAGGACGTGAAAATACATCTTGTAAATACGGGTGGTGAGTCGTTTTCCGGTTTTAAGCAGGGTGGATAAGTTCTTAATCTCAAAAAAGAGCACAGTGGCATCCATGACGATGCCGCTGCATTCATAGTCCAATGCTTTTGCGTTTTCAGTGCCTTTTTCGTAGGAATAGTTGAACTCAACTTTTGCGAGTTCTGAGATTTTGGCTGTTAGTTTTTCAATTAGCATATTGCAGGTGTTTTTTCCGCCAAAAAAAGAGGATGATCGTATTAGGATCATCCTCTAGTTTTATAGGTTGATATTATTCCATGTTGGTGTAAACAGCTTGAACGTCTTCGTCTTCATCAAGCTTGTCGAGGAATTTTTCAATTTCCACCATCTGGTCGTCGGTGAAACTGACAGTGCTGTTAGGGAACCTTTGGAGGTTAGCTTTAATGATGTTGATCTTGCGTTCTTCGAGTGCGTCGTGCATGGTGCCGTAATCGGTCCAGGCGGTGTAAACCGTCGTAGTGGTGGTGCCTTCTTCTTCATCGGTCTCGGTGACGATTTCGTCAAGGCCATAGTCGATGAGTTCAAGTTCGAGTTCGTCCTTGTCCATGCCGGCGGGCATTTCAATCTCGAAGACCGCTTTGCGGGTGAACATGAATTCCAGGGAACCCATAGGAAGGAAGGAGCCTCCGCATTTGTTGAAGTAGGACTTCACGTTGGCCACGGTACGGGTGGTGTTGTCAGTGGCGCAGTCAACCATGCATTGGATGCCGAATGGGCCTTTGCCTTCGTAGGTGATTTCCACCAGGTTAGCGGCGTCTTTGTCAGTGGCGCGTTTGATGGCGGCATCGATGTTGTCCTTAGGCATGTTTTCCGCTTTGGCGTTCAGGATGGCTTGGCGGAGTTTGGGGTTCATATCAGGATCAGGACCGCCTTCTTTGGCAGCAATGGTAATTAATTTTCCGAGTTTGGGGAATACTCTTGACATGTGTCCCCATCTTTTCATCTTAGCCGCTTTGCGGTATTCAAATGCTCTTCCCATAGTATAGTATGTGTTATTTCTTGATTTTAGATTTGAAGCGCAAAGATAATATTATTTTTTTTAATTTCGCAAAGAAATTTCTTAAACATGAAAATCCTTGTTTTGACAGAGCATGACGACTGCTGTGGGCCGATGGCTGCGGCCTTTCTGCGTGATTATTCCGAGAAGCTTACTGTGGCATCGGCAGGGTACAAACCGTCCTCAGGATTTCCTGCCTTGCTGGTCGAGGTCATGCATGAGTGTTTGATTGACATGAGGGGTTATTTGCCTAAGGATGTGGCCTCTGTGGATGTCAAGGACTACGACTTTATCTATGAGTGTCCCGACATGCCTTGCCCGGCGGACTTGGATGCTTGCCGGGAGCTCTGCGATTTTATCAAAAACGAGGCTTTCCTTTTTTTCCGGTCGGTTAGTTCCTCGAAGCAATAAACAAAAAAAGCCGCTTTCAAGCGGCTTTTTTATGCGATTCAGAAGATTTACTTTGATTAAGCTTCAGTGATTTCAGCTGGAGCCTCGGCGGGAGCCTCTTCAGCAGGGGTCTCAGCAGCCTGTGCGGCAGCTTCCTCAGCTTTCTTGGCTTCCAGCTCGGCAAGTCTCTTCTTAGCAAGTTCTTCAGCGCGGGCTTCATTGACTTTCTTCTCGGCATCCAAACGAGTCTTCTTTTCGCCTCTGACCTTTTCTTCTTTGGCTTTGACGATCTCGGCCATCTTGGCTTCCTTTTCCTTCATCCAGTTTTGGAACTTGACTTCGGCTTGCTCCTCAGTCATAGCGCCTTTCTTGACACCCTGGAGGAGGTGATACTTCAGCATCACACCTTTCTTGGAAAGCAGGGAACGCACGGTGTCCGTCGGGACAGCGCCGACCGTGTACCAATACAAGGCGCGGTCAAACTTCAAGTTGATCTGAGCAGGGTCAGCAACTGGGTTGTAGGTACCGATTTTTTCAATGAATCTACCGTCACGTGGGGAACGGCCATCAGCAATTACAATGTGATAGAAAGGCTGGCCTTTCTTACCATGTCTTTGCAATCTGATTTTTGCTGGCATAACTAATTTTGTTGTTTTAAGTTGATTATAAATGAATTAACTAAAACCTACCCGAGGTTTCGGCTGCAAAAGTACAACTTTTTATTGAATTGACAATCAGGAAGGAAGGTTTTTTTTTCACGTCACAGTCGCATAATCGCTTGACAATCCCTATTTTTGCGCAGTTTTTTAATAGGATGGAAAAGAAAAAAAGCCTTCATTGGGGTTACCTTGCGGGCATCATCTCGGGCATCACATACGGGATGAATCCGCTTTTTGGTGTTCCAGTTATCAATAAGGGACTGGATGTCAACTCGTTGTTATTTTATCGTTATGGCGTTGCCACCTTGCTGATGCTGGCCTTTATGCTGGTGGCTAAAAAACAGATCCGCATCACCTGGAAGCAGTTCGGACTGATGGTCATCTTGGGCGTTTTGTTCACGGGATGCAGCATCACGCTTTTCGAGGCCTATAAATACATTCCTTCAGGGATCGCGACCAGCATCCTTTATGTTTATCCTATCATGGTGGCCTTGATCATGATGTTGCTCGGTCAATTTCCAAGTTGGCAGACCTGGGTCTCAATTTTTGCGGGTGTTGCCGGGGCTGTGTTGCTTTCGCTGAAAGGCGGAGGCGGCTTCATCGATTGGAAGGGCATTGCCTTGGTGGTGGCCTCTGGCCTGTGTTATACCTTATTTATTGTAATTGTCAACCAAAGCAAGTCGGTGAAGTCGTTACCTAATTTGACATTGACTTTTTATTGCTTTCTCATCGGATCTTTGATGTTGTTTGTGCGCTCAGGTTTCGGTGTTGGGCTGAATCCTGTCCCCGATATGGTTAGCTGGCTGAATGTGTTGGGTTTAGCGATCCTTCCGACGGCTATTGCTACCATCACATTGGCGGCTGCCACCAAAGCCGTGGGCGCTACCAAGTGTTCTGTGTTGGGAATCCTTGAGCCTTTGACGGCCATCTTCATTGGCACCCTAGTCTTCAACGAACCCTTTACCTTGAATGTGGCCATCGGTGTGGTGCTGATTTTATTTGCTATATTATTTATGATATTATCAGAGAAAAAGTGATTATATGAATAATGTACGTATTACTGCAATCCGACAGACGGTTTATCCTGATTTAATGGAGAAATACGAAAATCCCATCGAACATACCTGTGATGTGAGGGAAGGGGACCAATGGATTTCCATTGACGGGCATTGCCCTGAAGGGATGTGCCCATCGGCCTGGGATTCCATGAGACCTTTTGTGGAGGCTTTGGCACGTGGTGAAGGTAACTTCTACGATGGCTGGATGCAGAATCCCATGAGTGCCATGATCAGTTGTAATGATGGCTTTAGGCCTTTCAGCTTTTACATCGAAGTGATATGAGCTTTTTCCAGTCCTTTCTTTAAGGGAAGAAGGTGGGGCTTTTCTTATAGACATAGCCTTTTTCTTCCCATATTGGTGCCTCGCGAGTGACAATGACACTTTTGAAACGTTCGAAATCGTTGTTAAAAGCCTCGTTGATGCTGTCATCCACGTAGGAGTTCCATCCGCGTTCCGCGATGCCAAGGGCTTTGGGTAACATCTGGTAGGTGACGTCATCGAAGCTGCGTAGCTGCGAAGACCAAAGTGCGGCCTCAACGCCCAGAATCTCACCCGCATAGTCCTTGGGCTGAAGCGAGAAGGTCTTGCGCTCGTCAACATAGCCTGCCCAGTGTAAGCCGATTTCTCGAGGGTCAGCGCTGTAGGCTAAGTCGAGGTAGGTGAAGGAAGCGGGGCTGAGCACCACGGGAAATCCTTCGATGCCATTGGTGTTCCACACATTGATGAAATGAAGCGAGCGTTTGAGTCTTTCCTCAGTGGCAGGCTCCAATCCTCGGGCGATGTCCTCCCAGCCAGCAAGGCGTATGCCGTGTCGCTCTGCGATGTCCAACATGCCATTGATGAACTGTTCCTTCATCGCATGACGGTCTTTGCCAGACCAGGCACCGGAAGGCACCTCATCGCCGCCGATATGGATGGTGGTGCAGGGAACCTTTGATTCACGGTGGAGGCGGATCACCTCGCTGAAAACAACATCATAGAAATGGTAAACGCTTGGCAGCTCTACACTGAGCACATTGTCGGTGAAGTCTTGTGCCGACCAGTAGTGTGAGGTGTCGTCGGGATCCTGCAAGCGGAAACGTTGATCGCCAGTGCGTCGTTCGTAAGCTTGCATGGCCTTGATAGAGGCGCGGGAATGGCCGGGAGTGTCGAACTCCGGAATCACTGTGATGCGTCGCTCCCAGGCGTATGTGATGATACGCTGGTATTCCTCAGCCGTGTAAAACGTGGCGTTGCCGATACGTCCGTTGATGGTGGGTTTCAGGGCTGACGTTTCTTTTAAATCCCAATCGGGGAGTGCATGCCGTCCACCGAATGCGGTAAGTTCAGGCAGCTCCTTGATCTCGAGGCACCATGACTCATCATCGGCAAGATGAAAGTGCAAGGTGTTCATTTTCCAGGAGGCCATCAGGTCGATGATCTTGAACACCTCGTCAACGGTCCGAAAGTCGCGTGCCACATCTAGCATAAATCCTCGGAAGGGGTAGTCGGGCCAGTCCTCCAGCGTCATGGGGTCTAATGGTGGGCATTCAGAATCCCCAGCATGGATGGCTTGCGACAACTTCTCCAATGTGACTTGGGCATAGAAGGCTCCGTCTTCATCATCGGCTTCTATGTGGTGTCTTCCATCTGCATCGAGGGTGATGCGGTACCATCCATCAGGATGCGCTCCCTCATGTTCGCTATATGCCTTGCCCTTGATCTTGGGTATGATATCGGTAGCCTGCACTGGATAAGGACGGGCATCATCATCCGAAACTGCCTCTTGTGATGGAAGTTCCAAGAAATGGTGTGTCGTTGGCAGGGGCAGGTCTGGCTTCTTTTTTTGTTGAAGGATGAAAGCGTTGGGAGCCCAGCGTTGACGGGGCAGGGGACGACCATAGTATTTCAGCGTGAGGGTGCCAGCCTGTGGAAGGTCGATATACCACGAAGTGCCTTGGTAATGATGCATCTCAAGGCCTTCTATGAAAGTCTTTCCGTCGAACAGCTCCTGGAACCAAACACGAGAGCCTTTTGGCATGTTGTGTAGCACCAATGTATGTAGCGCTCGTCCGTCGGCTTCTGTTTCGCCTTCGAACCATTCCACCGTTGGCATCTTCATGCAGGCGGTTACCAATAAGGAAAGAATGATTATCAATGTAGGCTTACGTAGCATGGGTGAAGTGTTTCAGGAGTGAGTAAGAATTTATGCGCAGAGGTCGGCTACGGTCATGCTGGCAGCCTGGATCAGGTCTTGTGGATTGATTTTGAACTGAAGTCCTCGGACACCCGCGCTCACATAGATGATGTCGAACAGCTCGCAGGTCTCATGGATAAAAGTGGGGAAGGGCTTTTTCATGCCTATGGGTGAGCAGCCTCCCCGGATGTACCCTGTCAAGGGTAACAGCTCTTTCATGGGGATGAGGTCGCAGCTCTTGTTTCCAGTGACTTTGGCGGTCTTCTTTAGGTCCACCTCTTCGTTGCCTGGGATGACACAGACGAAATGTCCCGTTTTGTCGCCTTTCAGTACCAGCGTCTTGAACACTTGGTCGATGTCTTCGCCTAACTGGTCAGCGATGTGTTGTGCACCGAGGTCATTTTCGTCCACCTCGTAAGGAATCAGTTCATACTGGATTTTCTTCTGGTCAAGAATCCGGCAAGCGTTGGTTTTGTTGATTTTGTCTTTCGGCATGATGAATTGTTTTTTCTGTGGCGAAGATACGCTTTTTATTTGTATTTTTGCCTCTCGATGATGAAAAGAGAACATGAGATTTACAAAGTGACCCTTGTCGGGGGTGCGGTGAACGTGATTCTATTGGCGTTCAAGTTCTTGGCTGGTCTGTTGGGACACAGCTCGGCTATGATTGCCGATGCCTTGCACTCGCTTTCGGATTTTGTGACTGATATCGTTGTGTTGGTTTTTGTCAAGATTAGCCATAAACCTCAGGACAAGTCACATGACTACGGTCATGGTAAATATGAGACCTTGGCTTTGACTATCATTGGAATCGCCTTGATGGCGGTGGCTTTGGGCATCATCGTGAAAGGAGCGGTGAAAATCGCCGCATGGGCTCAAGGTGAGGTGTTGGAGGCTCCTGGGCTGCTGGCATTTTGGGCGGCTATTGTGTCAATTGTGCTGAAAGAAGCAGTCTATCGTTATTCCATCATCAAAGCCAAAAAGCTGAATTCTAAGGCATTGGAGGCTAATGCCTGGCACCATCGCAGCGATGCCTTGTCATCGATAGGGACTGCGGTGGGTATTGGTGGAGCTATCTTCCTTGGGCAGAAATGGACAATCCTCGACCCGATTGCCTCGGTGGTGGTCGGAGCTTTCATTCTGAAGGTGGCCTTTGACTTGCTGAAAAACGGCATCGGCGATTTGATGGAACAGTCGCTTCCTGAGCAAGTGGAGGATGAAATCATGAAACTGGTAGCAGGAGTGCCGGGCGTGACGGAACCTCATGACCTTAGGACTCGACGCATCGGTAACCATTATGCCATTGAGCTTCACATCTTGATGGATGGCTCGATCTCTTTGAAAGAAGCACACGACAAAGCATCAGAGGTGGAGGATGTGCTTCGGAAACGTTATGGTGAAGAGACTCACGTGGCAGTTCATGTGGAACCGTCTGAAAGATAGTCTTTCATGTATTGTTGTTCATCGGGCGTGATGTGGAATATGCGGTTGATTTCTTGGTCGATGGATTCTAATAAACTGGGGTTGAGTCCTTCGGAAAGCACCCTGTCAACCAACTGTGAGATTGCTGCGTCTTCTTCGGGTGTCACAGATGGAAATGGCAACTTGCATAAGATTCCTTTCAACACTTTCAAGTCTGAACAGTGGATGACGTACAGATATTGATATAGTGTGGAATTCAGAAAGGCGGAAACGCTTTTCACCGACAGCGTCTCCACTTGGGGAATCAAGATGTTCGCACTGTTCAAACATAACCTCTGCTTGTTGTCGTAGGCCACGATGGGATGTTTCGCGATGAAACGGTAAATCAATTTCTCGGGTGCTCTGTAATACTCCTCTTTGGCACATTGCTGGAATCGGTCCGGGGTAAAGACGATGAATTTCCTCTCCGCCCTGATTGCGTAAGGCGATATTTCCTTTCCTGTAACAATGGGCTCTGCTCCTTTTTTCGGCTTGTCCAACAGCATCTTTTTGTTGTTGCCAGTAACGATGCCTAACGCCCATTGGCTATGTGCCAGGGTGTCGTTGGCTTTTTGCAACACCTTATTTTTGATGGACATCTCCAGAGGATGGACATTGCATAGTGGGATATCAGTCTGCTCGTTGGAGGTGACTGGTAAACTGATATGGGTGTTGTTTCCTACCTTATAATAATGGTGTGTGACAGGGCATGGGAGCAGTTTGATACTGAAAAAGTCGGTAAACACCCCGTCAAAACGTCCTTTGAAAAGGTTAATCTGATGGATGCTGGTTTGATGAAGGATGTAATGACGCACGTCTTTATGGGTGCCAATCTTCAGCAGTGAAGTTGGCAGCAGGAAATGCAGATGCCCTTTAGGCGTAAGCATTTGTATGGATTTCACCAGGAACAAAGAGGCACGCTCTTTTGAGCTGATGCCCGGTACGTGGTAGAGTTTTCTTTTGTCTGCGCCCCAAGGTGGGTTGGAATAAATGTAATCGTATTTTCGGTGAAGCAGTTCTGTGGTCTTGTTGGGATTGTCAGAGGAGGTCTCTTTTAGAAAATCGATACAATAAACCTTTGGCAAGAAAGCAATGTCGTGATATTTGCACAATAGGTTCACTTTGGCTACCATCACGGCTATCGGGTTGATTTCCAATCCAAATAAGTTGTTTGGGTTATTGATGCCGGCTCCTAACAAAAAGGCTCCGCTGCCGCAGCAAGGATCGAAAAAGGTGTCATCGTCTTCATATTCCAGCTTTTCCAACATGCTTCTCACGATGTCGGCGTGGGTGTAATACTGACCGGTCTCAATACGTTCTCCCTCCGTGAGCAAAGATTGGAGGATAAATCCCAGTAGGTCATCGTCTGATTGCCAGATGTGTTCTGGCACTTGGAAATCCAATTGGTTGCAGTGACGGTAGTCGCCCATAACTTGCCGCACATGAGATGCGTCCGTTAGATGAAAGGCATCCAGCTTATGCAGGCATAAAGTGTACATGATGTCGATCACCGGGGCTTCAATACCTGTTACAATAGATAATAAGGTGCTTGCGTCAACCGAGTTGGAATAACTGGCGGCAATCACTCTTTTTTCGGAACGGGTCTTGTTGGCTCTGGTAGTCATGGGATTAATACTGGTACGCTCCGAGGTCGGGGGTGCCGGTTCTGTTTTTTCCATCCAAATCCTGTGGGACGAGGGCACCTAGAGTCGGGCTTCCTGCGCCCACTGCGGGTGACAGGATGTCGCTGAGGTGGTAATCGTACGCACGATAGTTGACAAACATCGGGTCTTGGTTGAAGATGCAGTTGGAGAAGCCGGGTTCGTCGTTATGATGTTTCTCGCTTTTGATCAGGCAATGGTCGAAGAGGTAAGTGGTGTCAACTTCAACGCCACTTAGGTTGGTGCCGAACTCTTCTTGGGCGGTTCCATAAACGATGCTGTTTCCCATTTCGAGGTGGAAGGGGTACTCGTAACGCTCTCCCGAGTCCTCGTCATCAGTATAATTATTAAAAAATACAGAAGTGGTGGTTCGTGTGGAGTTCCACCAGTAATTGCCAATGGTACAGTGTGTCAGGAGGTAGTCGCCGCCGTTGACGATGGCCAAGGCATATTGTCCACAATTGTCGATGACGGTGTTGTTCGCTTCGATGGCGTACAGGTTGGAATAAATGCCGATGCCTGTATGATTCTCGACGATGGTGTTGTGTACTCGCAGGGCACTTTGGGTGGGCTTGAAGATGGATTCGGACTGGATGCCGATAAAGGCGTTACGGATGATGGCATGGTCAATCAAGTGGTCCGCTCCCGGGCGTCCATCCATGAGCCAGATACGATCCCAAAGGCCTGGTTGGTTCTTGAAGTAGGGCTCCAGCCGGTCGCCCTCGAGAATCACAGGCTGTGTCGCCGACCCCTCCACAATCAGTTGTCCGTCACTCCAAGAGAGAATTCCGCTTTTGTCATGGAAATAGACATGGGTTCCTTCGTGGATGTGCAGGGTGCCGTATGAGTTGATTAAAGCGTAACCGTAAACGACGTAGGGCTTTTCGTTGGTCCAATGGGTGGTTTCGAGGCTGTCGGCCACGATTTTGAAAGGATAACGTAAGCTGGGTATGCTTTGGTCGGCGATGATGTAATGGGCATTCTGTCCCCAAGCGACCAGGTGGATTATCTGCCGGTTTGTGTTCGTGACAAAAAGGATGCTGTCCTCGATGACAAAAGGCGTGTTTTGGTCGTTCGGATCAATGGTTACATTTAAAAAGGTATAGAGGCTGTCGTTAGCAGGAATGGTTTTGTCAGTGAAGTGGATGCCATCCTCGCCGTCAACATTCATCCTGAATCGGGAATTGTCGCCACCCATCAACTTGATCTCGCTGATATTGAGGTCTTCTGAATGGTTATTATAGATTTTTAAATGATGTGTTGACGAGCCAAGACTCGTGAAAACAGTATCGAAAAGTATCGTGTCTGCTGAAAAAGACAGCTTGAAAGCAGGGTCGGAACTGACACTATGTTCTTTCTTACAGGAAGAAAAAACAACGATTAAACTGAAAAAGATGAGAAAAAAATGTTTCATCTGGATAATTTTGGCACAAAATTAGAAATTAAATGGATATTAATAACTATCTTTGCAACCAAATCGTATATTGATGAGGAAAATAAGGTCCTTTTTTTTGGCTTTGACTTTTTCCCTTCTCGCTGTTTCGGCTGCGGCACAGTTGCCCAAAGCCCCAGTGGAGATGAAGGGGAAGATTGTCACAGGCGGACATTTTGGAGGAGGCTTTGCAGGTAACTGCCTTCATCTGACGGTCTCACCTCAAATAGGTTATCGTCTGTTGCCAGGCTTCGAAGTGGGTACTCGTCTTGGTTATAGCTTCAACTATGTCTTTGACTCCTATTATGGTAATCACTCCATCCATCATGTCGCCTTTGGTGCCTATCTTAACTATGAGGTTTTGAGAGGCGTTTATCTGCATCTGGAAGACGAGGAGTTGTGCAGGCTGACCTTTCAGGGCTTTGCCTCCAACCCGGGTAAGACCTATTGGTACAACAGTTTCTTTGTCGGTGCAGGTTATCGTGATTATATCACCGATACGTCATTTGCTTATATCTCACTGCTATATAACTTAAGGTGGGATTACGGACAAGTCGGTGAGCTGAGCAGCCCTTACTCTAGTCCCGTGGTCATAAGAGTTGGCTATTGTATCGGTTTGTGAATTTAGAAAAAGCAAGTTATCGCAGCTTATGGAGAAAAACAACAATGTCATTAATATAAAGAACAAACGTGCTGAGTATGAGTATTACCTGATGGACACACTCACAGCGGGGTTGGTGCTGACAGGTACCGAGATCAAGTCGATCCGGAACGGTAAAGCCAGCCTCGCCGACGCCTATTGCATGTTCAAAGACCAAGAGATGTTTGTTGTGGGCATGCACATCGCGGAGTATGACAAAGGTACCTACAACAACCACGATCCCAAGCGTGACAGGAAACTGCTTCTCACCGCCAGAGAGTTGCGCAAAATGAAAAACAAGGTCCAGGAAAAAGGATTGACCATCATTCCTGTCCTCTTGTATATCAACGAAAAAGGGTTGGCCAAGCTCGACATCGCACTGGCACGGGGTAAACACTATTATGATAAACGTGAGACACTGAAAACAAAAGACTCCAAACGGGATATTGAAAAGCAATTGAAAGACTATTAATATGAAGAAACTGTTTTTGATGTTGGCGCTGTTTTTCGCCACAACAACACTCGTAGCTCAAGAAAAGATTCAATGGATGGATTTTGAAGAGGCCGTATCCGCCTGTGCCAAAACCCCCAAAAAGATCTTTGTGGATGTATATACTGACTGGTGTGGCTGGTGCAAAAGGATGGACCAAACGACGTTTGCCGATCCTGCCGTGGCCAAGTATATGAACGAAAACTATTATGCAGTCAAGTTCAACGCTGAACGTACTGACACCGTGACCTTTAATGGATATGATTATGTGTTTGTTGTTGGGCCTGACGGAAAGAAGGGCATCCATCAACTGGCAGCTGCCATGCTCCAGAACAAATTGTCATATCCTTCATACGTGCTGTTTAACGAGGACCTTCAGCTGCTTCAGGTCATCCCTGGATATCAGAAAACCGAGGCATTCCTCCCCATTCTTCACTATTTTGGCGAAGATGCGTTCTTGAACTCCACATGGAAGGAGTTTAGCGAAGTGTATTCAAAACGTGAACAACCTTGAATAATCATACTGCAGCATAGCTGAAAGACAATTCGATTCAATCGGAATTATTAAACCTAGGGGGATTCTTTCGGTTTTGGTCAAAAAATACGACTTATGCTGCAGTTTTTTATTATCTTTGCAGGCAAATGCTGAAAATGAAAAAAATAGTCGTTTTATTGATGTTGTCACTGCTGATGACGACTTTTTCCTCTTGTCACAAAACTAAGTACTGCCAATGTTATGCTTTCATCGACAATGAGGACATCCCGCTGGGAGAAGATTATTATATGCTCGAACACGGCACATGCAACGACAAAGCAAAAGAAATCGTTGGATGGGGTAATGTGACTTGCCGTGAAGTGGAAGTGGAAGAAGAAGGAGGCAATTGGTTCCTGAATCTCTTCAACAACAACCATAACAATAACAACAACAATAATAATAACAATAACAACAATTATCCAAAATAATCATTTAATTATAATTCTATCATCATGAAAAAGTTATTTTTCGCTTTTGCACTGGTAGCTATCGCCGTTCTTGGCAGCTCGTGCAGTAAGACCAAAGTTTGTCAGTGCACCTATTCCGTTAATGTGTTAGGCACTGAAACTTCCTATACTGTCGAGAAAACGATTGAGTCGGGCAGCTGTTCTGATCTGGAGAAAAACAGTGCTTCTTGGAATGTGCCTGGTATCACTGAAGGTTCCATCCACTGTTCAAGAAAGTAAGTGAACAAAATGAGCGAAAAGGCGGTGTCACCCGCCTTGATTCTTAAAATTGCCCTCGGACTGGTCTTTGTCGTTTCAGCCGTATTGAAGCTATTCGACATGGACCAGTTCGAGCTTTATATCTACAGCTATCATTTCTTCAGCCTCAACTTCTCTTTTCTGGTGGCACGTGCCGCTATTATCCTGGAACTGGTGCTTGGAATCGGTCTAGTGTGTAACGTGTTTCATAAACTGATGTGGTGGGGGAGTGTTGCGATGCTGGTAGGTTATACAGGCCTGCTTATTTATGCTTTGATCTTGGGACGAACGGACAACTGCCATTGCTTTGGTGAGGTGCTTCGTTTCAACCCTACGCAGTCTCTTGTGAAAAATGGCTTGCTGATTGTTTTGTTTGTTTTGATTTATCATGTCAAGGATTGGCAGTTCAAAGGAAGATGGGTGGCATTAGTGTCCGTCGTGTTGCTTTGCAGTTTGGGCGTTTTTGCAGTCAATCCTCCTGATAATTACACCCCTTCCTACGATGAAACCAGCGATTTCCAATCAGCTTTGTTTCAAGAGGCTTTGGTCGAACCTCCCTTGGATTCTTTGGGGCTGACACAAGGTAAAAAGGTGGTCGGAATCTTCTCCGCGGGATGCGATATGTGCAAGATGACCGCAAAGAAATTGAGCTTGATGCAATCGTATTATGGGTTCCCCGAAGAGGATGTCGTTTTTGTTTTTATGGGAACTGAAGATGATGTGAAAAGGTTTTATGAGGAATCTGAATCGATATATTATCAGTATGTTATATATGATAATCTAAAGCGTTTGTTTATGATTAATAACGGATCGTTTCCTTTGTTGGTCATGATGAATAACGGAGTTCCAGTGCAAGTTTGTGGCTTTCGTAACATGAAAGAGGAGGATTTAAAAAAATTTTTTCAATCTAATGATTTGACAAACTAAAATCTTTATTTTTGTAACCCGTTATGAAATACGGTTTTGACAACGAGAAATATCTCAATATTCAGTCCGAACACATCCGCGAGCGGATAGGGCAGTTCGGCAATAAGCTTTATTTGGAGCTTGGAGGCAAGCTTTTCGACGACCATCACGCAAGTCGTGTGTTGCCGGGATTTCAGCCCGACAGTAAGTTGCGCATGTTACAGAACCTGAGCGACAGTGCGGAAATCATCATTGTCATCAGTGCCACTGACATCGAGAAAAACAAGATCAGAAGCGACCTTGGCATTACCTACGATGTGGATGTGCTTCGCCTTCGCAATGAGTTTCAGAAACGTGGATTTCTGGTAAGCGGTGTGGTGATCACTCATTATAATGGTCAGCGCAGCGCATCGGCTTTCCATAGCCGGCTTGAACATCTTGGAATCCCTGCGTACTATCACTATCTCATCGATGGGTATCCTCACAATGTGGCTTTGATCGACTCTGATGAAGGTTTCGGGAAGAACGACTATGTGAAGACCACACGTCCTTTGGTCATTGTCACCGCGCCTGGTCCGGGTAGCGGCAAAATGGCGGTATGCCTTAGCCAGCTTTACAACGAGCAGAAACGGGGCGTCAATGCGGGTTATGCCAAGTTCGAGACTTTCCCAGTATGGAGCTTGCCCCTGAAGCATCCGGTCAACATGGCCTACGAGGCTGCCACTGCCGACCTCAACGATGTGAATATGATCGACCCCTTCCATCTGGAGACTTACGGGCAAATCGCTATTAACTATAATCGCGATATTGAGATTTTTCCTGTGTTGAAATCCTTGTTTGAGGGCATCTATGGTACCTGTCCCTATAAATCACCCACCGACATGGGGGTGAATATGGTGGGATTCTGCATCAGCGATGACGAGGTGTGTTGTAAGGCGGCCAAGGACGAGATTATTCGACGTTATTTCACCGCTTTGAATAACATGGCGGAAGGTGGCGACAATGAGAATGAAGTCACAAAGATCAAGATGCTTTTGAACCAAGCCAAGATCACGGTGGAAGACCGTCCCTCAGTGATTGCCGCAAGAGAACGAAAAGAAAGGGCAGGAGTGGACTGCACCGCCATTGAGCTTGAGGATGGGAAGATCATCACTGCGGAGACTAGCGCCCTCCTGGGACCCAGCGCGGCACTGCTCCTGAATGCCACCAAGTATCTGGCTGGCATAGAACATGATATCAAACTCATACCTCAATATATGATTGAGCCAATCCAAAAGACCAAGGTGGAATATCTCAGTGGCAACAACCCTCGATTGCATACTGACGAAGTGTTGATTGCCCTTTCAGTGCTCAGCCCTGATGACGAGAAATGCCGCAAAGCGCTTGAAATGTTACCCCAGCTGAAAGGTTGCCAAGTGCATTCCACGGTGATGCTCAGTGAAGTGGATCGAAAGATTTTCAGTAAACTGGGTGTGGGGTTGACCTGTGACCCCGTCAGGAAACAATAATCCATAAAAAAGCAGAGACGTCAAATACGGCGTCTCTGCTTTTTTTATGTGTTATATATAAATAGGTGTTAATCCACCGGGATATCCTTGTTCACGTTTTTGGAACCCCACAGGGCGTAGAAAAGGATGTAGGCGGCACAGAACAACACCACGATATAGCTGGTCATGTAGCTTCCGGTCCAGTCAGCGACAAGGCCTTGGAGTCCGACCATGATGGCAAATCCGAAAACCATCGTCATGAAAGCACCAGAGGCAATGGCTGTGTATTTGCCAAGTCCTTCAGTGGCGAGGTTGAAGATGGCACCCCACATCACAGAGGTGCACAGACCCACAAGGATAAAGGCGAAGATGCCAACAGGCACTTCAGCCCATATAAGTTGCAAGTTAGCCCAGTCAATGCCAGGAACCTTGACCATCCAGTCCGTTGGTGCAAACATGCCGAAAAGAACCAGGGCTATAGCAGCGACCGACACCGTGGTAACCATGGCTTTGGATGACACCTTGCCACCAATGGCTCCGCCGATGAAACGTCCGATGAGCATCATCAGCCAGTAAACGGCTACAATAAGACCCGCAATCGTTCCACTCATGCCGATGCCAGGAGTGGCTGCTGTCGGTTCTGAAGTCAAATACTGAAGGATGTAAGTAGGCGTTCCCACCTCGATGCCACCGTACAAGAAGATGGCCAAAATGCCCAATTTGAAATGACGGAAGGAGAAAGCACTGTATTTATCTTTGACCTGAGTTTTCTCTTCAACAGGTTGTTGTGGCTCCTCAATCTTGGTGAAGAGGATGACGATGAATCCAATCACGAAGATAGCCAAGGCGATCAGCAGGGCAGGGGTTGCATCGGAAATCTTGGCCTTGGTGGCCTCGCCGATGAGGGCTCCCATAAGGATGTAAACCGCCACAGCAGCAGCTGAGTTGAACACTCCTCCAATCTGAATGAGTTGGTTGCCTTTGTTGCCTCCACCACCGAGAAGGTTAAGCATAGGGTTGACGACAGTGTTCAGCATGCACATGCAGAAACCAGCGATGAAGGCGCCGATGAGATAGACACCGAAGCCGTACTTTCCGCTGGCCCACTGCACCAAGATGCCGATGATGCCCACGGCAAGGGCAATCAACGAGGTCTTCTTGTAACCGAAACGTTTGATAAGCATTCCAGAAGGTATCCCCATCACCAGATAGGCGATAAAGTTACCATAGTTGCCAATCTGCGACAGGAAGTTGCTGGCGCCAAATTGGTTCTTCACGATTACAGCCATGGGTGAGCAAAGGTTTGTCACGAAGGCGATCATGGCGAAAAGAGCAATCATGACGATGATAGCCCCCCATTGTTTGGTTTTAGTACTCATAAGTATTATAATTTATAGTTTGTTATTTAGAATTTAGCGTGGAGAATTTAAAGATGATGATTTCTTTGTATTCGTCACCAGGACGGAGGAAGGTGTTCGGGAAGTTGGGTTTGTTAGGGGAGTCGGGAAGGGCTTGGCATTCGAGTGCCACACCTTCGTAATCGTGGTACTGGTGTCCGTTTTTCCCTTCAGGACAACCGCTGAGCCAGTTGCCGGTATATACCTGCACGCCGGGTTGGGTGGTGTAGAGCTGCACCCTGCGTCCTGTGCCTTCATGCGACAATTCGGCGGCGAGGTTGAGTTTCCCTTTCCCAAGGTTGTCAAGTACCCAACAGCTGTCATATCCTTTGCCGTTAATGAGGGCGGGAAATGGTTCCCCGATGTCGCGTCCGATGTACTTCGTTTCAGTAAAGTCCATGGGGGTGTCGGCCACGGAAGCGATCTCGCCCGTGGTGATAAGCTCATCGGTAGCCGGAAGCCAACGTGAAGCATTCAGTTTTAGCAGGTGGTCAAGGATGTTTCCGTTGCCTTCTCCTTTTAAATTAAAATAGGTGTGGTTGGTGAGGTTGACGATGGTGGTAGCAGTGGTCCAGGCACCGAGGCGGAGGTTGAGCTCGTTCTCGTCGTTGAGGGTGTAACGTGCTTTGGCGACTAACTCTCCAGGATAACCTGCCTCACCATCAGCGCTGAGATAGGTGAACACCACACTCTCACCTTCGATACGGCTGGCCCATTTCTGGTTCGAGAACCCGATGTTTCCACCATGCAGATGATGCTTGCCATCGCCCGTATTTAGCTCGAGCTGGTATTCCACATCATCGATTTTGAACCGTCCGTGGGCGATGCGGTTGGCAAAACGCCCCGGCACTTTTCCTGCACACGGGCCATCACCATAGTATGACAACGGGTCGGGATAACCCAATACGATGTCATCAAACTGACCATTGCGGTCAGGCGTGAGGATGGAGACAATGCCAGCTCCGATGTCGCAAAGCTGCACCTGGATGCCATGGCTGTTGGTCATCGTGTATAGCTTGATGTCTTTCCCGTCGGGTGTTTTACCCCATTTCTTTACTTCGATGTTCATTGGTTGTAGCTTTTGGCTGTTAGCTTTTAGTCTTTAGCTATTAGCTATCCGAGAAAAAGAAGCTAACAGCTAAAAGCTAAAAGCTAATAGCCCCATTACCATAATTTGTTTGGATAAACTCCTTTGTCGATGAGTTCACGGATTTTGCGCATCACCTCGGGCTTGTCCTCTTTGTAGGTGACTCCGAACCAAGAGGCGTTGCTCGAAAGCACTTTCATCTTGGCGCTGCCGTCGTTGATGGCGTTGTTAACCATCAAGGGAATGTAGAACTCCGCTTTGATATTGGTCTGGGCGGGGCCTTTGAGGAACTCGACGAAGCCCTTTTCGGAGTAATCGAAGAAGTCGGGGGTGAAGCCGAAGAAGTTCATGGACACTAAGGATTCCATGTCGAGAGGATGGCTTCCCGTCTCGTCGGAATAGGCAGCGCCACCGTCTTCGGTATGGCCGATGCCGAGACGTTCCACGATGGTCAAGAGATGACCTTCGTTGTCAGCAGTGCAGATGCCGCGACTTACCGTGCCAAAGTCTGACATGGTGTTGCGAAGTTTGTAGGCCACCATGCTGTAGGCTCCTTTCTTGCCTTCGCATTCCTTCAGATACTGAGCCAGCACCTCGTAGGCTTCTTTGCCGTAGAAGTCATCGGCATTGATGGCGGCGAAAGGCTCGTGGATGACGTCTTTGGCCATCAGCACGGCGTGGCAGGTGCCCCATGGCTTGACACGGCCTTCAGGGACGGTGAAACCCGCTGGTAATTTGTCGAGCGACTGGTACACGTACTCCACAGGGATGCCGTATTTTTCTGTGTTGTTGACTTTCTTGAAAGCCTCGGCGAAGTCCTCGCGGATGACGAAGACCACTTTGCCAAAGCCGGCGCGTTTCGCGTCGAAGATGGAATAGTCGAGGATGGCCTCATTGTTAGGACCTACGCCATCCATCTGTTTTAATGCGCCATATCTGGAACCCATTCCAGCGGCTAAAACTAATAAGGTAGGGGACATTATTTTATGGAATTTAAAATTTAAGAATTAGAGTTTTCTGGAGCCGTCGCTGATGACGACATCGTAGATTTTGGGCTCGTGACCGAATTTTTCAGTGAATTTCTGTTTTGCCGTGGCGATGAAAGGCTCATACAGGTCTTCTTTGACAAGGTTGATGGTGCAGCCGCCGAAGCCGCCACCCATGACACGGGAACCCGTGACGCCGCACTGTTTGGCCACGTCATTGAGGAAGTCGAGTTCCTCGCAGCTCACCTCGTATAGTTTGCTCATCCCAAAGTGGGTGCCATACATGCGTTCGCCAACGGTCTCATAGTCACCTCTTTCCAAGGCTTCACAGACATCAAGCACACGCTGTTTTTCACCGATGACGTAGGATGCTCTCAGGTAGTCTTCCCCAGAGATGTCGGGACGCACTTCGTCGAGCATATCCTGGGTGGCGTCGCTGAGGTATTTCACCTCAGGGTGTTTTTTGGCGATGTGGGCGCAGGCGTTTTCGCAGGAGGCACGGCGCTTGTTGTATGCCGAGGAGGCGAGTTCGTGTTTCACGACGGTGTCGAGAAGAACCACCTTATATCCTTTGGGGTCGAAGGGGAAATACTCGAATTCCATGGTGGCGCAGTTGAGGCGCATCAGGTGGCCTTGTTTGCCGAAGAGAGAGGCGAACTGGTCCATTATGCCGCATTTCACTCCTACGTAGTTATGCTCAGTGGCTTGGCCGATGCGCGCCAGCTCGAATTTATCGATGTTGAGATGCAACATGTCGTTGAGGGCGAAGGCGTATGTGCTTTCGAGTGCTGCTGATGACGACATGCCTGCACCGATAGGCACGTTACCATAAAAAACGGTGTCGAACCCTTCAAGACGATAGCCTCGCTTGATGATTTCGCGGCACACGCCAAAGATATAGTTTGCCCACTGCATGTTGGGGAAGTCTTCCTCATTCATGCCGAACTCGCAGTAGTCCTCTTTGTCGATGGAATAGGCGCGCACCTTGTTGGTGCCGTTGAGCCGGATGGCTGCATAGATGCCTTTGTCGATGGCACCTGGGAACACGAAGCCCCCGTTGTAGTCCGTATGTTCGCCGATGAGGTTGACACGTCCCGGCGAGGTGTAAACACTGCATTCCTGTCCGAATCGTTCGGAGAAAATGCTTTTGAGTTGGTTGATATCCATAGTGCAAAATTTAAGGGCGCAAGTTAAGAAAAAAATGGATTGTGTGATAGGATTGTCTTTTTTTATTTTTGCCAGCGAAATGATAACATAAAATAACGTATCTTTGAAGCCTGAAAACAATGAATGTATTTCATGCATAAAATCTAATCTTAAAAACCTTTCATTAAAGCACCATGAAAAGAATTAATAAGTTTTTTTGGATTATCCCAGCACTGTTATTTGCGGCGATGAACGCAAGTGCCCAAACCAATCCAGTGATGAACGGCCAAGTCAAAAAGTTGGGAAAAGCGTTGAGCAGTGAATGCAAGAATAGAATGCTATCCTATAAAGAAGGTCAATGGTTGCAGTATGATAACTCCCAAGTTTTGGAATTGACCTTATTGAACCATTTCACGAAACTTGAAGAGGGAAACTGCCACGAGACTTCTGGAACCGCAACCAAGGTCATCTCTATCAGAACGGGAATTCTTCAAGCCAAGAACAATGCGAGTAGCGACTACGCCCAAAGAGTCATGACTCAGATGGTGGACTTTGTCATGAACAATATTGGCGAACTCAACGAAGAGGATGGAGCCGCATTCAAGTCTTTCTTCGCCATCTACCAGTCGAAGATGGAAGAGGAAATTAACAAGGCGCTCACTCCTTCATATTCTGTTTACCACTCCAATGGCAAAGATGAAAGCGGGGCAGAGACCTTTGACGTGCAATCTTATTTCTTTTTGGACGATAGCACTGCCACACAAGCTCGGATTAAAGCTGTCAACGAGGCCTTGTCAGAAAACAAAACCGCTCAGAATTATTCCGATCGAATCCGTGATTTCGTGAAGGAAGAAAAATAATACCATGAGTGTAAGTTGTCCCCAATTATGAAAAGGCATCCTTTGTTTCCAGCCATGCTGATGCTGTTTCTCGCCTCCTGTGCCAACACACCTGAGGCCGTGGATCCGATTCCTACTATGCAGCAGTTGGAATGGCAACAGCTTGAAACCTACGCTTTCATCCATTTCGGACTGAACACCTTCAACGACATGGAATGGGGTTACGGTGACACGCCAGCATCTACCTTTAACCCTACCGACTTGGATTGCGAACAGTGGGTGCTGACCTTGAAAGCCGCGGGAATGAAAGGGGTGATCTTCACCGCCAAACACCATGACGGATTCTGCCTGTGGCCCACGAAGTCAACCGATTACGCCATCATGAACTCTCCTTATCAAAACGGCAAAGGCGATGTGGTAGGGGAGTTGTGCGAGGCTTGCCGCAAACATGGCCTGAAGTTCGGTTTGTACCTGTCGCCTTGGGATCGTCATCATGCGGATTATGGGCGCGAAGAATATGTGAAGACTTACCATCAACAAATACAAGAACTGGTGGATCATTACGGTCCTTTCTTCGAGTTTTGGTTCGACGGGGCCAACGGAGGCGACGGCTGGTACGGTGGCGCTAAAGAGAAACGTGCCATCAAGGCTGAGGAATATTATGATTATCAGACGGCTAAGAGCCGTATCTTGGCTAAAAGTCCTGACGCCATGATTTTTGGAGGCACCGTCCCCACCATCCGTTGGATTGGCAACGAAGAGGGAAGAGCCGCAGCTACACAATGGTGCCGTTACTCTCTTGACTTCGAGAAACTTAATGATACAAAACTGCTTGCTACGGGCATCCCTACAGGTGAGGTGTGGCTGCCCGCTGAGGTGGATGTGTCCATCCGTCCGGGTTGGTTTTATCATGAGCGTGAAGATGCTCAGGTGAAGACGGTTGATCAACTGATGGAGTTGTATTATTCCAGCGTTGGTCGCAATGCGAATTTGCTTCTGAATGTACCTGTCAATTCAAAAGGGAGGATATCGTCTATCGATTCCGCGACCTTGGTGGCTTGGAGAGCCAAGATTGAGGATAGTTTCCAAAAGGATGTGCTGCAACAATGCAAGGTGATGGCCAGCAATGCCAGAGGCAGTCGCTATAAGGCGGAAAATGTGCTGAATGAAGATGCCTGCCGTTATTGGTCCACAGAAGACGGTGTCACTCGTGCGGAGCTGGTTTTCCATTTTCCGGAACCCACCCAACTGAACACGCTGATGCTTCAAGAATACCTTCCTTTAGGTCAGCGTGTCAAAGGATTCAGCCTTTTCTATGCGACTCAAAATGAACATTGGCTCCCTGTTGAGACAGGTGAGCCAATGACAACTATTGGTTATAAGCGAATTGTTCGTTTTCAGCCGATTAAGGCAAATTACCTAAAGGTACGCTTTCATGTGGATGATAGCCCTATATCGATTCAAAAAGTGGCTGCATTTGATGTGCGTTGATTAGTGCTCCATGAGGGCGTCGATGGCGGGAAGAATCTCGCCTGACTTGCCTTGGAGATAAACATCGGTGATATAGCTGGTATAGGTGGACGGCTCCATGTTAATCTCGATGATTTTGGCTCCATTTCGTTTGGCGATGCCAGGAATCATGTTGGCTGGACTGACCTGTCCTGAGGTGCCAATGATGACAAAGGCGTCGCAGTTCTCCGCTGCCTTAACCGAGCCATAATAGGCATCCTCGGGAATGCCTTCGCCGAAGAAGATGAAGTCGGGTTTCATCAGGCCTCCACATTCCTTGCAACGTGGTGGCTTCTCTGTCATCTGGATTTCCTTCGCGAGTAACTTGCATCCGCATTTGGTGCAGATAAAACGCGACATGTTGCCATGAAACTCATATACGGTTGAGTTTCCAGCGATGGTGTGCAGGTCATCGATGTTCTGGGTGATGACGCAACTCAGTCGTCTTTCCCGTTCCCATTTAGCCAGGATTTCATGACCGGGGTTGGGCTTTACCTTCTCGTTGTTGAAATAGTTGTAAAACACCTCGCGAATGATGTTCCATGACTCTTGGGTGTGTTTGTAGTAATACTCGATGTCGAGAGCGTTGGGGTCGTATTTGTTCCAAATCCCACCTTCCCCGCGGAAGGGAGGGATGCCGCTCTCAGCTGAAGTGCCTGCTCCTGTGAATGCTACAATTTTCTTGGCTTCTGAAAGGATGCGAGCCGCTTCCTTGATTTTTTCCTGAAGTTCCATTAGTCTTCTGAGTTTAAAGCCAAGTCAGCATCCAGGTTATATGCCCGGAAACGTGCCCTCTCGGCTTGATTTATTGATATTTGAATTTTTTTCGCTGTGCCATCACCCCAGTGGCCTTTCAAAGTTGGCTCGTTGACCAACTGTTGAATCTCACTGAGATATTCATCCCGTGAAATGGTATATGCTCCCAGGCTGATTAGATGTTTTGTTTCTTGTTGACAGTCAATGAGTTTAAAGTCATGTTCAACCAAGAACTCATGCAGATGGTAGAATGCCACTTTGGAGGCATCCGTCATGCTGTGGAACATTGACTCGCCACAAAACAGTTTTCCCAACGCCACCCCGTAGAGCCCACCCACCAGCTCGCCTTCATGATAGGTCTCGAACGAATGTGCAAATCCCATGCGGTGTAGCTCCATGTATGCCTCAACCATCTCATCGGTGATCCACGTTCCGTCTTGCCCTTCACGTGGAGTCTGTGCACACGCCCTCATGACCTTCTCGAATGCTGTGTCTATCCTAACCTCAAAACGGCCTGAACGTATGGTGTGCCTTAATGACTTGGAGACCCGCATCTCCCCTGGACGGATTACTAAACGGGGGTCCAACGACCACCATAACAAGGGCTCGTTCTCATTATACCATGGGAAAATGCCGTTGGCGTAGGCCATGATAATCCGCTCTGGAGAAAGGTCTCCTCCAAAGGCCAACAGCCCCTCCTTGTTTGCCAGACTCGCAGGCGGGAAACTGTAATCGTCGTCGTTTAACTGAAAGATTCGGTTCATCGTATTTCAGTCGCAAAATTATAAAAAAAGAAAATCATGACAATATATATTTTGATATTTAATTTTATTACTATATTTGTATCAAATTTTATCATAATGAAACATCTGATATTTTTAATCATCGTATTTGCTTTGGCAATCAGTTCATTAGAAGCTCAGAACCTGATTTCCCCCTCGGATTCTGTGATGGTTGCTTTTTGGAATGTGGAGAATTTTTTCGATCCTTTCGTGGATTCTACCCTTGCCTATAATGAATATACCGAACAAGGTGGACAACACTGGACCCAAAAAAGGTTCTATCACAAACGAAATAACCTGTACAAGGCTATCTTAAGTTTCTCTCAAGGAAAACCCCTGGGAATCATGGGGCTTTGTGAAGTGGAGAACGAATATGTGCTGAATGCGCTCTTCGGCATGACGCCGTTGAAAAAGTTCAATTACCGGTGGGTGCATTATGAGGGTCCTGACCGAAGAGGCATCGACCCCGCCATCGTGTATTCTAAAGACCTTTTCCAGCTCATCAGTAGCGAGGCTATTCCTTATCATCATCCCGATGACACGACATTCATCTCCCGTGATATCCTCTATGCCAAGTTCTACGATTATAAACAGGACACACTTCATTGTTTTGTGAATCATTGGCCTTCCAAATACCGAGGGGAGCTGGAAACCGTGCAAGCGAGAAACGCGGCAGCCACCTTGCTGAGGCAGAAAGTTGACTCTATCATGACTGCGGCTTCTTGTCCTCCCAAGATTATCATCATGGGCGATTTCAACGACACCCCTGAGGCACCTTGTATTAGAGATGCACTTCAGGCATTACCGCTGGCAGAATGTAGTAGTGATAATCACCTTGTCAATCTCTTTGCATCACCTTCCAATCTAGGTTTCAAAGGGACACTTAAGTATCAGGATACTTGGATGATTTTTGATCAAATAATTATTTCTAAATCATTGTTAAATAATTATTTATTACACTGTACTTCAAGTGATGCTCGAATTATACATGATGGTTTTCTTTTAGAAGAAGACCGGACTTATCATGGACAAAAACTGAATCGCACCTATCTGGGTCCCCGCTATCACGGAGGGTTCAGTGATCATCTTCCGGTGATGCTGTTGCTGCGTTATTGACACAGAGATCACGATAGTCGCAATGGTCGCATGGTTTGTGTTTCGCATCCAGGGTTTGTGTAAACGGAACAGTAGTATCCATCATTCGGGTCAGTAGGTCACTGAGATAAGCATCCATGGTTTCGATAAAATGCTCATTCAGGTTCGAATCTTCCACTTGAAGATCGAAAGTGATTTGTGGCATTCTCAACCCATAAATCGACGCCGTGACATTGTCGGGACTCTCCTCTGGGTGTTCTTTCAAATACAAGTATTTGTATATCAGAAGCTGCAAGGCTTTTTCGGGAATCTCGGCGATGTCGTTAATGTTTTTTGGAACTTTGACATCAGCGTTTTTCACCTTTCCTGTTTTATAGTCGATGATACGAGTGACGTGTCCGCGTCGTTCAATACGGTCAGCCTTGCCCGCAATAACACATGGTATGCCATTGACCGTCAAGATGGTATGTAAAGTGTACTCCACATTGGTCACATACAGTTCCTCCTTTTTGATGGCTTCCTCCTCAAAATCAAGGTATAATTTCAACTGTTTGTCGATGTTGAGTTTGTTAAGATAGTTATAGCCTATGTCGGGCAATCCTTGGGCGAATTTTTTGTTCACCGCTTGGGAGAGCTTTTGAGGGGCGGATGGTCTGATGCTGAGGCAAAACAGTTCTGGGCTTATCAAGGTGTTGAGGTGGTCTCGGTAAAGCATTTCCAACGTGTCGTGAAGCACCGTCCCGATGTCGTTGTCCTGAGTTTCCTCCACTGCGGTCTCGTCTTTTATTTTGATGATGTATTTTAGGAAGAACTTCAGTGGACAGGTGATGTAGGTTGAGATGGAAGTGGGCGCAAGGGCATCGTGTAGCCTTTCGGTTCGTATCTTCCGCATCAGCGGCTCCATGACCTCGGGCGTTTTCGACGCAAACAATGGATAGGTGGGTAGGCTAGGCTCGGTTTTGTTTAAAAACGTTTTTTCTACCAAGACGATGTTAGGGTTGCGTTGTGCCAACTCATATTTGAGTTGCATGAGGAACCGGCTGGGTTCGCCGTGGCTGTCGTTGTTGTTGGTGTTGTATATGAAATAAGCCTTCCGCGCTCCTTGGAGTTGTCGATAGAAGTGATAAGCATAGACGGCTTGTTTTTCTTGGTAGTCTGGAAGTCCGCATTCCTTGCGGATATTATAGGGGATGAAGCTTCCGTTGGACTTGTCAGCGGGGAGTATGCCCTCGTTGACTCCTAACATGTAAAAGGTGTCGAAGTCGAGGTTTCGCGCTTCAAGGATGCCCATGAGTTGTAAGCCATCTGTGGAACTGCTGTTGAGTTTGATGGCGATGTTGTTGTTTACCAGCTTGTAAAGTATCTCGAACTCATCGAGCGTTCGGATGGCCTGTTGATGCCGTCCCAGGATGTTTTTTAAACGATTGGCCACTTTCCCTGCTTCGCTGACTTGGTTGAGAAGGAAGGTGTTAGCCTGTCCATTGTTTTGAAGCTTGGCGCCAATGAACTTCAGCAGGTCAATCAGGATGTCAAGCAACCTTGATGGCGTGAGCTCTCCTTCCTTGATGTCTTTTCCTAAAAGAAGATGCATGAATTGCTGTGCAGCGGGGGAAGTGCAATACTGTGAGAACACTTGTTCTTGATAGATGAAAAGCGTTTTCTCTTTGACTTGATTGAGGAAGGCGTTGATGCCTTGTTGTTCCTCCTTAGTAAAGAGGGTTCTTACGATTTCAAGACTTAAAATACGGATTACAGGCCAAAGATACCAGCCACGGTTGCCTACCTTACGACCTTTGCGGTGAAGGGTGAAAAACTCGCTGATGAGATCATTCAACGCTGTTTGTCGCATGGGATAACCCATTGACACTTTGATTGCAGAATAACGCTCTTGATTGGGAATGGAGTTCAGCACGGGTATCATCAGGTTTTCATTGGCCAAAATAACCGCGGGATTATGGCTCTTCTCCACCTCTAACAGGCTTTGCAAAGCTTTGGCTTGAATGGTTTTGCCCATCGAGCCGATAAGGTAGATTTCCTTGGGCTCTGTCAGGAAATGGTTGGAGAAAACCTTTGGCTTCCAAGCGACATCTTTTGTTATGTAATGACGCGCGAAATGGCCAGCTTCGTTGAGCGGATCCTCCACATAATACTGGTCAAAATCCCATACTACTTCGGCCTGGCCGTTTTTATATAGGGTGTCAATCATCTTCTCTTCGGTAGGCGTGAGCGCGTTGAAACCTGCAAAGAGAATACGTTGACCTTTCGTCGCCTCATGGAGTTTCCGACCATCCATCTCTGATAAGATTCTGATAATCATCCCGTAATAGCCTTTGCCCTGAGCGAGAAGACGTTGCCTGAGTTGGTCGTAATACCCCTTTAATCTTTTGTAGAAGTCGAGATAGGCTTGCTCACGAGGGGTGATGCCTCCGTCAAGGTCCCAGACACCGATTTTCCTCTCCTCATAAATATAGGAGAACAGATGTTGCGCATCCACAGCATATTGGTCTATTTCGTCGAAATCATTGGCCATTTGGGATGCCATGCTGCCAAATACGGTGATGTCACCCGAACCACCTTTCTCGGTTTCGATGGCTATCAACTCGAACAAAAGGTCGAGGGTATCAACGATATTCAAACCGCTCCACTGGGTCACCGCTTCTTCGATGGAAAGCATCTGGGGCATCCAGATATTACCCTCGTAAATCTCTTTGAAACGGGATCTCAGATAAAAGGCGGCACGTTTATTCGGAAACACTACGGTAAGCTCTTCTTTCTGAAGATCATAGTGCTGCTTGATGTGATCGGCTACTAGGTTGATAAAACTGGACATCGGGAACGAATTAAGAATTTAAAGTTTAGAATTAAAAAAGTTTTCTATTTGGGGGAAATCTGTGATTTTGCCGATATCGAACCAATAGGTAGGATGGATTTCCACGGAGCGGATGTGATGGGTGCGTGCTTGTTGGAGATAAAGGTCGATGATACTGTAGCGTTGATACCCGAATGAAGAGAAAAGACTGGGTTTAAAAAGATGCATTCCACTGAAAGCCAGTTCTTTGTAAAATGATTTCTGTGCATTCACCCATTTATACTGGTTGTCGGTTTTGTTTCTCCATCCAATCAGCGAGTTGTTTTCGTCAAAAAGGAGTTTGCGTGATGTCTCCCGGTCTTGCGTCAAGAGCCAGGCATCGTCACCGCTTTGGGAAAAACGGTCATACAGTTCTGAGAGGGGAACATCGCTCAGGATGTCCACGTTGTGTATCAACACGGCCTGGGTATCATGAAAGAAGGGCAGGGCTTGCACGATGCCGCCACCAGTGTCCATGAGCCATCCACGCTCATCAGAGAGATAGATGTTGGCGTCAAAAGGGTGGGTGTCCACGAAACGAATCACTTGGTCGCCAAAATGATGGATGTTGACAATGATGGTGTTGAAACCTTGAAGGATGAGATTTTCGATATTCCGTTGTAGGAGGTTTTTCCCGTTGACCTCGACCAAGGCTTTGGGTTTGTCGTGGGTCATCGGCCCCAGCCGGGTGCCTAACCCAGCAGCAAGAATCATGGCGGTTTTATTCATGGATATGCTGTTCAATATGGTTGAGTTTGACGATGACGGTAGGATAAGTCTTTTTAATCCAGTCGGCCATGCTTTGGGCGAAGAACACAGAACGGTGCTGACCGCCAGTGCAGCCAAAAGATACCATCAAATGACTGAAATGTCGCTCTAAATAGTTGTCAATGCTTTGTCCTACAAGACCTTTGACCTTCTCAAGGAACTCGTGTGTCTGAGGCTTGGCATTGAGGTATTCTTCCACTTCCCAATCACGGCCTGTCTTTTCTTTAAACCGCGGCTCCCGTCCCGGATTGGGTAGTGCGCGACAGTCAAAGACAAAGCCGCCTCCATTGCCACTGAAGTCGTCGGGATAGCCCTTTTTGAATGAGAAGCTGTTGACGGTAACAGTTAAGGGTGCGTTGGGTGAGGTGTGTGGAGTGGGAGGGAATAGGGAGAGCAGTTGGGGTAACTGCTGAATAACGTTCTGAAGTTCAGGATAGTCGGAGAGGGGATATCGCTCCGACCATCTTTGCAGCTCTATCAAGGCGTATGGAATACTCTCCAAAAAATGGGCCTTTTTCTGAATGAGTCCCCGAAAACCGTAGGCTCCAAGAACTTGAAGCAGTCGGAGATAAACAAAATAAGGATAATAACGGTCAAATTCAATGGCTGAAGGATCCAGATAGTTTGCCAAAGACTGTTTGTAGTGCGTTACCAAAGCATCGCGGATCGGCTGTGGGATTTGTGCTTTTACTTGATAAAGGAGTGAGACAACGTCGTATGGCAGGGGTCCTTTTCTTCCTCCTTGATAATCAATAAAATAAGGTTTTCCGTGGTCCAAAATGATGTTGCGCGACTGAAAGTCACGGTACATGAAAAAATCATTTTTGGCTTGACCTACAAAGTCGGCAAAACGGTTGAACTCGGACTTAAGCCGGTATTCGTTAAAGACGATTTCCGCATGAGGTTTAACAAAATAATAGTTAAAATAATCAAGATCATCCAGAATGGATCCCTTGTCGAAACAGGGTACTGGATACACCTTATTATAATCAAGTCCTTGATGACCTTCTACCTGAAAACGAACCAACTGGTCAAGCACTTGTTGGAGTAACGCGACTGTGGAGGTGTCGTTGTAATTATTGAGCTTTGCTTGTTGCAGAGACAGGAAAAGGGAACAATCACCGTGATCTGATTGTAAATAGCAATTTCTTTCTGTATTGACAGCCAATATTTTAGGAACTTGCAATCCTTTTTTGCCAAAGTGTTCCGTTAAATAAAGAAAAGACTCGTTTTCCTCAATATTGGTGCTGTAGGTGCCGATGATGGTTTGAGAAGTGGTGCTTATCCTATAATAATGCCGTGACGATCCCGATTCTGCGATGGGTTTGAGGTCTAACACGGTCATTCCAATGGATTGAGCGAGGTTTATGATGGTGTTTTGAATGTCGAAATTAACCATGGCGTTTCTTTGGAAATGAAAGAGCAAAAATACAAAAAACAAATTTTAAAAAAACTGATTGTATTCTGCTTTTTATTACTATTTTTGCCCCGTATTTGTGAACTTCATATCGGGACTTCGGTTCTGATAATACTTAAAATGAATTAATAATATGGAAACTAAAGAGCTTATGGCTATGAATGCCAACGAGAAAGAGAAAATCAAACAATTGAATCAATCGACCACCCTTCCTGACAGCGTTAAGATTAGCGTCAACACGCTTGTTGAACAGCCTGTTTCACAGGCAGTTCCTGTTACGGAAGTGATTCCTCAAGACGAGGTGTTGCCCGAGATTGTCACCAACGAGGAGATGGACGAAGAAGATGAGGACACTGAAATTGTTGAATTGGATATCGAAGGGAAGACCAAGGAGGAGTTGGCCGCCATGCTCGAAGAGGTTGTGCGTGATCCAGATGTGATGAAAATCAAGGATCAGGTTACAGCCATCCGTGTTCGTTTCATGCAACTCAACAAAGAGGACATGGACAAGGAATGGGAGAATTTCCTCCAGGACGGTGGTGACAAGGATAGTTTCCAGCATGTCACTGATGACGCTGAGAAACGTTTCAATGCCGCTTTCGGTATCTTTAAAGCCAACCGCGCCAAACAGAACGAGCTCATCGATGCTCAGAAGGAAGAAAACCTGGCTCAAAAACAAGCCATCCTTGAAGAACTCAAAACGCTCATTGCTTCTGAAGAGACTTTGAAGAAGACTTACGATGACTTCCGCGCCCTTCAGGAGAAATGGAAAGGCATCGGACAAGTGCCTGCCACCGAGAACGCCAACCTGTGGAACACCTATCATTTCCTGGTGGAGAAGTTCTTCGACAAGGTGAACATCAACCGTGAGCTCCGTGATCTCGATATGAAGAAAAACCTCGATGCCAAAATCGCACTCTGCGAAAAGGCTGAAGAGCTGCTCGACGAGAAGTCTATGTCAAAGGCTTTCAAAGCCCTGCAGAAGCTTCATGAGGATTGGAAAGAAGTGGGTCCTGTCCCGCAAGACAAGAAAGACGAGATCTGGGAGCGCTTTAAAGCCGCTACCGACAAGATAAACGCCATCCGTCGCGAACATTACTCCAAGATTCAGGATGAGCAGAACGCCAACTTGGAAACCAAGACAGCCCTCTGCGAAAAAGCTGAGGAACTGATCGCTGAGGAATATAACAGCATCAGTGTCTGGCAGAATAAATCCACTGAACTCACCGAGTTATTCAAGGTGTGGAAGACTGTCGGTCCCGCTGCCAAGAAACAAAACGAGGAAATCTGGACTCGCTTCAAAACCTCTATGGACACCTTCTTCGCAAGGAAAAAAGAGTTCTTCTCCACGCTGAAAGACAGACAAACCGAAAACCTCGAACGCAAAATCAACCTCTGTATCGAAGCTGAAGGCATTCAAGAATCCACCGAGTGGAAGAAAGCCACTGAGCAGTTCAAACGTATGCAGGAAGAATGGAAGACCATTGGCCCCGTCCCGAAACGTCATGCCGACAAAATCTGGAAACGATTCAGAGCTGCCTGCGACACCTTCTTCGGACGTAAAGCAGAACACTTTGGTGGACTGAAAGAAGAAGAAGCCGCTAACCTCACCGCCAAACAAGCACTGATTGAAGAAATCAAGAGCTTTGAGTTGAAGCCAAGCCGCGCTGAGAATATGGAGGCTATCAAAGCTCTTCAGAAACGCTGGATTGAAATCGGCCATGTCCCGATGAAAGTCAAGGACAGCATTAACACCGAATACAGAAAAGCTGTTGACGCTCTCTTCGATAAGATGAGAAGCAACCAAAACGAGATCAGCACTAACGAGTATCGTGAGATGGTGGAGAGCCTCAAAGATGATCCGGAATCCAACGACAAGATGAGACGTGAGAAGACCAACCTCTCCAACAAGATCCAGAAACTTCGCGACGAGATTGCTGTCCTCGAAAACAATATCGGATTCTTCTCCAACAGCAAGAACTCCGAGCTGATGCGCGCTGAATACGAAAAGAAAATCAACAAAGCCAAGAACGACCTGAAAGTCCTTGAGGCCAAGCTGAGAATTGTGAATGACTAAAGCTTTTCATTTGACCACTTTTGGTGAATCCCATGGGGTCGCTGTAGGTGGAGTCATTGAGGGATGTCCCTCCGGCTTGAAGATCGATCAGCAACGCATTCAATATGATTTGGCACGTCGTGCCACAGCTTCCACCACGTTTGCCTCTCAAAGAAAAGAGGCGGACGTGGTGGAGTTTTTATCGGGGCTTCTCGATGGAGTGACTCTTGGAACCCCCATCGCTTTCATGGTTCGCAACACCGACGCACATCCTGAGGACTATGAGGCCATGAAAGAGGTGTTCAGGCCATCCCATGCCGATTACACCTATCAGCAAAAATACGGTATCCGCGACTGGCGTGGCGGAGGCAGGGCATCGGCACGAACGATGTTGCCATACGTCGTTGCCGGAAGCATTGCCAAACAATGGCTCGAAACCCTCAACATCAAGGTGACCGCGGAAGTACTGAGTATCGGAGGAATGACTGACCCCGTGAAGATGGAAGCTTTGCTGGCTCAATGTAGGGCAGAAGGCGATACGGTGGGTGGCGTTGTGCATGGAAGCATTGTCGGGCTTCGTGCAGGTTTAGGCGAACCTCTGGACGACAAATTTCAAGCTTGCCTCGCCAAAGCGATGTTCACCATCCCAGCCGTTAAGGGATTTGAATATGGTGACGGTTTTTCCATGGCATCGATGAGAGGCTCTGAAGCCAACGATTCCATGGTTGTCAATGAGGACAGGACGGTGCGGTTTCTGACCAACCACTCTGGCGGGATTCAGGGCGGTATCACCAATGGTGAAACCGTGTTTTTTAACGTCGCTTTCAAGCCGATACCCACCTTGGGGAAAGACGACCGTCACGACGTGTGTGCCTTGCCAAGGGCAGCGGTCATCGTAGAGGCTATGGCGGCACTCACCACTGTGAGATTCCTTTAGAAACTATACCTTAAACCAAGCATTGCCGACCAGGTGGAAAGTGTTCCAGCGTATGGATTCCATTCAGGTTGGTTGAAATGGTATTTGCCATCTTTCCAAGTGAGGATGTCGCTGCTGCTTAAACGCTCGATATTGCCCCAACCTCTGTAAAGCAGGTTCGCTACATTGTTCAAATCAATGCTTCCGCTTAAAGTATGTCCGTTGCAGAACTGAATCGAACGTTCGTATTTGATGTTGATAAGGTTGCGCCAAGGAGCGATGGCAGCACCACGAGTGGCATATTCACCACGATGTTTGTTCAGATAGCGGTCGTTTTTGATGAATTCGTTGAACGCCGCGGCGTTTTCTTTGCTCACATATTCATTCACAAGACTGTGTATCAGCTGTTCTTCTGTTGGGATGTAAATCAGGCTGTTCGAACCGCCGTCGCCGTTTACGTTGCCCGACATCGTGTAGCTGTACCGTGTATAACTGTAGCTGCCCACAAAGGCATGGTTGAAACCAGTGTAGTATAGACCAATGGATTCAGTGGTGCGTTTCCCGGTCTTCCAGGTCCACGCTGCATTCAACAGCACTCGATGAGGCGCGACGTAAGAACTGTAGCCAAGTTCATGACTATTGCTGCCATGGACACCGAATGTGTTGGTGGCGAATGCGGTCATCACTTGGTCGCCGATGCCGTCGGTGACATTTTTGCCGACAGCGTAGGTGTATGCAGCTTTCAAGCTCAGCCCAAAAGGAAAAGCTTTGCTTACTTGTCCGGTAATCGAATAATAATAACCATTTCTTTCGCTGTTGGTAATCAAGAAAGGGTTGATTGTGCCACCAATGGAGTTCTTGATGCCTTCGCTGATCCATGAGGCACGTTTCCCGGGCTCACCTGGAAGCTGGATGGAATCACCTTGTATCAAGCCAAGACGAGTGACTGCCACTGAGGCGAGGTCCTTGCTGTAAACACCCTCCAGACGACCGTGAATATCGCCAGGCAGTGTGGCCTCCAGGGTCAAAGAGGATTTCCAAGTCTGAGGCATTCTCAAAGACTTGTCGAGGATGGTGGCGATTTGCGAGGCGGGTAGGTCGCCAATCTTCAGCAGACTGCTGTTGTTGGCAATAATCTCATCTACAGAACTGTAAAAGCCGATGGGTTTATTATAGGTGAGATAGGTGCCTTGAGCCACATTGCTGTTGCAGACCGTGGTGACAATCCATACCAGCGGAAGTCTTCCAGTGTAGATGCCCGTGCCGCCATAGAGCTTAAGTTTATTGTTACCGAGGATATCCCACTCGAAACCTAAACGGGGTGAGAAATCCACTCGTGTCTTGGGCATATCGGCGGTAGAGAGACCTGATAGGCTGTTGTTGCCGTCGGCAATGGCGTGATGCGTGAAGGTTGAGTCAATCACAACCCCGGCGGTGTCGTATGAATAAACATAATTGTCCCAACCATGCTGGAATTCTTGATTAATGTTGTAATCGACAATAGACGGATAGTAAGGCAGCTCAAGACGTAAACCAGCGGTCATTTTGAAATGCTCAGAAAACGTCATCTCGTCTTGTGCGTAGAGCGAGTTCTGGAAGAAGTTAAACGAAGTGGCCTCCTGCTCATGCTTTTCATTGTTGCCGTATGCGATGGTAAAGGCCGCGGGTGTGGCATGGTTTACAAAGTCATTCCAGGAGTTATAGACATAGTATCCAGCTCCTCCTTGCATGAATCGGTTGGTGGTCTTGTCGAACTCAAACTGCAAACCTCCTACGACATGATGGATGCCAAAGGCGTAACCTAGTTCATCAGTGGCGATGAAGTTATGCACCTCGCTCCCTGTGCCGTATGTGAACGGATCAGGGCCAAAAGAGGTGTACACCGCTTTGGTGCCGTCTTCAAGAGGTTCCAAAATGTCAACCGTAGGGAAGAGCGGACGCGTCATCTTGCGTGGCTCATGCTGCAAGGAATAGACCAGACGAAACGTGTTGTTCAGTTGTCCGTTTAAAAACCGGCTGTTCAATTCAGCGGCAGCCGACCTGAAGTTGCGCTGTTGATAATAGCTGGAACTCTCAAAATACATGGCATAATCGGATAGACGACCGTATGAGTTTTTGTTATAAAGGCTGCTGCTGAGGGGAGTGATGGAGGCAGAGGGAGTGGAGAATGCTTGGTATCGGGCGTCCGTAAAACGAAGTTGAAGACGATGATCTTTGTTGATGTTCCAGTCGAGACGTGCCAGTAACCGGTAGTCAGGAGTGTAGAAAGAGTAGTTCTGATAGGCACCAGGGTCATAGCCGTATGTGTCAATCAAATACTGGCGGATCTCATTCATTTTCTGAATAGTGGGACGGTTGTATTGAGTGCTTCCACTCCAAGGAAACAGCTCGTTTTCTCTGGCGTAACGAGTTTGGCCTTGCTCGATATCATATTGGTATTCAAAGTTGACGAAGTAGAATAATTTATTTTTCACGATGGGGCCACCCACTGAAAAACCAGTGATGTTTTGCACGGATTGGTTGAGTTTCAGTCGTTCAGGGTATTGTCCCTGGGCATTTTCCACACCATATTCGGTTCCGTGTAGCTTGTCGTTGGTAAAGAAATCGTAAACGTTGACCTTTAGATTGTTAGAGCCTCTTTTGGTGATGGCATTCACCATGCCTCCAGTGAAACCGTTCTGACGCACATCGTAAGGAGCGATGCTGATGGACATGGCTTCGATGGCATCGAGTGCAATGGGTGTTCCATTGGCGGGGAGATTGTTTCCGATACCGTATGAGTTATGGAAAGAGGCACCATCGACGGTGACGTAGGATTGACGGTAGTTTCCGCCACCTATGGCTAAACCATTGGTGGTACTGGAGGCTTGTGGAGTCAAGGCAATCAGGTCGTTAAGGCTTCGTTCTACAGTGGGCAGTGAGGTGATTTCCTCGACATTGATAGTTGTCATGACACTGCTGGTCTCATCGTGTATCACCGCGGGTACAGCGATGGTGATCTCGCTGAGGCTGATCGAATCAGTCAGAAGCGTCACATTAAGCAATTTGTCTTCACCAAGGGCCAAATAGATGTCGTGAATGGTCTTGGTTTGAAAGCCCATGGAGCGGATTTCCACGGAATAGGGTCCGCCGGGTATTAAATTAAATAGGTGGTAACCTCCGTTTTTGTCGGTAACAGTGGCATGTCGCATCCCTGAGGGGTCGTGTGTCGCTGTGACGGTTGCTCCTAATAGGAATTCATGGTTTTGATCGGAAACATAACCTCTAAGGTTAGCAGTAGTGATTTGTGCATTCGTTAATAATGAACTGAATAGCAATAAAATAGCGATTGTAAGTCGTTTCATAGTAAAAATTTTTATCGGGCGCAAAGATAGGAAAAGTTCTGACAATAAAAAAAGGGGATGACTAAAAAGTCACCCCCTTTAATGGTAAGTATTGTCCGTTTAATTAGAATTTGTAACGGAAGCTCAGTGCTGCGGACCATGTAGAAGCCAACTTGGAGTGGTTAGCCCAGGTGGGTTGGGTGAAGGTGTATTGCCCGTTGGCGTATCTCAACACTACATTGCCACTGAGTTCTTGATAAGTGCTCCATTCGTGGTTGAGCATGTTGGCGATATTTTTGACATCAGCGGCGATTTCGAAGGTGTTCTTCTTGCCCATGATATCGACATAGAATTCCTGACTGACATGGAAGTTGATTCTGTTGAGCCAGGGTGCCAAGATGGCGTTGCGTTCCTCATACTGGCCGCGATGGCTGCTCAAGTAAGGATCGTTGTTGATGAATTGGTTATACGCAGCTTTGTTGGCATCATCCACAAACGGCATGTTCATGAGTTCGAGTTCGGTGGGAATGTAAAGCAGTTGGTTCGCATTGGTGCCGCTCACGTTGTTCATGACGTATGAGACTCTGGAATAGAGGTTGTTCCCAACGAAGCCGATGTTAAATCCTTCATAGAAGAGGCCAATGTTGGTGGAGGTGTGTTTGCCTTCCGGAATCTGATAATTGAGGTTCACGATCAAACGGTGAGGCGGGAGGAAGCCTGAGATACCCAATTCTGGGGTGTTTGAGCCATTCCTATTATAGGTGTTTCCAAAGCCTGAGATTTGGTCGCCTTCACCATCGCTGATGGTTTTTCCATAGCTGTAAGTATAAGCTGCCATGGCGGAGAGACCGCATTTGAACTCTTTTGACAGTTGAGCGGTGAGGGAATAGTAGTAGCCGTGGAGATCGGTCTCATTGTGAAGGTAATACCCATTCATTCTGGCGCTATCACCATTGAGGATGTTTTCTGATTGCCAAACCTCACGCAGGCCATTTTCGCCAGGCAGCTGCTGGAGTCCAGCAAGCTTCATGCCGAGCACGGAGGCGTAAACCTCATTGAAGTTATAGCTGAACACGCCTTCCAAGGTGACTTTGAAGTCGTATGGCAGTTGGGCATCCAATCCTATAGAGCTCTTCCAGGCGGAGGGCATCTTAAGGTCTTTTGCGAGGATGGTGGCAGCAGTGGGAGCAGCAAGGTCTTTGCTCACGAATTTGCCATGATAGAGCTCGTTGAGTTGTTCAGCTACCGACTGATGGAAATGGATCACTTCATTACCCGTGTTGTCGTTGGCGATGTACTGGCATTGCAACACGTTGGCATTACCCATGGCAGATACAATCCACACGAAGGGGATGCGACCGGTGAAGATGCCGGTGCCACCACGGAGAATCATGCTGCGGTCGTGAAGGACATCCCAGCTGAAGCCCAGTCTCGGAGAGACGTTGAACCGGTTTTTCGGAAGGTCGGCAGTGCTGAGACCAGCAAAAGAGGAGTTGGGGTTGGCCTGGGCAACAGAGTCGAAGTCGATATTGAAATTGTTGTTGGGGTTGGTCAGGAAAGGCGTCTCGAGACGCAGACCTGCTGTGGCTGTGAAGTACTCACTAAGGCTCATCTCATCTTGGATATAGGCAGAGGCTTGTGAGTAGTCGAAGGAGGGATATTCTTGGGTGAGTGTGTTGTTGTTAGGATGAGTGATCATGTATAGTGCAGGGCCGGCTGCCGTTGTGGGATCTGTCACGTCATCAACGAAATCCTGCCAGGAGTTGTAGAGATACCATCCGGCACCCCCTTGCATAAAACCATTCTTAGTGCGATTCCACTCGAATTGGAGACCGCCTGTCATGTTGTGCATGCCATCGACCCATGAGATTTCATCGGTGGCGATGACGGTCTGCACATCACGCATGTTGCCGTATGTGAACGGGTCAACACCGAAGGTAGTGAACATGGCCGTGTTGTCACTGCCAGTGACTCCCTCATCACTCATGATGTCAACAGTGGGGAAGAGGTCTCCAACGAAAGAACGAGGCTCGTCTTGATGTGACCAGGTGACACGGAACATGTTGTTGGCTCTGTTGGCCCGGAATCGGGTGTTCAGCTCAGCGGCGGCTGACATGAAGTTTTGCTCTTGGAAGAAACGGGCACTTTCAAAAGGAAGGGCATAGGAAGACTGGCGTCCAGCTCTGTACCTATCGAAGTGATATTGAACACCTCCAAAGGTGTAACTTGTGTTGGTCCCACCCAAGGGATTCATGGAACTCACTGGGGCATTGGAGACGGAGTTGTGGGAATGGCTGAAACGAACGATGAGGTTGTTGTAATCATTGATGTTCCAGTCCAAACGGGCAAGCACCTTGTAGTCAGGGGTTGACAGTGAATATTTTTGATAGCGTCCAGGGTCGTATCCCTTGGTGGCCAGGAAGTCCTTGATGCTATTCATCTCTGATTCCAAAGGTCGGTTGTAAACCACATCCGACCCGAACTCTTGTGAATCTTTGGTACGAGCGACGTCGGTGGAACCAGGCAGGTCATCAACCGCATATTCCGCATTGACAAAGAAAAACAGCTTGTCTTTGACAATCGGACCGCCGACCGTGAATCCGGTGGTGTTGTTCAGAGAATAAGTGTTGGTCAGCTCTTGGTCACCCACCCAGTAGCCTTTCAGTGCGTTGTGTTGGAAGTAGTTGTACAGTGAGGCGTGCCATTCGTTGGAACCGCTTCTGGTAACCGCATTGATGGCACCACCGGTAAAACCACTTTGACGCACATCGTATGGTGTGATGCTGACGGTCATGGTTTCCAAGGCGTCGAGTGAGATGGGGCTGCCGTCGCTGGGGAGGTTGCCGCCGATGCCGAAGGCGTTGTTGAAGGCAGCTCCGTCAACGGTGAAATAGGATTGGCGATAGTTGCCTCCACCAATCGATAAGTTGCTGCCATGAGTGGCCGCCTGGGGTGTCAAGGCAAGGATGTCGTTCAGGTTGCGGGTTAAGGTTGGCATGCTTTGGATTTGCTCGGTGCTGATAGAAGTGGTCGCACCTGCGTGATCCGTATCCAAGATGCCATTGGAGACAGCTTCAGCAGTAATGATGATTTCATTCAACCCGATGGCTTCTTCTTTCAATTGTGTGTTGATCACTTTGGTATCTCCCAAGGTGGTAGTAACACCGTTGATAGTGACCATCTGGAATCCGACCATCCGGAACTCCATTTTATAAGGGCCACCAGGACGGATGTTGAGCAAACGGTAGATACCGTTCATATCGGCCACCGCATAATACTGCGATCCCGAAGGGACGTGTGTGGCAATAACAGTGGCTCCCGCTAACGGTTTTTTGCCATTGTCTGTGATTTTGCCACTAATGTTTGAGGTGGTTACTTGCGCCATCAAACTGATGGAAGCAACCATTGTCAGAAGAATAGTAAATAGCTTTCTCATAAAAGATAAATATGTTTAATTATTGTTTGCTCGTTTTATTAACGCAAAAGTATCAAAATAACTTTTCTTGCATCTTCTTCAAAACGTTTTTTTTTATGGAATTAACGAACAACCGTTGTTGATAAAAAATGCAAATTTGAATGAAATCTAAAAAAAATACCTTTATTTCTTGGTTACAAACAAAAAACCACTACCTTTGTACAGAAATATTAACAAGTATCACTATGAAAAAAGCATTTCTCGCTATTGTCATGAGCGTTATCATGATTGTTATGGCTTCTTGCGGTGGCAACAGCCATTCAAAGGCTTTTAATGAATCGAAAAAAATCATCGACAAGATTTCCGAATCGCTAAAACAAGCCAAGACCTGTGATGACCTTGACGTGGCGGCATTCGGCATTTTGGGACTTCTTGGCGTGGAAGGTATTGACGCTATTTCTGAAACCGAACAGCAACAACTTTCAGAACTGACTGAAAAAATGCAAAACCTCATGGAGCAGAAAAAGGAAGAGCTGGAATGCGATGATGACGATTTCTGGGGCTCAGATGATGAAACACCTCTTGACGAACCATTTGATGAAGAGGAGTGATTCTGCTTCAGAAAACAATTTTAATGAGGGCGACTGAAATAGTCGCTCTCTTTTTATAAAAATTATTATCTTTGCAGTTTCTTATTAAATACATATTCTCATGAAAAAACTATTTCTGCTTATTGTAACAGCTCTTTTCTTCTTTACAGCAAATGCTGAGCCTGTCAGTGTCGAAAAAGCGTTGCTTGTCGGACAACGTTTTGTAAACAGCACTTTTAGAATCGATAGACAATCATCAGATCTTCAATTGGTTTATACTGGTGTTTCGAATCGTGGTGAGTCTTGTTTCTATGTTTTTAATGTAGGGGAGACGGGGTTCGTCATCGTCTCTGCTGATGACCGTTTCCGTCCAATCACAGGCTATTCAGACGAAGGTGTCTTCGCTACTGAGAACCGCTCTCCTGAACTGGATTATTATCTGGAAAAAATCATTGAGGCACGCACGAGCAGCAAGGCTGTCCTCTACGAGGATGCGCAACAGGAATGGCAATCCATACTCAAAGATGGAAAGATGTTGTCTCGTAACCAGGGCAGGGATGCCTTTTATCTGTGTCAGACCACGTGGAATCAAGACACTCCTTATAACTACTATTCCCCAGCGGCTTCGTCAGGCCCGGGCGGACGATGCTATGCTGGCTGCGTGGCTACTGCCATGTCACAATTGATGAAGTATTGGGATTATCCTGAAGTGGGAACGGGAAGCCATTCCTACTATAGCTCATACGGACATCTTTCAGCCAACTTCGGTGCGACTACTTATAACTGGGAACACATGCCTAACGCCATTAGCGGTGGCTCAGCCCTTGAGGAAATCGAAGCCGTGGCACTGCTCATGTATCATTGCGGCGTGTCTGTTGACATGATGTTTGGACCGTCAGGTAGTGGTGCTTATTCTGATGACGTCCCCAATGCCATCCAGCATTATTTCTCCTATTCAACCGCTGCCGATCATCTCTATCGTTATTCTTATTCCCTTGAGGAATGGAAGGCAATCCTTAAGGAACAATTCGATCTTGGATGGCCAGTGTATTATAGTGGTTATAGTGACACAGGCGGCCATGCCTTCGTTTGCGACGGCTACGATGACAACGACTTGTTCCACTATAACTGGGGTTGGGGTGGAAGCTCCGACGGATGGTTTGTGATTGACGAGATTGACTATGCCAACTGGGCGTCCATCATCCGGAACTATGTGCCCGCTCATGTCTTCGATCACATGCCTCTCGAACCTGAGAACTTTGTGGTGGAGTCATTGGCTGACGCTGATTTCTCCGCTGCGTTAAGCTGGACTAATCCTACGCATAACATCCACGGCCAGCCTTTGACATCGATTGACAAAGTGGTGGTCTGCCGCGATGGCAAGCCAGTATATACCTTCGATAATGCTGCTCCGGGTCAAGCCATGAGCTATACCGACCATTATATCCCCACCATGGCCTCTTATTCCGTATATGTGGTGTCGAACAATGCGAAGGGCAAGGTCTCAAGATTCAACCCTGTGGCTTTGGGACCTTTCTGCAACTGGTCTGTCGAGATGTCATCCTCTGACCCTCAAGGCTGGAAAGGCGCGAAAATCATAGTCAAAGACGGCATGGATGTCGTTATCAGCACCCTTTCTTTGGAAGGCACTTCTGCCACTCAGGAGTTCTCTATGCCAATGGGTTCCATATCTTTCTCATGGGCAAGCAGCGAATTTCCTGTTGGGAACATCCATTTCGATATCAAAAACGCTGAAGGAGTGAGCATGAGCTCTTTCGATGGTTCTACCACCGACATGAAATCTGGCGTTTTCTATAGCGCGATTAACGCTTGCCAGTCTGGTGAAAAGTTGGAGGCACCGCGAAGCCTTACCGCTGATAAAAGAGATTCAGGCGTCATGCTGAATTGGCAAAATGCAGCCTCCACGAACTGCCGCTTCTTTATTTATCGCGATGGTCTTCTCTATGATATTGTCGATACGAACAATTATCTGGATTCCACCGCTGAGGACGCATTCCATTCCTATTATGTTACGGCCTACGATGGGAACATGGAATCGGATCCCTCAAACAGTTGTGATGTGCAACCTGAATCAGATAACCAAATCCCCACCAGAATACGTTATACAGTGTTGTCGAAAGACAAGATCAGGGTAAGCTGGGATGCCCCGCGTGCCGCTGGTGTCTCTGGCTATCGAGTGTATCGTCGGACCACTGGCGAAACGTTTTTCAGAGTCAAGAGCTTGTCATCGAATAGTTTCGAGATGAACATCAAACCGCTTGCCTCTGAGGTTTACGACCTTGCAGTTACTGCTTATTATTCACAAACGCATTCCGAGTCAGCCTTTGGCACCTCACTTGTTGACCCCTCATTGCATTATGTGGAGATCAACAACACTGTGATGCCTATCCGACTGGATAGTGATGTCATGGAAGAAGGGGTTAAGCTCGTATGGTTGACCGCCATCCTTGCGGACCAATACACCATCTACCGTAATGGCAGCGTTATAGCTGAAGGTGTCACGGACAGCTGGTATCTCGATACCACTGCTGAATTTGGACAGGAATATCGCTATGTGGTGGTCGCTTCCAACGCTTGGCTTACCTCGAATCCTTCCAATGAGATTCGTGTTGACTGGTCCACCTTGAATTTGGAAGACCAAGCTGTTTCTGCCAATCATGTCTTTGTGTATCCCAATCCTGCTGATGGACAGGTTTCCATCTCTGCCAAAGGTATGCAACGTATTGCGATATACAATCTCCTTGGACAGATGTTGATGTCACAGGAAGTGAAAGAAGATAATGTCGTGTTGGATTTGAGCACCTTCGATGCAGGCACCTATTTCATTCGTGTTTCCACCGAGTCAAGCACAATCACTGAGAAGCTTCTTAAGGAATGATGATTTTCTTGCTCATGATTCCTTCTGAGCTTTGAATCTTTAGAATATAACAACCTGGTTTTAAATCCATAGTGGCGAGTTCTTCCTCACTATGGATTTTTCTTATGTGTTGTCCCAGCAGCGATATTACCTCAATGGAAATCGTTTCGGCTTGAGGTTTCCCCTCCGTAAACTCATGCGTGTTCCAAATGACCGATAAGGTTAAGCCAACCACGCTGTCGCAGGTGGGAGTTGGGTAAACGGTGGTGTAATAACCGGGTTGTTGAAGAGGCATGCTGTTGAACCAATAGGTCTGGCCTTCAAAGAAGGAAGCTTCTGTTAAAGTGAGTGATGCGTTTTTCTCGTAGGCACCGATGTCGATACGATCGTGTTGCACACGATTATTCCCCGCGAAATCCGTGGCATAATACGTTGCGTCTAACTTGCCACGGTTCAAGCAAATGCTTCTTTGATAGATATCCCAGTTGGCACCTTCGAAGTCCGCGCCTGCGCCTTGTGCCGGTTGTTTGAAACGGACAAACACACCAGGTTCGTCACCGGTGTTGTCGGCAGGCAGTGTGATGTTGTTTTCACCCGACACGCCACCTTGAACGGCGCAATACTCAAAATGACATGTTCCAATGTATTGGTTAGCAGCTCCATTAGCCTCGTTGCCCCATAGGATGCAATTAGTATAAATATTTGCGTTATTTTCGTTAAATGTACCTCCATATCGTGTATGGGCAAGATTTTGGACGATATTGCAGTTGATGAGTTGCGTAAAGCCACGGGCGTAGAATCCGCCACCTTCATCGGCTGTGTTGTTAGCGATGATGCAGCCACGCAGCAAGGGCTTGGCATTGTTATAGGTGTAGATGCCACCTCCTTTGGTAGATGCTATATTGTTACTGATGAGGCAGTTGGTGATACTCGATCCATTACGGTCACATAAGCCGCCACCCATAGCAGCGGTGTTGCCTTTCATCTTGCATTGGTTGATAAGTACATGTTTTCCGGCACTGGTGGCATTGACATAGACGCCACCGCCGAAGGCGGTGGCCACGTTGTCTTGAATGACGCAGTTGGAAAGGGTGAGATAGCCGTTGACATAGACTCCGGCTCCTGAGCCAGCATAGCCGTTTTGGATGGTGAAGCCATCCCAAACTGCTTGTGTGGAGGAAGTCAGCTCTTCACTTTGAAACAGTACTCGCTTGACACCTCGGCCATCCAAAATGGTGGCGTTGTTGACCAAATCGCGATCGTTGAGGTTGAAATCAGGCCCTTCGTCTCCGTTGAACCCACCGTAGATGCGGTTGCTTTTCGTGATGCAAAACGCATTATCTGGATCTGAGTCATTGCCGTAATAGACACCCTTTTTGACCCATACCATGAGGTTGTCTCCGCTGGAGAGATAAGAGGCGAATTCCAGGTGTTTAGTGGCCTGATCCCATGAACTGCCGTTGCCTTCACCATCGGCACTGATATAGATGATGCCATTGTTATCAGGCCGGATGTCCATGGGGACAATGTTCATCACAGCGGCTTGACCAATGTTGTAGCCGTTGACGTCATACAGTGAATAGAAAGTGTCGCCTGCGCCGCTCCATCCGAAGTTGAAATGAAACAGGTCGTTATCGTCATAACCATCACATACAAAGGCGTGACCTGCACTGCCTGAGCTACCTGAGTAGTAGATGGGATGCAACTGGTCGAGGTCGGCTTTCAGCATGTTGATCCAAACTTCTTCCGTGTATTTGCTTTTTTCTCTATAGGTGGCGCCACAATAGCCGAAATAGGAGCGCAAAGCGGTCTCCACCGCTGTTGATTGAGCGCCACTACCTCCTGGTCCATAGTTCATATTCACGCTGACACCGCAGTGGTACATGAGGGTCGCGATGGCGTCGTTATGATAGTAGATCTCCGATGGCATTTGGTTCCATTGATAGGTGGTGTTGCCAAAGTCAGCACTCTGTACTCCGTAGGTGGGGTGGGTATAGCTATGCGATCCAATTCCTTGTACTGGATGGTTCCAGTATTTCATCACCTGGGCCATGGCGCAAGCCACACATCCAGCGTATGCATGGCCGCAAGGTCCGCCGTCATCCCACCAGCCACTTCCTCCTGTGTAGGGACAATACTCATTGTAATAGCAGTCTTGGTTCCAGTGGGTGGTAATGATGGGGTCAATGGAGGTGGCGTTTCGATCACCGAAAATTCCATGCGAAGCTCTTTCCCAGGAAGAGCGTACACTTTCCTCCGGCTGTATGCCTTTCTCACGGGCAAAAAGAATCATGTCTTTGTAATGTGAGATCCATGACGAGAAGTTCTCAGGCGCGTCGTCGAGAGAAGGGAATGTCTCTGTCATGGAATAACCGAGAATAGGAGGGAGGACCCGGTCTCCAGAAACGATGACAAAACCGTTGTCCCCGATGTTATAAATGTAGATTTCGTCGGAGGAAACCAATGTAAGCGATTCTCCTTTCGTGTAGGATTTAGTGGCGGTGAAGGCTTTGGCAGTTTGGCTTGCTTCTGCTTCGTTCACTTTTTGAGTTTGTTGAGCTAATACCTGAAACGAAAGCGTGAGTGATAGTAATGCTATGAGTGTCAGTTTTTTCATAGACTAGTTTAGTTTTAAGAAAGAGTTGGTGATATGGTTGTTTTTGTTTATTTCAATGCTTCCTCAATAGCTTGCAGCACCATTTTTTCCATGGTAAAATAGGCGCCGGCATTAGGATGACATCCATCGTCGCTGAGTGTTTGTGGAAGTCCTAGGTTCTCGTCAACGAGTGCAGCATGATAGTCAACATACACAATGCCGTGATTGGCTGCGTATTCCTTTAGTTTTTCGTTGATATCCACGATGATTTGTCCGGGGTTCACGATGGTGGGGCTCCAGGGGAATGCGGCGCAAGGTGGGATGGAGCTAATGATAGGTATGATGCCATTGGCTTGTGCAAGCTGGCACATGGCGATGATGTTATTGACCACCTGATCATGACTAACATAATAATCGTTATGCGCTACGTCATTGGTGCCAGCCATGATGACCACGGCTTTGGGTTGAAGTTCCACGACGTCACTCATAAACCTCACTAACATCTGTGAGGAGGTCTGTCCTCCGATGCCTCTTCCGCAGAAGTGGTGCTCGTTGAAGAACTCGGGATGGTAATAGGCCCAGTTTTGGGTGATGGAGTTTCCCATGAAGACCACCTCTGGATAATCGTTGTTGGCTTTGATGCTGTCGTTGGCATCGTGGTATCTATTGAAGTTGAACCAGTCTTGAGAGTAGCATAAAAGTGACATGCTCAGTAATAGGATAGATAAGATTGTTTTTTTCATGAGTATTTTTTTGCAAATATATAATTTATATGGGAAAAATATGTAATTTTGCACGCTTTTTTAAAAGGTATGAACATGATCAACATAACTTTCCCTGACCAGAGCGTCAGACAATATGAAGCAGGCGTCACGCCATTGGATATCGCCAAGAGCTTGAGCGAGGGTTTGGCCCGTAATGTTTTAGCCGCTAACGTCAACGGTATGAAGTGGGATGCCACCCGTCCAATCAACGAGGATGCTACCGTTCAGCTGTTCACTTGGAACGACCCGGAAGGCAAAGCCGCCATGTGGCACTCTTCAGCACACCTTATGGCAGCTGCCATCGAGGCGCTGTATCCAGGCGTGAAGTTTGGCATCGGCCCCTCAGTCGATAACGGCTTCTACTATGACATCGACACCGGTGACATCACCCTGACCGAAGCCGACCTCGCCGATATCGAGAAGAAGATGCTGGAACTGGCTCGCGAGAAGGAAACCTTTGAGCGCATCGAGGTCAGCAAGGCTGATGCTTTGAAATATTTTGAAGAAAAAGGCGACCCTTATAAAGTGGAGCTGATCAACGACTTGGAGGACGGCACCATCACCTATTATAAAAATGGTAACTTCACCGACCTCTGCCGTGGTCCCCATATCCCCAATACCAGCTTCATCAAAGCCGTGAAGCTGACTTCACTCGCTGGCGCCTACTGGCGTGGCGATGAGAAACGCAAACAGCTGACCCGTGTCTATGGTATCACCTTCCCGAAACAAAAGGAACTCGAAGAATACCTCGTGCTGCTGGAAGAAGCCAAGAAACGCGACCACCGCAAGTTGGGCCGTGAGCTTGAGCTGTTCATGTTCAGCGACATGGTGGGCAAAGGTCTGCCGATCTGGCTGCCTAAAGGCACTGAGTTGCGTCTGCGTTTGCAGGACTACCTCACCAAGATCCAAAAGGAATATGGTTACGAACAGGTGATCACCCCTCATATCGGTGGTAAACAGCTGTACGTCACCTCTGGTCACTGGGATCACTATGGCGAGGACAGCTTCCGCCCGATCACCACTCCGGAAGAAGGGGAGGAGTACCTGCTCAAACCCATGAACTGCCCCCATCACTGCATGATCTTCAAAAACAAGCCGCGTTCTTATAAAGACCTGCCTTTCCGCTGCGCTGAGTTCGGTACCGTTTACCGCTATGAGCAGAGTGGTGAGCTTCACGGATTGACCCGTGTGCGTTCTTTCACACAGGATGACGCCCATATCTTCTGCCGTCCCGACCAGGTGAAAGAAGAGTTCATCCGCGTGATGGAAATCATCGAGATCATCTTCAAGGCACTTAACTTCCAGAACTTCGAGGCTCAAATCTCTCTCCGCGACCCTAACGACCATGAGAAGTATGTGGGTACCGACGAGAACTGGGCAAAGGCTGAAGCCGCTATCCAAGAGGCTTGCGCCGAGAAGGGTCTTCCCGCCCATGTGGAATATGGCGAGGCTGCTTTCTACGGTCCTAAGCTCGACTTCATGGTGAAGGACGCCCTCGGTCGTAAATGGCAGTTGGGTACCATCCAGGTGGATTACAACCTGCCTGAGCGTTTCGACCTCAGCTATATCGGTGCCGACAACGAGAAGCATCGTCCCGTGATGGTTCACAGAGCACCTTTCGGCTCCATGGAACGTTTTGTGGCCGTGTTGCTTGAGCACTGTGCCGGCGAATTCCCGCTGTGGCTGGCTCCCGATCAGGTGATTATCCTGCCTGTGAGTGAAAAATATTTAAATTTTGCACAAAATGTGCAATCGTATCTGAAAAAATGCGATATTCGCAGCCTCATTGACGAACGTAACGAAAAGATCGGTCGTAAGATCCGTGACGCTGAAATGAAGAAGTATCCCTACATGGTGATTGTGGGTGAGAAGGAAGAGGCCGACAATGCCGTCTCCGTCCGTGCCCACGGCCAGGTTGACTTGGGAACGATGGGTCTTGAGGAGTTCGCCAAGAGAATCAACGAAAAAGTGAAAGAAGAACAAAGTGTCCGTTGACGCATATATTAATAGGTGTTTAACTAATTATAGGAGATCACAACCATAGCACAGCTCCCTAACAGAGGAAACAATTCGCCGCGTAACAACAAGAAAGGCGATGACCAGCATCGGATCAATGAAGAGATCAAGGCTCCGATGGTGAGACTGGTCGGTGAAGGTATTGAAACCAATATCTATCCCATTAAAGAGGCACTTCGTATTGCCGAAAGCCTTGGGATGGACCTGGTAGAGATTTCCCCGGATTCTAATCCTCCGGTCTGCAAGGCCATGGATTATAAGAAATTCATCTTCGACCAGAAAAAGAAACAGAAAGAGATCAAGTCCAACGCCACCAAGGTGGTCGTCAAGGAAATCCGTCTCGGTCCCCAAACCGATGACCATGACTTTGAGTTCAAACTCAACCATGCCAAACGTTTCCTTCAAGACGGCAACAAGGTGAGGGTAGAGGTGCTGTTCAGAGGTCGTTCCATCGTCTATAAAGACCAGGGTGAAATCATGCTGCTTCGTTTCGCACAAGAGCTTGAAGAGTTAGGGAAGGTTGAGATGATGCCCAAGCTGGAAGGCAAGCGAATGATGATGATGATCGCCCCGAAAGGCGCCAAAAAATAAAGAAACTCATTTTTAACTGTTAAAAATAAATTTTGTAAGATGCCAAAAATGAAGTCAAAGTCCGGAGCTAAGAAACGTTTTCAACTGACGGGTTCCGGCAGAATCAAAAGGAAGCATGCCTATCATGGCCACATTCTGACCAAGAAGAGCCAGAAGAGAAAACGTAATCTGGATCATACCGCTATCGTTGAGAGAGCGGATGAAAAGGTCGTCAAACAAATGCTTCAACTGTAATTATTAATTGTTTAACCTTTGTCTCAGCAGAAAAGATCCCGCAATGGGGCGGGGCGCTGAACGAAAAACTTACAAGAAATGACAAGATCAGTCAATGCAGTGGCTTCAAGAGCCCGCCGCAAAAAAATCCTCAAAAAGACCAAAGGTCAGTTCAGAACCAGAAAGAATGTCTGGACTGTGGCTAAAAACTCCTACGAAAAGGGGCAAACCTATGCGTATCGCGACAGAAGGAACAAGAAGCGTGACTTCAGATCCCTGTGGATCGTCCGTATCAACGCAGCCGTCCGTGAATATGACATGTCTTACAGTGTCTTTATGGACAAACTGAACAAAGCCGGTATCGAAATCAACCGTAAAGTCCTTGCCGACCTCGCACTGAACAACCCGGAAGCTTTCAAGGCTATCGTTGAGAAAGTGAAGTAAATCACGCACTTGGAAACGATAAAAAAAGCAGCGCCAATAACGCTGCTTTTTTTATTCAAAAAAAATCAAAAAAAGATTGAAAAACACTTGCAGGTTTCAAAAAAAGTCGTACCTTTGCAGCCGAATTACAAAGCTCTTTGGAACATTCATTAAGCCCAGGTGGTGAAATTGGTAGACACGCTACTTTGAGGGGGTAGTGCCGATTACGGCATGCAAGTTCGACTCTTGTCCTGGGCACCAATCGATAACAAATCAGACTCCTTAGCCCCGATGGCGGAATTGGTAGACGCGTACGTTTCAGGTGCGTATTTCGAGAGGAGTGCAGGTTCGACTCCTGTTCGGGGCACATCAAAACCGCAATCTGGCATCAGGTTGCGATTTTTTTATGATGAAAAAACAAGTACACTCAAAAAGTAATCCGCTGATATTCAAAGTAGTTGAACCAGCCCAACTGATGGAGTTCATCATGAGAAAGATGGACGGCATCAGCCGTAACAAAGTGAAACATTTACTCGCTAATGGCGTGGTCTCCGTGGATGGTGAACGCACCAGCCAGTTCAACTTTGAACTCCAACCCGGAATGCAGGTGGAAATCGGAAAACCCAGCGCCAAAGAAAGATTCTACAGTAAATGGCTTAAGATTGTCTATGAAGACAAATATTTAGTGGTCATCGACAAAAAAGAAGGTCTCCTCTCCAACAGCCCGACAGTGGATCAAGAAACAGCTCAAAGTATCCTCAACCAGTATTTCACGGCCTCGCAACAACGCTGTCGTGCCCATACCATACACCGCCTCGACCGTGACACCTCGGGACTGATGCTCTTTGCTAAGGATAAAAAAATTGCCATGAGCTTCGAGGAAAACTGGAAAGAAAAAGTGTATGACCGCCGCTATGTGGCCGTGGTCGAAGGCAAACTGGAACCCAGGGAGGGTACTGTGGAGTCATGGCTCAAGGACAACAAGATGTTCGTCACTTATTCCAGCCCCACAGACAATGGCGGGAAGTTTGCGGTAACCCATTACCAAGTGTTAATCAGCAACAAGAACTACTCGCTGGTCGATTTCCATCTGGACACTGGACGCAAGAACCAAATCCGTGTTCACGCCCAAGACCTTGGACATCCTATTGTTGGTGACGAAAAATATGGATCTACCGACAACTCGCTGGGGCGTCTCTGCCTACATGCCTATAGATTGTGCTTTATCCATCCAACTACTGGAAAAGAACATGAATTTGAGACACCATTCCCCAAAGTGTTCGAAAAACCGTTTAATAAGTAATGATTGCGTGAATTTTAAAAATGTTATTTAGCATCTCAGTTAATCTCGATTTAAAAAGGGGCGATTATTTCGCTCCTTTTTTTTATTTCCCTTTTGGATATTTCAAAAAACTAAGTTATTTTTGCAACACTGTAGGGATGAGGTAATATATAGTTACAAGCAATAATATATACTATGGATATCAATGAATTGAAAAGGGTGGCATCGCAAGTTCGACGCGATATCATCCGCATGGTGCATGGGTGTCAGTCAGGGCATCCAGGTGGCTCTTTGGGTGCGACTGACCTTGTCACCGCGCTTTATTTTGACCAAATGCAGATTGATCCTGCTAACTTCCGGATGGACGGCAATGGCGAGGATATGTTTTTCCTCTCGAATGGTCATATCAGTCCGATGTTTTACAGCATTCTTGCCCGCAGAGGGTATTTCCCGGTGAGTGAGTTAAGTACCTTCCGTCGTCTCGGAACCAGACTTCAGGGTCACCCAACCACCGCCGAAGGGCTGCCTGGTGTTCGCATCGCCTCTGGCTCCCTCGGACAAGGTCTGTCAGTAGCTGTGGGTGCCGCCCAAGCAAAACGGCTTAATCATGATGCTCACCTTGTCTTCGTCTTAATGGGAGACGGAGAGCAGGATGAAGGCCAGATTTGGGAAGCTGCCATGTATGCGGGCGCTAAGAAGATAGATAATCTCATCGGCATCATTGACTACAATAAGAAACAAATAGACGGTCCCACCGACTCCGTGATGAACCTTGGCGACATGCGCGCCAAATACGAAGCCTTCGGCTGGAAAGTCATTGAACTGAATGGCAACGACATGCAACAGGTTGTCGATGCCCTCCGTCTGGCCAGAAAAGAGGCAGGGCAGGGGCAGCCGCAATTGTTATTGGCACATACCGAAATGGGCATGGGTGTTGACTTCATGATGGGTACCCATAAATGGCACGGCACACCACCGAATGACGAACAAGCCGCAAATGCACTCTCTCAACTTGAAGAAACCCTTGGAGACTATTAATCAATTAATAATTATGAATTTAGAATTTTGAGGGTGCTCTTAATTCTTAATTCTCAATTCTAAATTACCATGGAAGTATTAGAAAAAAAAGATACTAGATCAGGATTTGGAGCAGGTTTGCTTGAAGCAGGCCGCCGTAACCCTAAAGTCGTCGCATTCTGCGCCGACCTCACAGGATCTCTCAAAATGGGCGATTTCGCCAAAGAATTTCCAGAACGTTTTTTCCAAACTGGAATCGCCGAAGCAAATATGACGAACATGGCCGCAGGCATGGCCTTGAGCGGCTTTGTGCCCTTCACCGGCACCTTCGCCGCCTTCGCAACAGGACGTGTCTATGACCAAATCCGGCAATGCGTTGCCTATTCTAATAAAAATGTTAAAATCGCTGCATCCCATGCAGGTATCACTCTGGGCGAGGATGGTGCCACACACCAAATCCTCGAAGACATCGGACTCATGAAAATGCTGCCTAACATGACCGTCATCGTGCCCTGTGACTACAACCAGACGAAAAACGCCACTATCGCCGCTGCCGAATATGAAGGCCCCGTTTATTTGCGTTTCGGACGTCCCAAAGTACCGAACTTCACCCCAGCAGACCAAAAGTTTGAGATTGGTAAAGCACAACTCCTCCAAGAAGGGAAGGATGTCTCCATTTTTGCTTGTGGACACCTTGTCTGGAAAGCGATGGAGGCACTGCCCATCTTGAAAGAAATGGGTATTGAGGCGGAACTGATTAACATCCACACCATCAAGCCTTTGGATATGGATGCGGTGTTGAAATCTGTGGCCAAGACCCGCTGCGTGGTCACGGCAGAGGAACATCAGCGCAACGGAGGCCTCGGCGACAGCATCGCCCAAGTGCTTGCACTCCATCATCCCGCACCTATAGAGATGGTGGCTGTGAATGATGTGTTCGGCCAAAGCGGTACCCCTGATGAACTGATGAAGGCATACCATCTTGACACTCCTGACATCATTGAAGCGGTAAAAAAAGTAGTTGTAAGAAAATAATAGCTTTATAGTTCTATGAAAAAAGTTGTAATATATTTATTGATTTTATTATCATTATCAATATCTTTGAATAGCTGTGCGCAAAAAAAGCAAGCCTCCGAAACTCCTAAAGCTAAAAATGTGATTTACATGATTGGTGACGGCATGGGCTTGCCTCAGGTGTTCGCTACCATGTTAGCAACAGGTGAAGAGCTCGCTTTCCAGCAGTTTCCTTACATAGGGGTGGTCGATACCCGTTCTGCCAGCAACGACATCACTGATTCAGCAGCTGGAGGCACTGCCTTGGCTTGTGACAAAAAAACCAAGAATGGCATGGTGGGAATGGATGTGGATACCGTGCCCATGGAAACTGTACTGGAAACCCTTGCCGATCATGGAAAGAGTACAGGTATCGTGGTCACTTGCTACTCGGGTCATGCCACGCCGGCAGATTTCTACGCAAAAGTGCCAAAACGCTCTATGTATGAGGATATTGCGATGCAATTAGCCGAATCTGATAAAATCAATGTGATGATCGGTGGCGGTCGCAAGCACTTTGTTCATCGTAAGGATAGTGTCAACCTATTGGACCGCATGGAAAATGATTTGGGATGGAAGATTTACGATACCTTGGCCAACATTGACACAACCTGCATGAAATATGCGGTGCTGGCCGACAACGGACACATGCCCAAGGCTCCAGAGCGTGGTGACTTCCTCCCTGAAGGAGTAAAAACTGCGTTGAAGACCTTGTCTCAAGATGAAGACGGTTTCTTCCTCATGGTAGAAGGTTCCCAAATCGACTTTGCTTGTCATGCCCACGACTCCGCCAATATGGTGGAAGAGACCGTTGACTTTAGCAAAGCTGTGCAGATTGCCCTGGATTTTGCCAAAGCTGATGGCAACACGCTTGTTGTAGTCACAGCCGATCACGAGACTGGTGGATTGACCATGATTGATCCCCAAGGTCATTATTCCAACGTCTCCTTCCATTACTCCACAGGAAGCCACACCTGCCTTCCTGTTATGATTTATGCCTACGGTCCTGGTGCAGAACAGTTTACAGGATGGATGCAGAACAACGAAGTCAAAGCTAAGATATTGAATTCCTGCGGAATAACCCCCACAGTGAATCCGTCACAAACAAATTCACCCAAAATCGCCCCTGTTAAAGGCAATTTCGATTCTAAAAGGGAGTGAAGTGAGGTTAGAGGTTAGAGATTAGAGGTTAGAGGTGCTTGTTGAAATTTACCTCTAACCTCTTAATTTTCAGCTCTCCAGGTAGGTGTATCCGTAAAGGCCTGAACGATAGTTGGAGAGGAATTCTTTGCCTTCTTCCACGGTAATTTTACCATCCTTGACGCATTTGGTCACCCAGGTTTCTACCGTGCGGACCAGTTTTTTCGGACTGTATTGCACATATTCCAGCACATCGGCCACCGTTTCACCATCGATGACTTGGTCGATATAATAGCCTTTTTCGTCAACCGAGACATGTACCGCGTTGGTGTCACCAAACAAGTTGTGGAGGTCACCGAGGATCTCTTGATAAGCACCAACGAGGAAGACTCCAATATAGTAGTGCTCTTTCTCACTGAAGGAATGCAGCGGGATGGTGTGTTGAGTCGATTTGGCAACGAAGTTGGTGATTTTGCCATCGCTGTCGCAGGTGATGTCTTGCAAGGTGGCAAGATGGGTTGGGTTTTCATCCAGACGCTGGATGGGGATGATAGGGAAGAGCTGGTCGATGGCCCAAAGGTCAGGAAGCGACTGGAACAGGGAGAAGTTGCAGAAATATTTGTCGGCCAATAGTTTAGGAAGTGAGGTAAAGTCTTCAGGGACTCGTTTCAAGCTATTGGCAATATGGTTCACCTCACGGGCGATGCTCCAGAACAACCTTTCAATCTTTGCCCGTGATTTGAGGTCAAGAAGGCCGAGGCTGAACAGATTCAACGCTTCTTCACGGATTTCCTGCGCATCGTGCCAGATCTCCAGCGAGGAACTCTTGGTCAGCTCGTCCCAGGAGTCGTAAAGCTCCTTGATGAGTTCATGGTCGTTTTCTTCAGGCTCTTCGTTATCGTCCCATTCAGGCAAGGAGGTCTTTTCCAACACCTCGAAAATCAATACAGAGTGATGAGCCGTAAGGGCACGTCCCGACTCGCAGATGACGTTTGGATGGGGGAGTTCGTTCTTATCGCAAGCGTCCACGATGGTATAGATTGCATTGTTGGCATATTCCTGAATGCTGTAGTTCACCGAGCTCGCACTGCTCGAGCTGGTGCCGTCATAGTCAACGCCCAATCCGCCACCCATGTCCACATATTCAATATGATAGCCCATCTTGTAAAGTTGCACGTAAAACTGTGCCGCCTCACGCAAGGCCACGTTGATCTTCTTGATTTTGCTGACCTGGCTGCCGATGTGGTAATGAACCAGTTTCAGGCAGTCTTTCATCTCATGTTCGTCAAGATAGTCGAGCGCTTCGAGAAGTTCGGAGGAGGTGAGGCCAAACTTGCTGCCATCGCCGCCTGATTCTTCCCATTTCCCAGACCCTGAGCTGGCTAACTTGATGCGGACACCTAAGTTAGGCGTGACTTTCAGCCGTTTGGCAATCTTTGCCGTGATCTTTAGCTCATTCAGTTTCTCAATGACAATGATGATCTTACGTCCCATCTTCTGGGCGAGCAAAGCCAACTCGATAAACTCCTCGTCTTTATAACCGTTACAAATGATGAGCGAATCCGAGTCCGTGCCTAGTGCAATGATGGCGTGAAGCTCAGGTTTAGAGCCAGCCTCCAAACCGATGTTGCATTTCTTTCCGTGGCTGACAATCTCTTCAACCACCGGGCGCATCTGGTTCACCTTGATAGGCATTACCACAAAGTTCTGACCCTTGAACTCGTATTCCTCAGCGGCCTCTTTAAAACAGGAGTCAATCCTGTTGATTCGGTCGTCAAGGATGTCGGGGAAACGGATCAGCATGGGAGCAGAAACATCCCTCAAAGCCAATTCATCCACCAATTCTGGAAGGTCAACTGATGCACAACCCTCTTTAGGTGTCACGGTCATGTGCCCTTTCTCGTTGATTGAAAAATAATTGCCGCCCCAGCCTTTCACGTTGTAAAGGTCTTCGGAGTCTTCAATGCGCCATTTTCTCATGTCTAGTTTTTTATTTGGAAATTGCATGCAAATCTATAAAAAAAATGTATATTTGAACTTTCATTTTTCAACTTTCAATTTTCAACATTCCAATGCTTATATTGATTGTAGATGCCGGATCCACAAAAACCGAATGTATTGTCATGAGAGACGGTCGGGTAGAGCGTCGTTTCATCACGAGAGGATACAACCCTAACTATAACAGTCCCACTATTTTAGGTGAGCTTCTTTATCAAGATATTCCTCAAGCGATATCCGATGTGGATGCGGTTTATTACTACGGTTCGGGATGTGGCGCCACGCAAAACAAGGAACTTGTGGCTCAACAACTCCGTGCGCGTTTTCCCCAAGTTCAAAAAATGATGGTGACTCATGACCTGATGGCAGTCTGTCATGCGGTGCTTGGCCATGAGAAGGGCATAGCCTGCATTATCGGCACAGGGGCCAACTCCTGTCTTTACAACGGTCAGGAAATCACGGAGCAAGCGGTATCGTTAGGTTACCTTCTTGGAGACGAGGGTAGTGGCTGTTATATTGGAAGGAAGCTGGTGAGAGCCTTTTTCTATGAGCAGATGCCACTTGAACTAATGCTTTCATTTAAGCAATCCTATAATTTGGAAATCAAAGAATTAATACATCATGTTTATCATGAACAAGGCGCCTCGCAATACTTGGCGCAATTTACAAAATTCGCAGGTGAACATTTGGATCATCCATTCATCCAACATTTAGTGAGGGGATGTTTTTCTGAATTTATCCATGCATTTGTGTTGCGCTATAAAGACTGTCGTTCCCTGCCAGTATGCTTTGTTGGCTCAGTGGCCTATTATTTTCAGGAACTCCTTCAGGAAAGCCTCGAAGCCGAAGGCATGTCTCTGGGCAAAGTAAGACAGACCCCCGCGGAAGGATTGATTCGGTTTTATCAAGTTGACAATTGAGAGGGAGGGGGTCGGGGGGTGAGGCCTCAGGAGTAATTAAACGCTTCATACGTCGGGTCCTTACGCAACCAGGTCATCTGGCGTTTGGCATAATGACGGGTGTTGAGCTTGATTTGTTCAATGGCTTCCATTAAGGTGTATTTTCCATCGAAATAATCAAACAATTCTTTGTAACCCACGGTGTTAAGTGCATTCAGGTTGCGATAGGGATATAAACGTTTAGCTTCCTCCACCAACCCTTGTGTCAGCATCTTTTCTACACGACGGTTGATGCGATTATATAAATCCTGGCGGTCCAAAAGCAAGGCGTATTTCTTGATGTCGAAATCTCGTTCAGTCTTGCTATGCTTCCGGAATGAAGAGAATGTTTCACCGGTTTGGTAACACACCTCCAGCGCTCGCTGAAGCCGCCGGGGATTCTTTTGGTCAACTTCAGCCCAGTACTCGGGGTCAAGACGTTGTACTTCTTGTTGTAAGGCAGCCAAGCCTTCGCGACAATAAAGTGTTTCTATCCGTTTTCTGACCTCTTTATTGATGTCGGGCATGGCATCAATGCCATTGCAAATAGCATCGATAAACAACCCTGATCCACCCGTAAGAATCACCGAATCATGATCTAAAAACAAATGATTCAAAACAAGCATAGCTTCATGTTCGTACATACCTACATCATAATGGTCAAAGATGCTGATATTATGAACAAAATGATGTTTTACTTCAAGTAATTCTTTAGGTGTTGGAGCCGCAGTTCCAATGCTCATCTCACGGTAAAACTGCCTGCTGTCGGCATTGATGATTTCCGTATTCAGCTTCTTGGCAAGGCTTATGGCGGTGGCAGTTTTGCCTGAAGCGGTAGGGCCTGCAATTACAATGAGGGTTCTGTTCCCTTTAGATTCATGTCCCATGTCCTGTGTCTGCATAACCTCATATTTTGTTTGGCACAGGACCATTGTTATTGACGACCACAGGCTCTTTGAGTTCTTTGACAACGGAAAGCCCTTGTTCGGCTCCCACTTTCTTCATGTATTCGTAGGCATCATTGAAATTGTTGCCAATAACTCCGTCCAAGACTGCTTCACGGATAGCGTTTTTGATGATACCTACCTCACGTCCCGCGGGGATTCCAAAAGTATCCATGATGGCTTTACCATCGATGGGAGGTTGCCAGTTGCGGAGATGGTCTTTAGCTTCAATTTCCTTGAGTTTTTCTTGGACGATCTCGAAATTGTGGTGATATTTCTTGACTTTCTCCTCATTTTTCGAGGTGATGTCGGCATGACAAAGCAACATCAGGTCGTCGATATCATCGCCTGCATCGAAGAGCAGTCGTCGCACAGCTGAGTCGGTAACGATATCTTCAGCGAGGACAATGGGGCGGAGGTGGAGCAACACCAGTTTCTCCACATATTTCATTTTTTCGTTGAGTGGGAGTTTCAGTTGCGCAAAAATCTTGGGAACCATCTTGGATCCCTTGAACTCATGTCCGTGGAAGGTCCATCCGATGCCGTCTTCCCAGCGTTTTGTTTGGGGTTTGGCGATGTCGTGCAGCAAGGCGGCCCATCGCAACCATACGTTGTCACTCTTTTCTGCCACTTGATCCAGCACCTGCATGGTATGATAGAAATTATCCTTATGACCTTTGCCGTGGATGACTTCCACGCCTTTAAGCAAGGTGAGTTGGGGCAGAATATACCGTAGCAGTCCGCATTCATCGAGAAGGATAAAACCCGTTGAAGGTCGCGATGACATCATGATTTTGTTCAGCTCCTCAGCAATACGTTCCATGGAGACAATCTTGATGCGTTCTGCATTTCGGGCGATGGAATAGAATGATTCTGGTTCGATATAGAAATGCAGTTGGGTGGCAAAACGGATGGCACGCATCATACGCAGTGGGTCGTCGGAGTAGGTGATGTCGGGATCGAGAGGAGTCTGAATGGTGAGGTCTTCGAGGTCACTCATGCCATCGAAAGGGTCGATGAAAGTCCCGAAGTCATCTTCATTGAGGCTGATAGCCATGGCGTTGATGGTGAAGTCGCGGCGGTTCTGGTCATCTTCCAATGTGCCGTCCTCCACCATGGGTTTTCGGCTGTTACGATCGTATGACTCACGTCGAGCCCCGACGAACTCAATCTCCACCCCCCGATATTTAATCATGGCGGTGCCAAAGGCTCCGTAGAATTTCACATCCTTGTTTCCCGGAAGGCAGGAGGCCACCTTTTGGGCCAAGGCAATGCCGCTGCCGATAGCCACCACGTCGATATCGTTCGATTTACGGCGTAGCAAGATGTCCCTGACGTAACCTCCAATCACATAGCCTCGTATGCCGAGTTCTTTGCAGCAGCGCGAGATAAGACGGAAAAGCGGGTTGTCGATATGTTGCTTGAAGTCATATTCCATAGGCGTTCAACGTCAAGGTTTAAAGGTTCGCGGCTTCCAGCACTTTAGTTTCAGCAGGGGAGAGGTTGATGGTGATCTCCTGCTGTTCCTCGTTCAGGTCGATGTTGATTTTGCTTCCTGACGGCATCGGGGTCTTGATGATTTCTTCGGCCAACACGTCCTCTACATATTTCTGGATGGCGCGTTTCAATGGACGGGCTCCGAACTGGTCATCCCAGCCCTTCTCAGCGATAAAGTCCTTGGCTTTCTCGGTGAGTTCCAGTTGATATCCCATGTCTTCCACGCGTTTGAACACGTTGTGAAGCTCGATATCGATGATTCGGTGGATGTCTTCCCGTTTCAACGAGTTAAACATGATAACATCGTCAATACGGTTGAGGAACTCGGGAGCGAAAGTGCGCTTCAAGGCGTTTTCGATGACGCTGTGCGAGTAGTCATCGGCGCTATTGCGTTTGGCTTGGGTGCCGAACCCCACACCTTGGCCGAATTCTTTGAGCTGTCGGCTTCCTATATTGGAGGTCATGATGATGATTGTGTTTTTGAAGTCAACCTTTCTTCCGAGGCTATCTGTCAGTTGCCCGTCGTCAAGCACCTGAAGCAGCAGATGGAACACGTCGGGATGGGCTTTCTCAATCTCATCGAGAAGCACGATTGAGTAAGGTTTGCGGCGCACTTTCTCGGTGAGCTGTCCGCCTTCTTCGTAACCCACATATCCTGGAGGCGCTCCCACCAGTCGTGAAACCGCGAACTTCTCCATGTATTCACTCATGTCGATACGGATCAATGCCTCTTCAGAGTCGAAAAGATATTTAGCCAGCACTTTGGCGAGATAAGTCTTGCCCACGCCTGTAGGTCCCAGGAAGATGAAAGAGCCGATGGGCTTATTCGGATCTTTGAGTCCGGCTCTGTTACGACGGATGGCCTTGGTGACTTTCTTGATGGCTTCGTCTTGTCCGATGACGGTACCGGCAAGTTCTTTTTCCATGGCCAGCAGTCTTGAGCCTTCGTTTTGAGCGATGCGTTGCACGGGGACACCAGTCATCATGGCGATGACCTCGGCGACATCCTGTTCTGTCACGGACTGCCGGTGTGTCATGCTGTCTTTCTCCCAGTCTTTCTTTACCTTGTCGAGTCTTTCCGTTGCCTTCACTTCCTGGTCGCGGTACTTGCCTGCGTCTTCAAATTTCTGTTCCGCGATGGCGCGTTTCTTCTGTTTCCGGATTTCCTCAATCTCCTGTTCGAGTTGGGTGATTTCGCTGGGGACGTTGATATTTCTGATATGTACTCTTGCGCCAGCCTCGTCAAGGGCGTCGATGGCTTTGTCAGGAAGATGACGGTCCGACATGTACCGGTTTGTCAGCTTCACGCAAGCCTCGATAGCCTCTGGAGTATAGGACACCAGATGATGGTCCTCATATTTCTGTTTGATGTTGTTCAGGATTTCCACAGTCTCCTCTGGTGTGGTGGGGTCCACGATGATTTTCTGGAAGCGACGTTCCAAGGCACCATCCTTTTCTATATATTGGCGGTATTCATCGAGTGTTGTTGAACCGATGCACTGCAACTCGCCTCGTGCCAGAGCGGGTTTGAACATATTCGAGGCGTCAAGGGACCCGTTGGCGTTGCCTGCTCCGACAAGGGTGTGAATCTCGTCGATGAACAAGATGATGTCGGGGTTTTTCTCCAACTCATTGAGGATGGCCTTGATGCGCTCCTCGAATTGTCCACGGTATTTGGTGCCGGCCACCACGCTTCCGATATCGAGCATCACGAGACGTTTATTAAATAAGGTGCGGGAGACCTTGTGCTGTGTGATGCGGATGGCCAAGCCTTCGGCGATGGCTGACTTGCCCACGCCTGGCTCACCAATCAAGATGGGGTTGTTTTTCTTGCGACGGCTGAGAATCTGGGCAATGCGTTCCAGCTCATTATCGCGTCCCACGATAGGGTCGAGGCGTCCTTCTTCCGCAGCTCGAGTCAAGTCACGACCGAAGTTGTCCAGCACCGGAGTCTTGCTTTTGATGTTGCTGGTCTTTCTCGGCTTTTCACGGGTCGGTTGCATCAAGTCGTCCTCTTCGTCCTCGTCATCGCCGCCAAAGATATCCTGCACAGGCTCTTGTGGCATCGGTTGTTCGGGGAGTTCCTTGCCCATCTCCGCGTTGTAACGGATCAACTCTGCTTTGAAGTTGTCATGGGTAATACCCTCGAACTCCAGATTTTGTGAGATGATGTTGTTCCGCTCATGAAGGATGGCCAACATGAGATGTTCCGACCTTACCAATTCACTGCGGAATTCCTTGGCGATGATGTATGAGTATTTTAACACTCTTTCCGCTTGTTTCGTCAGAGGGAGGTTTTCATTGGCTGGCTTGGAGGGATTGACTACCTTGATGGAGGCCTCCAGCTTTTGCTTGAAGATCTCGATGTTGAGGTTGAGGTTGATCAGAATCTGTATGGCAGCGCTGCCACCCTCCTTCAACATGCCTAAGAAAAGGTGCTCCAATCCGATATAGGCGTTCCCTAACCGCAACGCCTCGCTATGGCTATGTGACATAATGTCACGTACTCTTGGTGAAAATTTGGCATCCATGAATATAATGCTTTGTCTTCCGTATTAAAAAATTCGATGCAAAGGTAATAACAAAAATCGCTCCTCGCTCGTTTTTAGGGCTAAATTGACAAAAATTCATGTTTTTTGTTTTTTTGGACAGGGGGAAAGGGATTTTTTGTAAATTTGCGCCTGCAAATAAAATAGGCATTTAAACAGAAAACAGGAATGAGTGAAATGATGGAAGAAGAAAACCTTTCAGGAGAAAAAATAATTAAGGTTAATCTTGAAAATCAAATGAAATCGGCCTACATCGATTACTCGATGTCGGTGATTATATCCCGTGCGTTGCCTGATGTGAGAGACGGGTTAAAGCCTGTCCACAGACGTGTGCTGTATGGCATGTTGGGATTAGGTGTCAGCTCGCACAGTGCTTACAAGAAGTCGGCGAGAATCGTCGGTGAGGTGCTGGGTAAGTACCATCCGCATGGTGACTCGTCTGTGTATGACGCCATGTGCCGTATGGCCCAGCCATGGTCTTTGCGCTATCCTTTGGTGGATGGTCAGGGTAACTTCGGAAGTGTTGACGGCGACAGTCCTGCCGCTATGCGTTACACGGAAGCCCGTCTGAAGAAGATCGCCGAGGAGATGCTGGACGACCTTGAGAAAGACACCGTTGATTTTCAAAACAACTTCGACGACTCACTGCAAGAGCCTACGGTGTTGCCCACCCAGATTCCCACGCTGTTGGTGAACGGCACCAACGGTATCGCTGTCGGTATGGCTACCAACATGGCTCCTCACAACCTCAGTGAGTGCGTTGACGGCATCATCGAATATATCGACAACCCGGAAATCACCATCCAGGAGCTGATGGAGTACATCAAAGCACCGGATTTCCCCACCGCAGGTGTCATTTATGGATATGAGGGCGTGCGCGAGGCTTTTGAGACGGGTAGGGGACGTATTGTGGTCCGCGGCGAAACCAGTATCGAAGAACATAACGGCCACGAACGTATCATCGCCACCTCCATACCATATCAGGTCAACAAAGCTGATATGATCAAGAAGACTGCTGACTTGGTCAACGACAAGAAACTGGACGGAATCGCTGATATCCGCGATGAATCCGACCGCAAGGGCATCCGTATTGTGTATGAACTGAAACGTGACGCCAATGCCGAGATTGTCCTGAACAAACTCTATCAGATGACCGCCCTTCAAAGCTCTTTCAACGTGAATAACGTGGCTCTGGTCAACGGTCGTCCCTATACGTTGAATCTGAAAGACTTGATCAAGCACTTTGTGGATCACCGTCACGAAGTCGTCATCCGCAGAACCAAGTTCGACTTGAAGAAAGCGGAAGAACGTGCCCATATCCTTGAAGGTCTTGCCCGCGCCATCGACATTGTGGATGAAATCATCGCCACCATCCGTGCCTGCAAAGGCGGCTCTGCTGAGGCTAAAGTGGCTATCATGGAGAGATTTGGTTTCGATGATCCACAAGCTTCCGCCATCGTGGCTTACCGCTTGGGACAGTTAGCCGGACTGGAAATCAAAAAGATCATGGACGAGTTGGAAGACCTCGAAGAAAAGATCCGCCATTTCCACGAAGTTCTACAAAATGTGGAAATGCAGTTCCAAATCATCAAGGACGAACTGCTTGAGATCAAGGCGAAATATGGCGATGCCCGCCGGACACAGATCGTGCCTGCCGCTGGTGAGTTCCGTATTGAGGATATGATCGCTGACGACACCGTGGTGGTCACCATCTCCCATCTTGGCTATGTGAAACGCACACCGTTGAGAGAATACCGTCGCCAGAGTAGGGGAGGCAAGGGGTCGAAAGGCTCATCCACCCGTGACACGGACTTCATCGAGCATATTTTCACCTGCACAAACCATAACTACATGCTGTTCTTCACTGAACAAGGCAAGTGTTATTGGTTGCGCGCCTTCGAGATTCCTGAGGAAGGCAAGAACAGCAAGGGCAGGGCTATCCAGAACCTTCTGAATCTTGATAAAGATAATAAGATTATCACGGGACTGAATATCAAGGATTTGAGAGATGAAGAATTCATCAACAACAACTATGTAATCCTCTGTACTAAGAAAGGTATCATCAAGAAGACTTCCTTGGAAGCCTACTCGCGTCCTCGCAAAGCTGGTATCAACGCCATCAACATCCGCGAGGGAGATGAGCTGTTGACCGCCTGCCTGACCAGTGGTGAAGACGAAGTGTTGATGGCCTTGCGTTCCGGTAAAGCCGTGCGCTTCAACGAAAAGACCGTTCGTCCAATGGGTCGTACTGCATCCGGCGTGAAGGGTATCACACTTGGCTCTGAACAAGACGAGGTCATCGGCATGATCTGCCTCCACAGCCCCGAGCAGACCGTTCTTGTGGTTTCGGAGAAGGGCTTCGGAAAACGTAGCGGCATCGAGGATTATCGTGTCACCAACCGTGGAGGTAAGGGTGTCAAGACGCTGAATATCACAGAAAAGACTGGTGATTTGATTGCAATCAAAGATGTCACGGATGAAGATGACTTGATTATTATCAACCGTTCTGGTATCTTGATTCGTATTGGTGCCGATACACTGAGAGTGATGGGACGTGCCACCCAAGGTGTCAAGCTCATCGACCTTAGAGGAAACGACGAGATTGCTGCTGTCACCAAAGTGAAACGCGAAGATGAGGAGGAAGAAGAGGTTCAACTTGATGAAGAAGGGAATCCCATCGTCAAGGATGAAACAGTAATAGGAGAGGAGCCTAATCCCGACAACCTCCCAGAAACTCCCATAGAGCCCGCCGAAGAGTGATTTTTTGGAACGGGATTTGTTAATTGAAAAAGGATGATTTGAAAATTAGTATTATAAATATCTAAATCGAAACGAAATGAAAAAGTTAATGATTTTAGTGGCCGTTGTCCTGGCAGCTAACGGATTAATGGCCCAGAAGACCGATCGTACCAATGCATTCATGTACAACAAGAACGGTCAGTATGAAAAAGCGGCTGAATCCATTGAGAAATGTGTCAACCACGAGTCGTTTCTTGGCATGAAGCCGAAAGATCAAGCTCAGGCTTGGCTCTATGCCGGAACCATTTACCTCAATATTCATCAGTCCGCAGAGCTTGCTCCCAAGTATCCTGATTGCTTGGAGAAAGCATACAACGCTTTGGAGAACTGCATCAAAGTTGATCCTGGCTATGCCAAGGACAACGCAGAAGAGGTGTATCCACGTATTGCCGCCATCGCAGTGAATTACTTCCAAGATGGTGTTGCTAACTTCAACAACCAATCGTATCCTGAGGCAGCCATGAGTTTTAGAAAGTCATACGACATCTCGAAGAATGGTGCCAGCCCCGATACTTCCGCTTTGGTGAACACTGCTCTTTCATATCAGCGCGCGAAAATGTACGATGAGGCTATCACCAATTACAACGATCTGAAAAACATTGGTTACCACAATGTGGATCTTTACAAGAATCTGGCAGCCTGCTATATTGGCAAAGGCGACGATGCCAATAGCGTTGCCGTGATTGAAGAAGGTATGGCTAAATTCCCTGGCGATGCTGGCATGATCATCGAAAAGGTGAACCTGTTCCTGAAACAAGGCAAGGCTGAGGAAGCCCTGAACGACCTCAACAGACTGGCTGAACTTGATCCTAACAACCCGTCCATTCTTTTCATCCTCGGAACCATCTATGGTGATGACACCCATGAGATTTTCAACCCCGACAAGGCTATCGAGTACTATACTCAGGCTATTAACATCAATCCTGAATACTATGACGCAGTTTACAACCTTGGCGCTTTGTATATCACGATGTCGAATAAGCTGAAAGCCGAAGCCAACGAGATTACTGGTTTCTCCAAGGCAGAGGTTGAGAGATACGATTCCTTGGTGAAACAAGCTGAGGATTTGGTTCGTACGGGTCTTCCATACGTGAAGAAAGCCTACGAAGCCCAGCCGTCAGACGACATCAAACACGTGTTGAAGAGCATGTATGTGCAGCTGAACATGATGGAAGAGGCCAAAGCGTTGGATAATTGATGAGCTTTTAGCTGTTAGCTTTTAGCTATTAGCAAAAAGGGTTCGGGGCAGTGCTCCGAGCCCTTTTTTTTTATCTCAATATAGCTAATAGCTAAAAGCTTATAGCTAATAGCTGTTAGCTTTTAGCTATTAGCAAAGAGGGTTCGGGGTAGTGCTTCGAGCCCTCTTTTTTTTATCTCAATAAATCTAATAGCTAAAAGCTTATAGCTAATAGCTTATTACCAATTTAACATAATATTGATTATATTTGAAAAGGGTCTGAAAAATTATCGGAAAAGAATTCCACAAAATACCAAAGTTTGCTCAAGGGTGATTATATTTGCAGCGGAAAACGAAATTACTAATCGTCAAACAAATTAAGGAAAGTCATTATGGAAATCACAGGAAAAGTCGTAAAACTCGGAGGTCTTACCGAAGGCACAAGTGCCCGCGGTCCCTGGCGCAAACAAGATTTAATCATTGAAACGGAGGAACAGTATCCCAAGACGGTGTGTCTGACATGCTGGACGAATCAGATTGACGAGATCCAGAACATGGTTCCAGGACAGTTGATAAAAGCCCAGATTGACATCTCGTCACGTGAATTCAACGGCAAATGGTACACGGATGTTCGCGTGTGGCGTTTTGATCCAGTCGGTGTCACAGCACCTGCAACAGCACCGGCTATGGCCGCTCAGCCACAACCCATGCACCAAACACCGCCCGCTCCAGCTAGCTCGCCCGACGATTTCTTCGGAAACGACAGCAACAACGGCGACGACCTGCCATTCTAATTGAATTTAGAATTTAGAATTGAGAGTTGAGAGTGATTCTCAACTCTCAATTCTTAACTCCTTTTTGGCTTCCTCGAAAAGTTTCCACTGAGCCCGGGTGCGTACCATGTTATGTTCGGGATACCTTATTTTATAATAGGTGTCACCGTTTATATAATCAGCGAAGAAACGTACTGCTTGCATGAATGGGAACAAACACGCTGCATACGGCAAGTTCTCGCGCTCCACAGGTAACAAGAATGTTTTGGTCCCTTCCAGATAACCTTCAGAAAAGGCCTTGTAAATCTCCATGTTGAAGTGGATGTTCCCGAGATCTGGATCGTCTTCGGCGCCTGAATTAGCGGCTGAACGAAGGAAATCGCCGAAATCAGAAAAGACAAAACTGGGCATGACGGTATCTAAATCAATGATACACAATACTTTGCCATCATTATCAAAGAGCATGTTATTCACTTTCGTGTCGCAATGGCAAATGCGTTTGGGGAGTTTGCCCTCACGGAACAGACGCTCGCCAAGGCACATCGCATCAGCGTGTTCTTTGATTCTTTTCATATATTGCTGAACTTCAGTGTCTTTCATCCTTCCTACGGGATCTGCTGCTACGGCATCGTCGAGTTGTTTCAACCGGAATTCTATATTGTGAAAATTTGGGATGATCTCTCCTATGGGTTCTTTTAAATCGGAGAGCAAAGCCTCGAAATCTCCAAAAGAAATGCCCGCATCGTAGGCGGATTGTTGGGTGACCGCTTCCTGGGTGACACTATCGGTGATAAAGTCCATCACCCTCCAGTACTCCTCCCCTTCCTTGACGTAGGTTTTTCCATTGCCAGCTTCCACAAAATGAAGCACACGACGATCAAGATCAGGCAAACCAGCCGTTTCGTATTTCCTACGGATGTGGTTGGTGACGGTGACGATGTTTCGTTGCAACATTTCCACATCGGTGAACACCTTGTCATTGATGTGCTGCAATACATGGCTGGGTTGCTCAGCTCCTTTCATCATGATTTTGTAGGTGTCGTTGATGAGTCCATTGCCCAAAGGCTGGATGTCTGTAATCTGAGCCACATCACAAAAGTGGGCGGCAATAGAAAAAAGTGAATTCTTATCGTTCATAGATATTATTTTTTGACAAAGATACAAATTATTATCTATCTTTGTGGCTCTTTCAATAAATCTTATCACTATGAAAATGAAACTATTCGCATTTTTATGCATTGCGGTTTGCATTTTGTCGGCATGCACGCCTAAGAACACTGAGATTCGACATGGAAACTACGTTATCAAGGGCAACACCATTGTCTTTGATGAGCCCCAACGTCAGGAAGGCCAGAAGAGCGTCCTGCAATTCACGGTGGATCCCATTGAGAATGTCCGCCTTGGTTTCATTGGTTTAGGCATGCGTGGTCCAGACGCTGTTGACCGCATGACGTATATCGATGGCGTGACGGTAGTTGCCTTGTGTGACATCGAGGCTGACCGTGTGGAAGCTGTCCAAACCAACATCTTGGAAGCTAAGGGGCTGCCTCGTGCGGAGGCATATATCGGTCGCGAAGCCTGGAAGGAGCTTTGTGAGCGTGATGACATCGACTTGGTTTATATCTGCACCAACTGGCAAACCCATGTGCAGATGGCGGTTTATGCCATGCAGCATGGGAAACATGTGGCTGTGGAAGTGCCTGCTGCCACCTCTCTTGAGGAATGCTGGCAACTTGTTGACGTGGCAGAGCAAACGCAACGTCATTGCATGATGTTAGAGAACTGCTGTTACGACTTCTTCGAGTTAACCGCGCTTAATATGGCACAACAAGGCATGTTTGGCGAGCTGGTTCATGGCGAGGGTGCGTACATCCATAACCTGGAGCCTTATTGGCATGATTATTATGAAAACTGGCGTCTGGAGTTCAATCAGAGCCATGCGGGCGACGTTTACCCCACTCATGGCCTTGGACCTCTCTGCCAGGCTTTCAACATTCACCGTGGCGACCGTATGAAGACTTTGGTGTGCATGAGCACTCCTTCTTATAATGGCAAGAAAATCGCCAAGGAGATGATGGGTGTGGATGATTTCGCCAACGGAGACATGACCACCACCATGATTCAGACTGAAAAAGGCAAGACCTTGTTGATTGAGCACGATGTTTACACGTATCGCCCCTATAACCGTCTTTATCAGCTTACTGGAACCGAGGGCTTTGCCAACAAATATCCTATCGAGGGTTTCACGCTGCTTGACGACAAACTACCGGAGGGATTCCTTGCTGAAGGCCAACACTTGAATCCTCACGGTTTTGTGCCAGCGGAAGTGCGTGACAAAATATTAAAGGAGTACCTCCATCCTATCGCGGTGGAAATTGAGGAGAAAGCAAAAGAGGTTGGTGGCCATGGCGGAATGGACTTCGTGATGGACTACCGTTTGATTTACTGCCTGCATAAAGGTTTGCCGCTTGATCAAGACGTGTATGATGCCGCTGAATGGTCCTGCCTCGGTGAGTTGACAGCTGCCTCAATCGCCAATGGTGGTATGCCCGTTGCGATGCCTGACTTTACCCGTGGCGACTGGAACAAAGTCAAAGGGTATCGGCATGCTAATTGACAATTATCTGTTGGACAGGGATTTGAAGAAAATCTCGGCGTCTTTCCAGACGGTGTAGTCGCGGGCGTAGAGAAGATTCAACTGATTATAAAACTCGGTGTCGTTTTCGGTGCCGAGTTTTTCTATTGGAGTGGCAGGGCTGAAGATTCCGCGCCGAATCTTGGGTAACTTTTGAACCTCGTCAGATGCATTACAGTAACCAACCCATGTGCGGCGACCCAACAGTACTAAAATGGCGTCTTTGAGGAAACGTACTGGTTTCTTTACCACCAAGGCTAAAGGCAGCCAAAACAGAATGCTGAATCCCGCAAGGATGAAATCAAGCAGCCGTTTGTTGCGACGGTTTGCTACAGTGTCGATGGCCTTGATGTCCACTGTATATAGGTCACCTCTAGTGTTGATGCTGTTACTTCCGATGATGGAGAGACTGTCCTCAGGTGCAATTTTGTAATCCACGTTGGAAGCGTGCCATTCCACCATCTTGTCGATGATGACTTGGTGCGGCACATCTTTCGAGCAAAAGATAATCTCAGTGATTCTGTAAATGGTGATGATGTCAGGCACTTGGTTGATCTTTCCAATAAACCCTTCAGGGGTCTCCCCTTTCGTGTCGGAGCTGACCAGTCCCACAAAATCGGGCTTGATGGAGGTGCTTTTGATTAATGCCTCAACACGCGAGGCCTCCTCGGGGCTTCCGATGAGGAGGAAACGTTTCTTTGCGTTGCGCTTGGAGAGGAATGACTCCTTCCCCATCGCCATGCCTAAGAGTCGGACAACGCTCATCTCCAAGGCAAGCCAAAGCGTGCCAAACAAAATCAAAGCACGGGAGAAACGAAGTGACTCAGGCAGCAAAGCATAGAGCATCAGTACAAAGACACTGCCTATGGCGACACCAAAGACACTCTTTCCAATGCTATATGGCTTGTCGTAACCTCCTGAAAAATAGGTACTCAATAACCAAATTAAGATATAGGCGGGCAAAACCACCGCAAAGAGAATCACTGGATAACTTCCAGCTCCACTATAAACCGTCATCTTGCCCCAATAGTAGCTGATGGCTGCCAGTCCACCGAAGCCTAAGATGGCATCAAGGAAGGGAACCGCAATCTTATGGAAAAACTGCGACAAGAGTGCCAAAAAAGCCTTGAAATAGATGGCCATGTTGATGAAGAAAGAGAACCAAAAAACTCGTTTTTGCCCGAAGTGTTTCTTCGCGAAAATCTCCATGGCCTTGTAAAACACGAAGACGTAGTTGACGCTCGTCTTCTTGGTGCTCTCTCCTTTGTAATGGATGATGCGGGTCTCAGGGAAATAATAGTTCTTATAGCCACCTAACGTGATGCGGTATGACAAATCGATATCCTCGCCATACATAAAGAAGGTCTCATCCAACAGCCCCACCTTGTCGAGGGTTTCTCGGCGCATCAGCATGAAAGCCCCTGCCAGAATCTCGCACTCATTGGTTTCGTCGTTGGAGAGATGCCCCATATAATAACGGGCGAATCGTTTGGAGTGAGGGAATAGCTTGGCCAGTCCGAACATCTTATAGAACGCAGCTGCCGGAGTGGGCAACCCGCGTTTGGATTCAGGAAGAAAGTTGCCCTTGCCGTCCACCATCTTCACTCCCAGACCACCTGCATCGGGATGCGCGTCCATAAATGCCAGACATTTCGTGAAAGTGTCATCTTCCACCACGGTGTCAGGGTTCAATAACAGCACATATTCGCCAGTGGAGACCCGGATGGCCTGGTTGTTTGCCCGGCTAAACCCCACATTGTCCTTGTTGGCGATGACCTTGACTTCAGGGAATTTCTCCGACAGCATCTTCAAAGAGCCATCCACCGAGTTGTTGTCAACGACAAACACCTCTCCCTCAATACCTTGCAATGCCCGTCGAACCGAATACAGGCATTGTTCGAGGAAATGTTCCACATTATAATTGACGATGACTATGGAGATCTTCATACCGAAAAAAACGGTCAAAATTAGGAAATTTTCTTTTAAGGACAATTGATTAACGATTATTCCCCAAAAGAATTGTAATTTTGACCCGAAAAAGAAAACAACATGTTCAAAAAGATTCTCGGAACGGGCATGACACGGGTGATGAACCTGCTGATTGGTTTCATCACGATGCTGATGGGGACTAAAGTGCTTGGACCCGCGGAATGGGGTATTGGCTTTACCGTGTTGACCGACGTGACGTTCCTGCTGATTGGTATTGAGTTCCTTGCAGGTAGTGGGCTGGTTTATTTCACTCCACGAAAAAAACTCTCCACCTTGATGAAGGTGTCTTATACCTGGATTGTACTGGTGATGGTTTTCTATGTGTTGCTTTTCTGGGGACTGTCGTATTTCCCTGCGGTATCTGACAGAATTGTTCCCAAGGGCTATGAAGTCATCACTTTGCTGCTTACCTTGGTTTATAGTTTCCACAACTTCAACCTTAATGTCTTTCTTGGCAAAGAAAAAGTAGGCACGTTTAATTGGATATTCTTGCTCCAAATTTTGGTACAAGTTAGCTCAATGGCTTTGTTTATCTTTGGGTTGCACATCTATGATGCCCATGCATTCGTTTATTCGTTACTCTGCGGCTATACGGTTGCTTTTCTGGTAGGTTTTTTCATCATGATCAGGATGCTTGACCGTAGTGGGAATGACCCTATCCTACTGACTGCCAAAGAGATGTTTCGTTATGGTTATGTGATACAGCTCTCCACTTTGGTTAGCACTTTGAACCGAAGGATGAGTATCTATCTGATTCGACAACATTGCACGGAGGACTCGGTAGGGGTCTATGGTGCTGGCACTCAGGTTGGCGAAGGTGTCAAGGTTTTCGGATTAAGCATTTCTATGGTGCAGTTTTCGCGATTAAGCAACCTGACCGATCAGAAAATGATTGTCAACCTTACCATTAAATTCTTGAAAATCACAGTCGTGTTGACGTTAATCGCATTGTTGGTCATCGCATGTCTTCCTGTGAGTTTCTTTGAGTGGTTGTTCTCCGATGCATTCGGTCAGGTGAAAGAGATCCTCCTTTTGATGTCGCCCGGGTTGCTTTTCTATGCAGCTCAGATGATTTTCTCCAACTACTTCTCAGGAACGGGCGTGCCGAAATACAACCTTTATGCCTCGTTGACGGGTTTGGCGGTGACTCTTCCCGCCACTTTCGTTCTGGTTCCTATCTGGGGAATCGTTGGGGCGGCTATCGCTTTCTCATGCACCTATACGGCCATCCTCCTATACCAATGGTTTACTTTCAAGAGATTAACAGGTGTCAAGGCCAAAGATTTATTGTTGATTAAAGCGGATTGGATTTGGTTTAAAGAGGAAATTTTTGCTATCTTTGCAAAAAAATAACGACTGATGGCAAACGACGTTTTTGAAGAAGAACAAGATATTTTCAACCAACCTGATATTCCGCCTACTGTTTCGGCAAAATATACCGACGATGAGATCATCCACTTGGAGGACATGGAGCATATCCGCCTTCGTCCTGGCATGTATATCGGCAAATTAGGTGACGGAGCCTCGCAAGATGACGGTATCTATGTTCTTATTAAGGAGGTGATGGACAACTCCATTGATGAATTCACCTCAGGGTATGGTAAAAAGATTGAGTTGCATATTGACAAAGTCGAGAAAAAGGTCTCAATCCGTGATTATGGCCGAGGCATCCCTTTGGGAAAACTTGTGGAAGCCGTTTCGCAGCTGAACACAGGCGCTAAATACGATAGTAAGGTGTTTCAAAAGTCAGTGGGTTTGAACGGCGTCGGCACGAAAGCTGTCAACGCCCTGTCTTCTTATTTCAAGGTGCAGTCCATCCGCGATGGCAAGACCCGTATCGTGGAATTCTCGCAAGGCAAGAAGACCTCCGACACTGGTATCATCCCCTACGAGCAAGGAGAAGAGACTGGCACCCTGGTGGAGTTCATCCCCGATAGTGCCAAGTTTGGCAACTACCATTATGTGGACGACTATGTTGAAAAAAGGGTGTGGAATTACGCCTATTTGAATCGAGGCCTGACCTTGTATTACAACGACAAACGTTATTATTCCCGCAACGGGTTGCTTGACCTGCTGAACAACAATATGGAAGGTGAAGGCCTCTACCCTATCATCCACATCAAAGACGGCGACTTTGAGGCGGCATTCACTCATGTCAACGGACAGTCGAGTGACTATTTCTATTCATTTGTCAACGGCCAGCACACCACAGAGGGTGGCACCCATCAGTCGGCCTTCCGTGAAGGTTATGCCCGTGTGGTGCGTGAGTTTTTCCAAAAAGAATATGAGCCCGCTGACATCAGGCAGGGTTTAATCTGTGCTTTATGTGTGAGGATTCAAGAGCCTGTGTTTGAGGCACAAACAAAAACAAAACTTGGTTCTACTCATTTGGCTCCCAACAACCCCGATGGCAGTAATGACAGCCCTTTTCTCAAGACATACGTGTTCGACATCTTAAAACAGCATCTCGACAACTATCTGCATAAAAACCCCGACACGGTGAGTGTCTTGCAGCAGAAAATCCAGGCTAACGAGAAGGAACGCAAAGAGATCGCCGGTATTAAGAAAGCCGCTCGTGAGAGTGCCAAGAAAGTCAGTTTGAACAACAAGAAGTTGAGAGACTGCCGAATCCATTTGAATACCAATCACGAGAAACGGTTGGAAAGCACCATCTTCATCACCGAGGGTGACTCCGCCTCGGGAAGCATCACCAAGAGCCGTGATGTGCAGACCCAGGCTGTGTTCAGTCTTCGTGGCAAGCCGCTTAACTGTTTGGGAATGACTAAGAAGGTGTGTTACGAAAACGAGGAATTCAATCTGTTACAGGCTGCCTTGAACATCGATGAGGATATCGAGAACCTGCGCTATAACAACATTGTAATAGCTACTGATGCTGATGTTGACGGTATGCATATCCGTCTGCTGATGCTTACTTTCTTTTTGCAGTTCTACCCTGATCTGGTGAAAAACGGCCATGTCTATATCCTTCAAACTCCGTTGTTTAGGGTGAGAAACAAAAAAGAGACCTTCTATTGTTATACAGAAGAGGAGCGCATCAGCTCAATCCTGAAATGTGGCAAGCAGGCAGAGATTACCCGTTTCAAAGGCTTGGGAGAGATCTCGCCTGACGAGTTCAGGACTTTCATCGGCCCCAACATGCGTTTGGAGCCAGTGATCTTGCAATACGACTTCGGAATCAAAGAGCTGCTGAAATACTATATGGGGAATAACACACCTGAAAGACAGAGGTTTATCATTGAAAATCTGAGAATCGAGGATGACACCTATATTGATAAGTTAGAGGTTAGAGGTTAGAATTGAGAGAAAACATCTAAAATAGTTATATGATGAAAACTAAAACTAAACTTTTGATTATGGGAAGTGTAATCGCGTTTGCGGCTTGCCAAGAGACGCCGGAACCTCGCTATCAAGTGAAGGCTTATCCGGAGACTTACAAAGACACCACAGTAGTGGATGATTATTTCGGAACAAAGGTGGCGGATCCTTATCGCTGGCTGGAAAACGACACCTCAGAACAGACTATGGCATGGGTGAAAGCCCAGCAGGCCGTGACTGACGAATACTTGAGCCACATCCCTTTCCGCGCGGCTATCAAGGACCGCCTGACCAACTTGATGAACTATGAACGCTACAGCGTACCCGGAAAGCGTTTCGGTCGTTACATCTACAGCAAGAACGACGGATTGCAAAACCAGAGTGTGATTTGTATTCAATACCCAGGCAAAGACCCCGAGGTGCTTCTCGATCCTAACAAGCTCTCCGATGACGGAACGGTATCATACGGTGGTGGCACGCAGTCGAACGACGGCAAGTATTTCGCCTACACTATTCAACGCAGCGGGTCTGACTGGGTGGAGATTTACGTGATGGACATCGCCACAAAGGAACTCCTCCCCGACCATATTGAATGGGCTAAGTTCACTGGTGCCTCCTGGTACAAAGACGGTTTCTACTACTCAGCTTACGATGCACCTGTGGAAGGCAAGGAATTCTCCAATGTGAACGAGAATCACAAGATTTATTACCACAAATTAGGGACTCCCCAGTCGGAAGACCAACTCTTCTATGAGAATCCTAACGAGCCGCGTTTCTTCCATACTATGGGTGTCACTGACGATGAGAAATACGCTTTCTTGTTTGAAAGTGGTGCTGGCTCGGGTAATTCGCTGCTGGTCAAGGATATGAGCAATCCCAAGAATCCTTTTGTCCGTATTACCGACGACCAAGATCATTTCTACAGTCCGTTCGATGTGGTGAATGACCAGATTTACATCTTCACCAACTTCGGCGCTGACAAAGGCCGTATCTGCCGTGTCTCAGCCAAGGCTCCTCAGATTTCCAACTGGGAGGAGATCGTTCCCGAGTCAGAAAACGTCATTGTATCCGCAGAACTTGCTGCCGGCAAGATGATTGTGACCTTTGATAAAGACGCTGCCAACCATGCGTTCGTGTATTCGCTCGACGGTGAGATGCTCCATGAAATCGAATTGCCAACTTTCGGTGAGGTTGGATTCAGCGGTCGTTACGATGAACCCGAAGTTTACTATGGCTTCACCTCTTTCGTTTACCCGATGACGGTGTTTAAATACGACATGGAAACCAACAAGTCGGAAGTGTTCCGTGCCCCCAAGGTGGATTTCAATCCCGAGGACTTCACCACAGAGCAAGTCTTCGTCATTAGCAAGGACGGCACTAAGGTCCCGATGTTCTTGACTTACAAGAAGAACCTTGTGAAAGACGGCACGAATCCCACCTTCCTCTACGGCTATGGTGGATTCAATATCACGCTGAATCCTGGTTTCTCCGTGTCACGTCTGCCTTTCCTCGAGAATGGCGGCATTTATGCCCAGATGAACCTGCGCGGCGGCAACGAGTATGGCGAGGAATGGCATCTGGCTGGCACCAAGTTAGAAAAGCAGAATGTGTTTGACGACTGTATCGCCTGCGCTGAATATCTGATTCAAAACAACTATACCTCTCCCGACTATCTCGCATTGAACGGCGGTTCAAACGGCGGATTGCTTGTCGGCGCGGTGGTGAACCAGCGTCCCGACTTGTTCCGCGTGGCTGTGCCTCAGGTGGGTGTGATGGATATGCTACGTTACCATCTGTTCACCATCGGCTGGAACTGGGCCAGCGACTATGGCACTAGCGAGGATGACGAGGCCATGTTCAAGGCCTTGTATGCCTATTCACCAGTTCATACCATCAAGAGCGGTGAGAATGTGCATTATCCTGCCATCATGGTGACTACCGCTGACCACGACGACCGTGTGGTTCCTGCGCATTCATTCAAATATGCCGCGGCCTTGCAAGCTGCCCAGACCGGTGACGAACCCAAGATTATCCGTATCGACACCAAAGCCGGACACGGTGGCGGCAAGCCGATTGCTAAAGTCATTGAGGAACAAGCCGATATCTATTCGTTCATCCTCTATAATATGGGGCTGAAATATCCTGCTAAATGAGAAAAACGAGACCTTCTTATTATACTCTGGCGGCGGTTTTTATCGCCGCCGGAGTTGTTTATGCTCTCATCTCATTCGTAAACCATTATCTTTTTAGGACCTACGCTTTGGATCTGGGTTTTTATACCCACATCATGAATGATTATGCCCATTTCAAGGTCGATGACTATTTCATGTTCAACCGTGCCACGCTGAATGTGCTGAGCGACCATTTCGACTTGTATCTCATGATCCTCTCCCCTTTGGTTTATATATTTGGATCCTATACCCTGCTTGTCGTGCAGCTCGTAGCCGTTCTGCTGGGCGGTTGGGGTGTCTTCAAACTTATCGGCTTATATACTGACGACGAGTGGATACCCGTGTTGGCCTCGGCGGTTTTTCTTTCCTCGTTCGGCATCATCCACGCCTTTTCTTTCGACTATCATTCCAATGTACTGACGGCGATGATGTTGCCTTGGCTTCTGTATTACCTCAAACGACGGAAGTTTGGCCTTAGCACACTGTTCGCGGTGCTTTTTGTCATCGGCAAGGAAAACATGTCGCTTTGGCTATTTTTCATTGCACTGGGCCTACTATGGGATTATCGGAAGGACAAGAAAGCGGTATGGTATCTGACAGGATACGCTGTTTTCGCCATGGTCTATTTCTTCCTTATCAACATGGTGGTGATGCCCTGGCTTGGCGATGCCGGGGGCGGATTCAAACGGTATGCTTGGCTTGGAAGCAACTACCTCGACATTGCAAAGAATTTGATCACCAAGCCTGGCAATACGCTGCATATCTTATTCAACAACACCTCGGGATGGTATGGCTTTGACGGCATTAAAGCTGAGTTTTACTATTGCGCCTTGGCTTCGGGGCTAATCCTTACTTTGTTGAAACCTAATTATCTGCTGATGTTGGTGCCTCTGATAGCTCAGAAGATGCTCGCCAACGAGTATGTGTTTTGGGGTATTGCGCTCCATTATAACGTGGAGTTCGTACCTGTGTTGGTAATCTCTTCGTTTTTGGTTATCATCAAGATAAAGCAAAAAAAATGGCAATATTCCCTTTCTGGTGTTTTACTGCTTTCTGTGCTTCTGACCACATTTTACACCATCACCGATCCCAAAACACCTATCCGTCGCGAGAGGCTGTGTATTTATTACGGAGCACATTACCATCAAGATGATTTTGACATCAAGTATGCTCGTCATCTGATGGAGCTGATTCCTGAAGATGCCTATGTCTGCGCGGCTTCAATGTTTGTTCCACATCTCGCGCGACGTGAATACATCGAGGATTTTGAATGGAATAAAAACACGGAAGCCGAATATGTGCTGATTCCCCAATCCTATTTCGAGTTGCGGGAATACGGCGGAGATGTGATTTTTGGCAATAAAGATGACTTCGAGGTTGTTGAGACGGATGGAACGCTGTATTTGATGAAGGTTAGAGGTGGAGATTAATGGTGGCTGATGATGATTTTTTGTGTAATCAGTTTTTTATTACTCTGGCATTGAATTAAATACACTCCCGAAGGGATATCACTGACTGAGATATCCATAGGGTTTTCTATATTGGTGAATGATAACACCAATTCCCCTTCCAAGTTATAGAGTGCCAATTCAGACAAAGGCTCGTCAGTGACGAGACGGAAAGACTGGTTAACGGGATTGGGATAAACCAAGACAGAATGAGTGTTCTGTTCAGCAATTTCTTCACCAGAGCCAATCGTGATGTCGAATCCGTTGTCCTCAGAGATCACGGGATAGTTGGTGGTGACCATACGGATGCGGTAACCTGTTCCGGAGAAGATGCCTTGGGGGATGGTGACCGTCATGTTGCCACTGTTATTTGTGGTGATTCTTCCCAGTTCAATAGGATCGGCGAAGCTGCCTGTTGCGTTGGAGAGCTGTGCAATCACTTGGTTAGCCGGAGCGTTAAGATTCTCAGCAGAGAAGGTGCCGTTTAAGGTAAAAGGGATAGTCAGGGTCTCGCCGAAGAAATAATGGTCTTTTTCTATGGCGGCCATCTGAATGGATGGGTTGTAAATCAACAAGATATCATCGACAAACAAGTCATCGGAGGTACCACCTTCGCCTGGAACCTTGTTAGTGGTGACGGTGAAGAGGATATAACAAGGGTCGTAGCAGGGTCCGTTCTGGATAAAAGGTATAGACAGTCGTATCCAGTTATAGTTTCCACCAGCTTCCGATGTTCTGGTGAGGTATTTTGTGGCAAAAGCCACCAATTGGTCGGCAGGCTCCGTGGCGCCGTTGGAGAGGAATTTGAAGTCGGTGTCACCATGGACAGCAGCTCTCACCACTGCCTCTTGGTTTGGGTCAGCCGACCTGAAGCAGACCCACACAGCAATAGAATCAGGGACATTATTGATAGGGGTGTTAAAACGATCGTCGGAGCGTTGGGTGTAGTTGTAATTACCACTGCCCGTTGCCGACATGCTTCCAGCATTCATTCTTCCGTTGGTCATGTTGCCATTGGCAGTGACTCCCACTACTGAGGTGGGCCATAACCTGACACTTTTTGTTCCTGTTGATCCTGGACGCACCACTGAAGAAGGCTCAATCTGTTTAGAGAGCAATCCCGAGAAGGTGCCCGAAGCCGACTTGGTGGAATGCCAATGAACGGGCTCGTTGGTGTTGTTGTTAGACCCGAAATTAGCCCAGTTCTCAAATCCACGGTTGTCAAATTGGGTGCCATATTGCGCTTTACAAAGCAAACATGTTAAGCAAATAATGGTGATGAAAAATACTCTTCTCATAATAACTGTGTTTTGAACGACAAAAATAATAAAAAAAAGGACGTTGTAACAATTGCTTCCCTAACTATGGAGATGAAACGCTACAACACCGACCTCCTCCCTCTGGGGAAGAAGGGAGGAGAGAAGTTAGAGGTGTTGATAAACATCGAAAAACACGAAAAGCACGAAAATGAAGAAATCTAATATTTCGTGTTTTTCGTGCTTTTCGATGTTCAAATAATTATTTGGCCAACACAAAACGTCTTACAACAGTAAAGGTATCCGTGTTGACATGAATCATATACAGACCTGACTCACAGTTCGAGAGATTCAGCTCGATTTGGTCGGCATTTACTTCGGTGTCGAAGACCACCTGACCAAGCACATCCGTCACAGTGAGGCGGTTCATGCCTGAGGCTTTGATGGTGACTTTGCCTGTGGTGGGGTTCGGGAAGAGGCTGACCTCATGATGTTCGTTGACACCTGTGTTGCGGAAATGCAGCATCATGGGTGCTTTCAGGCTGCCATGGACGGCATCGGCATGATACACGATTTGTTCGTTCGCGATGACATCGAGGACTTTGTTGCTTGCCACGTCGAAGAGCCGGAACGAGACCTCCTCCCCTTCTTCGCCACATACCGTGAGGAATGCCACATGGTTGCCGAGGCTTTCGAGATACTGGATGCGTGCGCTGCCACGGCATTCGCCGTTGACGAAGGCACCGATCTCATAGAGGCCGTCGGCAAGGCGGAACTCGTTCTCGTCGAGGGTCACCATCATGGTGAGGTTGGTTGGGAAACGATGAGGGTCATGGCTCCAATGTTTGCTTGTAGCGGTCTCTTCGATATAGTTTCTGTTAGTTTTAGGATAAACTAAAGTTGTTTCTGAAGTGCTGTTGTTCAGGTAGATATAACCTTGTCCAGGACTCATGGCATTGAGGCTACCCATCCAGCCTGTTTCCTCGCTATAGGCAGAAAAGCCCGTCTGTCCTTTAATCACGTCGTTTTCTGATGGAATAACTGAATTTAACGCTTCGTCCAATGACATTATCTTGGAGGAGAGATAGCCAATCCAATTCCAACCCGATGATAGGGTGATGGGATGATTCTGTGGATTTGCTCTCAAGCCTTGTGTTATCAGTTCTGCATCTTGAGTTACTTGGATTAGATACATTTGCTCATTAAAGAGTTCATTCAGCGTACCTGCCCATGAGTTGTCCTCAAGGCTGGCAAAACCATCGCTTTGTGATTTGATGTAGGCCGATGTTGTTGCGGCGGAAAGACTATTCTCAAAGTTTACTAGGGCATTGCCATCGTATTCCACATAGCTTGAGTACCAGTTCCAACCGGCAAACAGTTCATTCGCTTGCGTCAAAGCGAGTCTGAAGGTCAAAGACTTCCCACTTTCCGAGGCGAGGTTCACTCCAGCAGGGTCACTGAGGATGACTTCTGAAACGGCAATCTCATAATCTTGATCCATCGAAGGGGTACTCGATGGATGCATCGTCACTTTGATAGCCTCCCCTTCATGACCTTCAATCAGCCGATTCTGCATGGAAACCACGAACAAGCAGTAAGTGGAGTCATTTACGGGAATCACATAAAGGACATGATTGGAGAAACGATCTGTGAGCACAAAGTCTTCCTGCCCCACCGAATAAACAGAATGAGGATAGCTGAAGTTAAGTTGCAGTGCCACCAAATCAGAATAGTTTTGCAGTTGGATGGACACTTCCACATCGCTTTCCACAGATTCTGTTTCCACAGAGAGTTCCAGCGTATTTGGTTCGAAACGATGTCCTTGTAAGGTGACATTTTTCAAACCGTTTTGCGGATCGTTGCTGTAGATTTTCATCATGGCGGTGAAATCCCCGGCCAGCTCACGGTTGTATGAGATATGCAACGTGGTGCTGGAGTTTTGCGGCACAATGATTGGGAACGACTCCGACACCGAGAAACCGATTTGGTCGAAAACCACTTGGTCGATGCGCATGGAGGCATTGCCGTTGTTGTAAACCACATACTCCTCATTCACCGTCTCATTGACGGGAGTGGATCCCATATCAAGTGAAGCGTTACCACTGATTCGTGGACTTCGGATGGTGACACGACCTTGGTATTTGGCTGAAAGCACATTCTCGCCGTTGGCATCGGCCAGCACCGCCTTAAAAGGATTGAGGTAGTAGTTGCCATGCAATCCTTGCAACTTTAGGCGCAAGGTGCCAAGGAGGCCATTGTCCCCCATGAAGGCAGCACCCGAAGGAGAATAGGCCATTAAGCGAAGCACACCCTCGTTGAACACTCCTGTGGAGACGTGGTCGGTCTTGCGGTTGCTGAGCGTGAAGTCAACATATTCCAGCTGTTGTGGAAGATTCATGTCGATTTGGAAACCGATGATGCTTTCCATGTTGTTCATGGTGATGGGCACTTCCACGATACTGTCGCAATAGCCAGTCACATAATCAATGTGAAGCTCATTGACGGCGAAGGGATCTGCCACAAGACTGATGACACCGTTGCCCGCAATAGAGTTAGAGGTGACCGTCGCTGTTGCGGTGACACCCCCTTTCACCATAGGAGCGAACTTGAAAGTGAAGTTGGCGCTGCTGTTAGGTTGCAAGGTGGTTTGGGTGAAGCTTGGGCAGCTGAACACGGGATTGCTGAAGGTGATGCCCGTGATGGTGAGCGGCTCATTTCCAACATTGGTAACACTAGCAGATCGGGTGTATTCGCTGCGGATGGGCACATGGCCGTAGTCGATGGTCATTGTGTTGATTTGGAGCTTGGGCGAGAGGATGGTGACTTGGCCGTTTTGTGGGGTAAAAGGAATAGAAGTGCTCGAGGCACTGGAGAGGATTGAGTTTGATAGAGATAGAGGATAGTCGCCTGGCTCGTTTTTGAGTTTCAGGGTGAAGCTCAGGAGGTTGCCTTGACTGCCCACAAAGGGCGTGAGGCTTAGGGAGAAGACATAGATGCGCAGGTTGCCGTTGACCACGGCAGCAGTCACTTGATGGTCGGTGACGCGAGCCGGGTTCAGGGCGACAGAGCCTGGCACGTAGCTGAGTTGGCTGCCCAAGGGGATTTCCGTTTGGAAAGCCACCGCTGCCGTAGTGTTGACGAGCGACACGTGGAGTGTCACCTCGTCCTGTGGGTGGCCGCTTGCCGAAGTGACCGAGAGGGTGTTCCCGGCTCTGACGGCAAGTACACCGAGCAGCATGATAAGGGTTAATACAACGCGTTTCATTTCACATACACCACTTTAGCATGTTGAACCTTACGCCCGCTGACTTGCATGGACACGGTGTAGATACCGGTGGCCAGATTGGCTGCGGGTGTCCATTCATATTGGTATTCTCCCCTTGTGCGGGAACCGAGTTCGATGACGGAGATCACCTGACCCATCATGTTGGTGACGGTAAAGACCACATCGTTGGCTTTCTCATCGCCGATGATGAAGGGGATGGTGAGGTTGCCGTTGAAGGGGTTCGGGTAAGGCTGCTGGAGGAAGAGCGTCTCATACTCCTGAATGCCAGTGCCTTTTTCGATGGCCAGCACGTTGTGACCTTGAGGATCGGAAAGTGCCACACTGTTAATCTTGGCATTGCCGATACGAAGCAAGGCGTGTTTGCCAGCAGGCAGACGTTTGCCGCTCATGCTGTAGGCCATAAAGAGGGCTCCGTCGGTAACGTTGGTTTTCACGTTTTCGAAGCCTTGGAGCGAGGATAAAGGTTCGAGATCATCGAGTGATTCGAGACTGTTGAAGATGAATTGGACGCCACCGAGTTCAATTGGGGTATCGACATAGAGGATGCCATTTTCGATACTGTAATAGGCTGTAGCCACGGGGTCTTTGGTTGGGATTTCGCCGCGGTTGGTGATGATGTTGATGACCCCCACGATGTCAAGGATATCGATGGTGCCGTCGGCATTGATGTCTGCGGCTTCGAAGATGAAAGGTTGCGGGTTGCCGTTGGTAAGGTAGCTGACGAGGCTCACCACGTCGGCCACATCCACCGCCATGCTGCCGTTGGCATCGCCAGGGATGGATGTGAGCGGCACCGTGGTGACAGTAAGTGAGGCCTCGCTTTCGGTGAGATTGGTGCGCAATACCTTGTAATAATAATAGTAACGCTGGCCGGGTAAAACGTTGTAATCGGTGAACAGTGTGTCCTGAATAAGCGTAGTATTCAATTGGATGGAGTCTATGGGCATCCAAACACTATCACATACCCAATTCCAATCATCATCATAATGCCAATTAGTAGGTACAGAATCATAAACATAGCGATACATATTGTATCCCAAAAAATCCTCGAAATCAACCTCGTTGTTGTTCCATTCCAACTCCACTTTTCCTAAACCCGGAGTAGCCATGAACTCATTGCTCAAAGAACCAGCGGATGAGACTTGTACATTGAAACGGAAGTCTTCCACAGGAATCTCAAAATGCTCATTATCTCTGGCATTAGCCACATAGATACGATTGAGGCCATCGGTAGCTGTGGTACCATCAATGGTTAGATAGGCTGTATAGATGGTGCCATCTGCGTTCCAAGAACCATCTTCAGCAATGGCATGTTGTGTGTATGGGGGGCGAACACCCATTGCAATCATTGGCGTGACCGAGGTGTCCATGGGACGGTTGAAATAGACCTCGAATTTGTGTCTGCCACAGCCTAAAGGAGGTAATTGCTCAAACTCGTCTTGGGCATCGTAGCCGTTGACTACTACTTTCCAGACGATGCCGTGGGCTTCGGCAATAGGTCTTACGTTGATACTATCTAAATTAATTATTCCAAATGAATTACATCCTGGATATTCAAAATCGTAAATTCTCTTCCTGATTATGTCTTCCCTGCTACTACCCAAATAAAAATGTTTAATTGAAAAAATATTTGGAAATGATTCACTTGTGTGAAATTCAAAATCTCCTTGCTGTTCAAACCAATTACAGTTGTTATCAATATTCCGTCTTAAATGAAAACTGCTATTACTACTAAAACGGTTATGAATAAAATTGTAATTATTATTAAGTGAGGTGAAATTATCAGTAGCACCTAATCCATTATTATAAAATGAATTGTAATAAAAGCAGCAATAATTGTATATTATATTATATATATTTGAATAATTAATATAACAATTTCTAATTATAGAATGATTAATAATTGGATGTCTATTGCCAAAAGAACTTTGAGTAGTTGTATAATAAAAGCCATCGATTATACAATATTCCAAGGTGTCATCTCCAGCTAAAGTAAACCTGCCGCCATCACTCCATAACATATTTGTAGTAAATGAAATTAGACTATCAGGCGTACCTATAGCATAAATATGTCCAATACTGGAGATTCCAATACCATCCTTAAAAATCAATTTTGTTCCTGGCTTAATTATTAAAAAGCCGTTTTCTGTAATTCCCAAATTACTTGTCACAATATAATGCGTATTTGGATATAGGATCATGGTATCGGAAATCATCCCTCCCAATTCCACCCCATTTTCCACTTGAATGGTGAAAGGTACCACCAATTCTGTCGGTTCACCTCCGTTAGGTACGGCAGCGTTGAATTTGATGTTCGGACGATAATTGGAGGTAGTATTCAAAGTATAGGTATTGTTAGATGGGTTATATGGAGTATTGTCGCTATAGTTGTAGGCACAAGCTTTGAAACCAGGATTGTTGCACAGCCAAGGAATAGAGCTATTGTAGGAGCCATGGTTCATAACCACCGTAATCAAAACATTGCTGGTACCATCCCAGGAGAAATCAGCGCCGTTGAAAGCGAAGTCGTTCCAACCTTGCACTTGCGTCAAAGAACCTGAGTAAACACAGGCCATTCCTTGGGTGGAGACAGAGGTATTATTGACTTCGTTTTGACTGACATTAGCCATCCAAATGCTGATATTGTTACGGGTATAGCCCAGTGCGCTGTTCGTTTGGAAGCTTAGGCTGTTCATAGCTCCAGCAACCAATCCTGCCGCGGACAGTTCACTCGCTTTAAAGAGCATCTGGCTCATTGAATAGCTGTAATAGGTGTTGAAAGGCAGATAGTTGTTGGTTGTTGTTCCCTGCCCTATTGTTGCCACGGGAGCGTAATTCATGCCTGCGGTAGCAACCGCATGAAGCTCCATATTAATGTTGCGGCCATCCACACAGTCGGGATTCACCGTAAAACGGATGGGATTGGCCGATTTACTCTTGGCGTATGCGGATAAGCCATGACCAAATGGCACGGGATCATTGTCCAAGAAGGTTACTATATCGGGGTTCTCATATTCATCGAGTTCCAACCACATCGTGATATTGTTAGTGGCTCCCCAAGTGTTTCGCAAGGTGGGATAGAAATCGATGGTCTCCCCTGCATCGGGTCGGTAGTCGCCGTCGCCACCCACGGTGTCGTTCATCTCGTAGGTCACAAACTGCAACTGAACGAGAGGCTCATCAGCTTCATAGCAAGCCATGAAATCCACATGGTTGCCAGCAGCGTTGATCAAATCGCCCCAAAGCATTTCCTGCGAAGCGTAAGGCTTGGCATGGAGCAAAGCGGAGATACCTCCCGCTACTAGAGGCGCACTCATGGAAGTGCCATTGAAGCATTTGTAGTTACCATTAGGCACAGTGCTGTAAATACTTGCTCCCGGAGCCTGCAATTCGTAATTGTAAAGTTGTTCTTCATCGAATTGAGAGAAGGTGGGGCCGTCACAATCATAATTAGTCCAACCAGTAACTCCTCCATTCTGTGTTGTAGCTTCCACACCAAACACGAAAGTGAAAGCTGCTGGAAACATGGGAGCACCCATTAATGCACATCTTGGGTCAATTCCTCTTCCATCGTTACCTGCGGCAGCTACCAACACACAGTTTTGGTAAGCTTGTGCCAGGGCTTGTTCCATGGCGATGGAATAGCCGTAGGTGCCGAAGCTCATGCTGATGATATTGGCACCGTTGTTTTTAGCGTAGTTGATACCTTGGATTACGGTGGCGATATCACCGGTTCCGTTGCTTTGAAGCACGGCTACCGGCATGATATAAGCCATGGGATTGGCACCCGTCATACCCATGCCGTTGTCGCCCACGGCGGCGGCGATGCCTGCACAATGGGTGCCGTGGCTGTTATAGTCGTGCATGTCGGCAGTCTGGTTTATGAAGTCCCATCCGTGGATGTCGTCGGCGAATCCGTTGTTATCATCGTCGTAACCGTTTTCGTTTTCCCCTGGGTTGGTCCAGATGTTGGCGTCAAGGTCGGGATGCTGGATGTCAACTCCGGTGTCGAGGATGGCGATCACCGGACGGTCGGTATTGGTATTGTTATCAGCAGCCCAGAGTTGGGGAAGGTTTACCGCCTGTAAACCCCATTGCAGGGAGTACATGGGCTCGGAGGTGTAGGCCGAGGGATTGAAATAACCCCCATCGCGGTTGCTTTTTCCTCCATTAGTCACTGGTGGAGCCATTGAAGCGTTCTCGGCTTCCATACCCAAGGCAAATGCCATATAGTTGGGTTCGGCAAACTCCACTTCTCTGAGCTCTTTCAGTGCTTCAATCATCTCGTAGGTTTGTCTCGGATCTTCCATCACAAAACGGCACAGACGGCTGAGGTCGCGTTCCACCACATCAGGTCCGTTATATGATTTGGAGGTTTTCAGTTCCCTTTTAGGATCATCGTTTGGGCAAAGACGTTCCGCTTTGGTTACGGGATATTGTTGTAATAGCGCATCCACCTTATTAATACCAGTGGTTTGGAGGGCTCCACGCTCGTCATTTTTCAGCTGAAGTGTGGTGTGGTCGGCGAACTTCACGATGAGTTCGCCCTCTTTGGTGGCATAACGATTGAACTGGTCAATCTTCACCACCTCGTCTTCGTTGTTGCGGTCTTGGCCAAAGCAGAAGCATGCGGCAAGAGCCAGAAGGGATAGCAGATAAAACTTTTTCATACTACTTTTGTTTTGATGTAACATTTGACTAAAAGATGCTACATACAAAAAGAACGCGGGGTATCCTTTTTCTGTCCATTTGTAGCTTTAGGTCCTGAGAAACCCGTGTAATACAACAAACAGATGGGGATACCCACGCGTAAATCGCGGGGCATCTACCTCTGCAATGTTTTTGTATTACACTTGTTGAATTTCTCAGGTTCAAAGCCACCAAAAACAAAGCAAGGCAAACGCCTTCTTCCAGTATGTCTGTCTTGACATGCCGAGATGGCTACATCAAGACATGACAAAAATAAACATTTTTTTTGAATGACCACATTTCGTCAAAAAAATCACGCCAATTTAATATTGAAAATAATTCAATAAAATAATCCTTGCGGATTAAAAAATTGTTTTTATCTTTGCATCATCAACCTAAAAAGGACATTGCCATGGAACCCATGAGACTCTACACCGCAGGCATCGCCGACTTCGAGCGAATCCGTCAGGATGGACGCGTCTATATCGATAAGACCGACCTGATTTATCGTTTGACGAAAGAATCACAATTCGTCTTCCTCAGCCGCCCGAGGAGGTTTGGCAAAAGCCTATTATGCAGCACCTTGAAATATTACTTTCAAGGAAGAAAAGATTTGTTTGAGGGTTTGGCCATGGGTGAATTGGAAAAGGACTGGAAACAATATCCTGTGCTGCATTTCGACATGAGCAGATGCAAGAACCAGCCCAACACTCAAGAGATTTCCAGAGCCATAGAGCTTCAATTGAAAGATTTTGAAGCCGTTTATGGAAACGACCCTGAGGAAAGCACACCTGGCAAACGTTTTGCGGGACTTATCAAACGTGCCCATCAACAAACTGGATTAAAGACGGTCGTTATCCTTGACGAATACGATGCTCCCCTGCTCGACTACCTCCACCAGCCCGAGGCGCTGAAAGAGGTGCGACGAATCATGCAGGAGTTTTACCAGATGGTCAAGGTCTGTGATGCGGACGAGCAATTCGTCTTTATCACAGGCATTACCAAGTTCAGCCAATTAAGCATCTTCTCCACGCTCAACAATCTCACCAACATTTCGATGGACTCTTCCTATTCTGCTCTATGTGGCATAACCAAAGATGAGATGCTCACAGTGTTCGACCAAGATATTCAAGTGTTGGCTGATGAATACGGATGCTCAAAAGAGACCATGATTGCGATGTTGAAGCAGCAATACGATGGGTATCATTTCGGGAAAAAATCACAAGACATCTATAATCCTTATAGTCTAATCAAAGCCTTGAAAGAAAAGAGCTTGGATAATTTTTGGTTTGAGTCCGGCACTCCCACCTTTCTCTTCGAGGAGATGAAACGCTTCAACACCGACCTCCTCTCTTTGGAGAAACTCGAAGTCCCCGCCACCCAGTTCGACATCCCTACCGAAGGCATGACCTCTGCCCTGCCCCTCCTTTACCAAAGCGGCTACCTCACCATCAAAGGCTATGACTTCCACCGCAACAAATACACCCTCGACTTTCCCAACGGCGAAGTCAAGGTCGGGTTCATGGAAAACTTCCTCACCCGCATGATGAATATCCATAACAGCGACCCCAGAGGGTTTGCCGATGACTTCTATGCTTACCTCCTCGACCATGACCTTGACAAGGCTATGCGGGCTATGCAGGCGTTTTTCGCTTCCATCCCATACCTTGACTACGGAGAGAAAGAGCTGGATGAGATCACCAAGTACGAGGCTTACTATGAGACCCTCACCTACGTCGTGTTCTCCGTCTTCAACTGCCGCACCTTCACGCAGGTCAAGGTGGCCCGTGGCCGTACCGACGTGGTGGTGTTCATGCCTGACGCCACCTACGTGATGGAACTCAAGATGCGGGAGTCGGCACAGGAAGCATTGAACCAAATCAACTCAAAAGACTACGCCATACCCTATCAGGACAGCGGTAAGCCCGTGGTCAAGATAGGCATCGCTTTCTCTCAAGAGACGAAGACGGTAAGTGAGTGGAAAGTGGAAAACGAAAAGCAGGGTACCCCGTTAGGGGTTTAATCTCGGTAGAAACGGAAAACGAAAAGCAGGGTACCCCGATAGGGGTTAAATCTCGGTAGAAACAGAAAAACGAAAAGCAGGGTACCCCGTTAGGGGTTTAATCTCGGTAGAAAAGGGAAATGGGAGACCCAACACCAACCCTCTCCCTCTGGGGAAGAAGGGAGGAGAGAAGTTAGAAGTTTTGATAAACATCGAAAAACACGAAAAGCACGAAAATGAAGAAATCAAAAATTTCGTTTTTTTTCGTGCTTTTCGATGTTCAAATAATTATTTGGCCAACACAAAACGTCTTACAACAGTAAAGGTATCCGTGTTGACATGAATCATATACAGACCTGACTCACAGTTCGAGAGATTCAGCTCGATTTGGTCGGCATTTACTTCGGTGTCGAAGACCACCTGACCAAGCACATCCGTCACAGTGAGGCGGTTCATGCCTGAGGCTTTGATGGTGACTTTGCCTGTGGTGGGGTTCGGGAAGAGGCTGACCTCATGATGTTCGTTGACACCTGTGTTGCGGAAATGCAGCATCATGGGTGCTTTCAGGCTGCCATGGACGGCATCGGCATGATACACGATTTGTTCGTTCGCGATGACATCGAGGACTTTGTTGCTTGCCACGTCGAAGAGCCGGAACGAGACCTCCTCCCCTTCTTCGCCACATACCGTGAGGAATGCCACATGGTTGCCGAGGCTTTCGAGATACTGGATGCGTGCGCTGCCACGGCATTCGCCGTTGACGAAGGCACCGATCTCATAGAGGCCGTCGGCAAGGCGGAACTCGTTCTCGTCGAGGGTCACCATCATGGTGAGGTTGGTCGGGAAACGGTGAGGGTTGTATTTCCAGTACTTTGTTTCGCCTGTCTCTCTAAGAATATTACCATTAGTGGTTTTAGGATAAATCAGTGTGGCGGTGGCATTGCCAGTGTTTAGATAGATATAACCTTGGCCAGGATGTAGTATATTTAGGCTGCCCATCCAACCGGTGGCATCACTATAAGAGGCAAATCCTTCTTGCCCTTTGATCACATCATTCTCAGACGGGGTTATCAAAGACAAGGCATGCTCCAAAGACATCGCATCAGGAGAAAGGTATCCCATCCATGTCCAGCCAGGCATCAGATTAATAGGATGTGTATCAGGATTAACCCTCTGACCCGTCATGTTTATCCTAGCATCTTGAGACGAGAGAATCAGATACATCTGTTCATTTGAGAAATCCGTCAGCAATCCTGCCCATTCGTCATTTTCAAGACTGACAAATCCGTCACTTTGCGATTTAATAACAGCAGTATTGACAACATTGGCAAGGCTGTTTTCTAATTTTTCTAAAGTGTTTTCATCGTATTTTATGTAGCTAGAGAACCAGTTCCATCCCATGCTGAATAGAAACGACTGGTGAGGGCCTATGGTGTAAACAAGGTTATATGTAGTGGTTTGAACTATTGAAAGGGTATCGATCATGCGCAGTTTATTCACATAGACTGAATCCCCGCTATTGGGTGCCAACATGGCTTCCTGCCAGATGTTGTTCAATGGTATGACCTTTCCATCATTTCGGACGCAGCTAACCAACTGATAACGGTTGTCACCAGGGTCAATCGTCTCACCGAAGTTCCATCCGATTCTTGATGGGTTGACGGTTAAAGTGACGATGGTGTCTTGTGGTGTAACATAATGGTCGAAGGACATGCTCTCAACGATTCCGACCGATGTTTGTCCTCCTTCAGAGAAATAGATGGAATCGGGATAGTTGTTCTCGTCGGGGACATCATCCACCAAGAAGTCGCTGCCCCCGTTAAAGCGTGTGCCATGCTCACTATGGATGGGATGGATAAGTTTATGGATGCCATGAAGTGAGATTAGACTTAGGTTAGGACTGCCATAGCTGTCATTATGAACAAGATGAGCATTATACGATTCAACATGAGCTAGTAATGAACTGGTAAACAGCCATTCGCCGACTATGGTTTGATTGCTTTCAATATTTCCAAAATCGATATTATTAAGACCGGTTTGTACACCTACGCCATTAATGAAAGTGCCATACAAACTAAAGTCAACCAAAAGGTTTTGTTGATTGTCAACGATGGTGGGTGCTACGGTTTCAATCATCACATGATTGGCTGTTCCCGCACCTACATTTTGGATTCGAAGAGCCAACTCGGCAGGTATGCTCGGCTCTATTACATCTGGAGTAAGGGCATTATCTCCATAAACATCTTGTGTGATAAAATAATCAATTTGCAGGTTAGGACTCGGATGCACAGTGAGTTTAGTGGGGAACAATTTGATGTTGCGTGTCATCGAGTTCCAAGGATCAACGAAGGTAAGGGTGCCCCCGAAAGAGTATTCCACGGGTTCTGCTGGTGCAGCTTCGCGAGAGGGAATATACTGAATGATTACCGTTCCTGACGATGATGCAGCAACAGTCCCCGATCCATCGACTGCAGTAATGTCATTCAAGGAAAGGATGTTGATTTGGAACAAATTGGTTTTATCCACTCCAAATTGATCTTTTACCGTAAGATCAAGATTAATATCCGTTGTTGGATTGGATTCATTCATGTTACGAATGATGAAGGTACCATTAAAAGCTTCCCTGGTCATCATCAGATTTTGTGAGAACTGAACACCGACTTGTACAGGTACATCAGGTAAAGTGTTGACAATAGGAGGAGTTGGATACACGTTGTAAGGAGTGCCATTGTTAACATTTGGACCATTAGGATGAATGTTGGGTCCATGTTGAGGAGCACCATTCCCGCCATTGTTTGTAGCACCTCCGCCATAGATTGTTGAATTTCCCGCAACGTGTGTATCAATAGGAGGCAAATCATTATCACTGTTGGGTTCACCAATCAGCGTATAAGTATTTGATGTGTTGTACAAGGTATTTTGTCCACTGCGATAACTATATCGCAATGAGGTGGTTTCCCATTCCCCACAATTGATGGGATTCTTGTTTGTGACCTCACAAGGAATAACTATTGTTTCATGTGCGTGAAGTACTTCAATATGATTGATTTGTGGATTAAAATTGAAATACTTGTTAGTTACAGAAATATCAACATTTTCCGCATCGATCAGCCCTTGGTTTGTGATTGAATAATTAAAAGTGTAAGAAGACTCAAAGCATGGAATGAACGAAGGAGCTATAATAACGACTGCTGGAGCTGGTACATTGGTTTGATAAACAGCATTAACCTCCATTGTATAATGATCGCCAATTTCAGAAGGTATAACCACTAATTCACAAGTCACTGATTGTAATTGCAGGAAGATATTAAGTCTGTTGATAATGCCTGCGTTAATATAGATAGCCTGACGGTATTCAGAGTGAAATTCTTTAGCCACAGAAAGTTCATACCAACCTTCTGGAAGTACTCCCACATTGAAAACGCCGTCAGAATATGTAAAACCATGAGCGATCATTTCTCTCGAATAATAATCAACAAGGGTCACTTCGGCACCTTCAATATGAGGGCCTTCTCCCTCGTTGGGATAGTTGACCCATTCATCGGTCACGTCAACGAGAAGGGATCCTTTATCATCCGAAACAACGGTGATAACGTATGGAAGTGTAACATGAGAACCATTACTGCTGTTGATCATGATAGTCCCGTTGTAAGGTCCAAGAGGCACCTCATTATCAGGAGAAAGCCGCAGCGTGAAGGTGCTTGACTCGTTTGCACCCAAAGAAGGCAAAATGTCACTTCCTACTATCGACATCCATTCCAAATCCGGAAGTTGAATGATAATTTCTCCAGTGATACTTTGGCCGTTATTTGTCAGGGTCACATCAAGGGTTTTGCTGTTTCCTCTCGTCACTGTTGTTTCTATATTACTTGGATAAGCTACAAGGTTCGCGGATGCCTCTTCACAATAATACCAAATTGTACATTCCGTCATTGCTCCTTGATCGCTGGTGATTCTAAGCTGAACCTCTTGGTAAAGGTTACCTTCTGTTGGCACTGTACCTGCAACTGTAAAAAAGAGATTCTTGGTTTGGAACCCCGAGAGGTTAAGGGTGCCGAATTCAAACGAGCTACCTTCGGGAAGGTCGGAGATCACCTCGACTTGGACATTGGTCAATGCTATGCTGTTTTTGTTTTTAATGGGTAATGAGAATGTTTTGGGAGGATCGTTTTGTTTCACCAGACATTTGATAATATTGTCATCCTGCACAAAGACTATGTTCACTCCCAAAATATCAAAGGCATCTTGCACATCAGTACTACTGTTGCCCACTGGGCCGGAATTGACGGTGTAATATCCCGATTCAAAAGGATTAGGGACAAAATCGACAGAAAACAGTCCATTATCATCCGAAACTGTTTGCAGGGTACGTTTATAACCCATTACGGTGATGCCTATCTCGACTTCGACATTAGCAGCGGGAACGTTGTTGCTGTATTTAACCGTTCCATGAATCGGGATTGTATCGTTCATGGGATAATAGTCTTCATCGACAATGGTGTTGAAGACTAAAACCTGCTGAGAATCACTGGTTTGCCAGAATAGGATGGGATAACCATCATTAATTGAGGGTGTTTCATCAGTCTTCCAAGGTTGAAGGGTTTGGGTGCTGTTAAGAACATTCACAAAAGTCTGGCTTCGCATATATTGCTGATTATGAGCTGTGCCACCTTGCGTATTGTCAAATTGCCCTGAAAGAAAATGATTATTATTATAACTACCAGAATAGGATTCACCAAAAAGGGCTCCTGCGTTATTAGAACTTGTTGAAACAGCTCCCGTTGAATACGAATTTGAAACGGAACAGTTATTTGAATTGCTAAAGCCAACCAGTCCACCTGCAGGGGTATAAACATTGTTCGAGGTTGTGACTGAGATGGAACCTCTAAAATAAACATTGTTCAACACACTTTGGTTTTCTCCTACAATGCCACCAAAATATACACCCATATTGCCGATGATATCAGAACATGTAATCACGCATGATGAGCAAGACATGTTGATATTGCCCGTATTCATCCCAGTGATGCCACCAACACGGAGAGAATAATTGTTATTTTCATCGTGATCAAAGATCATAATGTTACCGTAAGAGCAGGTTTGCATGATTTCACCAGAATTTGAACCCGCAATACCACCCACATTGCCATTGCCGGAAATGCTAGCTTGACAGTGCACATTTCGAATAATACCAAAATTAATTCCAACAATTCCTCCCACAGTAGATCCACCGATGATGGATGACTCCCCGTTAATTCCTAAATCTTGGATTACGCCGTTTTGTGATAGCACACCAAAGAGACCAACATAATTGTTGTCAGGTTTATTAATATGTAAGTTATTGATGGTATGACCGTTACCATCAAAAGTACCCTTAAAACCTTTATTATTATCATAACTACTGTATGTGCTTGCAATCGGATTCCATTTTATCCCATGCAAATCCAAATCGTTCATTAATTTGACAGTTAAATCCGACATCAGGGTATTCCCTGTAGGATATACACTGGAGGTTCCTTCCATGATGCTGCCATTTACAACACCTTCAATCCACAACAATTCACCCACAGTATAGATTTCGTATGTGCCGTTATGAAATGAAGGTTCTGATATCATTACATTTAAGAAAGAAGGACCCTCAACAAAACGGCTGGTGTCAGTTTCCGAACATAGTTGTTGTACTTTCCAATAGTAGGTGTTTTGCGGCAAAGTGAGCACGCAAGAATTCCCTATTACATCCACATCAACCGGTGTTGAATCGGTCATGCTCCAATAGCGAACCCGGAAAGCATCCCCTTCACAAGTCCAAGACAGTGTCACAGAGTTTTCATTGACAGAGACTTGAGGTTGTAATGGTGTTGGACAGGAAAGCGTTTCGGGAGTATAATAGAATCTTGTTCTCGGCAAGAAATTTCTGAATTCAGGATTGTTGTTTCCAAAACTTGACAAAGAAGTGTTGTTGCTGGTAGAACATCCTAACCAATTTCTACCATAATTCGATTCAAAAACTTTAGCATCCACTCCTATCAAAAGATTCCCGCCATTATAATAATAAGGTGCATCAAGCTCAATGCGTTCTGGTATATAAAATGTGGTACCGTTATAATCATTATATGCACGTTTTATCACACTTCCATGATATACCACGAGTTCCAATGCGTTCCAATCGTAATACTCAGCTTCTAAAAACTCTTCATCCCCAATCTCGGCAAAATAAATATCAATGCTGTTATTTGGGAATCGATGGAAACTATAATCGTAATATTGATACAAAAAGTCAAGCCCCCAAATCTCATGGTTTGTCAACGTTGTCAATGATGAAGATGGTATGATGAATTGGCTTTTTGAACTACCGTATGAATTATTATCAAATGGAACATAGTAGTTTTCATTATCATAGTAACAATCATTAACTATTAGAGTTTCTAAATTAGTAGGCATAAATTCACATGGTTCACTCCACTCCCCTACATCTCCATTCCCAAAATCTGCTCTAATCCATGCCCGATATCTCGTGAAAGGCAATAGATTCACCAATTGATATGTACAAGTATAAAGACTACCAGAATACGGATAATCATAGTAATAAGAATCTTCAGAATCAACTGTAATATAATTCAGGTTATCAGGAGAGGCCGAAAAATCTTCAGAATAGGATATGTTCCATGAAGCGGGTTGCTCGTTGAAACGCCAATGTAGTGTAACACTCGTTCCATCTGGGGTATCACACGTTTCAGCGTGAAATAATCTTGGAGCGCTTGGAATTGTTGTAGTGAATATCATTGAGTTGTATTCTGAGTAATCCCAGTAGCTATTGCCACAACGTGCTCGCACAAATACTTTATAAGTGGTTTCAGAGGAAAGGTCGGATAATACATACGGATAGGAATCGACTGTTGTATATTCTAGCTCATCACCCCATGAGTACAGGTTTGTCGTAACCGCTACATCCCATTGGTTTTCACCGTTTTGTGGAGTCCATGACAAAGTGATTTGATGGGCTTGGATTTCATCCGCATTGAGGTTGCTCGGCTTCACACAAGATGGCGTGTAACCTTGTTGATATTCAATAGTCATCATAGGAAGGAAGGAAGATCCCTCGGTAACATCCTGCATTCCCCACTGGTCGTAATAGGAATAAATGGATGAAGATCCGTTCCATACACTACTACCAGAACCTAACCAACTATAATAATAATTATTTTGATAATAATATGAATATGGCTTGATACCAACAAGCAGGTTTCCACCTTGGTAATCATAATAACAATAATTAAACTTCACCATATACGCTGTATCGCAATCCAAAATATCGGCATAGCATTCTGATACCATTTCCCACGGATTCCATTCATAAAGCTCATACTGACCGTATTCATTAGGAGAAAAAACCTCATAATCCACTTCGGTAATAAAGATTTGGAAATAATAATTATTGCTTAATTCTGGCATAGGATTATAATAATACGGGTCTTTGTACAAGTAAAAAGTTATTGATTCAATGTTGCCGTAATTCAAATCAGTTAAATCCGTAGCTGGAATAATAAACTGGCTATATGATGGATGATCTAGATTAAACTGTACATCAAAAGGAATAGAAGGATGTTGCCACCCATCACTGGCATTCAACGTAAGGGATGAATACTCCTGGCTTGTTCCCACGAAAGGGTAAAACAAAAAATTCATTAAAAATAACAGAACGCTGATAAAGATTCTTGGGGAGAGTAAACTGTCTTTCATACCTTTAGTATTATGATTAAATATTTTTGATAAATTGGTTTAATATTGCAAATATAAACAATTTATTTCGTATTGCAGACTTTTTACAAAAAAAACAGCCCGTCTAATACTATTGAAAATAATTCAATAAAATAATACCTTTTGATTCAAAAAATGTATATAACTTTGAATCGTCAATCAAAAAATGACACCGCCATGGAACCCATGAGACTCTACACTGTTCGTTGGAGTTCACACATTGTCTGTTTTCCATTTACCAGTCGGGAGAGTGAGAAGTAGCGAAGGTCAAATAGCCGCAGATAAAACGTCAGTTCAACGTCTTTCCAATGATGTCTTTTGTCTCGACCTACACCCAAAGGGCTTCGGATTGACAGGGCATAGTAATAAACTATTTGTTGCGTTATCAAGAATACTTATTATTTTTGCAAAAGAAAACAACAAGCCAATGCCATGACTAAATATCCTATTGGCATACAGACCTTTGCCAAAATCATTGAGGAAGGCTATATATAGTCTGTTGGTTTCCACCTTGGAGGCTTATTTCAAAGGGAAAAAAGAGCTGTTCAAGGGACTTGCCTTGGAACAATTGGAGAAAGAATGGAAGGTGAATCCCGGACTGGCACTCCCACCTTCCTGGTGGAGACCCTGAAACGCAACAACTACGAGCTGGAGAAATTAACCCGTGAGGAAGTCACCGCCGACCTGTTGGGAAGCCTCGACTCCATCAGCACTAACCCCATGCCTCTCCTCTACCTAAGCGTTTATCTCACCATTAAAAGCTATGATCCCGACTTCGAGACCTACCTCTTGGGATTCCCAAACAAGGAGGTAGAGAGAGGTTTTACAAAATTCCTGTTCGTTCATTACACTCCAGTCAGGACGGAAGAGTCCGCTTCATTTATCAAGTATTTCACCATCGAGATTCGCAACGGCCAACCCGAGAAGTTTATGACCCGCCTCGAGGCCATGTTCGCCAATCAGGACTATCAGTTGGTCGGCGACACCGAGCTTTATTTCCACAACGTGGTCAGCCTGGTCTTTAAGTTGCTCGGCTTTTATGTCGATGTTGAACGCCACACCACTGACGGACGTATGGACATGCTGGTTCAGACCAAGGACTACATTTATATCTTTGAGTTCAAGATTGACAAGTCAGCCGACCAAGCCTTGGCTCAGATTGAGGAAAAACAATACGCCAAGCCCTTTGAGCATGACCCGCGGCAGCTATATAAGATAGGAGTCAACTTCTCCAGCGAGACAAAACGGATAGAGGGATGGGAGGTTAAAGGTTAGAGGTGTTGATAAACATCTAAAAACACGAAAAGCACGAAAGTTTTCGAGTCTTTCGTGCTTTTCGATGTTCAAATAATTATTTGGCCAACACAAAACGCCTTACAACGGTAAAAGCATCGGTGTTGACATGAATCATATACAGACCTGACTCACAGTTTGAGAGATTCAGCTCGATTTGGTCAGCATTTACTTCGGTGTCGAAGACCACCTGACCAAGCACATCCGTCACAGTGAGGCGGTTCATGCCTGAGGCTTTGATGGTGACTTTGCCTGTGGTGGGGTTCGGGAAGAGGCTGACCTCATGATGTTCGTTGACACCTGTGTTGCGGAAATGCAGCATCATGGGTGCTTTCAGGCTGCCATGGACGGCATCGGCATGATACACGATTTGTTCGTTCGCGATGACATCGAGGACTTTGTTGCTTGCCACGTCGAAGAGCCGGAACGAGACCTCCTCCCCTTCTTCGCCACATACCGTGAGGAATGCCACATGGTTGCCGAGGCTTTCGAGATACTGGATGCGTGCGCTGCCACGGCATTCGCCGTTGACGAAGGCACCGATCTCATAGAGGCCGTCGGCAAGGCGGAACTCGTTCTCGTCGAGGGTCACCATCATGGTGAGGTTGGTCGGGAAAAGGTGGGGATTATAGTTCCAATGCTTGGGCGTAGCGATCTCTTCGATATAGCCACGGCTTGTTTTGGGATAGACCAAGGTTATTTCTGAAGTACTGTTATTTAGGTAGATATAACCTTGTCCGGGTCTCATGGCATTTAGACTGCCCATCCATCCGTTCTCTTCGATATACGTTGAGAACCCAGTCTGTCCTTTTATCACATCGTTTTCGGAAGGAGTGATGGAGGCCAAGGACTCGTCAAGGCTCATCGTTATGGGCGACATATAGCCAATCCAGTTCCACCCCGGTTCCAAGGTGACTGGATGATTCTGGGGATTGACTCGCAAGCCCGATATTGCTAATTCCGCATCTTGGTTGACTGAAACCAAATACATCTGCTCATTGAAGAGACTTGACAATGTTCCAGCCCATGTGTTGTTTTCAAGGGTGGCAAAACCGTCCCTTTGTGATTTGATAGAAGCAGATGTTGATGCAGCGGAGAGGTCATTTTCGAAGAGAGAGAGTGTATTGGCCTTGTATTCCACGAAACTGGAGAACCAGTTCCAACCAGCAGAGAAACTTTCTGTATGGCTGATCTGATTACCATTTCCCGTAGCGAAGACAGCAGTCAGGCTTCTTGGACATGTAACCACGAAGTTGAAGACTGCATCCAACGAAGCAATGGTGTCGTTCTCAAGCCAATACATGAAATGGAATCCTTGGTTTGCCTCAGCCACTACGGTGACTTGAGTTCCATGATTATATTCGGCTCCACCTGTCACTGACCCCATATTGTTGTCATCGGACACAACCTCCACCAAATAGCGGTTGATAGCAAACTGGGAAGTGAGGGTGAGATTCTGCATGACATGGATAGTGCGGGGATTCTCCGTGTTGCCGTCGTTCCATTGCGTGAAATGATAGCCTTCAGCGGGTATTGCCTCGATGGTGATGTCGCTGTTTTCGACGTATGTTCCAGAACCTGTTGTTGTTCCCAGTCCTTCAGGAGCGACAACCGTCACGTTGTAATAGTTATAATCTTCAAGGCTGAAGACATATTCCTCCAGCTGTTCTTTCGGTTCCACGTTGCCAGCGGAATCAACTGCCACCACATAGTACTCGGTGGTTTGCAGGTCATCTAGTTTCAATGCGAAACGATTTTCAAAGACCTTTGTTTTACGGATTTTCCATTCCATTTCGGTGGAGTCGTTGCGATAAAATAAGGTATGATACCATACACCAGAGCGGTTGTCATCTGAGTTGAAGACAAAGACCAGACTGTCGGCCATAGGGGTGACTTCCACCATTTGGGAAGTGGGAGGCACAGCATCGACGGTGTTGGTCCAAGTGGGTGTCATGATGACATCTTCCTGGTCGAAGACGATGCCAGCGCGGTTGCTGACTTGTGTGCCGTCCTCGAAAGGAGCTTTCAGATTGACGCTATAGTCAATGAAGCCTACTCCATCACCGAAATAGTTGACGGGCAACACACCTTGGTGAGGATTATCCGTAGGTTCCATAGTCATCGGGTCAAGAGATTGGATGGTCCATACAACGATGCCCGTATTAGGATCATACTCTTGATTGATCTGAGCAATGACATACAGCTCTGGGCGCATGTCTAATGTACGAGCAAAGTTCTGTTCCCCATTGAGTTCCAAACGTTTGTCGCCAATGGTGACACTGTGTGCCGCCAAGGAACTAAGATCGAACTTCGTGGCATCCAGAGTGTCGCGCACGATGATGGTATGGGCAGCGGCAGAGGCCAAAGTAGTGTCGTTCTCAAACTCGATCTCGTAATGGATATTTTGGATTTCCTGCCGCATGTAATGGCTGCCAGATTCGGAAAGATAACCGTGGATGTCGTTGGGGTCGAGAGAGTTGACAGGAGTAGAATGACCACCAATAGGAGGAGGACAATTTGGATTTGGTTTAGGCAGATTGTCACAATCGACATTGTAGAGTGTGTATCCTAACTGTTCATTATCTTCGCATTGGCGGCTTCTTTCATTTGCTAAATCACACAACAAACCTCTATTTCCAATAGTCTCTTCATTTCCCCATTCTTCAGGATACCACATATAGACAGATACTGTATTCTCTGATTTCACTGTAATGGTAAAAGTCTCTGTTGTATTTGGTCGTAGGGTTGGAGTTATGAACCTATGATGCAGATAAGGAGCGTCTGGAACATATTCTGTATTAGGTTCTTCCAAAAAGCCAAACAGGTCACCAGATATTAGCCTCTTATGTTCAATTACATTGTCTATTGAGTCTGTATAATGACTTCCGAATAGATTACTAATATATGACTTGACATCAAACCCTTCAATGTCAACTCTGGTAAGGCTTTCGGCATCTGGAGTATAGATATGAACTAATAAAGGTACATTGTATGCCGTCATATTGCTCATATTACGTACCTTAAAGACGTATTTGTTACTCGTTGTACGGAGGAATTGGGCGGCAAAAGTCACACTGGCATCGAACTCGAAAGGTGTAGCTTCTTCCACTTGTATAGCATTTTGTATTTGAATAACATCGTCTACAAATTGGAATACAGCATCATACATACCCAAGTTTACACCATAAAAATCGAAAGACACCGTAGTGGTCGTATTGCTTTCGTGGCCAATTTCCAAAGGCTGAATTGGGTCATTTTGCTCATTCACCAGATACACATCCAACAAACTATTGAAACCATTTCCTTGGAAAGTAATGGTGGAACGACCGCCATTGCCCACCAAATGCACATCGTAGGCTAAAACAGCATAGCGATACACCCAATTGTAAGTAACTGATACCGTCTCCCCACTTCCCGTCTGATCATGCACTGCAAGATAGTACGTTCCGTCTTCCCAAGCATGCAATCCTCCAAGTGTTATGGATTCCAGACCCGAAACGTTGTACACCTCTTCCCCCGAAGGAGCAAACAACTGCATCGTACAAGCCTTGTCCGCCACAAATGCCAAAGAATCACCTACTGCCGCATCCAATTTGAACCATTGAATTTGGTTGTTGCGAGGGGCGGCGAAAGTTTCTGTAGTATTACGCTCGAATACTTGTGCTACTACGTTTTGTTGCACTTGCTCATCAACAAAGAAAGCCGATTGGTCGAAAAAGCGGTTCTCACTATCCCAAACGCGGAAAGTGATTTGATTTTTAGCGTTAATGTAAGGCGCATCACCGTTGGGATGAAACTGAAAACAAGAACTGCGCAACTCCGGATGATCTACAGGCAAGAGTGTAATGATTTCCAATGTGTCGAGAGAAGCAGGAAGAATGGTGGTATTTCGGTTCTCAAATTCATCGTTTAGCCAATAATCCCAACGAGCCACACCATAACCTCCCAAAGGTTGCTTGTAGAACATATAACACAAAGGTGCCGTCAATGTGCCGTTATCCAGTTGTATGTTCACCGTGTGGATGCCGTTGGGCAAATCACCAGCCTCCAACTCAAAGATGCCGCTGCCTAAAAGACCTGTCTGCACGTTTTCATAATCTTGGTCAAACCAGCAGATATAATGGAGTTCCGAATTCGGGTCTTCCACGGCCATTTTCATAAACATATAACTTTGTGTGGTAGTAAGTTGGCTCCCTTCCAGCAACACATTCACGGTATGCAAGCCGTCTTCAAGGCTATTAGCATCCAACAGAATATGCCCATCGCCAATAGAATCGGTTTGTTGATGTTCAAAGTCTTGATCGAACCAACAATGGTACACCAAATGACTCATGTCGATGTCATCGACATGAATAGAAGCTACTTTCATGAACAGATAACTTAGTGTAGTGGTAAGTTCGGAACCCTCAAGGATGATATGAACTTCATGTATGCCTTCCTCAAGGTCTGTTGCATCTAAAAGGAATGAGCCAGCACCCAAAGCATTGCTCTGTTGATGTTCAAAGTCTTGATCGAACCAACAGTGGTAGATCATGCTATTGCCATCGTTACTTGTAACATCGGTCTTAAGGAAAAGATAGCTTTGCGTAGCTGTGTAGTTTGAGCCTTTCAGCAACAAGTGGAGCGAATGAAGGCCAAAACTAAGTTCATCCACATCAAACAACAGATGCCCATTGCCGATACTACCGCTTTCCATACCAGAATAGTCTTGGTCGAACCAATACTGATAGGCGAGTTCTGATGAGGGAACGTTGCCCGTTTTAAGGAAGAGGTAGCTCTGGGGCGCACTCCACTGCATCAATGAAGTGTCCACCGCAAGAAATAGCGAGTCATTCTCGATGCCAAACACGCTGACGGTGTTTTCCGCCATCAATTGGAGATGGAGGGTGTGAACGCCATCGCTGAGATCGCCCACATCGAGTTGTGCTTCCCAAGTGCTCGTGTTGAAAGTAGTGGTGAGGGCCTGCGCATAGTTTTGGTCGAACCAATAGCGACAGGTGTAGCCCTCCGACTGTGCCCGTAACACAAAGCAGATAAGGGTAGCACCTAATATTAATAAAATACGTTTCATGGCTTATTTCCCTTCGGTAACCACTTCAATATCAACACTCAGTTTACCATCGATGGTTGTTTTGTTTGCAACATTGCAACGTTTCAGCACCATGTAGGTGGGACGGGTGCTATATGGCATAAAGCCACCATAGATGCCGACTTGGGTGCCATCCGTACCTAATATATCGGATGCAATTTCATCATTCAGCACGTAAAAGCCTTCTTCTGCAAAGACATCTTCTTCGCTATCCACCTCGATATTTGTTGAATTGGATTGATATTGGAAAATAGATGAATCGTTGCCATTCTTTATTCCGATGCAGTTATAAAAAGTACAATATCGATCAGCAGGAAAATAAGAGGTATTAAAGTTATAAAGGATGCAATTGTATGCAAAAACCGATCTTAATTGGTCGCTAAAAGCGATAATTGAATTATAAATAGTGATGTTTGATTCAGAATATGTTTTCAAATCCTCAACTGCGCAATTTATAAGAGTTGAGGATACATTGAAATATGTTCTTTTAATAAAGTAGCAATTTATGAACTGCGCATTATACATATAAGAAGAGGTGTTATAGCAAAAATCTCCTGCAAAATGACATCTGATAAATTTCGGATTATGGAGATCATGATTGTAAGGACGAACATTATCTTGAAAAAGAATGCCTTCCACAGTTACAAAAGACTCAGTGTCATCTTCAACAGAAAAATAAAATGCAGCAGGAATAATAGTAGGCAATGTTCCTGACACAGTATCCACATCACATCCAGCACCACGTAAAGTGATGGCTTTTGTAATCGTAGTTGAAGCAAAACTACCGCTTGATAGGGTAATGATGTCACCTGTTTCAGCACTGTCATGAGCATCAATCAAAGCTGTTGCTCCATAAAACACGCTGATGTCATCGCCATGTTGCAAGGTCGCCACTTGGGTTTGGGCGAAAGTCACAAACGAAACACTCAAAAGAAGAATGAGTAAAAAAGCTATTCTTTTCATAATAGGGTTGCCAGTTATTACCACATCGGCCCGTCGGGTTGAAAACTCGGCGGACTCCCAGCACCGAAGAAAAGAAAACAATTCAAACACGACACAAAAGAAAAAGCGTGGGAATCCAAACTTTTGCTCATCCCACCGACCGAGGCTCTCGCACTGCCTACTGTTCGAGGATAAGCAATGCCGAAGCCCACGCTGTAAATATACAACGATGGACGTCAACCATTGCTTTACCGTGCGAACAGTTAATGAATTTGCGAGATTCGGTCGGTCGCAGATAAAACGTCAGTTTAACGTCTTTCCAATGATGTCTTTTGTCTCGACCGTTATCCATGTTCGGACTTCGGCTTGACGTGACAAAAATAAACATTTTTTTTGAATGACCACATTTCGTCAAAAAAATCACGCCAATTTAATATTGAAAATAATTCAATAAAATAATCCTTGCGGATTAAAAAATTGTTTTTATCTTTGCATCATCAACCTAAAAAGGACATTGCCATGGAACCCATGAGACTCTACACCGCAGGCATCGCCGACTTCGAAAGCATCCGTCAGGATGGAGTTTTACCAGATGGTCAAGGTCTGTGATGCCGACGAACAATTCGTCTTTATCACAGGCATTACCAAGTTCAGCCAATTAAGCATCTTCTCCACTCTCAACAATCTCACCAATATCTCCATGGACGCTGCTTATACAGCTCTTTGTGGTATCACAAAAGATGAGATGCTTACCGAGTTTTCTCCAGATATCCAGATGATGGCCGATAAATATCATTGTTCCAAAGAAACCATGATTGAAATGCTGAAACAGCAGTACGACGGCTATCACTTTGGGGAGGAGTCGGAAGATATCTTCAACCCTTATAGCTTGACGAGTGCCTTTAAAAAGAGGAAAATTGATAACTACTGGTTCTCCTCCGGCACTCCCACCTTCCTCTTCGAGGAGATGAAACGCTTCAACACCGACCTCCTCTCTTTGGAGAAACTCGAAGTCCCCGCCACCCAGTTCGACATCCCTACCGAAGGCATGACCTCTGCCCTGCCCCTCCTTTACCAGAGTGGCTACCTTACCATCAAAGGCTATGACTTCCCAAGCAACATCTACGTACTCGACTTCCCCAATGGCGAAGTCAAGGTCGGGTTCATGGAGAACTTCCTCTCCCAGATGATGGGGATTAACAACGCCAATGCCCAAGGGTTTGCTGGCATGTTTTACCGTCATCTCCTCAATCACGATATTGATAGTGCCATGAAAGCCATGCAGGCCTTCTTCGCCTCCATCCCCTATCTGGAATTCGGAGAGAAAGAACTGGATGAGATCACCAAATATGAGGCATATTATGAGACCCTCACCTACGTCGTGTTCTCCGTCTTCAACTGCCGCACCTTCACGCAGGTCAAGGTGGCCCGTGGCCGTACCGACGTGGTGGTGTTCATGCCTGACGCCACCTACGTGATGGAACTCAAGATGCGGGAGTCGGCACAGAAAGCATTGAACCAAATCAACTCAAAAGACTACGCCATACCCTATCAGGACAGCAATAAGCCTGTGGTCAAAATTGGCATCGCTTTCTCTCAAGAGACGAAGACGGTGAGTGAGTGGAAAGTGGAAAACGAAAAGCAGGGTACCCCGATAGGGGTTTAATCTCGGTAGAAACGGAAAACGAAAAGCAGGGCACCCCGATAGGGGTTTAATCTCGGTAGAAACGGAAAACGAAAAGCAAGGTACCCCGATAGGGTTTTAATCTCGGTAGAAACAGAAAAACGAAAAGCAGGGTACCCCGATAGGGGTTTAATCTCGGTAGAAACGGAAAACGAAAAGCAGGGTACCCCGTTAGGGGTTTAATCTCGGTAGAAACGGAAAACGAAAAGCAGGGTACCCCGATAGGGGTTTAATCTCGGTAGAAACAGAAAAACGAAAAGCAGGATACCCCGTTAGGGGTTTAATCTCGGTAGAAAAGGGAAACGGGAGACCCAACACCAACCCTCTCCCCCTGGCGAAGAAGGGAGGAGAGAAGTTAGAGGTGTTGATAAACATCGAAAAACACGAAAAGCACGAAAATTGAAGAAATCAAAATTTTCGTTTTTTTCGTGCTTTTCGATGTTCAATTATTATTTAGCCAACACAAAACGCCTTCGACGTTAAGGTTTCATTTTTTTCTTTTTTTTTCTTGTTTTTTTCTGAAAAATTGTAGTTTTGCACTTTTTTAACAAACATAACTATGTGCGGAATAGTAGCTTACGTAGGTCAACAAGAGGCCTACCCTATCCTCATTGAGGGATTAAAACGCCTTGAATACCGTGGCTATGACAGCGCGGGCGTGGCACTGTTGAACGAGAATAACGAACTGAACATCTATAAGGCGAAAGGCAAGGTGTCCGACCTGGAAACTTTTGCAGCCTCCAAGGATGTCACGGGACATATCGGCATCGCCCATACCCGTTGGGCTACCCATGGCGAGCCTAACCAGGTGAATGCCCATCCTCATCGTTCCCAGTCGGGCAACATCGCGTTAATCCATAACGGCATCATCGAAAACTACCTCAGCCTCCGCAAAGAGTTAGAGAAGCGTGGTTTCACCTTCCTTTCATCGACGGATACCGAGGTGCTTACTAACCTCATCGAAGATGTCCAACAGAGCGAACATGTTGACCTGTTTGAGGCAGTACGTATCGCCCTGAACCATGTGGTAGGCGCCTACGCTATTGTGGTGCTTGAGAAGGATCATCCCGACCAGCTCATCGCTGCACGTAAAGGAAGCCCTATGGTCATCGGCATCGGTGAAGGGGAATACTACATCGCATCTGATGCCACCCCCATCGTGGGCCGCACCCAGAAAGTGGTCTATATCGAGGATGAACAGGTGGTACGTATCAAGTTAGGCGAAGAACTGCACATCAAGACTATCCAGGACGTGGAGGCCATCCCCTACGTGCAAGAACTGAAGATGAACCTCGACAGCATCGAGAAAGCGGGCTTCGACCACTTCATGATGAAGGAGATTTATGAACAACCAACCATTGTGCGCGACACCATGCGTGGCCGTCTGCATCCCGAAGCCAACACCGTGCGCTTGGGTGGTATCTTGAAATATGAGAAGCAACTGCTTTATGCCGACAACATCGTCTTTGTGGCCTGCGGCACCTCGTGGCATGCCAGCTTGGTAGGCAGCTACCTCATCGAGAAACTGGCCAAGATCCGCGTCAAAGTGGAATATGCCTCGGAGTTCCGCTACCGCGACCCCGTGGTCACACCCCACGATGTGGTGATTGCCGTCTCACAGTCCGGTGAAACCGCCGACACCTTGGCCGCTATTCAACTTGCCAAAGAGAAAGGTGCTGTGGTGTTGGGCATCTGTAACGTGATTGGCTCATCCATTTCGAGAGCCACCGACGCAGGCATCTACACCCATGCCGGCCCGGAGATTGGTGTCGCCTCCACTAAGGCATTCACCTCACAGGTCACGGTGATGGCCATGCTGGCTCTTCGTTTAGCCGAGCTTAAAGGCTCGATGAAAGACGAAGAGAGACTGGAGTTTATCCAGGAACTCGACCGCATTCCCGAGAAGATCCAATGGACTCTTGACCACAGCGGGCATGTCAAAGAGATAGCGGCGAAATATAAAGATGTCCGTAACATGCTGTATTTAGGACGTTTACAGAACTATCCCGTAGCGCTGGAAGGTGCCTTGAAGCTGAAGGAGATTTCATACATCCATGCAGAAGGTTATCCCGCTGCGGAGATGAAACACGGCCCTATCGCCTTGATTGATAAAGACATGCCTGTGGTGTTTATCGCCACCAATCACAGCACCTACGAGAAAGTTCTGAGCAACATCCAGGAAGTAAAGGCTCGTGACGGCAAGATCATCGCCATCGTCAGTGAGAAAGATGTTCTAGCGCGTAAGATGGCCGACTATGTCATCGAGATTCCCGAAACGGAATGCCTCTACTCGCCCTTGCTGGCCACTGTGCCACTGCAGATTCTGGCTTATCACATCGCTGTGATGCGTGGCTGCAATGTGGATCAGCCTCGTAATTTGGCTAAGTCAGTCACGGTCGAGTGAGAGACTTCCCCTAGGCGCACAGTCCTCATGGACTACCAGAAATAGAAAAAACTGATTACTCGGCAGAAAAACTCCCGCCACCAAGGTTGTCGTCTTTCAAGGTCAACATCTTTGGTGCGACTGCGGAAGACATGCAGATGATAAAAAAGGTTATGCGCCCTCCATTCGCTAATTAAAGAAGACAGGCTGCGTTGCAAGACAGCCATATCGGGTGTGCAATGCTCACGGATTTCCTGGAGGAAAACACGCATCTCATCCTTGCTTTTGACAAGATATGAGTCGATGATGTGCGTGTTTTCCGCTGTGAGCCTGACCCGATTCTCCATCTGTATTGTTATTGAAGGTCAAGAACCCGATACTCGTAGGTAATCTTATCGGCGCAGCGCACCACTAAATAGGAAGCTTCGGAACCGTCGTTGAGGTTGTCAGTCATCACATATTTCACCCCACCGAAGGTCTTGGTGTCGCGATAGTGGAAATGTCCCATCACCACCATGTTGACGTCGTTGCGGCTCATCAGGTCCATGAAAGCATATTGCTCATCTTCAGGCAAGTTGGCGGCAGGCGTTGTAGTATAGTTGTAGGTGGTGCGGAACAACCAGTTATGACTGATGACAAAGCAGTACCGGTATTCGGAGCGATGGCTGAGATGTTTCTCAAGCCAATCGAGTTGTTGCCTGCCGTGGGTGCCGTTTCCAGAGTCTAAGAAAAGGAAAAGATCCTTAAATCCTGATACGGTATTCACTGTGACTGAATAGGTTGAGGTGTGATAATGGTTTTTGAAGTGTTCTGCACAGTCGAAATACACATCGTGGTTGCCAATGATGGGGAAACATGGGTCGTTCTTGGCATGGGTGGCGGGATCGAAACGCATAGCTGAATCTGTCAAGTTATAGGGTCGTTCTCCGCTCTCGTTGGCAAGGTCTCCTGCAATGATGGAGAAAAGGGCTTCTTGGTCATTGCGTTCGGCGGTAATGTAAGCGTCTAACCGTGTGTTGTCGTCGTTGATATGGCTGTCGGAACAGGAATAAAAAACAAAGTGGTCAGGAGCATGGTCAATGACGAAAGGTTCATGTTGTTGGTTCCACTCCAGCCAGTCGGCCACGCGAATCTCAGTGTCACTACGATTTACAACCATGCCTAAGATATCCAGACGGTTGCATGAGGAAGTGAACATCAGGCCGAGAGCCAGAAGCAAAGCGTATATTAGTAGGGTGTTGTTCGTTTTTTTCATCATGTTTAAGGTTTAAAAATGAAACCAAAGTTGGTATAGAATCCGTTATATTGTGCCGACAGGTTAAGAATTCCAGCGGGATGCAGTCCGGCCTCGCCGATCAGCCTCCAGCGCTCGTTAATATCATAGTAGCCATGGATGTTATAATAAAACAAGGTAAAGCGCTCAATGGTAAACTCACGATAGTTGGAGATGCCACCGCCAATGTTCCAGGGATGGTCTTGCGTGAACAAGTTGCCCTCGATGTTAAATGTAACGTTCATGGGCTCGAAGACCACGCCTTCTCCCCCGTTCTTTCTAAGAGGGATCTCGGCTATATAGCGGTTGCAAAGCCCCAGTTGGAAGTTCCAATGGGTGTTTTTCCAGCCAAAATCCAATAACGCGTTAAACTCTTGCAGATGATAACGCATCAACCGATACAAATAGCGGTTTTCCAAATAAAGCGTGCCTTTGTTGGCCTTCAGGAGGTCAATCTGATAAGCCACGTTCAAAGCATAATAGTTCGAGCTGGCCTTCAAGCCGAGATCGAGATGAAAGTTGTTTGCCATCTGAAAGCCAGAAGCCACGACAAAGCCCACTGTGGAACGATCGGTGCGATTGTAGTCGTATTCCAGGTATGACCTGATCTGAGCATGGGCTCCGACTGTCATCATAAACAATAAAGCGATGATAAAAAGTCGTTTCATTTCTTATTTTTTTGTCGCCACAAAGATAGGGTTTTTTATCTTTGCAAAAAATACAATGATGAAAATACTGAACACCGAAAAGATTCGTCAAGGTGACCAATACACGATTCAAAACGAGCCCATCAGCTCTGTTGACTTGATGGAACGCGCCGCCACTCAGTTGTTTCACTGGCTGAGACCCCATGTTCATGAAGAGAGCAAAGTCAAGATTTTCTGTGGCATGGGCAACAACGGCGGCGATGGTCTGGTGCTTGCACGTTTGCTTTATTTTGACTGGGTGACACCTGAAGTGTACAGGGTGTGCTATTCCGAAAAGATGAGTCCGGATTGCGAGGCTAATTATTTACGCCTTCAACAGGAAACCAAGGTGCAGGTCCATGATATACGGTCGGAATCGGACTTCCCCGTGTTCACAGAAAACGAAATCATCATCGATGCCCTGTTTGGTTCTGGGCTCAACCGTCCCGTTGCAGGTCTGGCGGCAGCGTTAATCGACTATCTGAACCAACAAGATGCCATTCGTGTCGCCATCGATATTGCTTCTGGCTTGTTCGCCGACACCCCTAGCCCCGCTGCTGCCCTGTTCAAAGCCGATTACACGCTCACATTTCAAGTGCCAAAACTGGCTTTTGTGATGCCTGAAAACGATGCTTATGTAGGTAAGGTTGCCGTGTTGGATATTCAACTTCATCCTCAATATTTAGATGAAGTAACAACGCTTAATTTCTTGGTTGATAGTGAGATGATAAAATCACTAATTCATCAAAGGCCAAAGTATTCCCATAAAGGAACTTACGGTCATGCCTTGCTGATTGCTGGTTCGGAAGGCAAGACTGGAGCAGCCATTTTGGGAGCGAAGTCATGTCTGCGCACGGGGGTCGGGTTGCTGTCGGTTCTGTTACCCAAAATTGCCTGGACTCCGTTGATGTGTTCCGTTCCTGAAGCGATGCTATACACTCTTGATGACATCAGACCTGAACGAAACATTCGGTGTTTCGATGACTTCGGTCATCTTGACACTTTCAGTGCCATTGGCATTGGACCTGGATTAGGAAAAGGCGAAGACACGCAACGGGCGTTAAAACGACTGATTCAAGAATGTGAAGTGCATATAGTGATGGATGCAGATGCCCTCAACATCCTCTCGGAAAACAAGACTTGGCTCTCCTTCCTTCCCCCAAGAACAATCCTCACGCCTCACCCCAAGGAGTTTGAACGGCTGTTTGGAAAGACCGCTAACTCCTTCGAGCGCTTGGTGCTTTTGCGTGAGATGGCCACTAAATACAACCTTATCATTGTGCTGAAAGGGGCGCACTCTGCCACTGCAATGCCTAATGGCACCGTGTTTTTCAATAGTACGGGTAACCCGGGAATGGCTACTGCTGGTAGCGGCGATGTGTTAACCGGTATGATTTTGTCGCTACTGGCACAACATTACCAGCCTGAGGAAGCCGCAGTGCTTGGCGTGTATCTGCATGGGTTGGCAGGTGACCTCAGCACCGAAGATAACGGACAAGAAGCCTTGATTGCTTCTGATATCACCGATTATATCGGTAAAGCCTATAAACATTTGATTACTTTATGATTTATTCCGTAGTTTTGCAGCATGAGAAATAAAAAGAAAAAAGAACCTGAGTATTTGGAAGATGTCCTCATCGTAGATGCCGGTAGTGAAGGCATGTCGGTAGCTAAACCCGAAGGACGAGTCATCTTTATCCCTTTTGGCGTGCCTGGCGATGTCGTTGACATTGAGGTATATAAGAAGAAAAAAAACTATTTCGAAGGACGGATTCTCCGCTATAAAAAACGCTCGGAGAAACGAGTGGAACCTGTATGCCAGCATTTCGGTCTCTGTGGAGGCTGCAAATGGCAGCATCTCGCCTACGAATGGCAGCTTTATTACAAACAGAAACAAGTCAAAGACAACTTCGACCGCATCGGCAAAGTGGAATACCCAAGCATCAACCCTATTATAGGGTGTGAAAAACAATATTTCTATAGGAATAAATTAGAATATGCTTTTTCCAATCGCAAATGGCTCACTGACGGTGCACCGGCGGGTACCTACGGGGAAGAGGAAGTCAAGGGCTTAGGCTTCCACCTCCCTTCGTTGTTCGACCGTGTGGTGGATGTGGAGAGATGCCATCTCCAAGCTGATCCTTCGAATGACATCCGCTTGTTTGTCAGGAAGTTCACCATGGATCATGGAATCTCCTATTACAGTGTCCGCCATCATGAGGGCTTGATGCGCAATTTGGTGATTCGATGCAACTCAAAAGGCGAGTTCCTGGTGATTCTGGTCATCAGTGAAGAGGACAAGCTGATCCGTCATGAGTTGGTTCCCGCTTTAGAGAAGCAGTTCCCTCAGATTGTCTCATTGCTATTGGTTATCAACGACAAACTCAATGATGTCATCAATGACTTGCCGTTTGAGTGTTTGAAAGGCGATCCTTACCTCATGGAGACAATGGCCTCTCCAAGACCTGGTTTTCCCGATTTGAAGTTCCGAATCGGTCCTGTGTCGTTTTTCCAAACCAACGTCTATCAAGCGGAGCGTCTGTATCGCGCTGCTTTTGACCTTGCTGAGGTGACAGGCGATGAGCTGATGTACGACTTATATACGGGCACAGGGACCATTGCTCAGTATTTCTCACGTTTCGTGAAGCGTGTGGTGGGCATTGAATATGTGGAACAGGCCATTGCCGACGCCAAGGTCAACACTGCCATCAATGGAATTGAGAACTGCACCTTCTATGCCGGTGACATGGCCAAGATTTTCACTGACGAGTTCATCACAGCCAACGGAAGGCCTGATTTCATTGTGACTGACCCTCCACGTGCAGGGATGGCGGAGACTGTGGTGGAACAGCTCCTCAAAATCAAAGCTAAGAAGATTGTTTATGTCAGTTGCAATCCCGCTACGCAAGCTCGTGACCTTCAGTTGTTATGCACCTCTTATCAAATAAAGGCGGTGCAGCCTGTTGACATGTTCCCTCATACGCAGCATGTGGAAAACATCACGTTGCTGGCCCTGAAGCCAGAGGTTTGAGCCCATTGATGGCCTGGATAAGCACCTCAAGGTCGAGGTTCTCCCCTTTCACAATGATTTGCGCTTGTTCGTAAAACGCCATTCTTGCCGTGTAATTCGTGTTGATAAACTCAAGCAGTTCTTCTGGAGTCTTATCGATGGCAAGTGGACGTTTCACCTTTGATTGGAGCAGCCGGTTATAGGAGGTCATAGGGCTTACTTTCAGGAAAACGGTGATTCCATGCTCATTCATCCAAGTCATGTTGTCGTTGAAGCAAGCTGTGCCACCTCCAGTGGCGATGACAGCATTCTCGTATTGTTCTGTTGATTGCAGAATCATCGTCTCTAGTTTTCTATAAAGATTCTCATCATATTTGTGAAAAAAATCGTTTATTGAGATGCGATACCTTTCCTCAAACAGTCGGTCTGTGTCATAACAATCCATCCCGAGACGATGCGCCAACCGTTTTGAGGCAGTGGACTTACCCGCACCCATGTAACCGACGATATAGATTCTCATGATGGTATTTTTATGCAAATATAATATTATTTCAACAAAAAAATCAACAGTTTTATCAACAATTCATGTTGATAATTCGTGCCTTTACACAACCTATTATACAAAAGCAAATCTTTATTTTTGTTTCATGGCATAGTAACATCAAGAAAAATTAGTAAAAAGTTAAATATCAATTAATTAAATCAACTATTATGAAAAAGAAGTTTACTTTTTTGTTGGCAGCGCTTGCGTTGCTGACCTTGAATGCTTTCACGGCATTCGGACAAGCCTCGTATGAGAAGGTAACTACTTCCCTTTCGGACTGGTCGGGTGAGTACCTGCTCGTTTGGGAAAGCGATGAAGGATCCGCATTGGCATGGAACGGCGTGGATGCTGTGAATGGCTATGTGGAGATGGCCATCAATGGTGGTGTCATCACCGCTGTTGATCCAGTGACTCTCATCATCTCGCCCATGGAAGGTGGTTATTCCATCCAGGTGGATGGTGGTGATAATGATGGCAAGTACATCTATGGCCAATCGGGCAGTAATGCCTTGAAATTCAGCGATGCTCCTGTGTTGAACACGTTAGATTATGATGGAGAAAGTGTTTTGATTGTCTCCAACACTTCGGTGATGCGTTTCAACTCCGCGGCCAATCAGATGCGTTTCCGTTATTACAAGGAATCGACTTATTCAGCGCAAAGTCCCGTGCAGTTGTACAAAGAAAACGGTGGAGCTCCTGTCATCCCTACAGTGGCTACTCCTACCTTTACCCCTGCGGGCGGCACTTATTATGAAGCCCAACAGGTGAGTATCAGCTGTTCCACTCCTGGTGCTTCTATCCGTTACACGCTTGACGGCACTAACCCCAATGCGGGTAGTCCCTTATACAATGCTCCTCTTACTATCAGCGAGACCACAACGGTCAAGGCTATCGCGATGAAGAACGAGATGCAAAACAGCAGTGTGGCCTCTGCCACTTATACTATTTTGGAAGCGCCTTCAGTGATGACTATTGCTGCTGCCCGTGCTTTAGCAATAGATGAATATGCTCAGGTTCAAGGTGTTGTAGTGTTTATCGATGGACGAAATATCTACATCCAGGATGCCACCGCAGGTATTGACCTGTACTTGAACAACAACACGGTGCCTGCCGACCTCGCGCTCGGCGATATGGTCATGGCTTATGGTAAGTTAGCTGAGTTCAGAGGTCTTCTTGAACTTTCTGGCATCAACGGTAACGACGAAAACCAATTCAGCATCCTCTCTACTGGCAACGATCTTCCTGAATCGGTTGCTACCATTGCTGACATTCTTGCTGATTATGAGAACGGTGTCAATATGTTACAGTCCACCCGTGTGAAGATTGAGAATGCCACGGTGGGCGAAATCAACAACGGAGGCAACACCCCGATTACGCAAGATGGCAATACCTTCAACATTTACAAACTGCCTGTTGTCGATGGTCTTGAAGAAGGTGATGTAGTCACGGTTACCGGTGTCATCGGTTGTTACAATGCCCCTCAACTGCGTGTGGCATACGCTTCAGATGTTGAAATCGGCGTTCCTGTGATTGAGCAGGTAGCCACCCCTGTCATCACTCCTGAGGGAGGCGATTATTCCACCGCTCTTGCAGTGACCCTCAGCTGTGCTACCGAAGGAGCCTCCATCCATTACACGGTCAATGGTTCCACTCCTACTGTAAACAGCACACTTTATACCGCTCCCTTCACCGTGAATGCCACAACTACCGTCAAGGCTTTTGCAGTGAAGTCTGGAATGACTGACAGCGAAGTCGTCACAGCAACTTACACCTTCCCCACCGTGATGCCTATTGCCGAGGCACGTGCGTTGCCCAACAACGAGTATGCCCTTGTCGAAGGTGTCGTGACTTTCATGGATGGCAGAAACATCTACATTCAAGATGCCACCGGCGGTCTTGTTCTGTACTTGAACAGTGGCACCGTTCCTGAGACACTGGCTCTTGGTGATTTGGTGCGTGGTTATGGTAAGAAGACAGTATATAAAGGTCTCGTCGAACTGTCCGGCATTAACGGGGCTGACGAAGCCCAATTCATGGTGGTCAGCACTGGCCACGAACTCCCCTTGGCTATTAAGACCATCGCAGAATGCCTCGAGGGCAGTGCCGATGCCTTGCAGTGCACCCGTGTCATGATCCAGGATGCTGTTATTGGTGCTTTGAATCCCTCAAACAACACGGTGTTAAGCCAAGGTGACCAGACAATCAACATCTACAGGATTCCGTCCGACATCAATGTGCCAGAAGGTAGTCATGTCAATGTGATTGCCGTAATCGGCTATTTCAACAATCCTCAGCTGCGTGTGGCGTTTGCCGACGATGTGACGACCTTAAACGCCAATCTTAGCGTGACCCCCATGACGCTGCAAGGTTTCACCTACGAGCAAGGAGAAGGTCCGTCATCAGCGAAGTCATTTACTATCAATGGACAATATCTCAACGAAACGTTGACTGTTACAGCAGAAAACTACTACGAAGTAAGCACAACACAAAATGGTTATTACAATACGACACTGACTTTGAACACTGTTGATGGTGTTCTTGAAAATGCTGTCGTTTACGTTCGTCTGATGGAAGGACTGACGATGGGTAACTACAACTCGACCATCACGCTCGTCAGTGGTAGTGACGAAGCCACTGTGACCCTGAACGGCGGTGTCACCATCAGCAACGCTGTAGCCACCCCAGTGTTTAGCGTGGCTCCTGGCTCCTATATGAATGCCCAGACGGTAGCCATCGAATGCAATACGGAAGGTGCTGCCATTCATTATACCCTCGATGGCACTGAGCCTACTGAAAACAGTACGCTCTACACCCAGCCAATCTTTGTGGGAAACACCATGACTATCAAAGCTATAGCCACCAAAGCCAACTGGATGAGCAGCTTGATAGCCTCTGCTACCTACGAGATTCTTAGCCCCATCACCATCGCTGAGGCTCGTCAGCTGGAAAACAACCAATATGCCACGGTAGAAGGCATCGTGACCCACGTTGACAATCGTAACATCTATGTACAAGATAACACTGCCGCTATCGTACTGTATCTGAACAACAACACGGTTCCATCAGAACTGGCAGTGGGCGACAAGGTGCGGAGCTATGGCAAACGTTCCGTGTATTCAGGTCTGGTGGAACTCTCAGGCATCAACGGCAACGATGAAAACCAACTGGTGATTTTGTCTTCAGACAATCCTTTGCCCTTGAAGGACAAATCATTAGCGCAGCTGCAAGCCGACTATCAAGGCGACAACATGCTGCAATCCACCCGTGTGAAGATTAGCCATGCCATCATTCGTAGCATCAATACCAATGGCAACTCATTGATTGAGCAAGGTGACTATTCCATGAACATCTATAAGATGCCTGTTGTCGAGGGTCTTGTGGCTGGTGACCTTGTGAACGTGACGGGTGTCGTTGGCTGTTTCAACGCTCCACAGCTTTTGGTGAGGAGCAGCGAGGATGTCATTTACAGCCATCGTCCTACTATCACTGCTGACCAGACCGCTTTGAGTGGTTTCAATTACATTGTGAACCAAGGGCCTTCAGCGGAACAGTCGTTGACTGTCAACGGTACCAATCTCAATAGCTACATCAAGGTGATTGCCCCTGAACATTACGAAATCTCCATTGGAACAGGAACACAGTTTATGCCCACGCAAGCCATCCTTTTCTTCCCTGAGGATTACACTGTATCAGGCGCCATGGTCTATGTTCGTTTGAAGGCAGGCCTTGGTGTAGGTCAATATAACAACGAGACCCTGACTATCATCTCGAACGGTGCGGATGATGTTTATACCAGCCTTTCGGGTAGTGTGACTGAACAAGGCGGTCCTGTCACCACTGACTGGAGAAGGATTCACAGCCTCAGCGAGTTGACCGAAGGAAGCCGTGTGATTGTCGCTGCCCGTTACGACAATGACAATCCGGACAGCTATTATGCCATGACTGCTTCCACCAGTGGCAAACCCGAAGGCGTGTTCTTCATGTCTGTCATGGCGGGTGCTGACGAGGTGCTGCCTTCCAGCATCGCTGGAAACGAAGATACCTACGCATGGACTGTGGGCGTATCGGGTGAATACTTCACCTTCACCAATGCTGCCGGAAACCTGTTGGGTTATTCCTCAGGAACCAACTTCGCCACGGGTGGTGAAAACGCACTTTGGACGGTCACGGAAGGCACCTCCATTGACACTGGTGTGATGGTTTCCAATTATTCGGCCTTCAACATTATCAACGCCAATGTTACCAACAGGGCGGCAGCCTTGAACAACAACCACAACTTTGGTCCCTACTCCACTTCCAACATGACCAATGGCAACGGCGCCAACTATAATTTCTACCTCGACCTCTTTATTAACAGCACAGGCGGCACTCCTTTTGTCAACGCTCCTGTGTTCACTCCTGAAGGTGGCACCTATTACGAAGCTCAAACAGTGATGCTTACCTGCGCTACTGAAGAAGCTGTGATTTATTATAGCAACGTGTCGGAGGAAGGTCCCTGGACTTTGTACGAAGCCCCCATTGCTGTCACTGCCAGCACAACACTTTGGGCATACGCTGAAAAAGAAGGCTACAACAACAGTGCGGTGGTCAGTGCTGAATACATCATCAACGCCGGCATGACGGTGTTGTTCAACCAAGACTGGGAAGGCGACTGGAACGGATGGACCAACGTCACGGTCGTTGGAGAGTATCAATGGAACATTAACTCATACGGAGGCAACCATTATGCTTACGCTAATGCCTATAACCAAGGAGCTAATGAGGCCTGGTTGATTTCACCCGCTTTCGACCTTGACGCAAACCCCGGTGCTGTGCTCAGCTTCCGCACGGCACGCAACTATAACGGTCCGGATCTGGAAGTTTATTTCTCCAACGACTATGACGGCGTGGAACCCGCCAGTGCCAGTTGGGAACCTATCACTTGCGAGCTCTCCACTGGAAGCTGGAGCTGGGTGGAGACCGGCGAGCTTTCTTTGGAAGGCTTCAATGGCAACAACTGCTATATCGCCTTTAGATACCAATCCACTGATGACGCAGCAGCGGGTTGGGAAGTCGATGACATTACGCTCTACACTAGTGGCGGCAGCAATGAAGATCCTTATCTCAATGTCACCCCGAATGTTTTGGGCGGATTCAGCCATCTCTATGGAGAAGGACCTTCAGAGGTTCAGAGTTTTATGGTGAGTGGCGGCAACCTGCTTCCGCTTCCAGGTTCTGACAACAGTGGTGTCACACTTCAGGTGACTGGCAATCTCGCTTTCCGGATCTCTTTGGACGGTGAGAACTATGAAACCTCATTGGTTATCAATGCTGAAGAAACCCTTGAGCCCACCGAAATTTTCGTCATACTTGACGGAGATGAGGTCGGCACCTATAACGCAGAAGTGGTTGTTGAAAGTTCTGATGTCACTGCCACCGTGTCGCTCAGCGGTGAGGTGCTCAGTGCCGAACAACCATTCATTGAACCGTTCATGCCCTATTACATCCAAGGCAACAATGGATCGAATAACAACCGTGTTCCGTTGGCTGTCGCTGTGTATTTCAGCTATTTGGAACCCAACACCACCTATCGATATGTCAACCAGTTTGTTGATGACAATGATGGTCCAGAGATCGCTGGTGCGGGCAATGTCATCTATGCCCATCCCGATGGATTCTATCGCAGCACCAGTCCAAGCCTCTCGACAGAAGGCGGCTATGGTGAGTTCACCACGAACGAGGATGGCGATGCCTTTGTTTGGATGATTAATGAACCCACGGCCAACGCCCGTTTCACGCCTGGAAACCATGTCTATCTCCGTATTCGCACCAATGATGGTCACGACGGCACCGATGTGGCTCATATCTTCACCACTGAGGACTATGCCACTGTGTTGAACTTCGGTACTGAGGCGGGAGCTAACCAAGGTTCAGCTTTCTATGTAAAGACAAACAATGAGCCGATGACTTTCGCCATGCTCTTTGCTGACGATGACTACGCATTCCGCCCCATCTACTCCACTAGCATTGAGACCACCGGTGTTGATTATGCCGCTATTAATCAATATGCTGACTTTTACCAGGAAGAGGTCTCAGGCAAGAATGGTTACTTCGGAGGTATTTTGCCTAACGACAATGAGATGGGTGTCAACGTCATCTGGATTCTCGACTTGGAGAGCTATGTCATTGAAGAATATTACACCGATGGTTATAATGAAGGTAATTATGATGGACTCTGGGGTGAGGTTCCCACAGCAAATCCGACCTGCGGCATAGATGCACCGATTTTCATTGACCTAACAGATTTGTCTGTTGCCGATGTAAAGGAGATGAATGTGAAAGTGTGGAACTTCAGCAACGAAATCGTGGTTGAGAACAACGAGTCGAGTTGTCTTGAGATGACGGTGTTCAACGTGCTTGGACAGCCTGTGATGCGCAAGTCCATTGCAGGTGATAGCCATCTGCGTTTCACCCATGACCTGGCTGAAGGTCTGTATGTAATCACCATGCAGAACGCCAATGGCAGTACGTCAGTGAAGATTGTGGTGAGATAATCATCTGGTCTTTAATGATGAAAAAGAGGACGGCACAACAGTCGTCCTCTTTTTATTTACCGATGCAAAAACGTCCGAAAATGGAACCAAGAACCTCATCCGTGGTGATTTCACCTGTGATGGAACCGAGATAGTACAAAGCTTCCCTTAAATCTTGCGCTACCAGGTCGGTGGGTATGCCTGTCTCTAACCCAGTCTGAACAGCTCTGAGACTTTCAGAGGCTTTTTTCAGCGCTTCATAATGCCTCACATTCGTCACCATGACAGTATCAGGACGCACTTTCGTGTCTTGTTGTATCGCTGTCAAGGTCTGAAGGAGCTGGTCGAGGCCATTGCCGGTCTTTGCGGAGAGAGTTTGGATGAAGACATGACTCGTTTGTGGTCCTACTGCTTCGCAAACCGTGGTTTTCAGCTGGTCAACAAACTCAGCTGAACCAGAGGGACAAAGATCTGACTTGTTAAGCAGAAACACCAGGGGTTGATGGGCAAGATCAGCCTTCTCAAGAATGAACTTTGCTGCATCTATCATGGAATCAATGCCTTTAGTCATGTCAATCAAAGCCAGGACGATGTCGGCTTCATTGATTTTGCGGAAGGTTCGTTCGATGCCTATCCGCTCAATGGTCTCCTGGGTATCGCGGATGCCAGCGGTGTCGATGAAGCGGAACAGGGTTCCATGAAGATTCATCACTTCCTCGATGGTGTCGCGGGTGGTACCTGCGATATCCGACACGATGGCTCGATCCTCCCCGAGGAGCGCATTCAGCAATGTGGATTTGCCCGTGTTAGTCTCTCCCACAATAGCCACTGGAACGCCGTTTTTAATGGCGTTGCCCAACCGAAACGAGTCGGTCAGCACAGCGATATGCTGTTGGGTCTCTTCTAACAATGACATCAACTGGTGACGATCCGCAAACTCCACATCCTCTTCAGAAAAGTCAAGTTCAAGTTCAATCAACGATGTGATTTCCAATAACTTTAAACGTAACATTTGAAGCTTTTTGGAAAATCCGCCTTTGAGCTGGTTCATAGCCAGACGATGGGCTGATTCGTTCTGAGAAACGATAAGGTCGGCGATGGCTTCGGCCTGAGCCAAGTCGAATTTTCGATTCACAAATGCCCTGCGTGTGAACTCGCCAGGAAGTGCCATACGTGCCCCTTGTTCGACCAATAACTCCAGAAGTCGCTGCTGGATATAAGCCGATCCATGTGTGCTGATTTCAACGGAATCCTCCCCTGTAAAGGAATGAGGAGCTACAAAAAAAGTCACCAACACCTCGTCGAGTACTTCAGGAATAGTTTGGTCGGTGCTGGAAGGAAGTATGATGCTGCCATAAAAGGAGCGATATCCTTGAATTTTCTTTTCAGAGAATGGCTTCCCTTGTTGAAAAAAGACACGGCAGATGATCTCATGCGCCTGAGGCCCCGAGAGCCTTGTGACGGCAATAGCCCCCATGCCAGGAGCGGTAGCCACTGCGCAGATGGTGTCATCAGATAAAAAACTCGTTCTCATGATTGATGAATTTGTTGGCAAAGATAGTCTATTTTGTAAATTTGCAGCATGAAAAGGTATTTTATCCATCTTGCATATAACGGAGCACGCTATTGTGGCTGGCAGATTCAGCCCCACTCCCCCAGTGTACAAGAGGAGCTGGAGCGTTGTCTCACCCTGAAAACAGGACAAAAGATCAGCGTCACAGGTTGCGGACGCACAGATACCGGTGTACATGCCCGGAACTACTATGCCCATTTCGATGTGGAAACCCCTATCGCTAATTGTCAGGATCTGGTGTATCGGCTGAACGTCTTCCTTCCTCCCGACATTGTGTTGTACAAAATATGGGAAGTCCCAGCAGACCTACACGCCCGTTTCAATGCGGTGTCGCGCACCTATCATTATTACATCTCAAGACAAAAGAACCCTTTCCATCAGCAAGATGCCTATTTCCTTTATGGGGACCTCGATGTGGAAAAGATGCAACAAGCCGCTGATTTACTATTTAACTATCATGATTTCACCAGTTTCAGCAAGCTGCACACTCAGGTGAAGACCAACGACTGCAAAATCATGGAGGCGCGCTGGTTTGAGTTGGAAGGTCTTTTGGTGTTTCGCATTCGTGCCGACCGGTTCTTGCGCAACATGGTAAGAGCCATTGTGGGAACGCTGCTTGAGGTCGGCAAAGGCCGTATGACCCTTGAACAATTTAAGGAAGTCATTGAAAAGAAAAACCGTTGTTCCGCCGGAGAGTCGGTGCCTGCCCATGCCCTTTTCCTGGAAGCCGTTGAATACTCTTTCGTTGAAAAACCATAAAAAGACCCTCAAGGCATTTTGTTCAAGGCACCGAATAACAAACTTACTTCATCTACGTCTTTGAACCCATACTGGATTTCTTCGTGTACAGTGGTGCCATTGTAACGACCATATTCCACACGCAATGCCTTGATTTTCTCCGCTGTAGGCAGCAAGCCAAGTGTTTCGTTGTAATACTCCATCAACAATTCATAAAGTTGATGGAACTCATTGGCCATCCTATCGCGCATAAATTGATGCGCTACGTCGAGCGTGAGTACATGACCTGCCTCTTGAAGCAAGATGTAATCCCCTAACTTGTCCTTTTGTCGTTTGGTGCAGACACGATAGGTCACGGGATGCATCTCTAAAGCCTGTGCCATACGTTCCTGTGGAATTGCCCTGGAGTGATCCAACAGCGACAGCAACATCCTATAGCACAGAAAACGGTTTCGTGGCGTAAAATGTTGGTCAGCGTATGCGATGGCGGTCGTCAACAGATGCACCATAGCCTCTTGTGGGTGTTGGGCTTCTTCCTCATGGAATTGCAAACGGGCTTCATTCATCAGCTGAATCCGTTTCTCTTCCTCACGCGTCTTATTCAGCAGGAAAAAACGGTAGGTGCTCACCACCCAGCCAAAAAAAGCAGCCTTGTTCCGAATTCCTTCCATGATGGCAAAAGGCTTTTGAGAATCCGTAAGATTCCAGTCGTACAGATATAAGAAGAAGTCATCTATCGTATCCTCAAACGTATCATTCAATCCATAACCGTATATTTTATACACGCGATATAACATGCCAACCAGCCGCTTTCTAATTAAATAATAGATTGATTCAGCGTTGTTTGTATGGTTGACAATCCAGTCGTAATAATCTGATGAAGAAAAATTGTTATAGACTATTTTATCATTCATTTTTACCGATTAAATTAAAAATAATGCGGCAAAAATAATGATTATTTCTATATTACGTTGAAAAAATTAAACTATTTTGATTATTTTTTAAAAACATTTACTTTTTTCGTGGTTTTATTACCCACCGCATCTTTCACGACAATCTTGATACAGTTGTTTCCCGCTTTAAGATGATTGTCCACTTCATAATAGAGCAAGTCATTCTTAGCATCGTATTGTCCAAGCAACCAAGCATCGTTTGCATACATATCGTAATGGTCAATTCCAGTCATGTCATCACTGATTTTACATCTTAAAGTACTATTTGAAGTAATAGTATCATTTTCCTTAAAATTCAATGATTTAATTACAGGAGCAATTGAGTCGATTTTTAAAGCGTATTCGCCCAATGAGCGGGTGCTGGTTTCCATGTATCCGTCGTTTGCAATGGTGCCACCTAAAGACGACACTTTGCCTTTGCTATCGAAATAAGCAATGAACATTTTTTTGTTGTTGGCCCATTTTTCATCGGGTTTGATACGCACTTTGAATGCTTTGAAGGCGGCTTGGGTGTCTTCGCCGAATCGATAGCAGCGAGAACAGCATCCTTGGGGGTCGGAGGCACCGGTTTTCATCCAGGTGTCCCTAAAGAGGGTTCCTCTTTCTGTCTCTACTTGAAAATTGTCAATTTCAATCCTATTATTAATACTGCCATCGGCTTTCATGAAATATTGGCTTCTCATGATGGGTTCTTTTTCCACCACTATAGGTTTGGTTCCAACCAATTTAAAAGAGATTTTAGAGGCATTGCCCGCATAATCGGTGATTTTGAAGCCCACTTTCACGGTGTCCCCTTCCGCAACGGTAGCCACCCCATCTTTCAACACATACATGGAGAGCTTGTTGAAAGGATCCACTTCAGTCCTGACAAACCGATTGCTTTTTTCCTTATAGCGTTTGTAGTCAATCAAACTATTGACATAACGAGGCTCACTGTAAGAGAAGCTGTCACACTCCAGTTTAAAGCTAAGAACATCATCAAGATAGAGTTCGTAGGTATAGGGTCCGTTCTTATTGGGAGAGGTGCCCACTTGGTCATCGGTGTTGATGCCAAAGGAGATTTTTCCATTGGCATGGACGTATTCACGGTCTTTCAGCACGAAATTCGTTTTTTTACCCTCAACGCTATAATACACAGGTTTATCGTTGCCTTCCACAGTAGAGTTTTCGTCAACGGGATAAACAGAAACCCCTTTGATATTAGGTCGCACATCATCCACGATGTTCAAACCGAAATAAAGAGGATTGACCGGTTTCTCGCTTTTGGTATGCCGAATTTCAAAATGCAAATGGGGGCCGCCAGAGCCTCCTGTGTTTCCCGTGTATCCAATCAGATCGCCTTTTTTGATGGGAAAAGTCTCTTTGCCCAGAAAGATGGAAGCAGCAAACTTTTTATTCTTGTACTGATAGTCTTTCACATATTTGGCGATGGCGGTATTGAAACGTTGAAGATGGGCATATACGGAGGTATAACCATCATTGTGAGTGATGTAGATGACATTCCCGTAACCGAATGGAGAAACTCCTATACGGCTGACATAACCATCGGCCACGGCATAAACCTTCTTCCCTTCCACTCCTTGCGTCTTGATGTCAATGCCAGCGTGGAAACTATTATTGCGCAGTTCGGCAAAAGTCGCACTAAGATAGAGTGGTATATCAAGAGGTGAACGATACTGAGGAAAGGTTTCTTGAGCGTTGCATAATGTCACGGCGCCCATCAGGAGAAACAAAAGAATGGATTTTTTCATAAATGGTTATTTTTGAATGAGCAAATATACGACTATTTCCCGAATTGTAATTGCCTATTTGAGAGAAATGGCTATTTTTGCACGGATTCAAAATATATCCATTACAATCATGAGCTACTATCCTTCACATACCAAGAAAAAAAAGATAGATCTGCCAGTCATACAACTGTGTATCAGACTATTGGTTGTACTCCTGCTGTTTTCGATAAGCCGATGGCTAATTTATCTTTTCAATCTCGACTTTTTCAATCATCTTAGTCTTGGCGAGTCTTTTAAACTATATATCTCAGGCATGAGGTTCGATTTGGTGGTCATTGCCTACGCCAATATTCCAGTAATCCTTTATTATTGTTTGCCTTTCAAATTCATCTATAACAAAGTGTTAGGCAAGATCATGGACGTTTATTATATTGCGGTGAATGCTGTGATTATCATATTCAACATGATTGATGTGATTTATTTCCGGTTTATCGGCAAGCGAATGACCTCGGAGTTCTTTCAGTTCTTTGGTAATTCTGATGAGAACATTGGACCCATCATTGGTCAGGTCGTGGTGGACTATTGGTATATGTTGATTCTGACGGTGTTATTGGTCCTTTTGCTGGTGGTGGTAGCCATACGCACCCGGTTGCACTCGAAACCAGAGCAGGAGGTTTTCTCATCTCGTTGGCATTTCTTCCAATGGATGTCGTTGATGGTCATGGTGTTGCTTACTCTGATAGCTTGCCGAGGAGGACTCCAGGCCAAGCCCGTGAATATGATGACAGCGTTGCGCTACACGGATTCACATAACGTTCCGATAGTTCTTAACACGCCATTCACCATCGTGAAGAGTTCCACCAGCAAGGCTTTGAATGAGGTTCAATGGTATATGCCAGAGGAGATGGAGTTCTCCCCAGAACATTATTCCACTTTATCGAATCGTTATGTCGCTGATAGTCTTGGTTATAAACCCAATCTGGTGTTCTTGGTCTTGGAGAGCTTTGGCCAGGAGATGATTACCTATTATAATCCCAAGTGCCGTTTTCCCCTCACTCCTTTTCTTGACTCTTTGATGGAGCGGAGTCTCACCTTCAACGGTCGCGCCAACGGACGACGGTCCATTGAGGCGCTTCCCTCATTGTTTTCAGGCATCCCATCCTTGATGGAGGTTGACTTCACGACTTCGCCTTATTTCAGCAACAAAGTGGAGGGATTGGGTGCCTATCTGAAGCCTCATGGTTACCACACCTCCATGTTCCACGGAGGCAACAACGGCACCATGAATTTCGATGTTTATGCTTCAAACACAGGGTTCGATACTTATTATGGGCGCAACGAATATGGCAATGACGACGACTTTGACGGACGCTGGGGAATCTTCGACGGTCCCTTCCTCCAATATTGCATCCAGAATATCAATGGTTTTGAACCTCCTTTTGCCACGGTGATTTACACCTTGTCATCGCATCATCCCTATACCCTTCCCAAGAATTTCGAGTTGCCCAAAGAAGCTTATCTGTGGAGCGGTTTTGAGAAGACGGTGTATTACGCAGACTGCGCTTTGCGCGACTTTTTTGCAGAAGCGTCAAAACAGCCTTGGTACGACAGCACATTGTTTGTCATTACCGCTGACCATGCCAACACTGAGCATTTTCAGTCGGAGTACAGCAATCTTTGGGGCATGTATTCCATTCCCATCGCCTTTTTCATGCCATCGAGAATGCCAGCCTTAAAAGAAAAACAGATGATGCAGCAGATCGACCTCAACATCAGCATTCTTTCTGCATTGGGGCTGAACGACACGGTGTTCTCATTCGGACGCAACGTCTTTGACTCGGTCACCGAGCCTGCTTTCATCTCTTTCCTCAACCAGACGTATCAATATAGTGATGGCCGTTATCTGATACAGTCGGACGGAGAGAACACAATCGGTGTCTTTAACATTCAGACAGACCCGGATCTTGAGGAAAACCTCATCTCTCATATCCAATGTCCTGATCTCGCAAAAATGTTGAGGCAACGCATCCAAGAATATAATAACAGATTTATTTACAATCAATTATATATCGACAAATCGGTTTTGCATGAACAAGAAGAAGATACTATTCATCCTCAATCCGATTGCGGGCAAGAGACACAAGGAGAATCTGTCGAAATCCATTAAGGAGAATCTTGACCACAGCCGTTTTGATGATGACATTGTGGTCACAGATTATGCTGGCCATGCGGTTGCTTTGGCTCAAGAAGCTGTGGCACAACAATATGACATCGTTGCTGTGGCAGGTGGTGATGGCTCCATCAATGAGGTGGGTTCTTGTTTGATCGGTACCAATATAGCCCTTGCCGTCCTTCCTCATGGTTCGGGCAACGGTCTTTCACGTTGCCTGCGTATTCCTTTGAATCCTGCCAAAGCCATCGAGCGTATCAACCGCAATGCAGTGTGCCAAATCGACACTGTGACGGTGAACGGCATCCCTTTCATCAGCATCGCGGGCACAGGCTATGACGCTCAGGTGGCCGATGACTATGCCAAAAACCAACATCATGGTTTCGACACGTATTTTCGATATATAGTTAAAAACTATTTCACCCTGGGTGAGAAGGATTATACCCTTATTCTTCCCGACAAGACCATCCATACCAAGGCCTTCTTCATCTCTTTCGCCAACTCCAACCAAATGGGTTACGACTTTCCCATCTCCCCTCACGCATGCTTGTGGGATGGTAAGGTTGACATTTGTATCGTCAGAAAACCCAACGCCCTGGAACTGCCGGTCATGAGTGGCTTTTTCCTCAGCAAGAGCATGGACAAATCCCCCAAGGTAGATATCATCCAAACGGATTCGATAACCATCGTCAGACCACAAGCGGACGTTCTTAACATCGATGGAGAGTCCATAACGACGGAAAAAGACCTCCATATTCAAGTCCAGCCCTTGTCGTTGCATGTCATTGTATAAAACCATTTTATTATGATAGAAAATACTATTTCTTGGCTCATGCGGATGTTCAAAAGAATGAATATCAGCGATTATTACGCCTCCGTCTTCTCTGAAGGACTCTCTTTTTTCTTGATGCTGACTATTGGCATCTTGCTTATGTATCTGACAAGGTTCATCATCAAGAGAACCGTGTACAGAGTGATTTTGCGGTCCGAGACAAAATACGATGACCAGGTAATCAACAACAAAGTGCTGATGCGCTTATGTTTGCTCATCCCTTCGGTTTTGGCGATGCACTCCATCAAGACATGCTTCCCTGATTTTCCCAATATCGGTCATTTTCTTTTTGGGGTTTGCATTGTTTATGACATCGTGGTCATCACCATGGTGCTGTTCTCAGTGGTGAATGTGGTCAGTGATATCTACAACATGCACCAGACCTCGAAGATGAAGCCTTTGACGGGTTTAATTCAGACCATTAAAATCATCTTGATTATTTTTTGTGTCTTGCTGATCATCTCATTTTTGATGGGGAAACGCGTGAGCTCGGTCATCATCGGCTTGGGCACCCTCTCAGCTGTGTTACTATTGATTTTCCAAAATACCATTTTAGGGTTTGTGGGTAGCATCCAACTGACACTGAACGACATGTTGCGCATTGGCGACTGGATTGTGATGGGTCAGGCCGATGGCACGGTGCTTGAAATCAACCTCACCACCGTAAAGGTACAAAACTTTGACAACACAATCACCACCATACCCACCTCCTCGATGGTCACCAATCAATTCACCAACTGGAGAGGCATGTCGGAAAGCGGTGGACGACGCATCATGCGGAGCCTCACCATCGACAGCAAGAGCATTCAGTTTTGCACGCCCGAGATGCTGGAGCGTTTCAAGAAGATTGAACGCATTCAGAAATATCTTGAAGAGAAAGAGGCTGATATCGAGGAATATAACAAAGCCAACCGGATTGACACCTCTAATATCATCAACGGTCGTCAACAGACCAACCTCGGCGTGTTCCGTGCCTATATCACCGCTTATATCAAATCGAATCCTAACATCAACCAAAACATGACGAAGATGGTGCGTCAGCTCCAGCCTACTGAGTTCGGCATCCCCTTGCAAATCTATGCATTCAGCAAAGAGAAAGACTGGACCCGATACGAGGAGATTCAAAGTGATTTGTTCGACCATATCATCGCTGCCGCTTCGCTGTTTGATTTAAAGATTTACCAAAGACCCTGATTATCAACGAATATGTACACAGGACGACAGTTTACTGAAAAATATCTGGATGTGATGTTCTCCTCGCTTCGTGACGCAACCCCCGAGGAGGTTCAGGCAGAGTTGGAGCATTGCCGAAACATTAACAAAAAGCTGGTGAGAGTGCCCAAAGTTTTCAGGGCTTTATATTCGGAAACCATGTTCGAGGCCTCCAATGGATTCTCCATGCAAGTCTTTAAGACAGCTCCATTTTATGATAGCGACACTTTGGTGTTGTATATTCACGGGGGAGCATGCATCTATCAGCCTGTCTTTTTCCACTGGCGTTTTGTGCATGATCTGTCCATTCGAACCCATTACCCCGTTGTCATGCCAATATATCCAAAATACCCTGAATACCATTGTGTTGATGATATTTCGGTGTTGCTTGATTTTTACGAGCGTTGGGTTTTGCCTTTGAACTATCGGCGTGTCGTGTTAATGGGAGATTCCTTTGGGGGCAATGTGGCCATGACGCTTACTCAAGAGATTGCAAAAAAAGGATGGCCTACGGTCTCTGCTTTAGTGTTGCTTTCTCCTTGTGTTGACAACACTTTTTCGCGACGCGATGCCATGATGGCTTTGCAACCTTTGGATCGCATGATTAAATTGGAACGAATTGAAAGCATCATGGGAGGATGGCAGGGTACGCTCCCTCCTACCCATCCATGGGTGAGTCCTGTTTGGGGCGATTTAAAAACGTTCCCTGAACATACCTTATTAATTTATGGCAGCGACGAGATATTGAAGGCCGATGCAATGCTGTTGGTGGAGAAAATGCAAGAGATTGGTCACCCGATTCGAGCCTTGGAATACCATGGGATGTTCCATACCTTCCCCCTATTCCCAATCAAAGAAGGGTTTGAAGCTTTGAGAGAGATTGTTGTTGAGATTAGGGGTTAAAGATTAGAAGTTAGAGAGAGGGGCTGGGGACTAAAGTGATTGATAGATTCTTAACAATTGATGCAAGAGGGGTTCCACTTGGTTGAGTGGAAGCATATTGGCGCCATCGGAAAGCGCGTGAGCGGGATCCGGATGGGTCTCCATAAAGATGCCGTCAGCGCCCGCGGCAATACCTGCTTTGGCGATGGTAGCGATGAGTTCTGGCTTTCCTCCGGTAACCCCCATGGATTGATTGGGTTGTTGCAACGAATGGGTGACATCCAACACCACAGGAACCTTGAACGCTTGCATGACGGGGATGTTGCGGAAATCAACCACAAGGTCCTGATAACCAAACATAGACCCCCGTTCGGTGAGCATCACCCGGTCATTGCCCGAACGGGTCACCTTCTCCACAGCAAATCCCATGTTTTCACCCGACAAAAACTGTCCTTTCTTGATGTTCACCACTTTGCCAGTCTTGGCCGCTGCAACCAACAAATCCGTCTGACGACATAGGAAAGCGGGAATCTGGAGCACATCCGCATATTCAGCAGCCATGAAAGCCTCTGACGCTGAATGGATATCGGTGACGACAGGAACCCCGAAGGTTTCACGCACCTTGCGTAGCACTTTCAACGCTTTTTCATCGCCAATACCTGCAAATGAGTCGAGCCTTGAACGATTCGCTTTGCGATAGGAGGCCTTGAAGAGATAAGGTATTCCTAAACGTGAGGTGAGTTCTGTTAACGTCTCAGCAATGGATAAAGGCGAAGTCTCATCTTCTACGACACAGGGACCCGCGATGAGGAAAAAAGAACCGTCTTTTTTGAATGGAAAATCAATCATCTTGGTATTTTTTGCAAATCTATGAATTTTTTTCTTATTTTTGAAAGCTGATTTATGAATTTACAAAACGGAATCAATATGAAACAGTTGAAAAAAGCAGGTCTGGTTATGGCTTTCTTGGCACTGACCAGCGTTACAGTCCATGCGCAATATGTCACTACACATGCCAAAGCATCGATGCCCAGTCAACAGAACGGTATTTATTATTCCTTGCCGCGTACCGTGCTACAGCTTGACTTCATCATTGAAGAGACCCAAAGTTTCGAAGGTCCGTACAGTAATTATGTGAGCTATATCGGTGCCGAGAGCTATGTGTTAGAAGATAATAAAGAATACAAAATCAAAGAAGTGCAACTTCATGTCTTGGCGGAAGCTGACCCCAATGCGACCTTTTTCGTTGCGATGTCGTCAAAGAAGGACGACAAGCCCAATTTCTGTCTGACCCCTCAGGGCATCCTTAGGGGTGTTGGCATAGATTGCCCGTTGGAACCCCAGGAGAAAGCCCACACTTCATTGCTTGAAAGCCCGAGCTATCCTGATGAAGTCACCTTCAAGTACCAATATGGCGCTGGAAACAACCGTGGTGAAGAACAGATGGCTCGTTCAGCCGCTGACATGATTAGCAAAATCCGTGACGAGAAACTTAAACTTGTCACTGGTTTTCAAGAGACTGCATTCTCACTTGACACCTACCGTCAGATGTATTCCGATTTGGAGGTCATGGAAAATGATTATCTGAGTCTTTTTATTGGTAAGCAGCTTACCCGTACCTTCATCAAGACCATTTATGTCATTCCCAACAAAGAGGTTCCCAATCAAACGGTAGCTAAGTTCTCCACCGATGATGGCCTTACCGCTGGAACCGCTGGCCCTGGAACCGCCATCACAGTTCAGACCCAGTCGATGCAAACCACGGCAAACTTCAACGCCCCAAGCCAGTCAGCCGTGGAGTCTCTTAACTTGGAAAACAAGCTGTTCTATAGGATTCCAGAAATCGCCAACATCAAGGTGAATATGGGAGGAAATGCCTTGCTGGAATGTCGCGAGACCATCGCCCAATATGGTGTGTTCATGCTGGCGCCTCTGGGCAAGACCAAACTCGCCTTGGATCCTCAAACAGGACAAATCATTAGTTTGGGGATGGAGTAACTTTCTTGCTAAAAGCAAGCAATCCTAGGAAGGTCAATAGTCCGTTGACGATAAGGATTTCAAAACCAAATTGATATCCCCATAACAGCTCCTTGGAATACATCTTCAGAAGATAGCTGATGATGGGTGACGCAATAGCGATGAAGGGCACTGCCTTGTCGAGCACTTTCCTGTTTTTCACAAACAAGCCAAAGGTGTACAAACCCAACAAGGGACCGTATGTCAATCCAGCGATGTCGAACACTTTGTCAATAAGCGACTCGTTATGGAACGGCCTGAAGAGGATGATTACCAAAAGATAAAGCAAAGCGAACGCTACATGGATAAGTTTGCGATACCGAGTGATCTGCGCTTCGCTAAGTCCCTTTTTCTCAAAATGAAGGAAGTCAAAGCAGAAGGTGGTTGTCAAAGCGGTCAAAGTTCCGTCGGCACTGGAATAACCCGCTGCCACAAGACCTAACACAAAGACAATGGCCGTAAACGAACTCAACGAAAACGCCACGGAGGGGAAGATTTTGTCGTTGACCACTACCCCATTGGCATTGACCGGCAATGCAAACCCAGTCTGTTGCGCGTAGTAAATCAATGCTGCACCCAGGCTTAAAAAGATGATATTCACCAGGATAAACAACCCCGAGGAGGTCATCACGTTTTTCTGTGCGTCACGCAAGTTCTTGCAAGTGAGGTTTTTCTGCATCATATCCTGATCCAATCCCGTCATAGTGATAGTGATGAATGCTCCACTGAGAACCTGTTTCAGCCAGAATTTGTTATGCGTCCAGTCGGTTTCAAACATTTTTGTATAGCCCTCTTCGCCTGCGGCTTTGAGGATACCTCCTATACCTGTCCCAAGGTTGCGGGTGATATATACCACAGTCAGCACTGCCGCAAGAATCAAAAATGTAGTTTGCAAGGTGTCGGTCCAGACCACAGTCTTGATGCCCCCTTTAAAGGTGTATAGCAAGATGATGATGATAAACACCACCGCGGGCACCCAAAACGGAATACCCCAAGCCTTGAACACATATTCATAAAGGACAAAGACCACAAGATACATCCTTAACGCTGAGCCCAAAAGACGGGAAAGCAGGAAAAACGCTGCGCCTGTCCTTTCTGAATGGACTCCAAAACGCATTTCCAAATAGGAATATATCGAAGTTAGGTTGAGTTTATAGTAAAGTGGTAACAACACCAATGCAATCACTGCATAACCAATGACATAGCCAAAAACAATACCCATGTAGGTAAACTGTCCAGTATAAACCCCTCCCGGTACAGACATAAAAGTCACTCCCGATAAAGAGGCTCCGATCATGCCGTATGCGACCACAAACCAAGGTGATTTGCGGTTCCCTTTAAAGAAAGCGTCGTTATTGGATTTGCGAGAGGTGAAATGGGCAATGACAAACAATAACGCCGTATAGATAAGAAAAACAGTAAATATAATAACAGGATTCATTTTAGCTAAGCGATTGTGAAAATTCAAATAATGTGCGGAAACAATCCTCTGCGGTTGCATTGTCCTCGCCGATGAAGACTGTATGGGTTCCAGCATGATGTCCAAAGTCAATATCGGACTGTCCGTCACCGACCATGATGCTTTTTTCGAGGTCGAGATCAGGGAAAAGCTCTTGGGCCATATAAGCCATGGTGGGATCAGGTTTCCGGTAATTGTCGGGATCCGAGGCGAGTTGCGGGCAGACCAAAATGCCATCAATGCGTCCCCCCGAAGCTTCTATCTCGTCACACATGCGATCATGAATAACTTCCAATTGTTCCATGGACATCAGACCTTTGCCTATTCCTTGCTGGTTGGTGATAATAACGATATGATGAAACCGTTTCGCAAAAACACGTAACGCATCCAGCACGCCGGGTAAGAATACAAAATCCTTCCACTCGGTGACATAACCATCGATGATACGTTGGTTGATGACCCCATCCCGATCCAGCAACAAAGACCAGTCATCGTGGACGATATTGTTCCAGTCCATTTTCATCCAAAGAGTTCTTTTTCAATGTTTTCGCAAAGGATATGCCCTATCATGATGTGGCATTCCTGGATTCTCGGGGTGTCATCGCTGGGCACGTTTAGCAGGAGGTCACAGCAATCGCGCAAAGCCCCGCCAGTGATACCCGTGAAGGCAATGACATGCAGTTTCATGTCTTGCGCTGTCTTGGCCGCTTCGATGATGTTCTTTGAGTTGCCTGAAGTGCTGATGGCCACCAGCACATCCCCTTCCTGTGCGCAACCTTGGAGCATCCGTGAATATACATGTTCATAGCCATAGTCATTGGCTACCGCGGTGAGAAAGCTGGAGTTAAGGTGAAGTGCTTCTGCGGGCAAGGGCTTCCGGTCAAGGTAGAAACGACCACTGAGTTCAGCCGCCAGATGTTGCGCGTCGGCAGCACTGCCTCCGTTGCCAGCAAACCAGATCCTCCCCCCTGTCTTCAGCGAATTCACACAGACTTCCACGGCTGATGAAAGACGGTCGATGAAGGCGTTGTCATTGAGAATGAAGCTCTTCACCCTCACCGAATCCTCCATTGCTCTCATGATATGAGGTCGATATTTTTTCATAATTGAAAATTTACGCAAAGATATGAAAAAATAGATTTATATTTGCCGCGTTTTATCAGTATCGACATGAAATTCTATGATCTTGATGATGTCTTCACCTTCGGCAAATATGAAGGGATGACCATTTCCGAGGTTTATCAAAAAGACCCGAAATATATTAAGTATTGTGAAGAGAACATCGATGAGTTCTATATCACTCCTTCCGTGAAGCGCGAACTGAAGTCTTTGGGGCGCGCCGTCAATGACTCAGCTTTGCTTGACATGGATTTTGACAAGATGAGCGACGATGAGATTGACGACTTCATGCACCAGGCAGATGAAGAAGACGATTTCAGCGAAGAGAAACTGGAAGAAGACTTCGACTGGGAAAACGCTGAGATCCCTGACGAGAGTCCGTTCGATGAGTTCGAGGACGAGTTTGATGATGAGTTCGACGAGTTCGATGAGTTCGGCGACTCCTTCGGAGGCGACAGCTACGATGGTAACATTGATGACCTCTATTGATTAATTAAAAGGTTAGAGCTACTCCATGACGGGTGTTTTCTCCCAAGAATACGCCCCTAATGGAGTAGCTCTCAGCTCTAACCTCTCACCTTCCTAAATTTTCTCCGCAATAGAGTAAACCCGTTTGTCGCGCTGGGTTGAGGTAATCATCTCGGCGAGGAAGCCTGTGCTGAAAAGTTGCACACCCACAATCATGGCGAGGATTCCCAGATAGAACAGCGGTCTATTGGTCATTGGGATATAGTTGTGACCGAGGTATTTGGTGCAAACGAGGTAAATGGCGATGATGAAACCCGCCAGAAAAGTCAACGACCCCAACAGACCGAAAAAGTGCATGGGGCGGTTGCTGAATTTCGAGATGAAGTTGATGGTGATCAGGTCGAGATAGCCACGCACGAAACGGCTCAAGCCGAATTTGCTGGTGCCATATTTACGTTTCTGATGATGAACCACTTTCTCGCCAATGTTGGAAAAACCATTCATCTTGGCGATGACAGGGATATAGCGGTGCATCTCGCCATAGACTTGGATGCTCTTAACCAAGTCGAGACGATATGCCTTGAGACCGCAGTTGAAGTCATGCAGTTTGATACCTGACATCCTTCGAGTGGTCCAGTTGAAGAACTTGGACGGGATATTCTTCATCACTTTGGAGTCATAACGCACTTTCTTCCATCCGGAGACGAGGTCGTAGCCATCTTCTTTGATCATGCGATACAGCTCAGGGATCTCATCTGGACTGTCCTGAAGGTCTGCATCCATGGTGATGACCACATCCCCTTGCACGATTTTAAAGCCTTCGTTCAAGGCTGGTGACTTGCCATAATTCTTGCGGAAACGCAAGGCATGGATGTTAGGGTTGTTTTGGGCAAGATCACGGATGACCTTCCATGAATTGTCGGTAGAGCCATCGTCAACAAAAACAATTTCATAGCTGAGGTTTGCTTTTTCAACCACGCGTCTGATCCAGGCTTCCAGTTCGGGAAGTGATTCCGACTCATTGAGTAAAGGTATGACTATTGAGAGGTCCATCTTGTGTTTTATTTGCAAAGATAAACAAAAAAGGGTAAGCTACTTACATCGCACCGCTACGACCTCCTACCCTTGCTACATTCCTGTCCTGGGGGATTTCAGAGGGAGCTGGTCGTATAAGACTTACCCGATGCAAAAGTACAATCTTTTCTTGGAATGGCAAGCAAAAAAAAGAAAAAAATTACTCGTGCCCGTAGCTTGAGCCATCGAAGCAGTGCGTGCACAGCTCACATTTCGGAAGGCCGATGGCGTTTACTACACTATCCAAGGTATTGAATTTCAAGCTATCCACTCCTATATGTTGGCGAAGCATTTCCACCAATTTTTCATATTCCGGAGTGTTATGATCGCAATACAAATCGATGTTTTTGTTGCTGTCGCCCTCCATTTCCTCCACGCAACGCCGAGTGATGAGTTCCATGACGTTCTTCGATGCTGAGAAATTAAGGAATGGGCAGCCGAACAGGAGCGGCGGGCAGCTGATACGCACATGCACTTCTTTGGCACCATAGTCATAGAGCATCTTCACATTGTCGCGAAGCTGGGTGCCGCGGACGATGGAGTCATCGCAGAAAGCAACTTTTTTATCCTGCAACAAAGCGCGGTTAGGAATAAGTTTCATCTTGGCAACATGTTCTCTTTGTGACTGGTTAACAGGCATAAAGCTCCTCGACCAAGTGGGGGTATATTTCACTACCCCACGCAAGTAGGGCACTTTACGCACGTTGGAGTAGCCCAAAGCCATGCCGATGCCAGAGTCAGGGATTGCGGAGACATAGTCGATATCCACATAATCATGTTTGCCCATCTCCCGTCCTTCGTTGTAACGTGCTCCCTCAACGTTGATGTCTTCGTAATCCGACGCGGGATAACCATAATAAATCCATAGGAAGGAGCAGATTTGTTTTTTAGGACTTGGTGGAAGCAGTTGTTGGACCCCTCCATCCAGTGTGACTTTGACGATTTCCCCTTGTCCTAAGCTGTAGCAAGTGTGGTAGTCGAGGTTGATGTAGCTATGGCTTTCTGAAGCCACGGCATATCCCGCCTCCCCTTTTCCGACCACGATAGGGGTGCGTCCGTAATAGTCGCGTGCGGCGATGATGCCATCATGGGTCATGATGATCATGGAGCACGAGCCTTTCACCTTATTAAATACGTTACGGATGCCATCTACGAAATCCTCACCTTGGGTGATGAGCAATGCAACCAACTCTGTGGGATTAGTGGCGCCAGAACTCAGCTCCGCAAAATGTTGACGCTGATCGAGACAATGTTCCACCAATTCATCCAGGTTGTTGATTTTTGCCACTGTGCAGATGGCGAACTTGCCAAGATGTGAGTTTACCACGATGGGCTGTGCGTCGGTGTCGCTGATGACGCCAATACCCAGATTTCCAGTAAATTTGCTTAGCTCATCACAAAACTTCGTGCGGAAGTACGAGTTCTCGATGTCGTGTATCGAACGATGGAACAGTCCATCGTCGTAAGTGACCATACCCGCGCGTTTTGTGCCGAGATGTGAATGATAATCAATGCCATAGAACAGATCCTTGACGCAAGGATGCCGAGAAACGGTGCCAAAAAAACCGCCCATAATTCTTGTTGTTTTGTGTCGGCAAAAATAGGAAAAAGTTTTTCAAACCCACAAAAAAATACTATTTTTGCACGTTTTTTTTTGCAAGCCTATGCTACTCAAACTCCATCCTACAAATCCCAATCCACGTTATGTCAAGATGATTCTGGAATGTCTTGAAGATGACGGTGTGATTATCTTCCCTACCGACACCATTTACGGTGTGGGGGGCAACATTCGGAGCCCGAAGGTGTTGGATCGTATTTGCCGCATCAAGGGAATCAAGAAGGAGAAGGCAAACTTCTCGTTCATCTTCTATGACCTCAGCATGTTGAGTGACTTCACAAAGCCCATCAGCAACGAGGTGTACAAGATGATGAAGCGCAACCTTCCTGGGCCGTTCACTTTTATTTTGAACGCCAACAACAACATTCCCCGCATCTTTCAGAGCAAGAAGAAAACCATTGGCATCCGCATCCCCGACCAGCCCATCATTACCAACCTGGTAGAGGAGTTGGGTTCTCCTATCATGACCACATCGTTGCTTGACGAGGAGGATGAGATGGGAGGCTATCTCACTGATCCAGAGGAGATCCACGAGCGTTATCAAGACCTTGTGGATATCGTCATTGACGGAGGAATGGGAGAGCGTGTGGCCAGTACGGTGGTGGATTGCACGGAGGATGAGATTTTGATTGTTCGTCAAGGGAAAGGCATGTTGGAATAGAGAAAAAATTTTTTTCTAATTAATGCTTGCAAATTGAAAAAAAAAGTGTACTTTTGCACCCGCAAATCGCAATAGCGGTTGACTCGGTAGCTCAGCAGGTAGAGCACAACACTTTTAATGTTGGGGTCCTGGGTTCGAGCCCCAGCCGGGTCACGAAATAAAAAAAGACCTAATTGATTTCCAATCAGTTAGGTCTTTTTCGTTCTGTCCCTGTTGTCTGAACAAAAGGACATAAGCCAAAATTGCCAAAAAACCATCGGCGGTTGTTTAATTACATCGTTTCCTGTTACTTATAGTCTCAAGAAATGGATTTTTCAACATCCATCAGAAAAATCTTACCACCATCCACAACATCACCCCCACAGCAACCGACAGCCCAATAGCAAGCCAAACTATCGTCCGTTTCCGCTCATTCAGCTTGTTTCCCATCCACTCCACTTTGCCTTTCATGTTTGCCATCTCCTCCACATTCCGTTTCTCTCGCTCCACATATCCGGCTCTCTCTTCCTTGAAGTCATTCTCCTGCTTCGTCAGCCGTTTTTCAAGGTTGGCGATTTGATCTGCGTACTGCTTGCTCACTTGTTGCACCAGTATCGCTTTCGACTTTGCCTTCATGCCAGCCACTCGTTCCACGGTGTCGTTTAAATACTGTCCCAAGGCGGTCGGTGTAGCCACCTCTTTATCCGCGATTTCCTTGAAGGTAAGCCGCTCTTCAGGATGTCCCACCGCAGAGATAACAGGTGTGTTGAGATGTGCCAGTGTTTCAAGTACTTCAATATTGTCAAGCTTCTCAATGCCGACGCCGCCACCACGCACCACAGCGATGACATCAAAGCCTTTGCTGTCAATGTCGGTAAGGTTCTGGCACAGCGGCGCCGCCCTGAAGAAGTCGCAGCGGAATTCCGTGAAGTCGATGGCAGCACGTGCGGCTTGAATGCCTGCTTCAAAATCTGTGAGTGTAATGGAATTATTAGCCAGCAACAGCGCCACCCTCGGACGTTCGTCAGCAAGCAGTCGTTGTTCGATAATCTGGTCCACGTTGCGGAAGCCTACTTGAGCCATATATCGACGCAACTCGGCTTTCTTTTGGTCGGCTTCACTGACAACCAGTTCCTGAAGCTTCTCTGCCCTTGTCACATTGAGCGTAATCTGAATGTTCGCACGATTGTCTATCTTGCGTTCAAGGATGCCAATGACAGTAATCAAGTTTCCGTTGACTAGTGTCTCATATATATTCTTGGGCATCCGCAACGTGATTTCGTCTTGCGAGTTTTCATCACGTAACCCTGCGTAGGCAAACGTCCAGTTCTGGTTGTTTTGACGTTGCTGGTAGATGCCTTGCAAGCTGACCAATTTGGCAAACTCATTCTGTCGGCTCAAAGTAGCATTGAAAATGGCTAACAGCTCTGATGGCTTATAGGCCGTCACAATGCTCTTTGTCTCTTTTGTTTCTCCGTCCATTCGTATTTTCTCCCGTCTCGAGGTTGTAAAACTTGGCGAAAAAAAGGAGAAAGTGTGCTTTCCAGTTATTTGACCACAAAGTCACAAGCGTTACCTATGACCTTGATGGTGCCATCAGGAGCCATGACTTTCAAATCATACACAGGCTTATTGTTTTTGTCAACAACTTTTTTCCCTTCATTGTCACGTTGTTGCGAAACAAAAACCAGCGATCCGTCATGAAGCCATCTTGGCTCCGTTTTGGTCAATTCAGAGTCAAGTGAAGTTTGCGTTTTACCATCCATCGTGGAGACACAATAACAACTATAGTTGTAGTCATCCCAAGGCATCATGGCAGTAAACAACACCTTTGTCCTGTCAGGATTTGTAGATATGACATTGATGTCAACATACTCAGTAGGAAGTTCTGGCTCGAGCCACATCATTTTACGATAATCGAGTTGATCGGTCAAACTGATCTTGGTGCTGTCCATTTTAAAGTAAAGATCTCCAAAAATGGTTGTCTCAAAAGTATTTGCGACATTATATTCTTTATAAGGCCTGAAGTCAATTTTTTCATCGGTCAGATAAAGCTCATCCGTGTCAGGCATATATTGATACAAGGCGCCTTTCTTCAAAGTCTTAGTCTGAAAATCGTAAATGTTAAGATTGCAATATTGATGATAGGAATAAGCCATCACGCTATTCATAGCCAACTGGTCTTGTGCCTTATTGAAGCACATAGCACCCAGGTTGCCATCCATATAATTGTCACAATCACTCAATTTCAAATCCCAGTTAATTACTTTCACTGGTTTTGCTTTGGGATCTTTCAAATCAAGGCTTTTCAGGATTAAATCACCATGATGGGAAACTGTATAATAAAGGATGCTGTCCAAAGAATAAACCGCATTGACTACGCTGTCGTGCTCACTCTTGTAAATCCTGGTCTCTTGGGGCTGGTCTTTATAAAAAGCCAGTTTTCCTCCCTGAAGATAAACCATGTCATAATCAATAAGAGGTTGACCATTGTTTGAATCGCAACTGGCCATGAATAATAACAACAAGGCCGGGATAAGAATAAAGAATTTTTTCATTTGTGTAAGATTTATTTATAATTATTAATTACGTTAGGATGTTTCTCATGATGAGGCCGCAAAATTAGGAATTTTTTTGATGCTGTTGCTCACGCCATCAATGCTTTTAGTTTGGATGCAAACCGGTTGATATCCTCCTCGGTGGTGTCGTAGGCACACATCCATCGAACCACATTGTCATCCTCATCCCAATCGTAGAAGAAACAGAATTCCTGCAAAGCTTTCCATACCTGACGGGGTAATCGGGCAAACACGCCGTTAGCTTGAACGGGATAAACAATCTCCACTCCTGGAATGTCCTTCACCGCCTGATAAAGCAACTGCGCCATCCTATTGGAATGTTCGGCGTTACGACGCCAGAGGTCGTTTTCAAAATAGGCGTCGAACTGGGCGGCAATGAAACGCATCTTGGAGCAGAGCTGCATGGCTTGCTTGCGGCGGTACTTGAAGTCGGGACATACCGCTGGATTGAGCAGAACCACTGCCTCTCCCATCATCAAGCCATTTTTGGTGCCACCAAAGGAGACAGCATCAACCCCGAGGTCAGTGGTCATCTCCTTAAAGGTACAACCTAAGGCCACGGCAGCATTGCCCAGACGAGCACCGTCAATATGGACGTACATATTATACTCGCGGGCCAAGGTCACCAATGCCTTGATTTCGTCCAGGCTATACAGGGTGCCAAGTTCCGTGGGTTGTGTGATGGAAATCAGCTTGGGCTGGCTGTGGTGCTCGAAGCCAAAACCGTGCAAACGGGTCTTCACAAGCTCGGGCGTCAGCTTGCCATCGGGGGTATCGACGGTGAGCAGCCTACAACCCACGATGCGTTGCGGCGCGCCACACTCATCAACGTTGATATGCGCAGTCTCGGCACAAACCACCGCCTCGTGAGAATGCACCATGGCATCGATACAAAGGGTGTTACATCCCGTGCCGTTGAAGGCGAAGAACACCCTTGCCTGCTCACCAAACTGCTCACGGAACCTTTCCTCTGTGGCAGCACAATATTCATCATCACCGTATGCCAAAGCGTGTTCTTGATTGACACGGACAATGGCATCTAACACTTCCGGACAAATGCCAGAATGGTTGTCACTTCCAAATCCTCTTTTCATGATTGTATTTGTTTTGTTGGCGCAAAAATAACTATTTACTGCAAAATAACAATCAATTATAGAGATCAATTAGGCCGTAACGGAGCGGCATCCCTAATAATAGGGTTTTTGAAAGTGTAAATAATCATTAATAAGGAGTATCGGACACCGTTCCACATCGTATTTTTGCTGTCAAAACCTTCAACGAGTATTAATGTGTTTTTTTATTACCTTTGCCTCTTCAAAACAATGACAGACGACAACATGGCAAAAAAGAAAGACCTGTTCTCCAAAACGGCCAAGCTGGCAGAGCTGATTGCCGGCGACCGGAGGTTACTGCAGCTATTGCCCAGGTTCGGCATCGCGCTGGGTTTCGGCGATCGCAGTGTCGAAGAGGTGTGCCTCATGAACAACGTCAGCACTGAACTCTTTCTCACCATCTGCGAAATTTACTCCGACGACGCCTATAAACCCGTCCAACACGCCCTGCATCACACTGACATGAGCAGTCTCCTCCCCTACCTGAAAGCCTCACATCGGTATTACCTTGGCGAGCGTTTCCCACATCTCGAGGAGCATCTGCAACGCATCATCGAGGCTTGCGGACCGAAATACGGCCCCATGCTGCGTCACTTCTATGACGAATACAAGCGGGAGGTGATGCGTCACATACAGTACTACGAGGAGGAGGTGGTCTTTCCCTACATCGAGGCACTGCGCAACGGACAACGACCCGACACGTACCAAATCAAAGAGTTCCGTCACAACCACACTAACATTCAAGACGTCCTCGATGACATGATGAACATACTGCTGAAATACCTTCCTGGCGACATTCTCCCCAAGGAACGCATCGAAATCTCGTTGGATATCATGGAGTTGAGCGATGACCTTAACCGTCATTCGCTCATCGAGGATCACATCCTCATCCCCTACGTCGAATCACTCGAAAACGCCCTGCCATGAGAAATCGCGTCATTATCTGTGAAGCCTCCGAGATTGTTGCCAATGGTTTGGCCGAAGTCATCGACAGCATGGCTCAGTTTGACGTGGTGGCTCGTCTCGACAATCTTGACCGACTCTCGGAGCGGATTACCGCTACCGACGCCAACCTATTGGTCATCGACCCGACGCTGCTTGGCTTTCAATACAAAGAGTTCTTGACCCCACTCGCCAAAGAACACCCAGGCATTACGTTCATCGCCCTGGCGACTACCTGTCTCGACCACTCCATGCTGGCTCCTTACAATGGGGTCATTGAGCTCTACGACACACGTTCGAAAATCATCAGCAAGATGAACGAGTTTGTGCAGAGCGAAACCACAAAGAAAGTCGATGACGTGGAACTCTCGAAGCGCGAGATCGACGTGTTGGTGGCAGTGGCCAAAGGCATGATGAACAAGGAAATCGCCGACCAAATGAACATCTCCATCCATACGGTTATTTCTCACCGCAAGAATATCACCCGAAAAACTGGCATCAAGTCCGTTTCAGGTTTAACGGTGTATGCCTTACTAAATAATTTGATTGATGAAAGCGAGTTGATTTGATTAGTATAATTTCCCTCTCTTAATCAAATAACTCGTCAGCACCTGACTATACTCCTTATTAATATCAGCTTCCACGTAGTCGATTTGATATTGGTAACAGTGCTTCAAGATTTCGTCTTTGCGCTGCGCCATCAGTTGACGATAACGTTCTTGAATCTCCACGGGATTCAGCTTCAGCGTCTCACCCGTCTCCAAATCGACGAAACGATACGGGCGGTTCTCGAAGTCAAGGTCCAGTTCTAATTGTCCATCATAAACATGGAACAAGATGACCTCGTGTTTGTTATATTTCAGATGCTCCAGAGCCTCGAACATGGGATTGTAATCGCCGAGATTGTCGAGCATGTCGGTGAAAATCACCACCAAACTGCGCTTATGGGTCATTTCGGCAATCTGATGAAGGCATTGAACCGTGGATGTGGTCTTCTTCTGGTCTTTATCGTAGGTCTCGATTAGTTTTTCCAATTCATTATATACCAACTTGTTATGAACGGCAGACATCTTAGCCGGCTCATGGAACACAATGGATTCATCAAAGAGATCCAAGCCCACGGCATCTCGTTGACGTCGCATCAGTTCCATCAAGGAGGCAGCTGCATATACACTGAAAAACAACTTGTTGGGATGCTCAAAATCAATCTTGTTCCTCACGGGGAAACACATGCTTGAGCTTTTGTCGATGACCAATTGGCAACGAAGGTTCGTCTCTTCTTCGTAGCGTTTCACAAAAAGTTTCTCTGTGCGACCGTACAGTTTCCAGTCGATATGACGAATTGGCTCGCCAGTGTTGTAAAGGCGATGTTCGGCAAACTCCACCGAGAAGCCATGAAATGGACTCTTGTGGAGGCCTGTGATAAACCCCTCCACTATCTGTCGTGCCAAAAACTCAAGACTCCCGAACTGGGCGAGCCGATTCCGATCAATAGAGAAATCCATTATTTATAAATGGGGGACGCGGGACTTCGAGACGCGTGTCCCGCGTCCCTTGTCCATTAAAACAGTTTTTCAAGTTTCTCAACAAATACTTTCTTGGGAGCAGCGCCGACGTTCTTATCGACGGGCTGGCCATCTTTGAAATAGATGACGGTTGGGATATTCATGATGCCGAATTTGGCAGCCGTGGCGGGGCATTCCTCAACATCGCATTTCACGGCAATCATCTTGCCGGCAAATTCTTCGGAGATTTCCTCCACCATAGGTTCAACTTTCTTGCAAGGGCCACACCAAGTAGCACCAAAATCCACCATAACAGGCAGTTCCGATTTCAAGACAACCTCTTCAAAACGGTCGTCAGTCATTTGAATTACAGCCATTTTTGTTTCAATTAGTTAGTTTATAATAGATCTATAAATCGTTATCTAAATATTGGGTTGCAAAGATAAGCATTTTTTATAAAATAAGTATCGTTTTTTCAGGTAGCCTTACTTCAACTCAAAATCCGCATACGGCAAGTCATCAACCAGCGGCAGCACCTCTTGGGCAGCGACTCCCCCACTGTATGGTGTCATGTTACAGAACAGATTCAGGTTGGAATCGGCGAGATAGACTCCGAACGACTGCTTGCCAGGGTGCTCTTTAACTAGCTTGATGAATTCATCAATAGCCTCGGCATTCATTTGAGCCACATCGAGTTTGAAAAGCACACGTTTACCTGTATTCTCCAATAGAGAATCCAGGAGTTTCACCTCAGAGATACGTAGCTCCAGGTCTTTCGGTACCGCATCCTGTTCCCGTCCTTGTTTCCAATAAGGTGCAGACAATGTGCCGATGAGCAACACAAACTGCCCTTCCACCAACAGATTCCTGAAGTTCAGGTAGTTCTCTTTGAAAAGGCTGAAAGTGAACGCCCCAGTCTTATCTTCGATGGTGAAGCGACCGTATGGGACATTGTTTTTTGACACCGCATGATCCACTTTGGTGATCTGTCCACCAAGACGAACGCTGAAACCATTGTATTTCTCTGGATTGGTCATGGCGTTCTTCATCGCTTCCACCGTGGTATTACTGAAGAATTTTAATTGAATCTTAAAAGTATCCATCGGGTGAGAGCTGATGTAGAAGCCAATGCTCTCTAACTCCATCTGTAGTTCTTTCAGTTTCGACCAACGCTCACAATCGGGCAAGGGCAATGTCAAAGCTTCCGAAGAGCTGCTTGCGTCACCCATGCCAAAGAGGTCCATCTGGGCAGAGTTCTTACGTTCGTTGTAGGAGGCAACCATACGCAAGGCTCTTTCGCTGAAAGGCACCGAGTCGTTGGCGGGCATATAAAACAGCATGGCGCGGTGGAAATTGGGGAACGAGTCGAAACAACCCGCTGTGTCCATGCTTTCCAAAGCCCTGCGGTTCAAACCTTTGTCGGCACAACGTAAGAGAAAATCAGCAAAATCCTTGAACTTGCCATTGGCGTTTCGCTCCCCGATGATGCCCGAGATAGCCGCCTCGCCCACATTTCGGATACCGCCCATGCCGAAACGGATCTGGCCTTTTTCATTGACGGAGAACTCATATTCCGACTCATTGACATCGGGGCCCAAAACCTCAATACGCATACGTTTGCACTCCTCCATCATGAAGGTCACCTGCTTGATGTCGCCCAGTTCATTGTTCAGCACCGCTGCCATGAACTCGGCGGGATAATGTGCCTTAAGGTAAGCGGTTTGGTACGACACCCAGCTATAGCAAGCAGCATGTGACTTGTTGAAGGCGTAAGAAGCAAACTTCTTCCACTCCTCCCAGATCTTCTCAAGACGTTTCTTCACTTCATCTTCTGGAAGGTTCTCAGTTCTGGTCAGCTTCTCCACCCCTTGTTTCATGAACTTGCCATACAACTCCTCCATCTTCGCCAACTGTTTCTTACCCATGGCTTTACGGAGCGTGTCAGACTCGCCACGCGTGAAGTCGGCTAGCTCACGTGAAAGTAACATCACTTGCTCTTGATACACACAGATGCCATAGGTGTCCTTGAGGTACTTCTCCATGCACTTGAAGTCGTATTTTATCTCCTGCCTGCCTTGTTTACGGGCAATGAAGTCAGGGATGTTGTCCATCGGTCCCGGGCGATACAAAGCGTTCATAGCGATGATGTCGCCAATCACAGAGGGCTGGAGCTCGCGGAGGTATTTCTGCATCCCGGGTGATTCAAACTGGAAGGTACCTATGGTGTTTCCTGCGGAATAGAGAGCATACGTCTCCGCATCATCAATGGGGATGTGGTCGATGTCAATGTCGATGCCTCGGGTCTTTTTAATGTTTTTCAAAGCATCTTTAATCAGCGTCAGGGTCTTCAGACCCAAGAAGTCCATTTTAATAAGGCCGACAGACTCAATCACATGCCCGTCATATTGCGTCACGACGACATCTTCATTCGTCTCTTTGTCTTTGATGGTGGCCACAGGAGCCACGTTGGTGAGGTCGTCAGCGCCGATGATAACACCACAGGCATGGATGCCGACCTGGCGGTTGGTGTCTTCCAGCTCCTGAGCGTAGGTCAACATCGAGGAGACATTCTCATCAGGACCCTCGACAAGTTTTTTAAGTTCATCTACATATTTGTAGCAGTTTTTCAAGTTAACCTTAGGTGACTTTCCTTTTTCGTCTTTGATGTTATCGGGGAAGTTACGGTCTGGGATATAACTCTTGATCCTGGCGACTTCCGACAGTGGCACTTTCTGAACACGTGCCACGTCTTGGATGGCCGATTTTGCCGCCATGGTGCCGTAGGTGATGATATGTGCCACTTTCTCCTTGCCGTATTTCTTGGTGATCCAATCAAGCACACGGCCACGACCGTCATCGTCGAAGTCCACGTCAATATCAGGTAGCGAGATACGGTCAGGGTTGAGGAAACGTTCAAACAGGAGGTCATATTTCAGCGGGTCGAGGTCAGTGATTTTCAAACAATAAGCCACTACCGAGCCTGCTGCCGAACCACGGCCAGGACCGACGGACACGCCGAGTTCTTCTCGTGCTGCGCGGATATAGTCACTCACGATGAGGAAGTATCCCGGGAAGCCCATGGTTTTCATCACATGCAGCTCGAAGATAATTCGTTCTTTTTGTTCATCGGTGAGCGGGTCGCCGTAACGCATCTTAGCACCTTCCCAAGTGAGTTTAGCTAAGTAGTCAGCCTCTAACTTGATACGATAGAGACGGTTATAGCCTCCCATTTTCTTGATTTTCTTCTCCCCTTCCTCACGACTCATGATGACATTGCCATGCTCATCACGGGTAAATTCATTGAAAAGGTCTTCTTCGTTGTATTTTTGATGATATTCCTCCTCTGTGCCGAATTCTTCAGGAATGGGGAACACAGGCATGATCGGGTCGGAGTCGATGCTGTAGGATTCCACCTTATCCACAATCTCCTGAGTATTTTCGAGTGCCTCGGGAAGATCGCTGAAGATCGCCCCCATCTCTGCGGGGGTCTTGAGCCATTCCTGTTTCGTATAGTGCATACGGGAGGGGTCATCGAGATCCTTGCCCGTGCTGAGGCATATCAGACGGTCGTGTGCTTCGGCGTGTTCTTCTTCCACGAAGTGAACATCATTGGTGGCGATCACTTTGGTGTTGGTCTTGCGAGCCAGGTCAAGAAGCACCTTGTTCACTTCTTTCTGACGTTCATACACTTGGGTGTCACCACCTGGCTTGTCGGTTTTATGACGTTGCAGCTCAATATAATAATCATCTCCAAAAAGGTTCTTGAACCACATCACGGTCTGTCCTGCCCCTACCATGTCGCCATTCATGATTTTCTGAGGAAGCTCACCGCCGAGGCAGGCTGAGCAACATACCAAGCCTTCGTGGTATTTCTCGAGGAGGCTATGGTCGATACGAGGGTTGTAATAAAAGCCATCGGTATAGGCGATGGAACTGAGTTTACAGAGGCTATGATAACCCTGTTTGTTTTTTGCCAGCAAGATGAGGTGCCATCCACGATCCTGTCGTCCGTCACGTTTATCGATACTCACGGGAGCGCAGTACGTCTCGATGCCGAAGATCGGCTTAAAAAACTGAGTATTGAGCGTTGAGAGTTTAGCGTCAAGGTCGGCAATTTTAGCCGTTTTTTCTTCTTCACCCAACTCATTGCTTTCGTCACTTTCTATACGGGTTTTCTCTTTTTCAATTTCCTTGATTTTATCCTTGACTTTCCCGTTGACTTTATTGACATAATCGGCGAGTTCCTTGATTCCGAACATGTTGCCGTGGTCAGTGAGGGCGATGGAGTACATCCCGTTTTGGATGCATTTGTCCACAAGATCTGGTATTTTCGACATACCATCAAGGATAGAGTAATGAGAGTGGACGTGCAGGTGGGTGAAATGGTGCGGCACGTAGTTGCCCGATTCGCGCTGTTCCTCTTTGCGTTCTTGTTCCACCTCCTCTTCGTCGAAGTTACTGGTTACTACGATATTGGCAGGTTGAATCTTATCAGGGTTCGCCGCACGAAAATCTTCAAAAAACTGTTCCTTTTCAGGCATCTCATTACGCCCTATCACACCGATGCGTATCAGTTCAAGGAACACGCGGGCGGTAGCTTGCACGTCAGCAGAAGCATTGTGAGCCGAGTCGAATTTAGAGCCGAAGAGAATCTCATGAATCTCGTTCAGTTTAGGCAGTTTATACTTCCCTCCTTTCCCGCCTGGCAGTTTACAGAACTCGGCGGTCTTCTCGGTACAGGTATCCACGCGCGGCCATGCACGCAACGGGTTTGTATTACGGTCACGGAGGAACTCGCAACCCACGATGCAGAGGTCGAAGTCGATGTTATGCCCCACGAAGTATTTGGCTTTTTCAGCCGATTTCAAGAAAGTATCGAGCACCTCATGCAGAGGCAAGCCGTATTTTGTGGCATGTTCGGTAGAGATGCCGTGCACCATCTTGGCATCGATAGGGATGACAAAGCCCTCCGGTTTCACCAACAAGTTATGATTTTCCACGAGGTTACCTTTGTCGTCGTGAAGTTGCCAGGCCAATTGCACCAGTCGAGGCCAATTGTCGAAATCGGTGAGCGGAGCGTTATATTGTTTAGGGAGACCTGTTGTCTCGGTATCGAATATTAAAAACATGGTTGTTAAGAAGTTAGAAGACAGAAGACAGAAGTCAGAAGGCTTCGTTTTCAGTTTTCAAAGATAAGGATTTTTTGAATAACAAGGAAGATTTCAAATAGTTTTCTTTGCTAATTCTCTATCAAGAGACGAACACTGAAATCAAACCCTTTCTCGGCAAGGGGTCTCCGGCTTGTCAAAGGATTTCCCTCGCAATCCAAGCGCAGGCTTCGGCATCAGCCAAGGCATGATGATGGTTGGCGAGATGGTAACCACAGGCTTCGGCTACCGTATGCAATTGATGGTTTGGAAGTTGTTTCCCGAAGTGTTTTCTTGAAGCTCGGCAGGTGCAATAAAACTGATAGTCGGGGTAATCCATCTGATAACAACGCATGACAGCTTTTAGGCATCCCTGGTCGAAAGGGCTGTTGTGAGCTACCAGCGGCAAGCCTTCAATCAAAGGTTCTATCTGTCGCCAAACGTAAGGAAACACGGGAGCATCCTCAGTATCAGCCTTGGTGATGCCATGGATCAAAGTATTCCAGAAAAGATAGTAATTAGGTTCCGGTTGGATGAGCGAGTAGAACGAGTCCACAAACTCGTTGTTTTTGACGATGACCACGCCAACACTGCACACACTAGTGGGCTGATTGTTAGCGGTCTCGAAATCAATGGCGGCAAAGTCCTTCATAATTGATCACTTTCTTAACTTCACATCCACTCCACCACCCCACTGGCGATATCGTAAAATGCTGCTACTACCTTGACATTCAAATGATCCACGATTGGGTTTTTCCTGATAAGCTGCGCCATCCTTTCAGCATGACGACGAGCGTTGTCGTTGATACAACAATCCGAGCTGATAGAAGGCCTGATGTGCTTAGCGATATCCACCAAATGGCCGGGAAGTTCCTCTCCCTGACAAATGGCCGTGACGGCTCCGCAGCTGGAATGACCAAGCACCACCACCAACGGCGATTCCAGATGTTCCACGGCATATTCGATGGAACCAAGCACATCCTCATCCACCACGTTGCCGGCATTGCGAATCACGAACAAGTCGCCCAGCTGTTGGTCAAACAGGATCTCGGGAGCCACCCGACTGTCGGAGCAGCATAGCACTACAGCGAAAGGATGTTGTCCCTCGCTGAGTTTCAAGCGATCCTCAACGTAATGGTCTTTAGGTGCAAGATTGCCCGATACAAAACGGGCGTTGCCATCTTTTAAAAGGATTAGGGCTTGGGAGGAATTTATTTTCATAAGATAATAGGATAAGTTGTTTAAAAATACAGTTCAAGTTTTTTAATCCATTCTTCAATCTCTTTCACTCGTTGGGCATATTTCTCCATCTGACCTTCGATGAAGTCGTCGCTGTACTTGCGGTCGCAGAAGCCGTTGCCGCGGGCCACAAAATCATCATCCTCGAGGGAGCTATAGACCTCTACGTAATTCTCCAGATAGTGTTGGTTCTCGGCCAATAGGCAACGCAAGTCATCGAGGTCGGCCTCGATGGTTTCGCCTGTACTGAAGGTATAGTGTTTTTTCATTTTTCATTCAAAGCAGATACAAAGATAGCATCTTTTTCCGTTATCGTCAAGTTTTATTCTTTTTTTACGCGTTTAACGGTGTGTTTCAGTTTTCCAATGATAAAATTAAGCTCTAAAGTTGATTCTGTTTCGGAGGTATTCAGCTCAGGCATGACGATATCAGAAAGCACCTCTCCAAAGTGTTTCATTTTAGATGCTTGTTTTTGTTTATCTGCTTCTTTATGGAGTTCAACAAGCTCGCGTTTTAAGCTTCTCACTTTGGCGAAGGTCTCGATAATAGCAAAAGTCACATCTGTTGCTTTTTCGCTTTTCAGGATGGTCGCCAGCATATATAGACCTCTTTCTGTGAACACTTTGGTAGCAGAACGGCTCTTCAATGATACTTTTGTGGTCGAAATTTTCGACCGCAAAGTTCGTAACTCGCTCTTAGTCAGCTCAAACATATAATGCTTCGGAAACTTGTTTGGATTGTTTTTTACTGCTTCGTTAATTCTTCGTGTTTCAACATCAAACAATTCCGCAACGTCAGCATCGGCAATCACAGGATTTCCCCGTATGATAGCAATTTTGGCAGCCACATCTGCTTCTTGAATTTGGATTAAATGATTATTTCCTGGTACTGGTAAATCTGGATTATTCATAATTTATTGTCTATTAATCGATTACAAAGTTTGCGGTCGAAAATTTCGACCGCAAAACTATTTCGATTGCAAAAATATAGAATTTTCTTTTATATTATATAATCAACGATAATATTTTATTTGATTATAAATTTATAAAATTCTATATCTATTATTTTAATAATTCATAATACTATATTACCAGTCTTATTTCTTGTAATTAGTCCACATCTGCTTGACTTTACTGGCCATTTCCTTGCGTAGCCAAAGCGGTTCCAACACCTCTAACGCATCGCCATTCCAAAGAAGTTCCTGTTGGAAATCGAATGTTGGCCTGACTTGCAAGGTGAAGATGCTGTAATCATCATTGTGTTCCACTTCTTCTTGCGAAGTGTGTAGCGGCAAGGATCGCAAATAGTTGGCTTGGTCGGCGCTCACTTTAATCTTTACGGTCTCAATGGCGCAATCCTCATCACGGATGATCCCGAAACAACCTTTGAAATAATGCTCTGGGTCGAATTTCTTGGGGTATTTGAAGGTCTCCTCCGACAGCAGGGCTTCCTGCACGCGATCCAACGAATAGATGCGGATTTTGTCTTCATAGACGCTGTTGCCCACCATATACCACCGCTGCCGGAACAGCTTCACGCAATAGGGCGCCACGGGGAAGGTGTGTTCGCTTTCGCTCCAAAAGCCTTTATAGGTGATTTCCAGCAATCGGTTTTTCTTCATCGCTTCCATGACCGTGGCAAGGAAGTCCTGGCCCGATGGGATGCTTTCCAGCAGGATGCGGTCGCTGAGCGCTTTGTTGTCCAACAGCGTGTTGTTGACCGACATGGTGCTGAGCAGCCAGCGTTGCAGGCTGTCGTCCTCAAGCACCTCGCGGTTCTCGATGTAATAGCGGTCGCCATCGCTCTTGTCGCACATAATGACGAGGCCGAACATATCTTCCACCGCGTTTTTCCACGTGTGGAAAGTACGGCGCGGAATCTCCTCACCTTCGCTCAGTTCGGTTTCCGTCCACTTGCGGTTGATTTCCTTCAGGGTGATTTTCTTGGCGCGATAGAGCGTCTCTACGAGCCAGACGTATTTGTTGATTTGGTTTTTGGACATGATGTTTACGTTTTGATGTTGCAAAGATATAAAAAGCTTGTGCCGAATTGAAGCACAGGCTAATAGAGCACTAGCTTTTTTTCAATCCAAAAGGCCGAGCTCTTTTTGGACTAACGATACATTGTTGACAAACGACCGCATGTCGTTATAGATATAGCTATCCTCGAATGATGTCTTGGTAATGCCTCCGGCGTTCAGATGATAAATCACCGCTCCTGGATAAGCGAGAAGAACTGGCGAGTGAGTGCTGACAATCAGTTGGCTGCCCGCTTTCACGGCCCGATGCATCCACAGCAAGAACCTCAATTGGTTTTGATAAGACAAAGCGGCTTCGGGTTCGTCAAATATATAAAAGCCACATTCCAATCGATTTTCAATCAAGCGAACCATTCCTTCGCCGTGGCTACAATGATGAAGGCTTTCACCGCCGTAGGCAAAAAACGGGTTTCCCCCATCTTTGAGGCTCTCGAGATAGGTAACAGCATTGTAGAAACTTTCAGCCCTATAAAAGAAATTATCGTAAAGGCGATAAGGCGTCCTTACGCATTTCAGTTCTTCCTCCAAGTTTGAATGGGTCGCATTGGTACTGAAATTGAAATTTCGTCCACCGCCCTCGGCATTCATCCCCATTTTGATGGCAATGGCCTCTAACAAGGTTGACTTGCCACTACCGTTTTCCCCAATGAAATACGTCACATCGGTGGTAAAGCTTAATGGCCTCAAACTCTTAATGGCTGGGATATTAAATGGATAGCCATCGCTTGGACTAGGCTCATGAAGATTGACAATTTCAGCGAGATAAATGTTGCTCATGATTATAGTGCTATTGGGTCTCCACAAAACTCTTTCCGTTTACAATTCTTGCAGTGCTTCCCAATCCAAACCTCATCAAATTGGTTCATGGCTTGTTCCACCAACTCGGGATTGTCGGTAAGGATGCCCGCTTCGAAGTTACGGGTGCCATCGCCTTTCATGCCAATGCCTGCACCGGTGAGATTGGCGCTGCCAATATAAGCCACTTGACCATCGAAGACCAAGATCTTGAAATGCACCCTCGGACAAAGCACCCTTTCCAGGCCATCAAACAAGGCAGGGTATTTGTCGAAGTCCTCGCGAAACGCCGGGCCCGGCTCCTTGGCATGGATGAGCCGCACCTCAACGCCCTTTTTAATGAGTTCTGCCAAAACCGCAAGGAAGGGCTTCGTTTGAGAGCCCACCTTGACATACAGGTCTTTGATGTCGGCGGTGCCAATCCATAGGCTGCGCTTGACAGAGGCCACCCTGCTTAATACCTTGTCGTAATGGTCGCTGCCAAAGATAAAGTGTGTTGCCATTCAAATTGTTTTTTAATAAATCATCATTAACAACTCCGAAGGTGTCACTACAATTGGACTTTGAAGGAAATGTTTCAGATTACCAGTAACCACTAAAGCTCCTTCTTTTGAAAGAGCAACTTCGTAAAAAAACAAATCGGACAAGTCCACCAATGTTTCTTTGCTTTCAGTTCTATCCATAGGCATACCTAGTTTTATGATCGTTCCAATCATGGAGGACACATCCCTATCCAACAGGTTGAATTTGGTGCGATGCAAAACGTCATCGTATTCAGCCAAAATCTCCTCATTGTACAAAGGAACTATCTTCCCCAACGAAATCGCTTCAACATCTTTAACCGTAGCGGCATTAGGATTATGCGACACCATTGCCGACACAATCACATTGGTATCAAAAACAACGTACAACATCACCTCGCCGCTCTTGCCTTCTGAATCTCTTCGTCAATCTCTTCCATCGTCAACTCTGGGGTTTCACCATTCTCAGCACGCTCACGCATCACCTTGAAGGCTGCATAGCTTTGTTCCAGAACTGAGGCCCTCTCTGATTTGATTTCGAAAGGTATTTTACCGCATTGAACCACCGCCTTGGCAAATATATTCATAGCGGTGTTGGCACTCATACCAAATTCCGCACATAACGAATCGAAACGTTGCTTCAGCAACGAATCCATCCTCACTGTCATAGAAACTTGAGACATAGTAATTGTTTTAAGACCAGTGCAAAGATACATTTTTTCAATCATAATGCAATAAATTTAATTTAAATTGACGTAAAATTGTTTAAATAGAACAAAAATAACTCTCATTGGCTACTCCTCTTTTTCAAACTGACACAAGTACTTCTCAACATATTTTTCAGTTCTTCTGATTAATCAAGTTCACCACCACTTTCACCATCACATCTTTTTCCTCGGGTTTGCTCTCGGCAATCATCAAGGTCAAGGCAACCAAGGTGTTGTCGGCAATACGTTTGCCGCCGTCCTCGCGGTAGAGGATGCCGTTGTTATTGAGGAACCAAAGGAACAAGGTGGCCGCAATGCGTTTGTTGCCGTCACTGAACGAATGGTTCTTGGTGACGAGAACGTGGTTTCTTTTACTCCAAGACGTTGATAATCGTAATCGTCAAGCGTATCGAGGGCGTAGGTATAGTCAACGACTATTTCAAATAGAGCTTGGTTCTCATCGGTTTTCAACAATGGTTGGTTTTGGATGGTCCTACCCAACATTTGAACAAGCTGACGCAGTTCACCTATCTGTCTTTTCCGAATTTTTTCATTGACAACATAACCATTCATCAAATAAGCTTTCAAAACCTTATTTGCCCATTGGCGGAATTGAACACCCCGTTGGCTCTTGACACGATAGCCGACGGAAATGATAACATCAAGAGAATAAAAAGCCAGAGGTTGTTTCACACCATCAACACGCAAAAAATGCGTGTTGTTTTCTTTGACCAATTCCTTTTCTGAAAAGACATTGTTGATGTGCTTTCGTATAGTCTTCTCATCACGGTCAAATAAAACCGACATCTGATTAGCACTCAACCATACGTTTTCATTTTCTAAACGAACCTCAATCGAAGTCTGACCATTTTCAGTCTGATAAATAACAATTTGGTTTTCCATAATTAATTTTTTTTAAAAAGTTTTATAACAAACATTTCTATTGTTATGTAGTTTGAATTATGGAAATGTTTCAATCAGAATGAAAAAAATTCAAAACCTACTCGATAAAACATTCACTTCTTTTCATTATGTTTGCATTTTCAATTGATCACCTATGACACTCGAAGAAGCCATCCGCACCCGACACAGCGTGCGGCAATACATCGAAAAGCCCATTGAGGCAGAAAAGATTCAACAACTGCAAGACCTCATCAACGAATGCAACCGCAAAGGTGGACTGCATATCCAGTTGGTCACCAACGAACCAAAGGCTTTCGCTAGCGGCATCGCCCATTACAGCAAATTCCGCGGCGTGAGCAACTACATCGCCATGATCGGCAAAAAAGGCGACGACATCAATCTCGGCTATTACGGCGAAAAAGTGGTGCTGCTGGCGCAATGCCTCGGACTGAACACCTGCTGGGTGGCAATGTCGTTTAGCAAACAAGCAGACCAATACCAAGTACTTCCCGACGAAAAGCTGGTTTGCGTAGTGTCACTCGGCTACGGCGAAAACCAGGGAAGGCAACATCCTCAACGAAAAACGATTTCAGATGTGACGGAAGACCAGCGCTCAACAGAAAAAGGACTTCCTCTCCCCGACTGGTTCAACCGTGGCATGGAAGCCGCCTTGCTGGCACCCACAGCCATCAACCAACAGAAGTTTGTTTTCATCCTTCATGACGGCAACAAAGTGGAATGCCGCACCCGTTTTACCCTGCTCAATGGCTACGCTCCCATCGACCTCGGCATCGCCAAATGCCATTTCGAAATCGGTGCCCAAAAGGAAAACTTTGAATGGTTCTAATTTTATAGCAATCACTCACCTCTATACTCTACGGAATCACCACCGGCTCTCCCAAATACCTGGGCTGCTTTCCTAAAAACACGTCAAGAACCACCTTGGTCTTCGCCAAAAGCTCACGTGCGTGGTTTTTCAAATAGGTTCTTGGAATACGAACATCGGCAGCGTTGAAACACACGACATCCAAATCATGATGCCGCGCAATGTAAACCGCCCTCTCATTATGCCACTCTTGCGAGATAACCGTGACCGAGTCTTGCCCGAAGACTTTCTTCGCCCTTACCATGGAATCGAAAGTGCGGAAACCCGCATAATCCAACACGATGACAGAATCAGGAACCCCTAATTGAATCAAAGAACGACGCATGTACTCTGGCTCGTTATACTCATGACGACAATTATCACCACTCACCAAGATATAGGATATCTTATGCTCAGCATATAACAACGCAGCGGCACTCATCCTATTCCTATAATATATGTTAGCACCCCCATGGGCATTATAAGGCGATGTGCCTAAAACCAATCCAACTTTTCGGTATGGGATCTCACTCACATCATCGTAAAGCCTTCCTCTTGCCTTCAACTTGACGTAATAATTACAAGCCAACACCAACAGTACACCTAACAAGAGGCATACGACACACCATTTAACCAATGAACGGATGGCTTTCCTCATAGTACTCATTCACAGCCATCTTTATATCTTGAACCTCAATGAGATTTCCGTCAAGATATCATGATGCCGGTAGGTCTCAGCTGGAACACGGCTATGGTAATCATATCTGAATGAAAAATCGAGAAATAACTTCTTGGTAATCTGGGTCTGAAGTTTCGTCACACTGTTGACAATGAAATCGCTCAAGTCAAGTACCGAAGGCTGAAAAAAAGTATAATGCAACAAAGTCAGGTTGTCAGCAATCTTCTGCTTGACCTTGGGACGCAAGGATAATCGGTAATTGTTGTTGGGCAGAACCGTCTCATCCGTGAAGTCATTCCAGTCGTAAACAAAAGCGGCACTGATAGAATAATCGCAGATAGATGGCAACGTGTAAATCCTGAATTTGAACCCAAACACACCGCTCAGCTTAAGATCATATCCTTTATATTTGTTCGTGAGCATCTCGCAAGCCAAAAACGGAGAGTACTTTCCGTACTGATATAAATCCATCTTCACGCCTCCATTGATTTCGGAATTGGTCTCTTCCCATTTCCTGCCAGTTTCGTTATTCAAAATCAATGAACTATATAAAAAACGATAATGACAGTCAAAGGCAAGAACACTGTCATTACGGGTCACTGAAGCATCGTGACTGAGGTTACAATTGTTGACATTACCAGCGTTTAAAGAGGCACCTAAACCCAGATTATAACTCCATTTACGTTGTGCATTTATATTTAATACACTAAAAATCAACAAAATAAATAATAACAGACTTCTCTTGGCCATCACAGTAATTAATTTGGTTTACGGCGGTAAAGATACAAATTATTTCCCTAACCTGATGATGTAACGTAAAATTGTTTATCTTTGCCTTAAAAGTATAACACTAAATTCTTGAACATGAAAAAACTTCTTTTTATCCTATCCCTTGTGGTTATTACCCTCGGTGTCTCAGCACAAAGCTGCTGTGAATCAACAACTTCTTCACAAACAAAAAAAGATCAAAAAATGAAAACATTAGTAGCTTATTTTTCCGCTTCTGGCGTGACCAAAGGCGTGGCTCAGCAACTGGCCGATGCGACCGGCGGCGACCTTCACGAAATCAAACCCGAAAAACCTTACACCGATGCCGACCTTGACTGGCGTGACAAAAAAAGCCGTTCCACCCTCGAGATGCAAGACCTCAGCTCTCGCCCTGCCATCACTGGAAAAATCAACAACATGGCCGACTATGATGTGATCTACGTGGGCTTCCCCATCTGGTGGTACACCGCCCCTACCATCGTCAACACCTTCATCGAAAGCTATGACTTTACAGGCAAGACCGTCATCCCCTTTGCCACCTCAGGCGGAAGCAGCATCAAAAAAGCCTGCAATGACCTCAAAGCATCCTACCCCAACATCAATTGGAAAGAAGGCAAACTGCTTAACAAACCCACCAAAGCTGAAATCGAAAAATGGGTGAAAGAATGAAAAGACTACTATTACTGTTTGTATTAATATCAAGCATCCTACAAGGCGCATTTGCCGCAGAACCCGCCCGTTTAAAAAGCCCCGACGGAAAACTGGAGCTGAATTTTGAACTGAAAGACGGCGTGCCTTATTATTCCCTTTATCGTCTGGACAAACCCGTTGTATTGCCCTCCAAAATGGGCTTCACCCTCGAATGGCGCGATGACCTGGCTCATGCCTTTGTCCTCAAAAACACCGCCTTCGACAGCTTCGATGAGACTTGGGAACCCGTCTGGGGCGAGGAAGCTCGAATCCGGAACCATTATAACGAGATGCTGGTGACCCTCGAACAACCTATTGGATCGGTCGAGAGCATGGACGAGTCCACGCAAAAAAGACCCACCATCATGCAGATTCGTTTCCGGCTCTATGACGACGGCCTCGGTTTCCGCTATGAGTTCCCAATGTTTACTGAAGCGTCTGGCGCGAACTCAGTTCCCAATGCCTTGGTTTGTTTTTGGTTCAAAGAAGAGCTGACCGAGTTTGCCATGACAGGCGACCATACCGCTTGGTGGATTCCCGGTGACCTTGACACCCAAGAATACAACTTCACCCAGTCGCGACTGTCGGAAATCCCCGACTTATGGGAAGAAGGCCACAAAGATGGAGGATGGCCATGGACTGCTTTTTCCAAAACGGGAGTGCAGACCGCTTTGCAGATGAAAACCGACGAAGGCTTATACATCAACATCCACGAGGCCGCTACGCTCGACTTCCCCACCATGCACCTTGACCTCCAAATCAATGAAAACGCATCTCCAACCTCTAACCTCTCACCTTTCACCTTTAGAGCATGGCTCTGCCCTGATGCCACGGGGTACAAAGGCCGCATCCAGGCTCCTTGCACCACGCCTTGGCGTACCGTCATGGTTTGCGAAAAAGCTACCGACGTGCTGGCTTCTCGGTTGATTCTCAACCTCAACGAGCCATGCGCCCTTGATGATGTGTCGTGGATCCATCCCGTTAAATACATGGGTGTATGGTGGGAGATGATATCCGGGAAAAGCACCTGGTCTTACACCAACGACTTCCCTTCGGTGAAACTGGGGCAGACCGATTTCGAACATGCAAAGCCCAATGGCACCCATGGCGCCAACAACGCCAACGTTCGCCGCTATATCGACTTTGCCGCTGAAAACGGTTTCGATGCCCTCCTCATCGAAGGATGGAACATCGGATGGGAGGATTGGTACGGAAAACAAAAAGAATTCGTCTTCGATTTCATCACTCCTTATCCTGATTTCGACCTGCCTGCCCTTAACAAATACGCCCACGAAAAGGGCATCCGCCTCATCATGCATCATGAAAGTTCCGCCTCCACCATCAACTACGAGCACTGGATGGAGAAAGCCTATAACCTGATGAACCAATATGGATACAATGCCGTGAAAGGCGGTTATGTGGGTACCATCATTCCCTTTGGGGAAGGGCACTACAGCCAACCCATCAACAACCACTACCATTATGCCATCGTGGAGGCTGCCAAACATCATATCATGGTGAATTCTCATGAGGCTGTCCGTCCCACAGGCCTCTGCCGCACCTGGCCTAACATGATTGGCAACGAAAGTGCCATGGGCACCGAGTTTAGGGAACGCATCAAACCTGGACACACCACCATCCTTCCTTTCACTCGACTGCAAGGTGGACCCATGGACTATACCCCGGGTATCTTTGAACCTGACATGGGGAAAATCGTTCCTTGGGGTCAAAAAATGCGGCACACCATCTGCAACCAGTTGGGCTTGTATGTGACCTTTTACTCCCCTTTGCAGATGGCCGCCGACTTCCCTGAACATTACGAACCTTACATGGATGCCTTCCAATTCATCAAAGATGTTGCGGTGGATTGGGACACCACCATCTATCTCGAAGCAGAACCAGGCGACTACATCGTTACCGCTCGTCATCCTAAGCTCTCCACGCTGAACAAAGCCGCCGAAGGACTCGCTGCCCTCCCCGACGGCAAAAAAAACATCATCAACAGCGTCACACGTTTCGTCTATGACATCCCCTCTCAACTCACAACTCTCAATGCTCCACTCCCCACTCCCCATGACGTTTGGTACGTTGGCGGCATCACCGACGAGAACGCACGCGAAGTCAAAGTGAAACTCGACTTCCTCAAACCTGGGGTAACCTACGAGGCAACAATTTATTGCGATGCCAAAGACGCTGATGGCATGCCAGGAGACACCTATAACCCGCAAGCATATACCATCACCCATAAAAAAGTCAATTCAAAATCTGTTTTAAAACTTAAGATGGCCCGTTGCGGCGGCTTCGCCATTTCATTACGATCAAAATAAAATGACGCGGGACTTGGGACGCGAAAGCACCTCCCGAGTCCCGTTGTCCTGCTTATAAAACCCAACTCACCATGAAAAGATTCTTCTTCCTCCTCACATTGCTGTGCGCCTTAACAGGTGCCTCAATGGCTCAAAACGCACTGAACAACAAAGCCGAAAACATTGTCGGCACCTACCAAAGCAAACAAGGCGAGGACAATTTCAAAGCCACCATCACCCAACAAAAAGACGGTACTTTCACTGGAAAAATCATCTGGGTGGAGCATGACAAAGACGCTAATGGCAAAAAGTTTTTGGACGAGAAAAACCCCGATAAAAAACTCCGCAACGTGCCTTGCGATCAAATCGTGCTCTTTTCAGGGTTAAAATACGATGCTGGCGAAAAATGCTGGAACGGCACCAAGATTTACGACCCGCAAAGAGGCATCAAAGCTAAACTTAGTGCCGAATTCAATGAGAAAGGACAACTCAAAATAAGAGGCACCATTCTGGGATTTGGTGAAACCGTTTATTGGAACAAAATAAAATAAAAAAATAAAATAAATCTAAATACCATGCGCATTTTAGTTATCGGCGGTGCGAATGCCGACATTACCGCCACCACAACAAAACCTTTCGTCGCTGGGGATTCCAACCCAGGCACTATCCGTCTCACCGCAGGAGGCGTGGCGCGTAACATCGCCCATAACCTCGCACTTCTTGGTGATGAGGTCATTTTCCTCACCATTTTTGGCGGCGATGTCTTTGGATTTTTCACCGCCGACAGTTGCCGCAAGGTGGGTATCAATGTGGGGTTGTGTGATACAGCTCCTGTTGGCACACGGTCTTGCTTCTTCTGTATTAACGATAGTAACGGTGAAATGATCGGAGGCGTGTCAGATATGGCCACCGCCGATGGAATCACCGCCGAATGGATTGCTCAGAAACTCCCAAAAGTAGGTCCTGTTGACGCAGTGGTCACCGACACGAATCTCGCTCCAGATGCCCTTGCTTATCTGATCGACCACATGGAAGCACCGCTTTACGTCGATACAGTCTCCGGAGCCAAAGCTGTGAGAATCAGTGAAGCAATCGAAATCTCTTCCAAGAAAAAAGTATTTACCGTGAAATGCAACCAAATGGAAGACCAGATGCTTTCAGGCGTCAAAGGCATTGAACGCCGTTTTGTCAGCGTGGGCGCCGAAGGCGTGAAGATCTTCGCCGGAAGGAAAAACCTCACCCTTCCAGCCCTCCCTGCTGAAGTGGTGAACGCCACAGGATCAGGTGACGCTTTTATGGCTGGAATAGTCCATGCGGGTCCTGATGTGCCCATCGAAGTCGCAGCACGTATCGGACTGCGTTGCGCCAAAATCACCGTGGAAAGCCCTGACACCGTCAATAACCAACTGAGACAGCTTTATGAAGAACTATCTTGATATCAGCCCTGAGGTAGCGAATGCCTTGAAAAACGGCAAACCAGTAGTCGCTCTGGAATCCACCATCATCTCGCACGGCATGCCTTATCCACAAAATGTGGAGACTGCTCTTCGTGTGGAACAAACCATCCGCGACGGCGGCGCAGTGCCTGCCACCATCGCTGTCATCAGTGGGAAACTGAAAGCTGGATTAAGCGAGGCGGAGATTGAGTATTTAGGAAAGAAAGGTACTGCCGTGACGAAAGCCTCCCGCCGTGACCTTCCAGTGCTCGTCGCTAAAGGACAAGATGGAGCCACCACCGTGGCCACAACCATGATTATCGCCGCGTTGGCAGGCATTAAAGTCTTCGCCACCGGCGGCATAGGAGGTGTCCACCGAGGTGCTGAAATAACGATGGACATCAGCGCGGACCTCGAAGAGCTTGCCCGTACCCCCGTCATGGTGATCTGCGCCGGCGCGAAATCCATCCTCGACCTGGGACTCACCTTGGAATATCTGGAAACCAAAGGTGTCCCCGTCATCGGCTTCGGAACCGAAGAACTGCCAGCCTTCTATACACGAAAAAGCGGTTTCAAAGTGGACTATCGTATCGACACACCAGAAGAACTGGCCGCTACCTTCCAAGCTAAACAAGACATGGGTCTTGTGGGTGGTATGCTCGTCACGAACCCAATCCCTGAAGAATACTCCATGGATGCCGACCGAATTAACAAAGCCATCGACACCGCCATCGATGACGCTAAACGTTTGGGCATCCACGGAAAAGAGACCACGCCCTATCTGCTCGCCCGTATCAAAGATATCACTGGTGGCGACAGCCTCGACGCTAACATCCAACTGGTACTCAACAACGCCCGACTCGCCGCACGTACTGCCACCTGCCTCGCCAAGTTATCATAACTTCTAACGTCATGGACAACGGACTGGGCTTTCGTAAACGAATCATGCTGGAACTCAACCATGCCACGCTGATGCAACGCATCGAACAACATGAGTTGCACCAGCTGTTTTGGGAGTGCACCCTTCGTTGTAACCTCAACTGCCGCCATTGTGGAAGCGATTGCAGGATGCTATCCGAGAAAGACGACATGCCTCTCCCCGACTTCCTAAAGGTTCTGGATGAAATAAAATCCCATCAAGACCCCTCCAAAGTGATGGTCATCACCACCGGAGGCGAGCCTTTAATGCGACAAGACTTGGCACAATGCGGAAGAGCGATATCCAATCGTGGCTTCGTATGGGGAATGGTAAGCAACGGCATGTTGTTGACCCAAACAAAACTTGACGAGTTTGTCGATGCCGGTCTGAAGTCCATCGCCATCAGTTTCGACGGCTTTGAAGAAGACCATAACTGGATGCGTGGCAACACACAGAGTTTCAAGAAGGTGTTGGTAGCCGTCGAAGCCTTAAAGAAACACCCCTCTCTCACATGGGATGTCATCACTTGCGTCAATCAACGCACCATAAAATACCTTCCTCAGTTCCGCGACTACCTTATCAGCCTGGGGATACGCCGCTGGCGGCTCTTCACGGTGTTCCCTTACGGTCGTGCTGCCAACGAGCCTGACCTGAAACTGTCAAATGAACAGTTTGTCGAAATGATGGACTTCATCCGTATGACTCGGTTACAAGGACATATCCGCGCCGATTATGGCTGCGATGGCTTCCTTGGCCCCTATGAAGGTGAAGTGCGCAACCACTACTTCTCATGCAGTGCTGGCATCAACGTGGCTTCCATCCTCGCCGATGGATCCATTTCGGGCTGCCTTAGCATCCGCCACAACTACCACCAAGGCAACATCTATCACGACCACTTCTGGGATATCTGGCAAAACAAATTTAACGTTTATCGCAACCACCAATGGATGAAAACCGAACCTTGTTCCTCTTGTAAGATGTGGCGTTATTGCCAAGGCAATGGCATGCACCTCCGCGACAGTGAAGGCAAACTGGCTATTTGCCAATACCAAATGATCAAGAATGCCAAAATGAATAAAACTTAAAATTTTTTAACAAAAGCACCCCTTACTTTTTTTTGTCACTTGGATTTCTTTTTCTATCTTTGCCTTTTCTGTAAACAAAATGTTTCATTTTGACATTACATTATGAAAAGTACTTACAAGATATTCAAAGAAAGCATCAAGACCATCACTAATTATTACTTGTTGCTGGTGGAAGAGACTAAATCACAGCGTCTTGTCGGCAGCACGAACGAATGGGTTCTTGACAACTATTATATGATCAGTGAGCAGGAGAAAGTCCTGAAGATCGACCTGCAAAGCCGCAGTTTCCGCAAGCTGGAAGGCGAACGCATGCAATATCTCGAGACAGTTCTCAGAGAATACCTCTCGCGGTGCCATTATCAGGTGGACAAAGGGATGTTTTTCAATTACCTGCTACAGGTTCAGGAAGATCGGAATGACTATTTCTCCTATCCAGAGGTATGCGCCTTACTGCCCTTGATGAAACATATCCTGATCAAAGAACTTGCAGATCTTTGCGCCGTCTTGAAGTCATCCAATGCCTATCATTACTCCCCTACTGACAAGGCAATGGCTGACGTGGAAAAACTGAACGAGGCAGCTCAGAACAACCTGATGATGATGAACCTCTTCAACTCATTGAGGAAGATGACCAAACTTCCAATGGGCGAAATCATTGACAGCATCAGTTTCTCAGAACAGGCACTCAAAAATGAGAAGGCGGACATGTACGATCAGATGTACGATCGCACCAAAGATGACTATCGTGCCAAAATCACACGTCTCTGCAAGAAACAAAAAGTCAAAGAGTATGACTTGGTGAAAGAACTGGTAAAGAAAGCAGATGAAAAAGGTGAGCATGTGGGCTGGCAACTCTTCCCACCAAAGAAATGGAACTCCCGCGCACACTGGTATGTGTGGATTGTCGTGCTTGCCTCTCTGGGGTTAGCTTTCGGCTTTGCCACATGGGCTACCTCGGGATTTGGCTTAAGCTGGGTCACCGCCATCATCACACTGCTGATGTGGGTGCCAATGAGTCAAATCGTCATCGACCTCTTCAACCAACTACTCTACCGCATTCACAAGCCTGTCAACACCTTTAAGATTAAGTTCAAGGATGGATTAATCCCCAAGGAATACGCCACCATGGTCATCATGCCGACCATCCTTAAGAACAAAGCCAAGACAATCGAATTGCTGGAGCAGATGGAGATTTATTATCTTTCCAACATCAACCGCGCCAGTGACGGACAGCGTTTGGAGAGCCGCCCCCAAAACCTCTTCTACACCTTGATTGGCGATGCCGCCGCGGGACCCAATGAGGATATGCCCTGGGATGATGAAGTGGTTCAGGCTGGTCTTGCGAAAGTGAAAGAGCTGAACGAAAAATATGGGGCTCCCATCTTCAACTTCGTGTACAGAAAACGTGCCTGGAGCGATGGTGAGAACTGCTGGCTTGGCTACGAGAGAAAACGTGGTGCCATCCTGCACTTCAACGACTTGGTGTTAGGCAACACCACCGAAGCTGAAAAACAAAAACGTTTCCGCTGTGAGACCATCAGCGAATGGCAACAGCTGGCAGTGCCTGAGATCAAATTTATCATCACGCTGGACACCGACACCGAGCTGGTGCTGTACTCCGCCCAAAAGCTGATCGGAGCAATGGCGCACCCCTTGAACCGCGCGCAGCTCTCACCTGACGGAAAACGTGTCAATGCCGGTTATGGCATCATGCAACCGCGTGTGAACGTCGATGTGGAAGTCACCAACAAATCACGCTATGCTCAGCTGTTCGCAGGACTTGGCGGTCTCGATGTTTACACTACCGCCTCATTTGAGCTGTATCAAGACATCTTCAACGAAGGAAGCTTCTGCGGTAAAGGCATTTACGACCTCAAGGTGTTTCAACAAGTGCTGAAAGGCACCTTCCCTGAGAACTTGATCCTCAGCCACGACTTAATCGAAGGCTGCCACATCCGCTGCGGCCTCATCAACGACTTGGAACTCTTCGACGACAACCCGTCTAACTATATCGACGACGCCAAACGTCACCACCGCTGGACCCGTGGCGACTGGCAGATCATCAGCTGGCTGCGAAACCACGTCCGCAACGAAAAAGGTGAAAAGGTCAAGAACCAAGTCAACACCATCGGACGATGGAAGATCTTTGATAACCTGCGTCGTTCCGTGTTGAGCCTTGCGCTGATAGTCATTCTCCTGGTAGGTTTCAGCCGCTGCACCTCCATTTACGCGGTGTGGTATCTGTTGGCCGCTTTAATCGCCGTGGCCAGCCCCATCGTGTTCTTCATCCTCGGACAAGTTACCAAGATTCCCCGTTTTGGCAAACGCTACAAATATTACATGACCCTCATGAGAGGGTTCAAGGTGATTGTCTATCGCTCGCTGGTACAATTCGCCCTGCTTCCCAAAGAAGCCTGGATGTACACCGACGCCTTGATCCGCGCCTGCTATCGTATGTGGTTTAGCCACAAGAATTTACTCAACTGGATTACCAGCGATGAAGCCGCAAAGAGCACCAAAGGAACCCTCGGCGACTATCTCGGCAAGTTCTGGTTCAACTACGTGGCCTCAGCCTTGATAGCAGGACTGTTCTTCCTCAAAGGAGGATGGGCTGGCATCGACCTCGCCGCCTTAATCTTCTGCATCGTCGCATGGTGTGGCGCTCCGTTCCTGATGTTCTGGCTCGGCAAGAAATTCCCACAAAACAAAAAGAACCTCACTGCCAACGAGACTGAAGAAATCAAACAAATCGCCAAAGACACCTGGCATTTCTTCGACAGCCAAATCACTGAGGAGACCCATTATCTTATCCCCGACAACTACCAACTCAACCGTGCCAAGAAAGCGGACTACAAGACCTCTCCCACCAATATTGGTTACTCCATCACATCCCTTATCTCTGCCGCTGAGCTGGGATTCATCACGCGTGAAGAAGCCATCACACGTCTCAGCCATGTCATCGATACCGTAGAAAAACTGGAGAAATGGAACGGACACCTTTTCAACTGGTATCATGTCAATACCCTGAAAGCCCTGCCCAACTTCTTTATCTCCACATGCGACAGCGGCAACTTTGTGGCTTGCTTATATACCTTGAAAGGATTTTTGTTAGAAGATAGAAGTCAGAAAACAGAAGCGTTGATTGAGAAGGTGCAAAAGCTGATTGAAGAAACCGATTTCTCCAAGCTTTACAACCCAGAACTCGATGTGTTCAGCATTGGCTATGACTACGGTGCTCACGCCCTGTTACCATACCATTACAACAACTTCGCGTCCGAGGCTCGACTCACCAGCTTCCTTACCATCGCACAAGGTGATGCCCCGTATAAACACTGGTTCTGCCTTGACAAGACCTTAGTGCAGTACAAAGGCTACAAAGGTGTAGCTTCTTGGTATGGCACCCTGTTCGAGTATTTCATGCCGCTGATCTTCCTTCCCACCTACAAACACACCCTCATGGACGAGACCTACAGCTTTGCCGTGAGAGCTCAAAAAGCGTTTATTAAAAATATAGAAGGTAGGAATCAGAAGGCTTCTTTACCGTGGGGTATCTCCGAAACGGCCTACAATGAACTTGACGACGCTAAAAACTATAAATACCATGCTTTTGGAGTCCCCTACCTCAAGTTCCAAAACACCACTCCCGACCGAATCGTCATCTCACCTTATAGCTCACTGCTTACCATCGGTGTCAACGACAAGGCGGTGTATGAAAACTTGCAGCGCTTCAAGAAACTCAACATGTACGACGACATGGGCTTCTATGAAAGCTATGACGAAGACGACCATGTGCCAGTGCTCGCTCATTATGCCCACCATCAAGGCATGATTTTGGCTTCGCTCACCAACTACCTCGCCGACCACTGTCTGCAACGCTTCTTCATGCAAGAACCCGTGTTCCGTTCCATGGAGACGTTACTTAAAGAAAAAGCTCAAGTACAGCCCTATATCGACTTGAAAATCACGCAGTATAAACGTTATCAATACTCCAAGGTTCAAACCGAAAGCGATGCCCGCGACTATGACGGCATCGCCACCGTTCCTGAGATTGGCGTGGTCAGCAACGGCCTCTATACCGTGTTACTCAACGACCGCGGATCTGGTTTCTCACGGTACCGCAACATCCTCATCAACCGATATAGGAAGATTACCGCCGACCATTATGGCACCTATCTGTATATCCGCAACCTTCGTGATGACAAACTGTGGTGCAACACCTACTCACCACTCGATGTGATGCCGCAACAATATCGGGTCAGCTTTGCCTCCGACAAGATCAGCTTCATGCGTGTGGATGACGACATTGAAACTAAGACTGAAATCACTGTCCTGAAAGACTTCTTTGCTGAGATCCGCCGCTATACCTTTACCAATAACAGCGACCAGGATGTGGATTTGGAAATCACCAGCTATGGTGAGGTGGTGATGAGCACCAAGGATGTCGATGCCGCACACCGTGTGTTCAACAGCATGAAAATCATCAGCGAATACGACAGTGAGCATGAAGCCCTGATCTTCAGCAAACCCTCACAAGACGAGACCGCAAGCTACAACTACGTCATTCATAAACTCTTTGTGGATAACGAGGAATTAAGCCTGATGCATCAAGAACTCAGCAAAAACGACCCCACAAAGCCGCAATTCAATGTGGAGAACTCCTCGTTGGTCGAGTATGAGACCTCACGTATGAAGTTCTTGGGACGTGGAGGCAGCATTCGTCACGCCCATGTCATCGACAACCATCGCACCCTCAGCAACACCGTTGGTACCACCCTCGATCCTATCATGAGCATGCGCCGGAGAATCCATATTCCAGCTGGGAAAGCCGTCTCCGCCTTCCTCATCACTGGATTCGCCAAAGCCCGTGAACAACTCTCACAACTCATGGAACAATACAAGAGCGCTGTGGATATCGAAGACGCCTTCAAGAAATCGTCTGTGTTCAACAACGTGAGAACCAGCATGTCGCTTCTCAAGGGTTCCCAGATGCGTCTCTACAACAGCATCTCGAAATACATCCTTCAAACTGCTACCTTCGGCAATCAACGTCAAGACCTGTTGGCTAAGAACAAGTTGTCGCAAAGCGGCCTCTGGCGTTTCAGCATCAGCGGCGACCATGCCATTGTCCTGATGGAGATTGACGACATCAACAAGTCGGGCTTTGCCAAAGAGATGCTCCGCGCCTTTGAATATTATAAGGTGCATGGCATGGTGCTTGACCTCGTCTTCATCAACGATGTGCCTGGTGACGACCACGACGGTCTGACGCACTTCATCCGCAACATGGCCAACACCGAGCATCTGTGGGCGACTCACGAACAAGCCGGCCAAGTGTTCGTCTTGAACGGCAACGACCTTAGCGAGGACGAACGCACTTTACTTCGTACCGTAGCTCGGATCGACTTCAACAACCATGAGCGTATCGAACAACAGCTGCAACACCTTGAAGCAGCCAACCAGCATTACCAAAACAAAGTGGAATATCCTGTCATGAAGACCAGCAAGCAATTCCGCGTCTGGAGCAGCCTCGACTTTTACAACCAATATGGCGGATTCGACAACCAAGGACGCGACTATGTGGTCACCAACACCAACACCCCGATGCCTTGGATCAACGTACTTGCCAACCCACGTTTCGGCTGTATCATCAGTTCCACTATGGCTGGTTTCACCTTTGCCTTTAACGCCCAGCAATTCAAACTCACCGGTTGGAGCAACGACATCGTTCGCGACAACGCTTCAGAGATGCTCCTGATCAACAAGGAACAGTTTGTCCCGGCTACCGCACGACACGGACAAGGCTTCTCGGCTTTCGATGCACAATACGATAACTTGAACGTCAAAGCACGTGTCTTTGTGGCCAAAGAACGTCTGGAGAAATACTATCAGATCAAACTCGAAAACAAGACCGATGCCGCCATGGAGATTCAACTCGACATGGTTTACAAGATGGTCTTGGGCACTACTGAGGAGAAGACGGCACGATTCATCCATTCCGAATGGGATGAGTCAACTCACAGCATCTTTGTCCGCAACGTCTATCACGACCAATATCGCGACACACGGGTACAGCTTACCGCCATCTGCGACGGTCAGCCTAACCTCGAATATGACTATTCATTGAAATATCCTAACCGCAAGCGCCTTGGCATGAAGGTCAACATCCCTGCTAACACCGAGATTGCCGTGGCCTTCGTCATCGCCGTCCTTGAAAGACCCGAAGACAAGCCTAACCATTTCAGCCAAGCGATGATCGACAAGGAATATGACGAGGTGATCCGTTTCTGGGATGACAAGCTGTCCACCATCCAAGTGGACACTCCCGACCGCTCGTTCAACTATATGCTGAACCGCTGGTACCTCTATCAGGTTTATGCTTCACGACTCTTCGCCCGCGCCGGCTTCTATCAAGTAGGCGGAGCCACTGGTTTCCGCGACCAGCTGCAAGATGTGATGAGCGTGCTATACAGCGATCCGAACTATGCCCGCAGACAAATCCTCGACCATGCGGCTCATCAGTTTGCCGAAGGCGATGTCCTGCACTGGTGGCACGAGAGCATGAAGCTTGGTGCCAGAACCACCTTCAGCGATGACCTGCTCTGGCTGGTTTACGTCACCTACCAATATGTAACGGTCACAGGCGACCTCAGTGTCTTGATGGAAAACGTGCCGTTCTGCCAAGGCGAACAACTACCCAAAGGCGAGACAGAACGCTGCATCACCTATAGTGTTCCTAAGAAGACAGAAGACGGTAAACAGAATACCGCATTCACATACGCTACGCTCTATGAGCATTTGCGCCGCGCCATCAACCGCTCCATGAGCCGTATTGGCGCCCATGGTTTGCCTTTGATGGGATGCGGTGACTGGAATGACGGCATGAGCAATGTCGGCGCCAAAGGCAAGGGCGAGAGCGTTTGGGTGGCCTTTTTCCTCTGTGACCTGCTTCCCAAGATGGAGAAACTCACTCAGCAAATGCCCAATGCCGACCTCAACTACTGCGAAGAACTCTCACAGTTCCGCAAAAACCTGGTCAATGCCTTGCAGAAAAACGCTTGGGACGGCTTCTGGTTCCTCCGCGCTTTCTACGACAACGGCAACCCCATGGGATCTCGCAACAACACAGAATGCCAAATCGACCTCATCTCACAGGCATGGAGTATTCTCACTGACGTGGCCACACCCGAACAGAAGAACTCCATCTTCCGTGAGACCGATGGACGACTGGTCAACCGTGAGCATGAGATTATCCAGCTCCTCACCCCACCATTCAAGAACTCAGCCGACAATCCTGGCTACATCATGCAGTACCCTGCGGGAATCCGTGAAAACGGCGGACAATACACGCACGGTGCCATGTGGTATATCATGGCTCAACTCAAGGAAGGAAGAACCGACATGGCCGACTTCCTCTACTCGCTCATCAACCCGATCCATCGCACACAGACGCTGGCCGATGTGTTGAAATACAAGGTAGAGCCTTACTGCATTGCCGCCGACATCTACAGCAACCCGCAACATCCAGGACGCGGTGGATGGACGTGGTACACTGGTTCGGCCTCATGGGCTTATAAGACCGGCATCGAAAGCATCCTCGGCCTTGAGAAACACGGCAAGACGTTGACTATCACCCCACACATCCCCTCCGCTTGGGATCACTTCACCATCCGTTACCGTTATGGCGAAAGCATCTACATCCTCAAGTATGAACGCAAGAACAACGCCGAGGCCATAAAGAGTACCACCATCGAACTCATCGATGACCATAAAGAACATGAAGTAAATATTGATTAACATCTAAAAACACGAAAAACACGAAACCATCTCTGGATTTCGTGTTTTTCGTGTCTTTCGATGTTATTAAAATCTTCTATAAAGATGTTATAAATAGCGTTATTCAATCTCGTATGTATTAACCACCCCAATAGCCTCTTCAAGAATCATCTTGACTACGAGACCGTCGCTGATACGATAAGTCAAATCCACAGAAGAATAGCCTCCACGTGGTATTTTCCCTTTGGCTTGAATCAGGACATTGCGGAAACCGTCCTTTTCCGTGACGATGGTATCCGCTTTGTTTTCAGCAGCCGCTTTCTCCCATTCTCCTGAAAGGCAGTTTAACAGCGTGGAACGTTGGAGTTGCACCGCCTTTACCTTCTCCGAGTTGAGTTCCGCTTTCTTTTTCATCAGATTCACTTTTACCATCGCACCATCGATGATGAAATAATCACCTTCAGGATCAGAATACATCATGGAAAGATGGTCATTACCATCAAAGGTGATATGACCATGCATCGTTGTGGTCTTTCCCGAAATCTTCATCACACGCGTCTGAGTAAAATCCGAATCATATTTCTGTGCCCATGACGCTGTTGAAACCAACATAATCATCATCAACATCCCTAGACGAGCCACTCTCAACCTACGCAAAAAAAATGTTCTAACTATCTTTTTCATATTATTAAAATGTTGAATTGTTATACTAATGACTCATACCCTATCCTCTTCCCTCTCACCATTCAAAACTTTCCTCCTATAGGCAGGAATCTTCATCAACTGCCAGAAAACAAAAGGTTGTAGCGAATAGGAGATCATGATGGTAGAGGCCATGCCGATCAACGTGATGAGACCGATGGAACGGATGGCAGGATGCACAGCAAACAGCAGGGAAGCCACTACAATAACCAAAATGGTGGCAGAGAAAAAGATTGCCACCTTATGCCATGTTAGCACGTCACGGTTGCCGGTCCGCGCTTGAGTCAACAAGCCTTCTGTGATGAAAATACTGTAATCCACACCCACTCCAAAGATAAAGGTTGAAATAATGATATTAATCAAATTAAATTCCAAATCGAAAAGCGCCATATAGCCTTGCACCATAAACCAGCTGATGACCATGGGAAGGAATGACAGCAGCGTAGTGAGCAGATTCCTGAATGAGAACAGCAAGATAATTAAAACAAAGAGCGAAGAAATCCAAACAGCGATGTTGAAATCGTCGTGAATCACCTCCACCATGCTCTTGCAATAATAGAAAGGCTCCAGCACGAATGTCTTTGGATTGGCCACCAAGGCACCGGTAACCACATCCTTCTTGTCGGCGTCCATAGCCACATCAGTAAAGACCATATATTGTCCATCGGCATTACATTCAATGAAGTTGCCTAACAGGTTTTCTGGCACTACGCCGCTCTCCATCAAAGAGGCTGGCACGTAATCAGCATCCAGTAACGACTTGAAATCAAAGAACATATCAGGATCCAAGCCCAAGGCTTCCGCGTTGCGATTTACCAAAGCCATGGTCTCTGCCTTTCGCTCTTCCGTCCAATATACATTCCAAGCCTCAATACGTCTTTCTTGTTCTTTGAGGGGAACAAACAGCCTTGGAATCAAATCAGAATAGCGATGCACTAATCCTTGTTCCGACAGGGAATCCAAAATCATCATCAAGGACTCATCCGCTTCCAGTGCCTCGTCAAAATCTCTGGAGACTGTGGCAAAATAAAGATGCATAAAACCATCATTGTTCTTCTCGTTAAAGAGACGCTCGGCCTCCACCTCTTCAGGAGCGTTGTAGTCAAGGTTACGCAAGTCGCTGTCAAACTTCACCTTAGGTGAGAATATTACGCCCACCACCAAGATAATCACAATCAAGGCGAGGAACCAAGGTTTACGGTCGAATGGCAAATTATTTAAACGTGATATTCTACGGAAGGTCTTGCTGTTAGGATCAGCTTTATGAGATGGCAAGAAATGCGGCAAAAAGACCAATGCGAAAAGCGTGCTGCCAAGAAGGGCAAGCGACGCAAAAAGCCCAAAGTCGCGAAGCAAGTCACTATCGGTGAAAAGCAAACTACAAAAGGCACCGATAGTAGTGATGCAACTCAGAAAGACCGGGGTGGACTCATCGAGCAACAGCCGTTCGGGATCACCCACAAAGAAATGATGTATCAGCACATGGAGGCTATAGCTGATGGCAACTCCCAGGACGATGGCTCCCAATCCAAGCGCCATCAAAGACATCCCACCTTTCAACCAATAGATACAAGCCATGGAGAACAACATGCCATATAAGATGGGCAAAAGCAGCTTCCAAAGGAAAGAAACACTTCTGAAGCAAAAACCTATCAATATCAAAATCAAGAGGATGGAGATGCCTACTGTCACGACAAGGTCAGTACGAATACGGCCAGCATTCGAGACGCTGCCTATGGGGTCACCATGAATTAACACCTTCACCTCAGGATGAATAGACTCAAACTCCTTGCAAGTACGCGAAAGCAAACGAACAAAGTTCCTTGCCGAACGTGAATCCAGCGACTTGAACGATGGGGCAAGGTAGGAAATCGTCACGGTGCTGTCAGGACAGAAAAAATGACCATCAATGATTGTATAGCCTCCTAAGGCGCCATTCAAAAGGTCTCCAATGACTGCGTCTTTCAGGTTAAGCGGATCGTAGGCAATCATTTGGGTGACATCACCCATCTCGTCCTCCATCATCATGTCATAATCCACCTGCATCTGGGTTGCTACCGCCTCAGGTTCTATAGCCTTGTCAAAATCAGCGTAGGCCGTGGTATCAACAAATGAAGGGAGATGCTCAAGCACAAAATCCAAGGCATTGATAGCCATCTCGGGCTCCATTTTATACAAAATATTTGCAATGTAATGGGTGGTTGAATCCTTTTCAAGCAACGTCTCCACAAATTCGTCCGTACGTTCTACAAGTTCCTCGGAAGAAAGCGGCTCGTCTGCCGAAGTCACCTGAAGAAAGATCTTGTCTTTGAGGGCAATGGAGCTGAAAGCCAACTGACTCTCCACACTGGAGGAAGGAAGCAGCTTGGAGATGTCTTCCTCATACTTCAGTTTCAATCCAAAAAAAAGAAACACCAGGGAGGTAATGGCGATTAAACCATACATCACCCCCTTATGGCATTTAAAAAAGTTAAATATAGGGATAAAGATTCTATGCATAACTTTCTCGTTTTGAAGGCGCAAAGATACGGCGTTTTCGTTTTATAACAAGGTCTGAAAAAGGATTTTAAGATCCAGCAAGAAAGAATAATGATGATAATAATAAAGGTTCAGCTTCACTTTGTCAGGATAAATGACATGGTCATTATACCATATTGCGATTTCAGTTTCAGAACGCGGGTCACCTTCCGCCTTGGCTTTCTTCACCATTTCTTCAAGTATTTTCTCTTCGTTTTTATATTTCAGCGTAGCCAGCCCCGTGATGCCAGGACGCATCTCAAGCACCTGTCGGTCCTCCCCTTCCAGCTTGTCGGCATAGCCCGGCACATCAGGACGAGGTCCCACAAAACTCATGGTACCAATGAGCACATCCCACAATTCAGGCAATTCATCCAGTTTATAGCGACGGAGTATTGCCCCTAAAGGAGTCACCCTACCCGTCACTGGATAAGCCACCGAGGGGCCATCATCATCCTTATACATCGTATGGAACTTATGGATCGTGAAGAGTTTTCCGTGCCGACCCACACGGTATTGTTTGAAAAGCACTGGCTGTTCCGGCTCTTTGATTTTCTCAATCAAAGCGATGATAAGCAACAGCCAGCCCAAGCCAAGCAATCCGAGGAAAGCAACCACACGGTCAAAGAGGTATTTTATAGCTCGAGCGAAAAAACTCATTCTTTATCTTCACTGTTTTATTTGGAAAAACGCTTTACCCGCCTCAGTCAGATGATCTTTCAGCGAAAGAAAAGGCAAGCCACATTCGGGCATGCCGAAAGCGTAAGGAGCGATCTCGTAGGATTCATAGATGAAGAACACCGAATCGTTTTGAATCCAAGGCTCTGTCACCGGCATCGGGAAAGACTCGGCAGCATCCGAGAAAAGCGTCTCCTCAAAAACCGCGTCCGTTCCCTCCAGCAAAGGCTCGAAATACTGTTGTTTCACCGCATTACGGATGATGTCGCTCACTCCATCAAAGTTAACAAACATCTGATAACCAAATTGTTCTCCTGTCTTTTTACTAAATGTGGCTCCAATTTTGGAGATTGTGCCATGGATACCACCCGTATAAAGATAGTTCTCAGAGAGGTAGGTCACATATCGGTCATTGTCCTCATCAAGGGTAATGAAATGTTGCAGGCTTGACTGCGGGCTCCCATTCACCGTGTCGAGGAACTCATCTTTCTCATAATTCACCATGGCGGTGACATCTTGCGAATCACCGTCATAGTTCTCGCTCAGGAAACTACTAATCCATGCGATGATGTTGTCGCGCAAGTCCTCATTATTGGTGACAGGCTCGTCCACCACGGTGAGATAATACGCTTTATCGTCATACATCCATTCTTCCATGGCCTCGGGCGGGAATTGCACGCTGTCCTCCACTGTGACTGTATTAATCTCAAAGGCATCACCTTTCACACGATGATGACATCCTGTTGACAAAAGGCTACAAACCACTAAAAGAAACAAGAGTTTTTTCATAACGAAAGTGCGTTTATTCGGTTTGCAAAGGTATCAATATTTTGGGACTTGGTGAGGGATAAGGACAAAAAAAAGGCCGGTGCCTGACACCGACCTTTTCAATAGCATCCACATCAGAATAATAGAAGATACGCCTGGGAATTAATCTTTCAAAGAATGGAAGCTTTAATAGTGTCAACAATATACTGTACCTGATCATCTGAGACGCAGGGGCCGCTCGGGAGACACAGACCCACTTTGAAAAGCGCCTCGGATACACCATTAACATAGGATGGAGCGTTTTTATAAACAGGTTGTTTATGCATAGGTTTCCATAATGGACGGGCTTCTACACCGGCTTGGTCGAGAACCACTCGCAGTGCCTCTACATTGTCATTAGGCTCACAATCAGTATGCGCATTGTCGGTGGCATGAACCACACCGGCAGCACCACCCACAGCACCTTGGACAACGGTCTTATAGGCGTTCTCTTGCCCTTTGATACGCAGTTCAGGGGCGACGGTGACTGTCACCAGCCAGAAGTTGGCATCGTAACGTTCATCAGGATTGTCGTGTACCTCAATACCTTGCACGTCCTTCAGGAGTTCTTTATAGAGCTTGCATACATGTTTGTGGTGTGCGATGTGCTCATCCACGATCGACATCTGTCCGCGTCCGATGCCGGCGCAGATGTTACTCATGCGGTAGTTATACCCGATGGCCTCGTGTTGATAATAAGGATAAGCCTCACGAGCCTGGGTGGCATACCACATGATTTTGTTTTTGGCTTCCATGTCGGGACAAATCAAAGCACCGCCACCGGAGGTAGTAATCATCTTGTTGCCGTTAAACGACAGGATGCCGTATTCACCAAAGGTGCCAAGCACCTGCCCTTTCCAACGGCTTCCGAAACCTTCGGCAGCATCTTCGATGACCGGGATGTCGTAACGATTGGCAACCTCCATGATACGTTCGATGTCGTAAGGCATACCATAGAGAGCCACCGGAACGATAGCTTTCGGTTTTCGCCCCGTCTTGGCGATACGGTCTTTGATGGCCTCTTCCATAAGGTCAACGTCGATATTCCAGGAGTCCTTCTCAGAATCGACGAACACAGGAGTGGCGCCGAGATAGGTAATCGGGTGTGAGGAGGCGCAGAAGGTGAACGACTGCACGATGACTTCATCACCAGGGCCCACGCCACAGGCAAGCAATGCCAGATGCACGGCAGCGGTACCCGAAGCGAGAGCGACCACATATTTCTGAGAGTCAGGAGCATTGACAAAGTCTTCAAGATCTTTCTCGAAGGCATTCACATTAGGGCCGAGCGGCACCACCCAATTGGTGTCGAAAGCCTCTTTGATATATTTCTGTTCAAGACCTGCCTCGCTCATGTGAGCTAAGCAGAGATAGATGCGTTGGGTTGGCATAAGGGTCATTTGTATTTCTGGGTGCAAAAATAGAAAAAAAAGAATCTTGATTATTCCATTTTATTAATGATTTTCTTGTATCTGTCCACTGTATTGATGATTTGTCCATTATCATCCACTACTGAGATACCGCCGTTTTTGATAGCAGTATGCCACATTGTTGCTTTAGGGAATTTTCTCTGCTGATCCATCAAATATGGAACAGGAAGAAAACCTTCAACAAACACTTTATAAAAACCTTCTGGAGTGTATAGATTAGGTATAGCTTGTTCCATCAATGCAATTGACTCTTTCGCTTCATAGTACAAAGCATCTTCACGATCTTTGACCTCGGCATTATATTTCATATTGGGAACAACCCCTATTGAGCGTGCAATTCTATATTCATATAGAGCATTAAGAGTTATCTTTATACTATCTTTAATTACTGGTGGAGTTGCTAACCGAACGGCTTCACAATAGTTTACCACATGAATGATTTCTGGACTGTTGTCATTTTCAGGCTCAAGATCATCCATCAGACAAGTTACTGCTGCAAGTTGAATCTTTGCCTCCTCAAGATCTGGAGCAAAATAATCCAAACCCGCTCGGGATTGCAGGCTAACATGAAAATTATCATCCTCAAGTTCCCTAACCAACTTAAGCATGGTTCTGCCTTTTGCCAAATCTTGTACACCTGTGGTATATTTAGGAGTATTTAGCATATTTTGCAAAATCAAATGCTTAACTCCCATTTTTTTACATGCTTTGGCAGCTAGAAAACCCGAAATAATATAGGTAATGTCATCAGCACCTCGAAATGCAAAATGATGAGGCACGTTGGGTTCGACAGGTTTACCTGTAGTGACAATCCATCTCACAGTTTCAAAATGCTCTTTCAAATTATCCAAAAGAGTATTATGACCTCTTCCATCCAGTTCGTCAAACCACCAAAACGACAAGGCGTGCCAAGAAATGTTCAACGCCCGTTCATGAATCTTTGCAAGTCCAGGTACATCCTTCGTCCCTGAATAAGTTCTCACAAGCATCGGATTAGCATTTTCTTTAATGGTACGGTATTCCATCTCTGAATTCACAGGAACGCCACCTCCATTAGCCAGGCCTTCCCAATTCTCGCCAAAGTTTGACTGTGTAAGCTGAGAACTACCAATAGACAAAACATCGAGCAGCCTACTAGCACCTAATTCTCTGCACCACGAGTTATACTCCTTCAAAGCCTCTAAACGATCGGGATTATAGGGGCCGGAATGCGTTCTGATGATTGGCAAAGCATGTTTCTCTTTCGCATATTGCAATCTTGCAACATAACTATCATTGTTCTTACCGCATTCAGCATATCCATAATGATCCAACGGCTGCACCAGTTTATATCGTTCTGATTCAATCAGTTTTTTTGCAAAATCCCAACGCATATTATCGTATGGGTTGTTTTGATTCAACGCTTTTGGCATTAAATCTTTCGGCACATTGAGCATTGTCAAGGATTCAATCGGAGTCTCATTCCCAGGAAAGACAAGAACCTCTCCATTGGTCTTACCTTTAACCATTTCACATGTGTCAGGCAATCCTGCAAAGAAAATTTGTTTCAAAACGCCGCCGTTTTCCGCAAACATGTTGTCAGCTTTGAGGTGGGCGAATAATGTCATAAAATAATCACATCCCTCTTTAGGATCCAACCGATAGCTAAAGCCAAGCCTCGTTATTCCATTAGTGACGATCCAGCTTTTTACTAAGCTATAGTTATTGATTTTTTGAATCTGTTCAACCGCCTCGTTTACATCATCTTTGGAAACATATACTCTATAACCACAATCCCTTAACAGGTTTGCCATAGTATAAACTCCCATTGTATGAACATCTACAAGGGGTTTTATAAAACCAAAAATATCATTAAGAGCATTATTATGCTTCATGAGTAATATAATTTAAGATCTCTTGCTTACTTTTTCCTGCCAAACCCAGATTTTGCAAATTACGTCCATGAGTATGTAAATCCTGACCCAGCAATGCTTCGCAAATGTTAATCATCGATTTTAGCAATGGTGTATCAACACCAGCAGCTTGTCCTAACTCCATTATAGGAAGAACGCCGGTCGGGATGTCTTCTGTCAACTGTCGAGTAAAGATGGTTGAAGGAGATTTAATATCATAGTATGCTGGATTATTGCGCATTCTTTCGCACAACGTGTCACCTTCTGTGTCTTTGTATGCGAATTTAATCCAATCATTTACACCAAGCAAATCTATACCGTATGCTTTACCTACCGCAAGACGTTCAGCATCAAAGCGTTCAATAAACGAAGCTACTTGATCTGTCATATCCCGATAAAACCAGAACACTTCATTCCTCTCTATCGTAGCCGCATTAAAAAGCAAGACACAAGGATGGAACATTGCTCCAATATTCTCTAAGCTTGTCCTCAGTACATTGGTGGTTTTCATAAAGCTAGGATACAATGGATTAACTTTGCTAAGAATATAATCTGTATCAGCGGAAGGAAGTGCTGAAAGAAGGACTTCGTCTTTAACACCAATAATATTGACAGTTCCGTTTTCGATTATCCTGCATGCATATACCAAAGTCTGAGCCTCAGCAAGATAAAAGCGAGCTTTGCATCCTGATTCCAACAATGCCTGCTTAAACACCAATGCGCCACATGTTCTTCCGGGATTCAGCACAATGACTTGACCATCCACTAAAAGCGGCGCGATACTCTGGGCTACCGCTTTATGGGCATTTGCGATGGTGGTTACCATGATGATATCAGCACCATCAACAGCTTCAGATATATTTGTCGTAATCAAGTTGATTTTACCAAAGCCTTGAATGCGACCAGTTAGTCTTATACCACCAAGTCGTTGCAATTCATGAATCTTTTCTTCAACTATATCATAAAGAGCTACGTCATAGTTACACATAGCCAAATATCCAGCAATAGCCTGACCACCATTGCCAGCACCAATAACCGATATCTTCATAATAAAAGAAATTTGCGATACTTATAATAATTAATCAGATAATCAATAGAAGTCATGACGCATGATATCATTCCCCTTATCATCCAAAACTTTCAAATGAGCATTAGCATATTGAAGTTTCTCTTGAACTTCTTTTTCATTGTCGCCAACCACAAGGAAACCTGCCACACGATCACTACTTGTATCGGATTTGATTATTTGAGCAGGAGCTGGCCGATATATGAAATAACTAAATATATCACCAGTTTTTGAAAGCTCATCATAACCACTAAGTCCAGCATATTCACCTGGATAACAATACACATAACTCATTATTGCATTGTTCCAGACCTTTTTAGGCTCCACATGAGGTTTTTCCCCCATCACCATCTGAACATATACTTTCATGATATCAACCCCAGAAAGCACTTGAATCAAATGGTATTTCGATCCGCCACCCATCCTTGCGCTGAACTCCAACACATTATAATCATCTCCATCCACAATCATTTGCACTAACAAAGGGGTGTCCTTCAACCCCCAAGCATCAGCTATCTTCTGAGCAATCTCTACAACACGTTTTTCACTGAACTTGACAGGAGCCGGATAATAGCTTTGAACTATAGTAAAAGACTTTGTGTTTTCTTTAATCTTCTTGGATGCCGTGACTGAAAGCAACTTTGCCTCGCCACCTTCAACATAAACATCTACAGATAACTCTTCTCCTTGTTTGTATTCTTCAATAATCACATCGCCCGATAAGGAATAACGAAAAGCCTCTTCAAGTGAAACATCAAGTTCCTCTTTATTAAAAACCTTCTTTACACCTTTCGAGCCATTACTATCAACAGGCTTTACAACCAAAGGATAATTGAAATCAGGAAGATTACCATCCCATTGTTTATTGATATAAATATGCTTCGCAGTAGGAATGCCACACTTCACCATCTTATCTTTCATAAAGCGCTTGTTTGTCAAATCTCTCACATCCTGTTGTGAAAGATAGGTGGGCAATCCCATCTCCTCCGAAACATACGCCATAGTCTGCAATGGCTGATCGCCACAAGCCGTAAGAATATAATCAATCTTTTCCTCCCTTGCCGCTTTTAACACCGCAGCCTTATCCATTGTACTAATTTGCAAAAATCTGTCAGCGTATGGAATAGCCCTGACATTGGCAGCCATATCAACAAGCAAAATCTCAACATCACCATTGAAATAACGACGCAATTCCTCAATCAAAGCGATTTGATCGTTACCACCCGCTAATATCATTATCTTTTTCATATCAATTATCTCCTGTAAAAGGCCCAGTTGTTAAAATAATATCTTTAGAAGTAATTACATTTTTTATCGTAAGAAAAATAACCTTTATATCGACCCAAAGGCTACAGTGATCCACATACCAAACATCGAGTTTAAACTTCTCAGTCCAACTGATATTGTTACGGCCATGAACTTGCGCCCAACCTGACATACCTGGCCTCACCTCATGACGTCGATGTTGTTCTGGACTATATAAAGGCAAGTATTTCACAAGCAGAGGTCGTGGCCCAATAAACGCCATATCACCCTTAAACACATTAATCAACTGGGGCAATTCATCTATAGAAAATTTCCTGATAAATGAACCAATTTTAGTGAGTCTTTGTGCTTCTGGCAAGAGATTTCCCTCCGAATCTCTTTCATCCGTCATGCTCTTAAACTTAATCACCTTGAAAATCTTCTCATCCTTACCAGGCCTTTCTTGAAGGAAGAAAGCTCCCGCACCTTTGTTGGCAAAATGCAGAATTATGGCTATAATAATCAACAACCATCCAATGCATAGCAAGGCTATGCCCGAAATGATAAGGTCAAATAATCGTTTAAAAAAATGTTTATACATAGTCTAATGCATTTAATTCTTTAACATGCTGTATATCCTCCGTCAACCACCAAACTGCTACCTGTCACCCATCGCGAGGCATCACTCAACAGATAAATACAGGCATTGGAAACATCAGTCGGTTTACCCAAACCCAAAGGGAACCCCTCTACTCTATTATTTCTCTGCTCCTCTTCCATGGCATCCATGGCTTTCTGCATCATGGGGGTCAGCACAGTTCCTGGCAAGACAGCATTCACCCTGATTTCCCTTGGTGCCATCTCTAAAGCGAATACCTTAGCCGCACTCACCAATGCGCCTTTGCTGGCAGCGTATGCCGATAAACCTTTGCGTGCAATCAAACCTGTGATTGAACTTATAAATACAATGGAACCACCCCGATTAAAAGTCTTTATCCCACATAGATTCCTAACAATCTCAAAAGCACTCAAACAATTCAATCGATAAAGGGACTCGAAATCTTCTGGCTTTGACAACTTTATTGGATTGGTCACCTCAACACCTGCTGAATGCACAAAACCATCCAGTTTGCCATGTCTTTCGACCATCGTTTCCATTATAGTTTTGATTCCATGAAGATTGTTTAAATCAAAAGAAAAGCAATCATTTTCCCCTTCCATCTCAGCCATCAGGCTATTGAGCCTATCCTGGTCGCGACCAAGAGCTATTACCCTTGCCCCCATCTTATTACAATCAATGGCGCATTGTCGGCCAATGCCCGAGGAGGCTCCTGTAACCAAAATAAGCTTACCCTCAAGTGAAAAAGGATTAAACTGCTTTTCCATTTTCAACCTCCACTATTTCACTGATATGACAATCCACAAACGGGACGACACCTGTTGCCCATGACATTCCAACTCCAAAAGCACTTAACAACAACTCTTTTTGCCCATCCAGTTTTCCTCTCAATTCACTTACAATGGTCAGAGGCACCGACACCGAAGAAGTATTCCCGAATTTTGATATTGTAGTCGGAACCTTTGCTGCATCCAGTTTCATTTTTTTCATAATGTATGAGTTGATGAAGCTGTTGGCTTGATGAAAAACTATGTAATCGAAATCTTCCATATTCTTTTCCGAAAACGCCAACGTATTTTTGATGTCGCGAGGAATCTCCCGAATTACAAAGTTAAACACATCCCCACCCCGCATATAGCCTTGTTCCTCACTTCGCATATTCCCGAATTCATCGACCACTTTCTCCACCACGGTCTCCGCGGAACTCATATTGCGATAACCACCTGCCGGAATCATGATCAAATCGGCACGTGAGCCATCCGAATTGAGAGAGAAATAACTTTTCCCGAACTTGGAGTCGCGTTCAATCAAGGCCGCCACCCCACCGTCACCAAACAAAAACGCTGAACGACGATCATGTTTTGAATAAACTTTCGAGCGCGTCTCGCCATCCAACAACAAAGCTTTCTTCAGATGGCTTCTTTCCATCAAGCCATATACTACAGAGAGTCCATAGATGAAAGCGGAACACCCCAGGTTGATGTCGAATGCAATGGTCTTGTTTGACAACCCAAGTCTATGCTGCAAAGTCACCGAAGTGGCTGGCATCCGATAATCAGGAGTTTGCGAAACAAACACCAAGAGGTCAATATCCTCTTTTTCAACCCCGTTATCAGCAATCAGCTTTTCAGCAGCGGCAAGGCACAGGTCGGACGAGCAGGTGTTTTCATCGACAAAACGGCGTTGTTCAACCCCAGTCTTATCAACAATTTCATCGACTTCTGCTTGGGAAAACACTTCTGTATATTCCCTGTTAACGATGATCCGTTTCGGCACCGCGGCACTCAAAGCGGAAACACCCACACCTTCAAATTGAAGCAAAGCCATAGATTAATGATTGGCACAAGCCTCGTATAAGGCCTGAACAGTCCTGAGTTTCCTGAAATCTTCCTCTTCTATTTGCACCCCATATTCCTCATCCATCATGGCAATGAGCGAAAGATAGGTGATGGAACTCCATTCCGGATAATTTCTAAACTCATCCACCATTCTAATCTCTCCATCTCGTTCAAGGGCTTCAGCAAATAGTTCTATGAATTGATCTGTATTTGTACTCATTCTATCGATACTTTTTTCAATGGATTGCCCATATACAAGCCACCATCTTTGATTTTACGAAAAACAAAAGAACCGGCTCCAAAACGATTGTCATTACCTATCTTCACAGTCTGCATGACAAACGACTTAGCGCCGAAATAATTACGGTCACCAATGATGACTTGTCCCGAAATCCGAGTCTCTGGAAGCAACAAATTGTAACTGCCCAAAGTCACATCATGACCCAAACTAACACATCCATTCATGATGTTAAAATCTCCAATTTGAACATCACAGCTCAAGCGACATCCAAACGTTATGATATTTCCTCTCCCCATGGATATGGTTTCTTCATCAAAAAAGAAACAGTTGGGAGCAATCAAATTAGGAAAATCAACCTTTGGATTGGTTATTCTATCAAGGATATCGGTTAAAGACTTCACAGAGCCGATGGCAATCACCACCGACAAAGGTTTGTCCCATGCGTTCAGTGTATTAAAATCCCCCAGCACCCTACCGTATTTACACTCAGTGCCTTGCTTCACCTCATCGTCGAAAAAACCCACCACATTCCACTCTGGTTTCACAGCGTTCAGATGCCGTATCAGACATGCCACTTCGCGACCAAAACCGCCAAAACCATATATCGCTATATCTTTCATGATTGCAAAAATACTAAAAAAAATCAAACCTTGGCTATTGAAGAAAGGATTCGATCTTTAATCTCTCCACTGCCAAAAACGGGACCACAAGCAATTTGATAAATCCCGATGTCACAATAAGTCAAATTCGCTTCAATCAGCAAGGGCTCACCATCCTGAGTCACAGCGACATCCCATGAAATCAACTTGGCAAAATGGCAAAGTCTCGGAGCCGCTTTTGTCACTAACTCAATGCATTTATCGTATGCAGGAACCTTAAAACCTTTAAAAACTGTCCCCGAAGTAGGATGCGACAGATAGGGTTTCCCATGTTCATCATATCCTGTTTCGAAAAGGGTTCCATCTCTATTAATACCACACAACATGCCTCCACTACTCACATTGTCAACCCGCTTGCCTTTCACCCCCATTCTCACAAAATGAGTCATCACATGCACTTGACCCTCAAACATCACCGTCATGATACGCAAGGTGTTGATGCTGCTTTCATGCAGTCTCGACATCTCAGGATGTTGTTTGACAAGCTCTTGAACAATCATGTTGTCACCCTTTTTGATTCGCTTTTCCAAATCAGCCAACGACTCATTGCAATTCCAAAAAGTGATTCCATGTCCACCGCCTGATTCAGAAGCTGTTTTGATAATCACCTCGTCAAATTGTTGACACATTTTCAAGGCAGTATCTTTCGTCATTAGGTTATAAGCCGCATCCATGAAAGCACCATCCACATATCTCAGGATTGTTCGAGGCATTGTGATATCCCCAAAAAACAAATCATAAAGGTTTTTATCTTCGTTTTTCCGCGCTATCAATGGTTTGTTAAAGAATGGTTCCACCTTATCCATATAATAGTCATCGGGGATATAATCCGCAAGTTTATGGTCTTTACCCGAAGACAAATAGTTTGAATACAATTTCAAATACCTTGAATTATTGTATTTATTGCCCCAGACTTTTGCGATTTCCCTTTTTTGATCACTATTCAACGCACCCTTTCCCACCACTTTAGCTCTCATTTTAGCCATTTTCTTGACATAACGGAACCTTCCGATTTTTTCCCAAAAGAACAAATCGAATCTTGAAACAATCTTTTTGGAAAACCTATTGATATCCATACAATCAGTGATTTATCCAAGAATAAAATCCATAAACTCCTTTTTATAGCCTCGTTCCATGGTGGACTGTTGGGCGATGAACTCGCCCCAGTTTCCTTCAACAAGCACCCAGCCATTGTCAGTATGGGCAAAATCCCACGCAATATACTTATGCTTAGGAAACAATTGATGGATTTCTTCGGCAAGCTTCAATAATTCATCCCACTCAGGAATCTGCCATCCTTTATAAACAACATGCGAATCGGGGTGTTCCGAATAAACGCCACACATCTCATCTTTACCGTCGGTGATGATTCGACCTGTTTTTTCGTCGATAGCCGCATACAATCCCCCTTTCCCTCCATTATCCACCACCGATCCTTTTCGACCCGTTCTTATAAAAGGACATAAGATAAAGAAACCTTTACGATTCAGGAAAGAGGAAATCCGAACCGTGTTGACGCTGGATGGATTCCAAGAAGCCATGTCATCACTTTGACAAATCAGCTCTTCCACAATCCATTGATTTCCAGAGTGTATCATTTGGTTAAACACGGTCTTCGCTTCACTTTCATTGGAGACGTGTTCCACCCGTATGCCACTTCCACATCCGCTGGTGTTGGGTTTAATAATAAAGTCACAGAACTCAGTGCTGAAATCCTTGAACAGACTCCAATCATTGTCCGATTCTATTAAGATGGCTTTTCTTTTGAAATACTTTTGGGTTAACTGATAGAAATTATATTTGTTCTCCAACTGCTCATCATGCAACTTTCTATCTATCACTTTCCCAGCGGTAATATAAATCATTTTGTCGGAAAGATATGAGGCTCTTTCGTCAGGTGAAAGTTTTTGGAAATCAAATAAAAAATACTCGGTTGGTGAGATTTTATATTTTAAATAGCAATGCCGAATATCACTTTTTGCCTGTTCTCGCTCTTGATCGGTCGCTTCGGGCATATATTTCTTGATGGCCACCTCCACAGAATGCATGTAGGAGCGCATACTCAATGCCGCAGGAAGCTCATCAAGATGCAAGCCATAATAGAGGCTTGCCACTAAAGAGCTGGATCTCAAAAACTTTCTTATTCCCATTAGAAGTGTTGCATGATTTGTTTAAACGTATGCTCGATAGTATAATTGTTCTGATAGAATAAATAACCATTCTCTCCCATTTTCACCAAATCAGACTTCAACATCTTATCCACACACTTAGTAAAGGCGTTCACATCGTTACTAGGACACCAATAGCCATAACCGTTCTGCTCTGCAATGCTGCCCGTATCGCAGTTTGGGTCGGTGGCGGCAATAATGGGTTTCTTTTCCATCAAATAAGGAAGCAGTCGGGATGGATAATTCGGGATTGTGAAATGGTAATCAAGGAAGATTAATCCCACCTCACAAGCACGCACCAGTTGGTCATAATCCTCTTTCGGCAAACGTTCAAACACTGAAACGCTTTTGGGGTGTTTGTTTTTATACCAACTCTCTAGTTTTCCATATTCCGTTCCATTACCCACCACTACAAAATGACAATCCTCTCGGTTGGCATTTGCATCCAAACATTGGATTAAAAAAGGAATACCCTGTGGCTTGCCCAGATTACCTCCATAAATAAATATGGGACGATCAACTGGCAGGTGGTATTTCTGACGGATAGCGCGACGATCATCGTCTGACAGCCACACCAATTCTACCAGTTCGTATGAATTGGGAGCCAGCTCTACTTTTTCGGGTTTAACCTCCACGTTATGCTCTATAACATAACGCACATTGGCCGGACTCATGCATCCAATGTTGTCCGACAAAGCATAAAGTTTCTTTTCCTTGTTACGGAAATAGCGATACAGCACGCTCTTCGGTCCTGTTTTCGACATCATGCCCAAATCCACAGCATTCTGAGGGAATATGTCTTTTAACAACAGATAGGTTCTCGCTGAGGGATTGCTGGACTTCAAATATTGGATCACCTTTGGGAAAGTAATTGGCGGCGTGGAATAAAGAATCAAATCAAACCTAACACTACCCAAATAACGTTTGATAGCTTTTTTGAACTGTGTTTCCACCAACACCTGTCCTATACCCTTCTCTATAGCATTAGTTTTTTGAAGGTTGAGGGTGCGGACACCAAGGATGTGAACCCCTCCCGTCTTATATAGGCTGGTCTTTTCGCCAGAGCGCCGTTCTCTTGGCGACACGATATATACATTATGACCTTCATCTCGGAACTTCCGCATAAGGTCAACATAAATTCCATGAGTGTCCACCTCTTTAAGGACAGACATAGTTAAAAATATCACATTCATATCAAAAAATCATCTAATCACAACTACTCGATGGCTAGTAAAATATGACCCCAAAGAAATATTAATCACATAAACACCAGCTTCATAATTCGAGAAATCTAATTTACAATAATCTTTATAAACTTCTTTTTCCTCAACTAGTTGTCCCAATAGATTATATACTTTTACCTCATCCAATCTTCGCCCTCTGACAATCATAATGTCAGAAGTGGGATTGGGATACAAGTAAAAATTATCTTTTCGATATTCATTGGTATCACTGACGGGGATATTCACACAAGCCGTATTGCTATTAGGACTCTCTTGCTCATCTTCACAAATAGCTGTTACATAATAACAATACAAATTCTCCCCTCTTATATTCTGATCTATATAAAAAGTATCATCTACATAATCAATGATTTCCCCATTGCGATATACGGCAAATCGAACCGCGGCAGAAGTCTCATTCCAAAAAAGTGTCACCGCATCTTCCTTAAAAGTCGCAGTCAGATTAAATGGAGCTTCACATAATTCTACGGTACAATCTGAAGGTTGAATGTCAAAAGCTGTTAGTTGATTTACTACATCATCAAACACAAATGGATACATGGATTTGACAGCGATGTTTCGGTCAGGTGTGATGAGGATAATGCTAGGACACACCTTGATTCCGTATGCGCTGAAAATAGTGTTACCTCCACCCTCTTTGCCAATAATGGGCATTTCCACCCCATTTTCATCACGCCATTGAGCAAGGACAGCGTCGGTATCAGTATATGAAACACCTAAGACATACAATTCATGAAGATTACATCCATAATAAGGAAAGCTTTCCAAAATAGGAGATAAAGTCTGTTGGCAACCTCCACATTCAGCAGAGAAAAAGTCAATGAGCACGGTTCTCCCGCGGTCAAGAAGTTCAAAAAGATGAATTGTACTGCCATCGATATCCGAGCACTCGAAATCAACAGCTTCCGACAGCGTAGTCTGTGCTTTTACTAAAAAGCATTGAACCATTAATACGACAGCGAGTAATAACTTTTTCATTGCTGATCAATTCGTGACATAACAATTAGCTAGCGATTAAAAAATCCGTTCCATCATCTGCCATTTCTCATCACTTCGAGCTGAAGCGGCACATCCTTGGAATTGCGACACGTAAGCTTCCCATTCTGCCTGACGAGGCAACAGAGCCAATCTAGCCATGTCACGTTCCCAGTCAAAACTATCCACTGTATCACATATCATAAATAAAACACGGCCTTTCCGATAAATCTGCATGTCGAGGATGCCCACTTCACGTTGTCCTTGAATGATTTCCGGCCAAACATGCGCATGAACTTCAACGTATTTCTGAATCATTTCCTCGTCATCGACAAGGGTCAAGGTTTGACAATATCTTTTCATATCACTTATCGCTTCTTCTGATATGTAATGCTATGGCATTAGGATGCTCTTCAACAAACATAGTTGCATCCTGAACCACGCAGGCCAAATAGCCGCCCCCACCTGCTCCTGGCATTTTATAAGCCAACACTTTATCTTTGTATTGGTGTATATAACGAGGTACTGAACCCTGTATCATAGCAGGAAACATGGAAACCTGTGCCTTAAAACTATCCATGTACGCGGATGAAAAAGCTGCAAGGTCCTTCTTCATGATTGCCTCCCAGCAACGGTCAGCGGCAGAAGCAAGTACTTTGACTTTCTCAGTCGTAATGTCTTTCCCTTCAACTACGGAACAGCCATCGGGTCGCGGTTCCATCGGGATCATCACCAGATGTCCCTCCAACCACTGGAGGATTCCCTCATCCTCGCATGTCTCGACGCGTTCTGGCCAGAAATGGTTGTCGTAATAATGACGGCACAATCCAGGAACACATATCCCTATGGAATCCTGTGCCCCGCTGATAATTCCATCATTACGTTCAGGATGATTCTCAAAGCAAAACACAAGCCTTGCAAGAGTTTCCGGATCCATCTTGGGCAATTGATAGGGCCAAATGCGTTTAATCACATTTCGAGTTGATGTGCTGAGGCCGCATCTTTCACGTATTTCAAAGGTGGGTTCAAGACTGATGGTTAACGCCCATCCCGGAGCATACTTACTCACGTAAGGCTGATCAATCCACGTCCCGGCAAGATCCAGTCGTGTGGGAATTTGGCATAATTCCTCCTTCAGATGAGTGCTACTGCGGGCAACGAGTCCTTCGTAGGGATCACGGTTCAACACAATGTATTCAATGCCACGTTCCTCGCAAAGATGACGCTTGGAATCGGTATCGCCGTCACTATTCACAATCAAAATATCCGGCTTCACAATATCCAATGTCGGCACAAAATCCAAGATCCCATCCCCCTGATTGATGTATGCCTCTTTCACATATCGAATGCTTTGAACCATAAACAGACGTTCCTGCTCAGGATAAAGGGTCTTATGATGTTTGTATCCTTCGATGGTTTTATCGGAACCAATACCCACATACAAGTCGCCATATTCCGATGCTCTTCGGAAAAACTCCACATGACCGCTATGAAGCAAGTCATAACAGCCACTCACAAATACTTTTTTCACACTCATTTTGCCAAGCCAAGCTGTTTATGAGAACGGGACACATAAAGCCCGTAGCATACAATCACCACAAAACACAACAAGGGAACAATAAAACTGACATTGACAGAAGGCAATCCAATTACACCTGTGCCATCAATAATTCTAGCCTGTAATGGCGGCAACACACTGCCACCAAGAATGGCCATAATCAATCCTGCTGCGCCCAACTTAGCATCCTCACCCACATCATGGAGTGCAATACCGTATATTGTGGGGAACATCAAACTCATACATGCAGAGATGCCCACCAAACAACACAATCCCAAGCGGCCTTTCATGAAGATGACACCTGCTGTCAATACAATTCCTGCCAAGGCAAACACCGTCAGCATCTTGTAAGACTTAAAGTATCGCATCAACCAGGTACATACGAACCGACTGACACAGAAAATGATCATGGCTATGATATTATAGCGCTGCGACAACACCTCCGCCTCAAGTTCTGGCATTCCTTCTTCAACAAAAACACGAGTGCCGTATTGAATAATGTAGGTCCAGCACATAATCTGCACCCCGACATAAAAGAATTGGGCTAACACGCCATAACGGTAGGTCTTGTTTTTCCACAAGCGCCTCATAGTGTCGCCGAAGCTACCCATGGGTACACCGGCGGATTCCTCTGGGGATGTTTTAGGCAAAGCAATCAAAAACAGCACAAACATGACCACTAAGACCACTCCGATGATAAGATACGGCTGACAAAGCACATTCAGGTCTGAGGCTTTCACAGTTTCAAACTGAACATCATCAAGCAAAGCACGTTCTTCGGTGCTCAGCGGGTCAAGACGAGATTGAATAAAACGCATCGCCACGAACATACCCGCCAAGGATCCGATGGGATTAAAAGCCTGTGCCAAATTAAGTCGTCGTGTTGCAGTCTCTTTATCCCCCATCGACAAAATATAAGGATTGGCACTGGTCTCAAGAAACGAGAGACCGCAGGTCAGAATAAAGTATGCGAGCAGGAAAGGATAATAGTTACCGGAAGCTTTGGCAGGTAAAAATAGCAAAGCGCCACAAGCATAGAGCCCTAACCCCATCAACAAACCTGCCTTATAGTTGAATTTGCGAATAAACAGCGCAGCAGGCAGAGCCATACAAAAATACCCACCATAAAAAGCCACCTGCACCAAGGTGCCGTCAGTGACACTCATGCGGAATATCTTGCTGAACGCTTTCACCATAGGGTTGGTGATGTCGTTGGCGAAGCCCCACAAGGCGAAACAAATGGTCACCAAGATGAATGGCAACAAAAAACGCTTCTCTACACTTTTCATCTTCAAAAATTATTCAAAATACAACTTTGCATTGTGATAAGTAAAGTCCTTTGCAGCACGAAGTGAATTTTCAGAATACCGATTTCGTAAGTCCGGATTGTTTTTCAATTCACGAATAAAATCCGCAATCTCTTCTACCTCATGTTTAGGAATACATCTACCGTTCTCATACTTTGTCAACAGTCGGTACATCTCAGTTTTTTCACTGGCAATGGCCAACACGGGCGCTCCGACAGCAAAGAGATTGAACGTTTTACTAGGCACGCTGACATCCCCTACCTTTTCATCCAGTGTTACAACTCCAAGATCAGCAGAACTCAACGAAAAGGGGAAAATCTCTACAGGTTGATAATTAAGAATCATCACATTTTCTAACGCAAAGTTTGAAACCATCTGCTCTATTACGGCCTTCTTTTTTCCATGACCGATAATCAAGAATAACACATCCTCGTCTTCTTTCATCAATTGGGCTACCTCAACTAACACTTCAACACAATGGGTATAACCCATGTTCCCTGAATACAAAACAACAAACTTATCTTCAATCCGATGCTCTTGTACAAAAGGATTGTCTTTCTTATCTACAGGATGTAATTTTGCAGAACCAATCCAAGGCATCACTACTGAGACATGTTTGTCACCGCAATAGTGAATCACTTCGCCTTTCATGCTATCGCCTAAGGTTACAACTCTTTTTGCCCTTGAAAACACTTTCCGATTAACCCGTGACCATAGCCTCCAGATGAAACTTTTTTCGGTCATTCCCGCTGATTTCAAGGCGTTAGGGTAAAGATCCCAGACAGCGATCCGATAGTCGTTTTTCAACAATAAGGAACAAAAATAAGAAGTCGGCGGATTGGTACAATAGTAAATCTCACAGCCTCTATAGTGCCATAACAATTTATGAAAACATTGCAGGGTTGCCCACGTCCACGTGAACAATCGTTTCATGGCACTACTTTTATTATACTGGATGATTTTATCAATTCGCACCTTTTTATCCAAGGGACGATCCTGTGTCAAGCAGTCACTAGCCAATAGCGTGACTTCATCATAATGACTTAAGGCTTCATTAGCAATGTCGGCTATCAAGGTACCCGACGTTTGACAAACAATAACAAGCTTTCGCGTTTGTTCTTTCAAAATAATTTACTCAACTCGTTAATATAATTCTTAGCCACATTCACATCGGAATAAGCTTTTGCTGTTGCTTTGGCTTTTTCCGACATGGATTTCAATTCTTCGGGAGACATACTTCGAATAATGGAGATGATGGAGGACAACTCTTCAGCGTTTCCAGCCTCACACAGAAAACCATTTACGCCATTTTCAATAATGCCATCAATACCCTCATGGCGAGAAGCAATCGTGATGCAACCCAAAGCCATAGCTTCCAGATAAACCAATCCGAAAATCTCACCTTTTGAAATCATCACAAATACATCTGATTGTTCCAAATACTGTACTACTTCGTCACGTGGTATCCTTCCCGTAAAGGTAAGTTTACCGTTGCAGGCAAGCTCGTCAAAACGTTGCTGCACATGGTTCTTTTCGTTTCCCTCTCCAATATATGTGATTTCAAACTGTTCTTGTTGGAAAGAGTGATGTAAAGCTTCCACCACGGCAACGGGATGCTTCCTGTTTATCAGTGTTCCCACATAGAGGAATCTTCGGACATCTTTGATGTCCTTATCAAACGTTTCTCCTGCTTCAATAAAAGGCTTCGACACGCCGGATGCAGCAATGAAAGAACGCATGGGTTTTCCAAACAGTTCTTCGTAAGCTGATTGAGCGGTGATATTTCGGAATCCAACAAGATCCACCTCTTTAACCAAATCCATTATTTCATTACCATAACAATCCATGAGCTGCAAAAACTGATTGTTATGATAGACCAAACAAATAGGACGATGGTATTTGGCTTTAAGAAGATGCAGCAAATCCAATTGAGGATTATCCCAATGACCAACAAAACAATCCGGAACACCTTCTTTTTCGACGCAAGATGAAATAATACGAAAAGCTCTCTGTATTTGCCTTTTTGGGAACCTGCTATGAGGTTTTATTTTTTTCAATAAAACATGAGAGATGCTAACGCCATCTTTTTCTTCATGATATTCTTGTGGGGCTTTTGTTGGAATCAAATAACCCAATTTTGAATCAATCACTCCCTTAAAAGGCCGACCTAATACATAAAAAGCTTTGGGGAAAGCCGACTCCGTATGAAAAACATGCACTTTATGTCCCAACTGTACCCATTCTTTTGCAAAATAATGCACCACGGGAGTTGTTCCCCTCGGTGCATTTTGTGAAGGATAGACAGAAGACAGCAGAAAAATATTCATAGTATCAAGACTCTTGTTCTGAAAACACTATATTGGGGACTGAACCTATTCTTTCGTTCTCTGTATTTCTTAGTGCCGCGCCAAAAACTATAAAATTAAACACCGTAGCAGTTCCAGGACCGAAAGGGAAAGTGGGTTCTGCCATGGAAATAATAAATGGAATCAACAATAGGTAATAGCCAAGATTATAATTGTTATGATTATCAGACCGAATTGTTTTTACAATTGCTTTAAATAACAGATATAAATAAAGGACGAGAATCGGGAAAGAAAACACCAATCCAAACTCAAACATTTTGTTCAAAGGATAATTATGAATCCAACCTATTGAAATATTTTCGGTTAGATTTCCTAAAAAGATATGACTCGACAAGAACTCTAGGGCAGCAATATTACGATCCATTCTACCGGATGTAATATCACCCTCCTCAAAATTCTTAAAAAAGCTGCTATAAACATATTGCTTCATGGAGCCTGGCAGGCAGATAAAAACCAAAGTGATAACCATTATACCCACCAAAAAATAAAACCAAAAGTTTTTCCCTTTATAGCGTTCATATAAAATATAAAGTAAAACGATGACACCTGTAAGGGCAGACGCTCTGGCACGAATGGTAAGCAAAACCACAAATGTCAAAATCGCAAGGCCATACATCACCAATTGCACGAAACGTTTTGATTTAGAATTAAAGGCCATAACCAAAAAAATCGTTCCACTGGTGGCAAGCATCACTCCCAATGAATTTTTATTATCTGTTTCATACTGATCATGTATTTCAAAGCCACCAATATTCATCACAACCTGCATAAGTCCCACAAACAAGGTCAAACCAGCAAATAGAAGAAGAACTTGATTAAATCTTTTACGATCCAAATCCAAATGCCAACCCACCATAATTGCCACCACACAAACAGCAATAGTTCGAGCATAGCTTATCATCACATTAGTTCCGAAAAAAGAGGCAACAATGAATGCGTAAAGCAGAATAAACGCCATGATAAACAAACTGGTCCTAACTACTTTTGATCCCAACATTGAGTTTAAATTAAAACACAACAAGAATAGACCTGCAAAAACCAAAATAATATACCTGGAAAGGATAGTGCCACTTTCCATTCCTGCTGCACGACTCATATCAACAATGATAGGATGCGAAGAGATAGTTATGAGAGCTATGAGTAGTAACAGAACCCAATATCGGATTTTTCCCAAAAATGATAATTCCATTTTTTTATTAATTATTGATTTTCACCATATCACCAAACAATTTTTGGGTCTCTGGGAGTCTATTAACATCAAATCCACCACAAGGAGTGAAAGTAAGCTCACCAAAGGTCACTTTCCCCTTTTCCAAATAAAAATCAGCACGCACAAACGGGAAAGGCTTAGACAGAATTGCAGCATATTCAAATACTTTTTCTATTCCTTCAGGTTTTGGCAAAGTGAAATCAATAGGAGCCTCCTTGCCACGCTTGTTATAACGTTTCAGATTCCAGTCTTTGTCAAAGAAATAATACTCTGCTCCATGTTCCATCTGCCCACGTTTGCCACAAACCAAAACACAATCAGGAACACCGTTAAAACAATATAACTTATAGTCCACAGGCACATCTCCCGATTCCGTTTCAATCAATTTCTCACAGATTAGTTTGGGAGGAATCCCTTTGTATTGCATTTCCGAATAGGTCAAATAAAAGGTGTCATGTACTTTATACCACTCCTTAAGTTTATTCTTTGCATCCTCTACATCCAACTTTGATTTGTCAAACACAATCAGGTTTTGTCCACATCCAAAGTTCCATTTAATCACAAACTGTTTGGGTAAAGTATTCCATGGAATATCCTCAACATGTTCATATACGCCATAAAGCTCGTTCAATATCTCGCCACAACCACAATTCTCCACATATTCGCGAACAGCATATTTATCAGCACATTGAGTGACCAACGGGTTCTGATAATAGGTATTGAATTTCAACCATTGGATTTTTTCATCCAGCGTTTGAGGATTCTTTAAATTGATAGGCTTTTTAAATTTGGTCAAATATATGACCCGGGTATTTAATTTAGGAGATATTCGGGTCAGTGTTTGTTTGAACCATCTGCTTAATCTTGATTCTGTAATTGACATGTTGTTATTAAATATAATTACCTAAACAAAAACAAAATTGGAATATTTATAGTTATTCAAACCTGGTATCTTTTAAAGTCTTTATCCGTTTAAAGATCTCATCAGTCATCTCACCAAAAGCAGGCCCATGCGCTGTTTGGCTCAAGTCTGGAGCCCTATTCCATTCAATCAAAACAGGTTGACCCTTCTCATCAATTCCAAAATCCCAACCTATTAGATTAAAATAGGGGAGCCTGAAATGCAAGTCCTTGACTTCATTAATGACCAACTCAAAAGATGGTATTTGAAATCCTTTTAATACTGTGCCTATATCAGTCGCAGGAATTCTTTTTTCACTTGGAGTTCCGTAGGCACAATCTATTATTCTTCCTGATGACAAGTCAATATCCGCATTGATTCCTCCAGCAGTCTCATTATCCACTGATTTTCCTTTTCTTCCAATCCGAACCACGACATAGAGTATGAAGACTTCATTACCTTGACGGTACGAAAGCACACGGAGGGTGTTCAACGATGTAGGATTCAACAATCCCATAGACTCATGCTGCTGAATCTTTTCCTGAATGATATAATTCTTCCCATAACTGTCCATTAAAGACTCAACCGTATTACCATCATCCATTTTTCCATCATGGGAAGAGAAAACTTTGACACCACTACCCCACATGCCTTCTTGCGTCGGTTTAGAAACAGCTCCGTTCAGATTTTTACATCTTTCCAAAGCCTCTTCACGACTAATCGGTTTTGAATCATCGTAATAATACCCATTGATGTTTTTAACAATTGTTTTGGGACGAATCACATCAGGGAAATACACATCATAGATTCCCTTGTCAACGTAGGCGTGACGTAAGTCAAAGTTATTAAGCTTGTAGATGATATCCGAATGATAAAAACATGTGGGAACGTATTTTACCGAAAAATTACCATTTCTGGAATAAAAGTATTCATGCCAATAAACGGGCACTTTTTTTCCTAGTAAAGTAGAATAATAGGTGAGAATATCATTCTTTTGTCCATTTGACAATGGATTCACTTCGCAATGGGACAATTTTTCCCGAATGTTTCGAATATCTTTTTTCCAATTTTGCCGAATGGCATATTTAGTATATATATCTTTGAACATAATCAGTCGTTTTGGTCTTCAATTGGCAATTTGAATAGATTTCCCATTTGTACATTGAATGACTGTGGATCATAATAGGAATATCCACCTCCGGTGAAAAACGTCAACTCAGCCACATAAAGTTTGTCTTCGGTATCAAAGAAATCCACTCTAACATGTGGGAAATCTTTTGACAACACCTTGGCAATCTCCAACATTTCTTCAAAATGATGTGGATGAGGCACATCTAAATTGGGATGATGCCCTGAAGTAACGTCCAACTTATTCCAATTCAGGTCATAAAAGGTAAATGACGGCCCCGTACTACCAAACCGTTCCATAGCAGCTTCAACACAAAACGGTTGCCCGTCAAAACACATTATTTTATAATCATACAGTTGGTCTTTGACGTTTTCGACATACTGTTCGGCCAAAATTTTTGGCGTACAATTGTAATAAGCAACTGTCAAACCATTAATTAAAGTCCACTTCACCTGCAACCATTTTGACCAGTCTCTTTTCTTCTTTTTAAAATCCACCTCTGACCTATTATGGATTATTTCAACCCATCTACCAGCATCCTTGGCATTTGATTTCAAGCAGAACTCTTCAGGCAAATTTACCCAATCTTTCTCCAACTCCTTGATATCTGTCCATACTCCAATCAAAGGAATCGTATAACCTTCACCAAGTTTTTCTTTCACATATTGTTTAAACAAGTGTTTATCCACAATCCTATCCAAATGTCCATCCCCAGTATAATAAGCCTTATACCATTGTATTTTTTCCGTATAGGTATTTGGATGCTTTATATCAAAACGATACCCAAACTTTTCCTCATAGCGATCCATCATCAACTCAACACGTTTCTCTTCGGGTAAGGCACGATAATCGATAATCCGCTGATAAGCAATCTTATCAATTAAATTTTGTACGATTCCAATATCACTGATTTTCTGTTTAATATTCATATTAATACATATTGAAATAATTTACCAATTCCTATTGTAATTATTCTGTCTTGGCCATAATTCACTAATGATTCTTTCCGTATAATCGCCCAATCCAGGACCAAAAGCAGACTGACTTAATCCCGTATTCGCGTTCCATTCAAGAATAACGGGATCACCTACTTCATCCACTGCCATATCCCAACCTACAAGATCAAAGAATGGCATTTGGAAATGCAGCCTCTTCACGGTTTCCAGCACCTTGTCGTAAGAAGGAATCTCATAGCCTTCCAGCACCACTCCTGAATCTGTTTGTGTAATCTTGTCTTCAACCGATCCGCCGTAAGCATATTTTTCCAACTTACCGTTCTTGTCGATATTGGCACTCATGCCACCTGCACTTTGGTTGTCAATCACCTGGTCTTTTCTACCAATCCTCACCACAGCATATACGATTAATACTTCCATGCCCGAACGGTAGCTTAAAATCCTGATAGTGTTCACCGATGTCGGATTCAAAGCGCTCATTCGCTCATGTTGCTTCAAACGCTCTTGGATTTGGAAATTTTTTTTATAGGCATCGAATACTTGTTCAATTGTAGCTCCGTCGTGATTCGTAACGCCATCGGTTACTTCCAAACTCCTTACTCCGTTACCATGTTTCCCTAATGAGGGTTTGATCAGCATATTGTGAATATTCTGACAACGGCTGACCGCTTCTTCTTTTGTTACCGGCTCGCCGTCCCAATAATAATAACCATTCCTGTTTTTCAGAATAGTCTTCGGATGTTTGACATCGGGCAAAATAATATCACACATATTCTTATCGGCCAAAGCATCCCTATAAGACATCATATTAGCTTTACCTATGATATCGGTATGATAAAGATAAGTCGGAACATATTTTTTCGAATAAACCCCGGAACGAGAATAAAAGTATTGATGGCAAGTCAATGAAATTTTTTTTCCAATCAATCCTTTATAATATTCTTGTATTTCATGCTTTTGATCTTTAGTCAATGTTTTCTTGTCCTTTAATCCGTTCAACGATTTTTTTATATATCGCTCTTGCACCTGACCAGTTTTATACTTGTTGTAAAGATCAAATACTTTTTTTATTTTTCCGAACATGATATTAATATTTAAATAACCCTTTTCTTTTTAATTACTTATTTTTCAATGTTCTCAGCAAAACGTTTCTCCTTGTGTCATTTCTTAACAAAGTCTGCAAGGAAAAGGCATTGGAAACCTCCTGCCTTCTAACAATCTTTATCAAATTTTTCACTGTTTGCTTGGTGTATGACATCAACGACTTTGGGAACATCGATCCGTCAATAATTGGCATTTCCTGATCCACCGACAGTATTTTGCATTGCTCCTTAAGATAATTCAAATACAATTCCTTATTATGCAAATAGGAACATAGCTTTTGATTGTGTTCATCCCTCTCACGCCCATCATCAAGCACAAGAGATATATTATCAATATTCCGTGTATTATAAATAGTAAAACTGATATGCTTGTCGAAAAGATCAATTTGAACGCACATTCCCTCATACCAATGAGGTCTGTTCCATGCACGATATAGCGTATCTTCTTTGCTGTTGAAAAAGAAATTACCAAGACTATAGAAAATCGGTTTCCCCTTGTACTCCTCCCATCCCTGCGGACAATGAGGATGACTGGCTATAACACCATCAGCACCATAATCGATGAAATCCCTATAACGAGCGATAATTTCGGGCAAAGGAACATCGATATACTCTATTCCGTCATGGGGCAGAACGAATAAATAATCCACTTCTTTTTTTGCCGCAATGATATCATGATTGACCCGAAGGTCATTAATATAAGCACACCCCAGCCCCTCATGATGAACCACATCGTCAAAGACCCCTGTATAGGCGGCATAAGTAAGGGCAAGAAAACCGATTTTGACACCGTCTACTTCACAAACCTTTACTCTATATGCTTCATCATACGATCCAACACCAAAAGAAAGATCGCCAAATACTGATTTTGTTTTCTTCAATCCCTCATCGCCCCAATCAAAGGCATGATTATTGGCCAAAGAAAACAAATTAAAGCCAAGCTTTCTTAGAAAACCAGGTGCATCGTCATGCTGCCAAAAACGCTCATAACGTTGAAGTGGCAATTCGACATCGGGTTTCAAAGGCACTTCAAAATTCACAACTTTCAAATCACAGCTTTGAATTAACTGCTTCAAATCATCGGACACTGTGATCAATGAAGTTGACGGCTTGGAGCAGAAGTCGCCCGCAAAAAACAAACTGATTTTCCTCATGTATAAACCTTACGGCTCCTGATTACTTTAACAATCTATGCAAATAGTATTTTATAGCAGTCTTGGTATAAACCGGCTCCAACATACGATAGGTCGGATCTCCCTTTCGAGAATTGGGTCTGCTCATAGCATCTTTTACCACCATTTCGGTATAGTCTCCAAAAGCAGGTCCAACTGCCGACTGGCTAAGTTCGGGAGTAGTGTTCCATTCCAACATCACGGGATCTCCCACTTCATCAATACTAATATCCCAGCCCACCAGATCCTGAAATGGGAGATTCAAATGCTGTTCTTTCACTATTGCCAAAGCTTTTTCAAATGAAGGCACTTGATACCCTTCCAATTTCACTCCAGTATCCGTAAGTTCTATCTTATCTTGACCAGGAGCCCCGTATGCAAACCTACACAACGTACCATCCAGGTTGATTTTTGTGCTAATTCCTCCGGCTGATTCATTATCAATAGCCTGTCCTTTCCTTCCTATCCTTATTGCGGCATAAAGAACAAACACTTCCATTCCCTTACGATAAGTCACAATTCTTATCGTATTGATTGAATCGGGATTCAGAGCGCTCATGGCTTGATGTTGCTTAACAAGGTCTTGTATCAGGAAATCCTTGCCATACTTCACTAATAAATCCTTAAGATTTGTGCCCTTGTCATCTACAATACCATTCTGTATGTGCAACTTTTTCACTCCGTCTCCATGAGAGGCGAGCGTCGGCTTGATAATCACATCCCCAATATTTCCACATCTTGAAACAGCGTCATCCAAGGATACAGCTTTATTTTCAACATAGAAATAGCCGTTCCTGTTCTTCAGGTAAGTGTGCGGCTGCTTCATATCAGGGAGCACGATGTCGTTCAGGTTTTTGTCCGAGAAAGGCACACACCATGGCAGTTTGTTCAATCGACCAGTCAGTTCCAGCCTATACAAACTTGTTGGAATGTATTTTACCGAAAACAAACCTGTGCGAGCATAAAAATAGCGATGCCAATCTGTCGGAACTTTATAACCCACCAAAGGCACATAAAAGTCCTGGATTTCTTGTTCCTGCTCTTTAGTCAGTTCTACTTTATGAGGCAGTTTCTTATAACTTTCGTTGACTTGTTTGATATATTTTTCAACAAAAAGACTATTTTGAATTTTAGTTTTAATTCTCATCGATATGTATTATTACTTTATTCTTCCAAGCAAAAACCTCAACATTTGAGCTCTTCTCAAATCATTCCTGAATAGGTACAACAAGTCTTTATTGTTAGACACGGCACCTGCGTTTTTATTTTTCCCAAATAAACAATTTCTTAAAGCCTTTAGTGCTTGCTTTAAAGATTTGGGTTGGAACATAACGTTCATTTTGCTCAAATATGAGTCCACTTGTTTGTGGATAATAGGGGATATATATTCATTATATGCCTGCTCATTGGTCAATAAGCCACAAACATATTCATTATGGCGAGTAGATTCCACACTATGGTCTATCTCAAGTGCAATATTGTCAACATTGCGTGTGTTGATTACCTCCCATGACAATTGATGGTTATCAATGCTCAATACCACACACCGACCTTCGTACCAATGTGGCCTATTTGTAGCCCGATACAATGTGTCCTTTTTACTGTTGAAAAAGAAATTCCCTAAACTGTAAAAAACGGGTTTCCCTTTGTATTCTTCCCAACCCTGTGGACAATGCGGATGTGCGCCAAAAACGCCATCTGCTCCATAGTCAATAAAATCCCTATATCTTGCAATAGTCTCTGGCATAGGAGCGTCTATATATTCAATACCATCATGAGGCAACACAAACAAATAATCCAGTCTTTTTTTTGCCTCAATTATGATATGATTAACTTGTAGGTCATTGAGATAGGCGCAGCCCAATCCCTCACGCTTTTCTGTATCTTGCAACGGCCATGTATATACAGCGAAAGACAAGGCCAAGAAACCTATTTTTATTCCGTTAATCTCAATTTCTTTTACCTGATAAGCTTCTTCATATGCTCCCGCTCCAAAAGAAGCCTCACCCAAAGCCGCTTTTGTCTTCTTAAACCCTTCTTCGCCCCAATCAAAAGCATGATTATTCGCTATGGAAAACAAATCGAAACCAAGATTGCGAAGAAACTGAGGGGCATCATCATTCTGAAAGAACCTTTCGTCCTTCCTTGGAGGAAGCTCAATTTCTGGTTTTAACGGAACCTCAAAATTTACAATTCGACAATCGCAAGATGATAAGACTCTTTTTAATTCATCACTTAGCGTGATAAATGAAGTTGATGGTTTGGAGCAAAAGTCTCCAGTAAAAAACAAACGCGCTTTACTCATATTTTTTATACCGATATTACCCTCTCTTTAATAGAATAAACTATTTGTCACCCATTTGTCGTATTCCTTTTGCCTATCCGTTAAGCAAACATTTCGCAATTCTGGCCATATCATAACGATACATTTATCAAGATTACCCGAATGACTTGCTTTGAACAGCACCAAATCACCACTTTTTGCCTTTTCTTTTATTTTTTTTGCCAATTCATCGATTGAAGCACTCCAATCAACCTCAAGAGTATTTCTTACAATTGAAGTCTCGTTGGCTTTTTTCATTTTTTCACCAATCAACATCAATGCGTCAAATTTTGATGAATTGACATATTCTATGATTTCTTTGTGCATGACCTCCGACATATCTCCCACCTCTTCAATATCTCCTAACACCGCAATCCGTTTCCCTTTTACTGGAATTATATCACAAGCATCGATGGCGGATTTCATAGAACGTGCAACAGCATTATAACAATCAGCATACACAACGACTCCGTCTGTTGTTCTCATTATGTTTTGACGGACCCCTTCGGTTTTGTACTCAGCCAAACCTTTAATTATCTTTTCAGGTTCTACCTCCTCACAATAGCCTGCCGCAAAAGCCAATAATGCACACTGAACATTATGAACCGCATAGATATTATTAAGTCTCACAAGATATCGAGTTCCTTCCTTTTTTACATTTACGTAGAACGACAATCCAGTCTCATCGATATTGATACTATCGGAATAAAAATCGGCATTTACATCTCTATTAGATACTTTTATTACGGTTCTTCCGTTCAAAAGATCATATCTCTCAAATTCATCGCTATTGACAACAACTTTCCCGTTTAATGGCATATTTTTGGTAAAAGAGCACACCTCTTCCACAATTTTATCAGCATTTCCAAACAATTCCAAATGAGATTGATCGATTGTAGTCATCACATACACATTAGAATTCAACATCATGGACATATATTGCGATTCACCTGGTTCACTTTCCGCAACCTCTTGTATCATTTTTTCAACTCTTGGCGAAATATGCTGTACAGCAAATCCAACCGCAGACTTTGCATTTTGGTTTTCTTTTGCATATGTAATCCTATATTTTGTTGAATATACCGAGGCAATCATGTTTTTTACAGTAGTTTTCCCAATACTACCTGAAACTGCTGTGACTGATACTTTAGATAAATCTCTGTAGTAACGGCACAATCTGGCATATATCTCCAATGGATTGTTCGAAACAATACAAGGAACACTATCAAATGACTTGTCCGTGATAAACACGGAGGCACCTTTCTTTTTTGCTCGATTTAAGTCTTCCATGCCATATTCACCGTGGACAGGATTCCTATAAAAAAGGCAAATATTGGCTTTTTTAAAGCGCGCAGCAGTAACTGTGGTAATTTGTGTCACAATCATTTTTTTCATCGACTGTGCCTTGTCATTCAACTGCACATCCGCACCCAAATAATTACAGAGAAATTCTAATGATTTATACTTCTTTGGACTTCTCAATCGCCTTACACACTCTGCGACTTTATTAACTATTTCTTTTTTAATAGTTGACATAAGTAAAACTATTTGTGATGAATAAATACTCAATAGAAAAACGGAAATTGTTTAAAGATGTAAATAACTACCAGAATAAAATCTCTGAACTCTTTTCGAAATATCACATGTCACCTCGTAACCTATAGTTCCCAACATGTGAGCCATATCATCAGCCGAAAAAGTAATGCTGCCATTAGAACCCAAAAGCACTGCATGTGTACCCATTTTAACTTCTGGAATATCCGTCACATCCACCAATGTCTGGTCCATGCAAATATTGCCAACGATTGGTGCTTTGCATCCGTTTATCAAAACAAAACCTTTGTTTGACAACCTACGATTAAACCCGTCAGCATAACCTGTCGCCACTGTTGCAATGACCGACTCTCTTTCCACCTTAAACGTCCTTCCATACCCAATGGTTTCTCCCACATGCACCCTCTTAACCATAGAAACAACAGATTTCCAGGTTAGTGGGGGGGTTATTCCTTGTGGTATTTCAATATCATCACTAGGCTTTAACCCATACATCACTATCCCTAACCTAACAATACTACCAATGCCATCAAAAAAAGAAGTGTTGTCAAGGTACTTGATACCTGCTGCAGAATTACAGCAATGAATATATGGTAATTTTAAATCAGATACACGAGAAACAACGTCTTTGAATTTCGAGAATTGCAACAATGTGAACTTTTTATCCGATTCTTTATTGCTGTCTGCCACACAGAGATGCGTAAACAAGCCAGTTATATTAAGCGTATGGACAAATGACCTAATTATTCTTTCACAGTCGGAAGCTTCATCGGCATCTATGCCGATACGATTCATCCCTGTGTCAATTGCGAATTGGCATTTTATCCGTAAGCCAGTATCGGCCAACTGCTGTGCATACTCTTCCGAGACAATTGCCTGGGTCAAATCCAATTCGAAAAGTGTCCTTGCATAAAATGGAGAGGAATATCCTAATATCAGTATTTCTCCTTTGATACCAGCCTCTCTTAATCCGACAGCCTCATCAATGTTGGATACGGCAAACATGGTGCATCCCAAATCAGACAGAAGTCGTGCCACTTGCACATCCCCATGTCCGTATGCATCCGCTTTGATAACTGCCATGATAGAAGCATCACGCTTTAATGCCTTCTTGTACAGCAAATAATTCATCCTTATTTGCGACAAATCAACCTCAACCCATGACCGTTTCTCTATTTGATTGGCATGAACTTCCATAATCCGACACCAAAAATTTGACTAACGAATATTTTTTTCAAATTTAATCCAACAAATCCCGTCGAGTTGCAAATCCATACAACAATATCCTCTCCACCAATTCTTCGTAGGATATACCAACATATCGGGCGGCATCGGGGAATAAACTCATATCTGTCATTCCAGGAGAAGTATTGACTTCAATAATCATCGGACCTTTAATTTTGTCGATAATAAAATCAATTCGTGCCAATCCACAACAATTGAGCACATGGTAGGCCTTCTCTCCGATTTCTTTGACTTGTTTCTCTGTAACGGAATCAATACACGCAGGAATAATATGATGGCACAAACCTGGAGTATATTTGGAGGTATAATCATAGAATTCTCGCTCGGAAGTGATTTCAATGACTGGAAGCACTGTCAGTTCTTCATTTCCCATAATAGGTAATGTGATTTCAGTCCCATCCACAAACTGTTCTGCCAACAAGTGGTCACCATATTTAAAAACCTCTTGCATTGCTGGAATCATTTCGCTTTCTTGCTTTACAATCACCACTCCGATACTTGAACCCTGACAAGGAGACTTTAATACCATTGGAAGACCTATTTTCTCAATCAATATTTGTGAATGCTTGACAAAGTCCTTGCATTCGTCTTTTCTCAGCACCGAAAACTTCGCTGTGGGTAAACCGGCATCATTAAGCACTTGTTTTGTGAAAATCTTGTTCATACATACCGCACTAGCACCAACACCAGGACCAGTATATGGAATACCAGCTAACTCAAGAAGACCCTGGATACAACCATCCTCTCCTCCTTTCCCATGAAGGGCAATGAATACAATGTCAGGCCTTATCTCTATGATTTTTCCTGCGTTTTCTCTAGTCAAGTCAAAAAGAAACGCATTGATATAACCTTTTTTTTGCAAAGCATCAAAAACTGCTTTGCCGCTTCGTAGAGAGATTTCCCTTTCAGACGAAAACCCTCCACAAACAACCATAATCCTTTTTTCATTATAAGAACTCATGATATTATCTATTTCTTTTGTTAAACTTTTCCCAAAACTTAAATTTTGAAGGAACAATACTTAATGTATATAAGTATGATTCTGGCTTGAAAACAAATGACCAACACAAATACAATATAACATAAAGGAAGAACTTCAATACTCCGTCCAAATACATATTAAGATTAAAATATCCAATCCCAAAATAGCAAATAACTGCAATAACCACTGATGCTATTCCCATTGGCAATAAATCCAGCAATTGCTGTTTCCAATGATAACCAATATGCTTAGAAACCAAACCAATATTCACAAAATAACAAAACCAGTTATACAGCACATAACCAATTAATAACCCTTTCATTCCCCATAAAAACAGACCACCAACAACAAGCGTTGTTCCCAAAGTACGTTTTAACAACGCCCAAACAAACATTGTTTTACTCTTTCCAATGGCAGCAATTGATTGGGTATTAACAGCTTGCAAACATTCCGCAAGCCCAACCAAACAAAGCACCTGAAAATAAGGAATACTAGCCACCCACCTCTCTGAATACAATAGGATAAAAATAGGCCTTGCAGTTAACATTAAAACAAACATTAATGGGAATGTAATATATGCAATAGAAGAGGTTAGTCTTTTTATCATATTACCTAATGCAGCTCTATCATCTTGAACTTGGGCATACAAAGGATATGTGATTTGAGTCATAATTGATGAAATGCTGGAAGATGCAAGGCTCTCCGTATTAGCAGCTTTAGTAAAATAACCCAACGTTGCTGGACTATAGATTTTCCCGATGAGTAATTGGGAAATTTTTGCTCCAAATTTATTAACCAAATGGGTTAAAAACATATAAACACCAAAGCTGAACAATTCTTTAAATGACTTTTTCGAAAATATCCATATTGGTCTCCATTTGACAAAAAACCAAAACACAAAAGCAGGAATGGCTCCTGTAATCAAATTTTGCGTCACCAAAGCCCAAACACCGAAGCCTTTGTATGCCATAAAGACAGTTACCACCAATGAAGTCACTGATGTAATGATTGTCACAATTGACAATACTTTAAAATTCAATTTCTTCCTTAGTTGGTTCCTTTGAACAATATTAAAGGCATAAATGAATAGCACTAATCCCTGTACCCGCAATACATCACAAAGTAAAGGAATGTCATAGAACCGCGAAATAGCAGGTGCGCTTACAAACAAAATGACATACATCAAAAGCGCCATACCAAGATTCCACCAGAAAATGGTGGAATAGTCTTCTTGAGTAGGTTGTTTCTTCTGTATCAAAGCAGAACCAAAACCTCCTTCAATGAAAGCTTCAGCCAACACCATGAAAATGGACAACATTCCTATACACCCATAATCGTAAGGCGTAAGCAAACGTGCCAGAATGATACCCGAAATAAACTGGATGAACATCGTCGAGTACTTCTGCAACGCTGTCCACACCATACCGGAGGCGGCTTTTTGTTTTAGGTTATTTTGTGGCATTTTTTAGTTAGGGGATTTGTATTTTAGCTACAAGCCGTAAGCATTAGGCTTGGTGACAATGACACAATAAGTTCGCGGCTTGAAGCTAAAGAAAGAATTTGTGTAATTAACTATGGTTTATGTTGAGGGTTTGCGTTTAAGTTGATAGTTTAGAGTTGATAGCTTTCTAGAATTAAGCCTGTGCGATACTTTCCCTAGTGTTTGTCAAGAAATCACTTCTTTCCAAAAAAGGTGTTCATCTCTTCGACAGTCATGTTACCACTAGCGATGATACGCTGCTGCACTTGGATCAGGTCGGCTTCATTCAGTATGCCGCAATACTTCATGTCATCCACCACAAAGAGGTCAATTTTCGCCTTGATAGGTTGCGCGCAGTTCGCATAAGAGTCATGACTAAGAAAATCATAGTTGTCTCTCTTCAGTTCCACCTGACAAGAATGCATCCGCGGACGCTTCAGTATGTATTGATTTATCTCGGAATTTATCAATACGGTACATACCAAGATGCGGTCTTCTGATACCCCGGCTACAATGAGAAACTTCTCGTGGTCAATACCGGCCCAAGGCCCAATAAACACCGCTCCAGGAACTATAGCCAAATCGCGCAAGCCAGCTAGATCTAACGTATTATTATCTGACATTGTAGTCGAGATTAACTGAGGGCTGCCTCAAGTCTAGAGAATTCGTTGACACACTCCAGTTCTTCGCTATCAAGTCCGGCCTCGCGAGCGATATTGTCCCAGCTAATGGAAAAATCGCGAGCAGTTGAACGCCATGCCACATCATGCGACTTTTCCTTGATTTCATCGTATGAAAGAGCTGCATATTTTTCGATAGCTTCTGACATTGCCTCCTGCTCATTGGCAGAGAGTTTGTGAAGGTCGGCATCCTGCAAAGGACGCACGTACATCCAGTGCTCCACCTGGAAATACTTACCTAAGCCTTCTGTGTCGGGCAGATATGAGTCACCGCGAACAATCTTCAACATGTCGTAAAGCCGCGACGGCACCGGACCGGCTTCCATGGCGATATAAGTGTCGCCTGTGATGGGGCGTCCCCAATCGGCAAGATGTTGACGATCGGCGAAGTATATGATCTTGAATATCTTATGGAAATCCTTGCGTTGCACCCGATTGGCCACATAAAGCAATGCATTAAGTGACTTTTCCTTATCAAACTGAACATTCATATTTCTCTTCGGTTTTATCTGTTTGCAAAACTACAAATAATTAACACAGCCGCGCAATCCACTCGGTGATATTCCGTTCCTTTCCCGTTGCGGCTGTTCAATACCGTCATCAGTCGTAAAAGCGCCGAAAAGTTCACGACGCCCTTCGAAAACCGCAGCCAAGGTGGAACACAATAACGACTTGCCAAACCTACGCGGACGGCTTAGGAAATAGGGCTTGCCTTCACTAATCATCTTATAGATCAGTGGAGTCTTGTCGATATAGATGTACCCGTCGCGGCGAATGGTTTCAAAGCTCTGTATGCCGACGGGATATTTGCGGAACATTATCTTATTCTGTAATTGCTTGTTTTATATCTTCAACAGAAACTTCATCCTTCCCTAATAGATATTGAATTGTCCTTGCTCCAGATTTTAAATCTTTGTTCAATAATGCTGATGCAAGCGATGCAATGCCTTCTTGGATGGAGGTATCAACTCCCACCAATTTGGCTATGGAAATATAAAGACCCAAACCCATTGGCACATCTTCAAGCAAATAACGATGGTTAATAAATGAAGGCCCCTTGTTGCTTGAATCAGCAAACGAGCGGAACACGGCCATGGCATCAATGTTCAAGTCTTCTTCATTGCGCCACTTGGCGGCCTCAAAATAATCCAATGGTTCGCAGTCAAAGGCTTGCAGCACCTTGTTTTTCTGTACATCAAATGCTTTAATAACATTAACTACAGACGGCGTAAATGCCTCTCGGTACATCCAAAATTCGCCATTGCTGTATTCGATACGCGAAGCAGAGAAAAGAATGCCAATCGGATGCACAATCATGTTGGGATTGTGGAATGCCGATTCAAGGATGTGCTTGCGAGTATATTTAGTGTTGTCGAAGCAGTTCGAAAGGACATCCAACACCTGCTGTGAACGACTCACCGGCAACACAGAAATGGCATTACGGGGATTATAGAACGAAATCCTAACATATTCATTGTTGACAATACGGCCATTGTATGCAGTAGTCTCCCATTCGCTATAAGTGACATCCTTATCAATGTACTTCTTAAAGATGAGACTACCCATATAACCAGGAACCAAAATAATGGTTTGCCCATCCCTAACATGGGGAGCAATCAATTGGGCAACAAATTCATGTTGTAATGTAGTGGTTGTCACCATAATCACATCGCCAAACTCAATGGCATCCTTTACATCTCTTGTAATCAACGAAGGCTTGACAACGTATTCACGGCCATTACCTTGGATGGTGTCATCTTTTACTTTGAAGCTTTTTTCTTCTTGGATAATGTCAAAATATCTTCCATTGGTATTGGAAGTCTTCAACAAAGCTACTTTGTGGCCTTTTTCGTATAATTTGGCGGCATGGATAAGGCCAGAGTTGCCGCAACCAATAATTGTAAATTTCATTTTTTATCTTTTAGTTTTTATTACATTCGTTTCCATTCCGACTTCCACTTCTTCCCGTCATAAACATTCTCAGCCTTATAACGCTGACCCTTCACTTGAACTGTGCGCCCATGATACGAAGAAGTCCAGCCAACAGAAAGATTGGGCAGGGCATCCAACTCTTCCACAATCCCTTCAATTTGCACCTCGTTTTGAAGATACTTACCATTATTATAAAATGGTTTGGCATCCCCTTCTCTATAGTTGATCTGTCCTTTCTTATATTGATTGTTTCCCACAAATGAAACTTCAAAGCGATTCTGTTCGTACTCTGTCAGCCCTGAATGAATAAATACCAATGACTTCATGTTACGCTCCACCTTGGCATTCTGAATCGAGATATTCCAAGCAGAATGACAGATAGCTACGTATGGTGGCATCTCATACATTTTGCCATCTTTCCCTTGATATGTCAATGGCTTATAAAGCTGAAGCTTTTCAAGGGTAACTGGATCATTCCAATTGAATGAATCCGCATTGGACATAAAGGTAATCGATTGCAGATTGTCGCTGCCAGCAGCATAAAAATAACGGAACACCTGATATTGATTTGAATAACTCAATGGGCCTACAAAAGTCTGCGTCTTTGTGGCTTTGGGATAATAAATCGTCCTATAATAATCAATGAAGTTTTCTGACACAATCGACCCATTATAATAAGCCCATTCAAAACAAGAATTGTCGTTCTGCTCCATACCTCCATTGATATAATTCAAAGAGATGGTGGAGTCCGTCAAACCGCTTGATGTATCTTCATTCTTCGCAAAATAAAACAAAGTCAAAAAAGTATTTTGCGTGATTTGGCTAACCTTATGCACAGGCGTATCGCTAAACAACACCCCAAAATTTGAAATGTTACATCCATGGATTACAAGTCCTTTGCATTCACAATGATCGAAAAAACGGACACTTAAATCACGCTTCCCGGTTACACAAACCCGTTCAATACTACCACTCATAGCAGCAGACTTAAATAAGGAAACCCCTTTCTCCACAGATATACCTCCAAACTTCTCGGGAACGTAAGAACCTTTTTTAATCGGGATGCAACCCATCATATTCAACGTATAGGATTGGTACTCCTTATTATAATAATTCAATGTTCCCGTCACTTTGAAGTCATAACCTGATGGGAAATACAACACTTTGCCTTTTTGATTTGACTCATATAATGCCTTACGCAACGCCTCAGTGTCATCATGCTTACCGTCCCCTTTCGCTCCAAACATCAAAGGTGTAAGATAGTCAGAGAAAGGCGCACTATCGTTACCTTTTACTGAAGCACAACTATCCAACGAGGACACCATCAATAGGATGCAAATCAAAAGACTATATTTCATTTTAACAATTTACTTCATCAACAAACTCCTCAGCACTCATCTGTCTCAAAAAAAGAAGTCCGTGCGTGGCACGAATGAGCGGATGTGAGTTCTCATAGAAGAAGTCCTTTCCGAGGAGGAACTGGATGTCTTTATATTGTTTCACCCAGATGCTCTCCGACAGCTCGCTGAACGGTCCGTCGAAATCGGGATTAGGGAACTCGGCTTTGACTTGCGTCAGATAACTGTCCTTAAAAGCCTTCTCAAAGACGGCAAACGAATTAAGCGAAACAGGCACATACACATTGGCTTCAGCTGGATGATATGTTGACCATACGTTGCGATAACCGAAAATCCTCAACCTGCTAAGGTCGGATTCCTCACCCCAACGTTTGACAGCCTCAGCAATGGAACACATCACCTTGTAATGTGTATTGGGACCCAAACCGACCCAGTCCATAGCTACCGTGATCACTGTTGGCTTCAATGAACGAAGCTGATTGAGAATGGGCATGACATCTCGATCCAAGTCAGGCTTCCATGATCCTTGAGGGGCTCCCTGTTCATGATACAAACCCAGTCTCAGATGATGGACATGATCCAAAGCCGTTCCAGCGTACGCCCAAACGAGTTCTTCCTCAAACTCACGAATCTGACCCTTGAGCTGTTGTATCTCCGGGCTATTCGGTAATGACATGCGTAAAGCACGTATCTCTTTCTCAAGCCTATCTTCGATTTCCTCCACACTCTTCAAATGCCACAAACCAACAGCATCACGAAGGATGCGATGACAAAAGCCACGTCTCATCTCATCAGGGTTCTTGCGCGCGACATTGTCGAGATAATGATGGATGTCCTTCTCCTGCTTGAAACGATACCCCTGTTCAAAGAAATCGGGATAACTCACCATCTCAATACGGCCTTGATACAGGTAATCTAACGTGTCGTTCAAGGCATCCAACAAAAACTTATCGGTGACCGAATGGTAACCTGAAGTCATGATGGCAAAATGCACCTGGTTGGAAGGAGAGCGCAACTGTCGGATGATGAGGGGCATGATGCCCAGCATTATATCGTCGTGATGCGGACCCGTATGAAAAATCACCTCGTTCTCGAATGGGGTCACACCACGCCACAACTTGGCTTCAACGTCTTTAATGACCTGCTGCACCACCTCAAGACTCAAGTCTGGGATTCTCGAACAGCGCGGGTCGTTCTTCAAATCCTCAAGCGTCAACTTGGGAGCATAACAATTGAGGATTTTGCAGAGGCCCAGCACTGCATGTACGGTCTTCTCAAAACCCCATGGCCCTTCAAAAATAGATGGATCAGTTTTGTTGAACATCCAAATGCGCTCCTTAATCCCTCTTGAAAATGTCTCTGGTATAAACCTTCTCCCTCACATCGTCCAGACAGCTGTCGTAGCGGTTGGCGATGATGGCCTGACTTTGGGTCTTGAACTTGTCAAGATCATTCACCACCACGCTGCCAAAGAAGGTTGTTCCATCTTCCAAGGTGGGTTCATAGATAATCACCTCCGCCCCTTTGGCTTTAATACGCTTCATCACACCCTGAATGGAGGACTGACGGAAATTATCGCTGTTCGACTTCATAGTCAAACGATAAACGCCAATGACACAGCGCTTTTCGTTAGCAGCATTATATTGTCCTTGATCAAAATAATCGTAATAACCGGCTTTCTTCAACACCTGGTCAGCAATGAAGTCCTTACGAGTACGGTTACTCTCAACAATAGCCCGGATGAGATCTTCCGGAACGTCTTCGTAATTCGCCAATAACTGTTTGGTATCTTTTGGCAGGCAATAGCCGCCATAGCCGAAACTCGGGTTGTTATAATGACTTCCAATACGCGGATCGAGGCAGATGCCGTCAATGATGGCTTGGGTATCGAGACCCTTCACCTCGGCGTAAGTATCCAATTCATTGAAATAACTCACACGAAGTGCAAGATACGTATTGGCAAAGAGCTTCACCGCCTCGGCTTCCTTCATGCCCATGAAAAGCACTGGCACATCCTCTTTGATAGCCCCTTGTTGCAACAGATGAGCGAATGACTTGGCTTTCTCCTCAAGATCAACACTGACAACCTTCTTAATGGCTTCGTTTTCTTCATCAAAACCATCAATCTGTTTGGGGTAACCCACGATAATGCGGCTGGGATAGAGGTTATCGTACAATGCCTTGCTCTCCCTCAAGAACTCGGGTGAAAACAAAAGGTTGAACTTCTTCACGCCCTTAGCAGCGTATTTCACATAAAGGCTGCGGGTATAACCCACCGGGATGGTACTCTTAATCACCATCACCGCATCGGGATTCACACTCAACACCAAGTCAATCACCTCCTCCACATGTGAAGTGTCGAAGAAATTCTTCTGAGGGTCATAATTAGTAGGAGCCGCGATGACCACAAACTCAGCATCTTTATAAGCTTTTGCCCCATCGAGGGTAGCCGTCAAATCAAGATCTTTTTCCGCAAGATATTTCTCGATATACTCGTCCTGAATGGGGGATTTCTTCCGGTTGATCATCTCCACTTTCTCGGGAATCACATCAACCGCTGTTACATGGTTGTGCTGGGCTAACAAGGTGGCAATACTAAGACCCACATAACCGGTACCTGCTACTGCAATATTCATGATTATTTATGCTCTAATTTTAAAATATTATCTTCTGTCAAAGGCTCCCAAAGCCCATCTTTTGTCTCCAGAATCACCGTTCCTGACTCTAAACTCTCCAAAGAATGCCATTGTCCCTTCGGGACGCTGAGGCCCAAAAGACTGCTGTTAGCCTCCACTAAAAACGAATCGGTGATCTCGCCTTGGTCATTGTAATAGTTCCATCTCACCTTTCCTCTCAACACCACCACAGTCTCAGAACTGTTGCAATGACGATGGATGGGCATCAATGTCCCGGGTTCCATAGCGTTCAGCATCCGTTGAGAATGATCCTCCGGCGTATTTCTCAGGTCAAGATTCATCCGAAGACGCGGAGCGGCTTTTGCCTGCTCGGTCAACTCATCAAGGAGGTTAATGTCAATCAGCATGTTTTACAAATTCCACGTATCACACGGATTTTCACGTATCTTTAAATCAAGATATACTTGTGATACTTGAGATACGTGGAGCCTATTTTCGCCAGACCATCTTGTTCACAATCCCTGTGTAACTTTGAATGATCTTCACCACTTTAGTACTTACGTTCTCATCCACATAATCCGGAACCGGAATACCATGATCGCCGTTTTTGTTCATCTCAACAGCGCAATCCACGGCTTGCAAGAGACTGTCAGTGTCGATGCCTGCAATAAAGAAACAGCCTTTATCCAAGGCTTCGGGGCGCTCGGTACTGGTACGGATACAAACGGCAGGGAACGGGTGACCGACGCTGGTGAAGAAACTGGATTCTTCTGGGAGAGTACCGCTATCTGAAACCACAGCGAAAGCGTTCATCTGCAAACAGTTGTAGTCATGGAAACCCAAAGGTTCGTGTTGAATAACTCGCGGATCGAGTTTAAAACCAGATGCTTCGAGACGCTTGCGGCTACGGGGATGGCAACTATATAAAATAGGTATATCATACTTCATAGCCATAGCGTTGATGGCATTGAAAAGACTCAAGAAGTTCTTTTCGGTGTCAATATTCTCTTCTCTGTGTGCGCTCAGAAGGATATATTTTCCTTTTTCAAGGTTCAAACGCTTGTGGATGTCGGATGCTTCAATTTCTTGCAAGTTGTTATGCAACACCTCTGCCATGGGGCTGCCTGTAACGTATGTGCGCTCTTTGGGGAGTCCACAATCAGCAAGGTATCTTCTTGCATGTTCACTATAGGCCATATTCACATCGCTGATAATGTCTACAATACGGCGGTTGGTTTCTTCGGGCAGACATTCATCTTTGCAGCGATTACCAGCCTCCATGTGGAAAATCGGGATATGAAGACGTTTGGCACCGATGACGCTAAGACACGAGTTGGTGTCGCCCAAAACGAGAACTGCATCCGGCTTGATCTCTACCATAAGTTGGTAGCTTTTGGCGATAATATTACCCATAGTCTCGCCCAAGTCATTACCCACCGCATTCATATAAACCTCAGGATCAGCAAGTTTCAGGTCCTTGAAGAACACGCCGTTTAAATTATAGTCGTAGTTCTGGCCGGTATGCGCCAGTATCGTGTCGAAATACTGACGGCATTTGTTGATGACCGCCGCCAAGCGGATGATCTCCGGGCGCGTGCCTACGATGATAAGAAGCTTCAACTTTCCGTTATTCTGAAATGATGCCATATCAATTTGTTTTTTTCTATTTCACACTGAGTGATATATATTATCACACAGAAAGAATTTTTCGCACAGAAAGCACAGAAAGCACGGAAATTTGTTTGCCTTGCGGCAAACGGCTCCTCACGCCATTATTTATAAAAAAATCTTTCTTTCTGCGATTTCTGTGATTTCTGTGTGACATTATAGTGTGACATTTTGTGTGCCTTTTAATTCACGATGCGTTTCATTGAAGAAAGGATGTCATCTGTGTTAAAGTTAACAAGCAGACCCACTCTCTTGTCCATTAATCTCAGATAGGTGAGCAGTTGCTTTGCGAATACCTTCTTCATTTCTTCGACTGATTTGATTTCAACAATAACACTGTCTTCAACAAAAAGGTCAAGTCGCAACTCCGTGTTCAAAACATTGCCTTTGTAAACAATGGGCACATGCTTCTGTCGTTCAACAGTCAAGCCACGTTGCTCAAGCTCAAAAACCAATGCCTCCTCATATACCGACTCCAATAAACCCGGCCCAAGAGCCTTATAAACATCATAAATGGCCCCACGGATTTCATATGTAATATCATTATCTGTCATTTGTCCGGCAGGTAGCGTGCCAAAGGCGCGCTACTTTCTGTGCTTTCTGTGTTTTCTGTGTGAAATCTAAAATATTTCCGCGTGACCTCAAACAGGATCGAAGAAAGTATCCGGGTGAGCAGGATCGAAGACTTCATTGCAGTACATGACTGTGACCAAATCCTCGGTGTCGGAGAGGTTGATGATGTTATGCGTGTAACCAGGGAGCATGTGCACCACTTGGATGTTGTCGCCAGAGACTTCGAATTCAATCACCTCATCAGTGCCTTCCTTGCGCTCTTGAATCAAACCGTGACCTTTCACCACAATGAAAAGCTCCCACTTGCTGTGATGCCAATGCTGTCCTTTGGTGATTCCAGGTTTGCTGATATTGATTGAAACTTGACCACAACGGGCTAAATGCACCAACTCAGTGAAAGATCCCCGTTGATCCACATTCATTTTCAGCGGATAAGCCACTTTCTCTTTAGGAAGATACGAGAGATACGTGGAGTATAGTTTTTTAGCAAAACTACCTTCAGGTATCTCAGGAATCATCAACGTCTTAGGTTGTTCCGAAAAACGGTACAACAAATCCACGATCTCACCTAATTTTACATGGTGGGTCACTGGACAGTAACAGTATTTTCCTTTTTCCAAAGGAAACACGCCCAAACCATCGAAATCGCATCGATGTTCTTTACCTTGCAAGGCATCCATCATCTCCGCCACCAAATCATCAATATACAATAATTCCAGCTCTACACTTGGATCATTAACTGTGATTGGCAAGTCATTGGCAATGTTATTACAGAAGGTTGCTACTGCACTGTTGTAGTTCGGCCGGCACCACTTACCGAAGAGGTTCGGGAACCTGTAAATCAGAACACGAGGCTTTTGTTTTGAACACGAATCTCTCGAATCTAACGAATCTTTATTCGTGTCATTCGTGCAATTCGTGTTCAAAAAATCTCTTTCGTAGTCCAGGAACAACTCCTCCCCCGCTTTTTTGCTTCGACCATATTCAGAGTTCCCGAAACGGCCTGTCAATGAGGCCTGCTGGGATGAGCTCAGCATCACCGGGCAACGGTTATTGTATTTCTTCAAGGTATCCAGCAAGGTGGAGGCGAAACCGAAATTGCCTTCCATGAATTCGCTTTGTTCCTTAGGACGATTGACACCCGCAAGGTTGAAGACAAAGTCGCAGTCACGGCAATAAGCATCCAACTCCTCCGGCTTGCTATCGATGTCATATTCGTAAATCGCATCGACCTTCAAATCGCCATAACAACGGGCCTTACCTTCTTTTATATTATTAAGTTCAGCGCAGAGGTTTCGGCCCACGAAGCCTTTGGCGCCAGTTACTAGGATTTTCATTTTTTTCTTCTCCACGTATTACGTGTATCTACGCGTATCTTTTTCAGAGATCATACTCGTGATACGCGAGATACGCGGAGGTATATTACTCACTACGGATTTCTTTTGACTTAGCTCTTGGTTCAAGACCCAAATCTTCTCTGATGAAACGTAATTTTAAGAGCAATTGTTTCATTCCTTCCACATCAAGGCGACCCGTGTTATGCGAATGATAATCTTCGGTACGAGAGATGGCGTCATCACCCACCGTGAAATACTTGTCGTAATTCAAGTCGCGGCTGTCGCAAGGAATGCGGAAATAGTCACCCATGTCGATAGAACGCAACATCTCCTCGCGGGTGACCAAGGTCTCGTAGAGTTTTTCACCATGGCGGGTACCGATGACTTTCACCTCGGTATCGAGGTATTTCTTATCGATACGACCATACACCTCTTTCAAAGCCTGTGCCAGCACCTCAAGGGTGGCAGCCGGGGCTTTTTGTACAAAGAGGTCGCCGTTCTCGCCATGCTCAAAGGCGTAGATAACCAAGTCAACGGCATCGTCGAGTGTCATCATGAAGCGTGTCATGTTAGGGTCGGTGATGGTGATGGGCTTGCCTTCTTGCATCTGTTCTACCCATAGGGGGATGACCGACCCACGACTGGCCATCACGTTGCCGTAACGAGTGCAGCAAATGGTGGTCTTGGCGTGAGGACCCAACGCACGACCCTGCGCGATGGCTACCTTTTCCATCATGGCCTTGGAGATCCCCATGGCGTTAATTGGATAGGCTGCCTTGTCGGTAGAGAGCACCACCACGTTCTTCACACCATGCTCGATAGCGGAAAGAAGCACATTGTTGGTACCTTCCACATTGGTACGGACAGCTTCCATCGGGAAGAACTCGCAGGATGGGACTTGTTTCAGGGCAGCAGCACTGAACACGTAATCCACACCATTCATGGCGAAGTCAACCGCCTCTTTCTGACGAACGTTACCAATATAGAACTTCACCTTGGCGGACTCTTCTGGATGGTTGGCTTGCAAATGATGCCGCATATCGTCCTGTTTTTTCTCATCGCGCGAAAGGATTCGGATCTCTTTGATGTCGCTCGTCAAAAAACGACGCAACACGGCGTTTCCGAAACTGCCGGTTCCTCCCGTTATCAAGAGGACTTTATCTTTAAAAACTGACATGATCTATTTAATTAATTCTTGTTTTGTTCTATGTGAATGAGTCGATTACTAACCTGTCCATATTGCCCACGGAAATGCACCTTCAAATAATAACTACTGAGCGTTACCAAGGCAGAACCCGCCTGTAATTGGTTCTCATTAAAAATAGTAATGTAATAAGGGCATTCGCGTTCATCGCCAAGCGACATAAACACTGGAGTGGCATTAGCACTGGAGAAATAGACTCTTACTTTATTGTCTTGGAGCGTATAACTGACATTGATATCAATTACTTCAAAATGAATGAATGCTGAGCTCCCTCCTCCCTCGTTAGCGAGTCGAGCTTTATAACTGCCGTATGGCAAATCATAAAACACGAAATCAGAGGTATCAATAGGTACCCTTTGAAACATGTCATCATCCTTATAAAGCTCCAAATAAGAATAATTCTGATTAAAAATGTTAATGGCCACTGAATCGCCAACAGGATAAGCCACCTGGTCTCCCCTGCTGGTACACAAATCGTCATTATACTCAAATTTCGGAGTTAAATGTCCGTTCGACCATAAAAAGCCCTCTTCTGGCTCTGGATTCTGCGTAAGGTCTTTGGGACGATAAATCATGTATCCACCATTATTCCAACGGTTTTTAAAACCCTCGAACGTATATTCATTCAATTTACTATCTAACCCAGAAGCACGGGTGGTTTCAAAAACGACCACTTTTCTGATAGAGTCATTGGTATCCCTCCCAATATCATAAATCATAGCCACATGACCCGTATGCCATAACACGTCGCACAATTGAATAGAATCAGGAGGCAAATCCTGGCGTTTTGTTAAGGCTGCAATGCCATTAATTGAACTGGAATAATAGGGAGCTTTTACACCAATCACGTACCACACCGAGGATGAGCAAACAGAACCATAGTAAGGCGCGGCGTCAAATCCATAATATGGGGCAAGTTTAAGGTTTTCTGTGTACATCACACTTCGAGGATTGTGAAGCGCTGTCATAAAAGTGTATAACGTGACATCATGGCCTATTAAACCATTCACCTTTTGAGCTAAAGAATAAGGTAATCCAAGACAATTACTTCCAGCTTGGTAAGGGCCAGAGGTGTAAACACTTGGGACATCAAGCAATGGATTCCATTCAATCCCCGCCACCATGCGGGCTTTGGCCAGGGCATTCTCCACGCCACTATTAATGGGCACATCGTGAATCAAAGTATCCGTGAAAGGCATTCCGGGGAAAGACAAGCATACTTTTTGACTATATGCTGACGGCAATAATAACAACCGGCAACACAACGCGAAACAAACTGCTATGATCTTAGCCCCTTTTTTCATACGGCACTATTCAGAACTACTTCTTTTAGATTTTTCCGTAATATTCCTTATAATATTGCTGATACGCACCCGAAGTCACGTTATCCATCCATTCCTGATTGTCGAGATACCAGCGGACGGTCTTCTCGATACCTTCCTCGAACTGGAGACTCGGCTCCCAGCCAAGTTCTTTCTGAAGCTTGGATGAGTCGATCGCATAACGGAGGTCATGGCCGGCACGGTCGGTAACGTAAGTAATCAAATCCATGTCCTCACCTTCCTTGCGACCCAACAAACGATCCACTGTGTTGATGAGCACCTTAATCAAATCAATGTTTTTCCACTCGTTAAAGCCACCGATATTATAGGTCTCAGCAATCTTGCCCTCATGGAAAATCAAGTCGATTGCCCTAGCATGATCCTCCACATACAACCAGTCACGTACATTCTCTCCTTTGCCATACACTGGCAAGGGTTTGCGATGACGTATATTATTAATAAATAAAGGTATCAGCTTCTCGGGGAATTGATAGGGCCCATAATTATTGGAACAATTGGTCACGATAGTCGGGAGTCCGTAGGTGTCATGGAAAGCCCTCACGAAATGATCGCTAGAGGCTTTGGCAGCACTGTAAGGACTATGTGGCTGATATTTCAGATCCTCGGTGAAAAACTTGTCGCCATACGCGAGATGATGTTTACCCGAAGAAGCTTTGGTGGTAAAAGGCGGCTCAATGCCAGCTGGATGCGTCAGCTCCAAGGCACCATATACTTCATCGGTGCTGATATGATAGAAAGGACCCACCCCCTGTCCCTCTCCATTAGGGAGGAGAGATGATCCCCAATACAATTTGGCGGCTTGAAGGAGGCTCAAGGTACCCATGACATTGGTTTGGGCAAAGGTGAAGGGGTCTTTGATGCTTCGGTCAACATGACTTTCCGCAGCGAGATGGATGATGCCATTCACTTGTTCGTCCTGCATCAGCTTATAGACTCCCTCGAAGTCACAAATATCCATTTTGACAAAGCGATAATTCGGTTTGTCTTCAATATCTTTGAGATTGGCAAGGTTACCGGCGTAAGTCAACTTGTCGAGGTTGATGATTTTGTAGTCAGGGTATTTGTTTACAAACAAACGTACTACGTGGCTACCGATGAATCCGGCTCCGCCGGTGATTATTATTGAACGATTATAAACCATAATAAGGTTATAGAAATTTACTACTAATTTACTATAACAATGAATCCGCCTTTACTGTGCAAATGTATCGGAGGTGATTTCAGACTTGTATTCCTCAATCACGCGAAGCAGGTATTGACCATATTGGTTCTTCAGCATCGGTTGAGCTAACTCTCTCATTTTAGTATCGTTAATCCATCCGTGACGATAAGCGATGCCTTCAAGACAAGCGATCTTCAATCCCTGTCGTTTCTCGATGACCTCCACAAAGGTGGAAGCCTCAGCCAAACTATCGTGAGTGCCGGTGTCAAGCCAGGCGAATCCACGACCCAAGGTCTGCACTTTCAGCTCACCATCATTCAAGAACTCCTGGTTCACTGTGGTAATCTCCAGTTCACCACGGGCAGAGGGTTTGATATGTTTTGCCACTTCCACCACTTTATTAGGATAGAAATACAACCCCACCACAGCATAATTGCTCTTAGGTTGCTTCGGCTTCTCTTCGATACTGATACAGTTTCCCTGTTTATCAAACTCGGCAACACCATAACGTTCAGGATCCGACACCCAATATCCGAACACCGTGGCTTTCTTGTTCTTCTCCGCATCTTCCACGGCATGTTTCAGCATACCAGTTAAACCAGACCCATGAAAGATATTGTCACCCAACACAAGACAAACACAGTCATCACCAATGAACTGTTCACCGATAATGAAAGCCTGCGCAAGTCCATCGGGGGAAGGTTGCTCTGCATATTCAAAATGCACCCCATAGTCACTGCCATCACCCAAGAGACGCTTGAAACCAGGGAGATCGTATGGAGTAGAGATAATCAAAATATCCCGAATGCCAGCCAGCATCAGCACAGAGATGGGATAATACACCATAGGCTTGTCGTAAATCGGCAACAGCTGTTTACTGACACCTTTAGTGATGGGATATAAACGAGTGCCAGAACCACCGGCAAGAACGATACCTTTCATTTGATATGAAGTTAGAATCACGCTTGGGGTTCAAGAAGCATTATGTTTCTCCATTTAAAGTAACCAAACACAGCGATTACCACATATAGAGCATACAAACTTGCTTTGAACGGAATACCTTTATAATAATACAATGCAGAGGTGACCACATCAACCACAATCCACACAAACCACTGTTCAAGATATTTACGAGCCAGTGCCCAGATACCCACAATGCTAAACGCGGTAGTAAACGCATCGGCAATCGGCACTTTCGAGTCGGTGAAAGTCACCAAGATATAATAGATGACTGCCCAGAAAACCAATCCTGCCAAAAGCCACCAAAAGAGGGTCTTTTGAGGGATATGACGGATGGGCAATTCCTTTTTTTTCTGTTGATGAAGTGTCCATGCAATAAAGCCATAAACAGTCATGGCCAGATAATAGAACTCCATGCCACAATCCGCATAAAGCCCTTTCTGATAATAAAGAACGATTCCCAATGACTGCATGAGAAATCCCACGACCCACATCCATACGCTTGCCTTATATTCCAGCAGGATGTATGCCAACCCCAACGCCGTCGTCGTAATATCAAGCCAATGATCAGCAAGAAAAGACATCGTCAGTCAACTCTCAATTCTCAGTTCTCTTGTCGTATATCTCGAAGCGGGAGTTCTTGGATATAAACTCAGGAACGGTCTTTTTCATTAGAATCACCATGTCGGGAATTTCGACACGATGAGCCAAATCCACCAGTTGTTCAAGGACGATCTTCATCTCATCGTACTTGTATTCACGCACTTTAGCGATACGAATACGGTCGTGAGAAGTGGGCAATGTATTCTCCTTATTCGACAGGACCTCCTCGTAGAGTTTCTCACCTGGACGTAGTCCTGTATATTGAATTTCAATATCTTCTCCAACTTTCAGTCCTGCCAAGCTGATCATACGACGTGCCAAGGTATCGATTTTCACCGACTCACCCATATCGAACACAAAGATCTGGTTACCCGAGCTCATGATGGCGGCTTCCATCACCAGACGGCAAGCCTCTGGAATCGTCATGAAGAAACGGGTGATATCCGGATGCGTCACCGTCACGGGACCACCATTGGCAATCTGCTCACGGAAACGAGGAATGACTGACCCATTGGAACCAAGCACATTGCCGAAACGGGTGGTGACGAACTTCGTGTTGCCTTTCACCTTGCCTTGCTCCACCGCCAGTCCAAGAGACTGCACATAAATCTCAGCCAAACGCTTGGAACACCCCATGATATTCGTGGGATTAACGGCTTTATCCGTTGAAATCATCACCATCATATCAGTACCGTATTCCAGACATTTGTTAGCCACATTCCGGGAACCATGAACATTGACCAACACGGCCTCGCAAGGGTTCTCCTCCATAAGAGGGACGTGCTTATAGGCAGCGGCATGGAACACCACCTGAGGATGCCAGTCACGGAACGCATAGTCAAGACGGTCAATATGGCGGACATCGCCAATGATAGGTAAAAAGTCAAGCTCCGGAAAACGGTTTTCCAACTCCAAACGAAGGTTATGCATCGGCGTCTCGGCATTGTCATAAAGCACCAGCTTCTTGACCCCAAACGTGGCCAGTTGACGGCACAACTCCGAGCCGATGGAACCAGCCGCACCTGTGACCATGACCACTTTCCCTTTGAAGTTCTTTATAATCTCATCCATGGAAATCTTAATCTCCGGTCTTCCCAGCAGATCTTCGATTTTCACCTCACGGACTCTTTCCTTCAAAAGACGACGGCCTTCCACTTCATTAATGGTTGGGACTATCAAAGCCCTGACTCCATGATCAGAGCAATAGTCCACCAGGCTGTTGTTCTCTTTCAACACATCCGCCTCGGTAGCGAACAAGATGCAACGAACAGAGAGTGCTTCAATAATATGATCCAACTCCTTGTCAGAGCGATAAACAAACACAGGCAGATCAGTGATTTTCAGATTTTTGTTCTTAGCATCGGGCGAAATAAAGCCAACCACTTGATAATGAGGAGAGTTCTGAAGTCTTGTTATAGCAGCCGTGGACTTATCCGAGATGCCATAAACAAGCACCCGTTGACGGTTGCTTAACTCTTTGACCTTTTTCTTATAAGTATCATAGACGAAGAACATCGCCAGTCTGACACAGATCATCAGGAAGAGCCCCATGAGCAAGTCATAGAACAACGCCAGTATGACGCTGGAGTTGAACATGCAAGCAATACCAATAACAGCACCCATGAAGCCCGCTTTAACCACTAAGGTAAGAATATAGCGAACCAAATCTCTCAAGGTAGTGTGCCTGACGACCACCTTATAACCTTTGAAGAGCATCATACCCAGCAAAGTGCCCACCAAGGAAGCAGTCATCCACCAAATTGAGAATGTCCCCTTATAGTAGGCGGAACTGGATATAAAATTCAAAGAAAGCAACACCAACGCCGAGGAAAGGATCGACAATAGCAAGTCGATCACGAAAATCACCTTCGTGCTCAGGTATTGATGAAAATACTTATTTAAACGGTCCATGTATCTCTGTTTTAATGCCGACAATCTCTACAGCCGGCCATCCACAATAGCTCTCGGAAGGATTCCTTTCACGTCATATATAACTCCACCATCTTTTACAAGAGTTTTTACATCCATTTCAAGGAATTGTTGATGGGACACCGCAAGAATCACAGCATCGTAAAGTTGAGGGGTAAGCGATGAGAGTTGGGTAGTAATCTCGATACCATATTCCTCCTTCACGTGATCCTTATTAGCCCATGGGTCAAATACGGTGATGTTAGGGGTGTATTCAAGCAAGGTGTTATAGATATCCACCACTTTGGTATTACGGATGTCGGGGCAATTCTCCTTGAAGGTGATTCCAAGAATCAAGACCTTGGCATCTTTCACCATCACACCCTTTTTGTTCATGCATTTAATGGTTTGGTTTGCCACGTAGGCGCCCATGCCGTCGTTGAGTCTTCGGGCAGCGCGCATGATACGAGGCAACACGCCATACACCTGCGCTTTTTGAATCAGATAATAAGGATCCACGCTGATGCAATGGCCACCCACCAAGCCTGGGCTCAACTTGATGAAGTTCCACTTACTGGAAGCAGCCTCAATGACATCATGTGTGTCGATGCCCATAGCATTGAAGATCTTGGCCAGTTCATTCATGAAGGCGATGTTGACATCGCGCTGGCTGTTCTCGATGATCTTGGATGCTTCCGCGACCTTGATACTGGGGGCTTTATGCGTTCCATTCACCAGAACGCTGTTATAAACCTCATCCACATAGTCAGCGATTTCAGGCGTTGAGCCCGAAGTCACCTTCTTGATTTTCTCCACCGTATGCTGTTTGTCGCCCGGGTTGATACGTTCAGGGCTATATCCTGCGTAAAAGTCCACGTTAAACTTCAATCCACTGACCCGTTCCACCACAGGAAGACACTCTTCTTCAGTGACACCGGGGTACACCGTTGACTCATACACCACCACATCGCCCTTGCTAATCACCTTGCCGACAGTCTCACTGGCGCCTCTAAGAGGCTTCAGGTCAGCACGGTTGTCCTGATCAACGGGGGTGGGCACTGCCACCACATAAAAGTTGCAATTCCGAATCTCATCGAGGTTCGTGGTACAACGGAAACCATGGTTATTAATCGCATCCTGGAGCAGCTCATCGCTGACCTCGAGGGTAGCATCATGTCCTTTCATCAAAGCGTCCACACGCTTAGGGTTCATGTCGAAACCGACAGTCGTAAACTTCGTTGCAAACAATCTTGCCAACGGGAGGCCCACATAACCAAGGCCGATCACACAGATTTTAGTTTCTTTCATCTTATTGAAATCTGGAATTGTTATTATTCAGATCAATACAGCTTCGCCCCCTGAGTCCCAATAAGATATCCCGAAAAGCATCCCTAATTCAAGGATAGATAAGGATATATGGAGTCAGTAGAGCTTTCTATAAATTGTGCAAATTTACAAAAAAAACAAACATAAACAAGAATCTTTTTATAATTTTGCTGCCATGGCAGAATATTCAAGCATATTACTGGAAAATGCGGTGGAGGCCTTGTCGAGATTGCCCGGTGTCGGCAAAAAGACTGCCTTGCGTCTTGCCCTTCACTTATTGAACGAAGACACCCTTCAGACGGAACAATTGGCTGACGCTTTGCTTAAGATGAAGCACAACATCATGCTTTGCGAGCGATGTCACAACATCTCCGACACAAAAGTCTGCTCCATCTGCTCCAACCCGAGGCGCGATGAGAACACACTCTGCGTTGTTGCCGACATGCGCGATGTGCTGGCCATCGAGCACACGGCTTCCTACAACGGCTTATACCACGTGCTCGGCGGAGTCATCAGCCCCATCGAGGGAATCTCGCCCAACGACCTCAAGATTGCCGATTTAGTGGAAAGGACAAAAAACGAGGATATCCGCGAAATCATCCTGGCCTTGCCTGCCACCATCGAAGGCGATACGACTAATTTCTATATCTATCGACAACTTAGTGAATTCAAAGGGAAGATATCGGTCATCGCCAAAGGTATCGCCGTGGGTGACACCTTGGAATATGTCGATGAAATCACTCTTGGACGGTCGATACAGAATAGGACGGCCTTCAACACCTGATCTCTTCGGCGAATTATTTGGATTTCGGCGAATTAGGCGAATTTAACGAATTATTTTAATTTCGGCGAATTAAGCGAATTAAGCGAATTATTATTTTCAAAGATATTCTTTTTTTTAGTGCTTGATTCTTGCTTGTGACTTCTTTATTCTTTATTCCTTCTTCTAAAAAATTTTTCCTATCTTTGCCGCCAAATTGAAAAGAAGTGTTTACTGACGACGACAACTCATGGGAAGATGAAGACGACCTCACGAAAGAAGCCGTCTCCCGTTTTGAAAAAATGCTTGAAGACCGACGCTCGGAATATTTTGACGCCGAGGAATTCGAGTTGATCATCGATTATTACATGGAGCACGACGACCTCCAACGATCACGGGAGGCCGTTGACATCGCTATTGCCCAACATCCCTACGACATCAACATCAGAATCAAACAAGCGCGACAGTCGCTCATGGAGAACGACCCGGAGAAAGCACTTGAACTGCTGAGCAACACCGAGATCAACTACGATGAACCCGACTACTTCCTCACCCTTGGGTCGTGTTATTCCGCCTTAGGCATACCGCATCAAGCTATCGACACTTATTTGAAAGCCCTACCCTATTTCGATGAGGATGAGAAAGGCGAACTCTATCATGCCATCGGCTACTCCTATAAGGAGATGAGCGACTATGATAATGCCATCAACTATTACAAAAAAGCCATTGAGAACACCGACGACGACCTGCTGTTCAAGAACACCCTCTTCGAACTGTCTCACTGCTTTCTCCTTTCCAGAAAACAGCAGGAAGGCATCGACTATTTCAAACAACGCATTGAAAACAACCCCCATGAAGTAGAGTCATGGTCGATTCTGGGCGACATCTACCGGAAAACTGAACGACTGGAAGAGGCCATCGACCATTATGAATACGCCTTGGCCATCGACCCAAGCCACCTGTGGGCTAATATGCATATCGCCAACGCCTACTACGACCTCAACAGATTCAAAGAAGCTATCGACTCCCTCAACGAAGCCATCGCACATCATGTGGAGACCTCGATGATTCATGCCTCACTGGGCGACTGCTATTACCGACTGGAACAATACATCGATGCCAAGAATGAATACCGCAAAGCACTGGATATCAACGATAACCTTACAGAGGCATGGGCAGGATTAGGCTACGTTTACAGCGACACTGGCGACAGCACACACGCCATCCAATACTTTGAGAAAGCATACCAGCTGGAGCCTTTCAACGACGACCATCTCTATAACCTTGCTGCTGAATACCGAAAAATCAACGAGAACGAGAAAGCCCTTTCCTATCTCCTCGAAATAGAAAAACGACAACCCAAAGACCCCGACTTGTATTTCTTTCTCGGAGACCTTCTGGCAGATATGGATCGTTATGACGAAGCCATCTGTTATCTGCATCTCGGCTTACAACGAACTAATAATGACCCCACCCTACAATACCTGCTCGCCTATCTGCACCTAGAAAGAGGCGAACGGATGTTTGCACTCCACTACCTTGAAGAGGCTCTTGACAAAGATCCTTCGTATTACAGCGAATTCATTGAATATAATCCCGAAATGATTACCAACGACTTGGAAATCATGGAGATGATTAAAAAGAAGACTGAAGATATAAGATAGAAGACTGAAGATGAAAAATTATTTATACGTGTTTTTGATTTCGATGATTCCTCTCATAGAACTAAGAGGAGCCATCCCAGTGGCATACGGCATTCATGAAGTACATCCCGATTTCAATCTGCTGACCGCCTACATCGTCATCGCCATCGGCAACATGATTCCTGTGCCGTTGATTTATTTTTTCGCCCGACGTGTGCTTGAATGGGGAAAAGACAAACGCTATATCGGCAAGTTTTTCACCTGGTGTCTTGAAAAAGGTGAAAAAGGCGGACAAAAACTGCAAGCCAAAGCTGGCCGTGGACTCTATGTCGCACTGCTGCTATTTGTCGGCATCCCCCTGCCTGGCACTGGAGCCTGGACGGGCACACTGGCAGCAAGCTTCTTAGATATGGATTTCAAGAAAAGCATGCTGGCTATCATCGGTGGAGTGGCACTTGCCGGCATCATTGTGGGCGTTCTTTGTACCCTTGGCTTTGGAGCCTTGTTCGGAATTCATTGATTAAAAAGTTCTTAGCTTCATGAGACTCTACGGACTTGTGGGACATCCTTTAGAACACTCTTTCTCTAAAAACTATTTCAATGAGAAGTTTGAGAAAGAACAACTCGATTGCCAATACTTGAATTTCGACCTAAAAGACCTCACGGAACTACCTGATCTCCTACATACTCATCCCGAACTGAAAGGATTCAACGTCACAGCACCCTATAAAGAAAAAATAATTCCTTATCTCGATGAATATGACGCTGAAATCAATGAAATAAAATCCGTAAACACGGTGTTAATAAATGAATATCAGAAATTAAAAGGATTTAACACTGATATTATAGGATTTAAAATAACAATAGAAAATTTATTAAAATATAATAAAATAAAAGACTACAATACACTAATTCTTGGAACCGGAGGGGTCTCAAAAGCGGTTCAATGGGTTCTAAAAAAAAGCGGCATTCCTTTTAAGCTCGTAAGCAGAACAGCTTCGAGAGGCGACATAACCTATCAGCAGGTAACCCAAGAGACACTGGAAAAGTTCAACATCATCATTAATGCCACGCCTTTAGGACTTTACCCCAATGTTGACGCCGCCCCTGCCCTTCCCTACGAAGCCTTGACATCCAACCATTGCCTTATCGACTTGAATTACAACCCGCAAGAGACTTTATTCCTCCGATATGGAAAAGAAAAAGGAGCCATTACCTGCAACGGTCTGCCCATGCTCTACGCTCAAGCTGAAGCCTCTTGGAGGATATGGAACAAGCCCTAGACCCTAAATTCTCAACTCTCAATTCTCAACTCTCAACTCCCATGAATCACATCACACAAATCGCACAAGAACTAAACCTCAACACTTTTCATATCGCCAATGTGGCAAAGCTGCTTTCCGAAGGTGCCACCATTCCCTTCATCGCCCGGTATCGTAAAGAAATGACGGGGTCGATGAACGAGGAAGTCATCGCCACTATCCAAAAGAGACTGGAACAGCTGGAAGAGCTGCAGAAAAGGAAAGAAAGCGTCATCAGCTCCATACGCGAGCAAGACAAGCTAACCCCTGAACTCGAAAAGAGAATCATGGAGGCCGTCACCTTGCAAGAAATCGAAGACCTTTATCTTCCTTATAAACCCAAACGTCGAACCCGGGCAGCCATCGCTCGAGAAAAGGGTTTGGAACCTCTCGCTGCCCAGATCATGGCACAAAACCTTGATCATCTGGAAAGAGTTGCCCAAAAATATATCGACGAGAGCAAAGGCGTCAACAGTGCAGAAGAAGCCATCCAAGGTGCCAAAGACATCATGGCAGAATGGATTTCGGAGAACATCAATGGCCGAAACCGCATCCGCAAAATCTATCATTTACAAGGTGTGATTCGTTCGTCGGTGGCCAAAGGAAAAGAAGAGGAAGGAAAGACCTACCAACAGTATTTCGACTGGAATGAACCCATCGGCAAAGCGCCCTCACATCGCATCCTTGCCTTGTTCAGGGCTGAAGAGGAAGGTGTGCTGAAAGTCAAGATTGAGGTTGATGACGAGTTTGTGCTGAACTCGCTGGATGACATTTTTCTGAAAAATGACAACGAGTCAGCGGCTCTTGTACAAGATGCCATTGACGACTCATGGAAGCGTTTGCTTTCGCCCTCCATAGAGTCGGAGATTCGTACTTTTTATAAGGAGAAGGCCGACGAGACCGCCATCAAGGTGTTCGCAGAGAACCTGAGACAGCTTCTTTTGGCACCACCGATGGGACAGAAGCGTGTGCTGGCCATCGACCCCGGGTTCCGTACTGGATGCAAAGTGGTCGTACTCAGTGAGACAGGAGCCTTGCTGCATAACGAGACCATATACCCTCACCCACCCAAAGCTGATGTCGCTGGTGCCATACGAAAGATCAAGAGCCTCGTCGATGCCTACCGGATCAAGGTCATCGCCATTGGCAACGGCACCGCTGGCCGAGAAACTGAAGACTTCATCAGGAGCATTCGCTTCGACCGCGACCTCACCGCTGTCATGGTCAGTGAGAACGGTGCTTCGGTCTATTCCGCCTCCAAAATCGCCCGTGATGAATTCCCTGACTACGACATCACGGTGCGTGGCGCCGTCAGCATAGGGAGAAGGCTCATGGATCCTCTGGCAGAACTGGTCAAGATAGACCCGAAGTCCATTGGCGTGGGACAGTATCAGCATGATGTGAACCAGAAATGGTTAGGGGAAAGCCTCAACCAAACCGTAGAGAGCTGTGTCAACGCCGTGGGTGTGGAACTCAACACCTCCAGTGAGCAACTGCTCTCTTACGTAAGCGGCGTGGGACCGCAACTAGCCTCGAACATCATCCGCTACCGCGAGGAGATTGGCGGGTTCAAAAACCGAAAACAACTGCATGATGTGCCTCGTCTTGGCCCCAAGGCCTTCGAACAATGTGCAGGATTCCTCCGTGTACATGGCAGCGACAACCCTCTCGACGAGAGCGCCGTACACCCGGAGAGTTATCCCATCGTGGAAAAAATGGCCAAAAAACTAAATGTCAAGGTAAAAGAACTCATCGGAAACAAGGAACGTATCGCTCAAATCAACCCAAATGAATTCGTGGGAGGAGGCTTTGGCCTGGAAACCATCCACGACATCCTGAAAGAACTCGAGAAACCTGGCCGAGACCCTCGTCAACGCTTCGAGGCCTTTGAATTCGACAAGAACATCCGTACCATCAACGACCTAAAGCAAGGCATGGTACTTAACGGACTCGTGACCAACATCACCGCCTTTGGAGCCTTTGTTGACATCGGCGTGCATCAAGATGGGTTGGTTCACATCAGCCAAATCACCAACCATTACATCAAAGACCCTAACGAGGTGCTGAAACTCAACCAGAAAGTAAAAGTCATCGTCACAGATGTTGACATCGACAGAAAGAGAATATCACTCTCCATGCGAGATGTCCCATCGAAAAACTAAACATCTAATAATAATTTCACTTTCTTTTCGTTAAAAGTAATTGTTAGTGAAATAAATCATAGAAAATGAGAAATATAACAGCCATCATAACTGCATCACTATTTTTATTCTGTTTCACCATTCACGAATTGAAAGCCCAGATTATCAAAGGAGAAGTCTTTGCCGGTGCCAGCATGTCGCAAGTCGATGGCGATGATTGCTACGGGTACAAACGCATTAAAGGACAATTCGGCGTGGGTGCCTTGGTACCAATCACTGACTGGATGGATGTCGGATTGCAAGTCCAATATAACCCTAAAGGAGCTTATAAAAAAGACTCTATCAGTTATTCAAGCTATTACACTGGCTCTTACAATCTGAAACTCAATTATGTGGAAATCCCTCTGATGTTATATCTCACCGACAAGAGCCAATACACCATCGGATTGGGAGCCTCTTTCGGTCGTTTGATTGGTTTTTCGGAGAAAGTGAACGGAATAGAGACAGACACGCATATCGGGGATGGCAAACTCCGTTGGATTGAAGGTTATGATGGAGACCCCGAGGTCGATTTGGGATCCATCACCACCATCGACGATTTGGCTCAAAGCTGTTTCTACGACACCACTGGAGCGTTATTAGTCAGAAACTCGGATTCCTATAAAAAGAACGACTTCAGCGTCTGTGCCGACCTGCGCGTCAGAATCTGGGAAGGGCTTCACGTCATGCTTAGATACCAATACTCTATGGTACCCATTCGCACGCGCCTGCTTTATACCAACCAGCAAGAAACCAGCGCAAGCAAAATCAGGTTACAATACAATAACCAAATCTCATTGAGATTCACCTATATCATCGGTGAGGACAGAGCCAAAGTCAACCGTGACATTCAGAAAGAGGAAAAGGAGCGCAACAAACGTCGTTGAATCAGCGACGCAAAACAACTTTGCTTACCTTTCCATTGGCGAATCTGACGTAATACACACCGTCAGCAAGATTTGAAAAATCCAATACCGAAGCAGTAGAAGAAAACATCTGTCTGCCCGTGGCATCATACACGATGACATCCATGGGCTCAACTTCAGCGGTACTGGAATCCGTCAACCATACAATGCCCGAAGTCGGATTCGGATAAAGGACACCGCCTCCTTCTACCTCAGATAAGGCATTGACATACTCAACATTGGCAACCAACGAACGGTCTGCATCCACCACAAAAGAATAGGAACTTTCCGTGGACACCTCGATACCGTTTTCCGTCCAGTTGACAAACTCATAATGCTCACTAAGCGCGATGGCGACTGTACAAAGGGAGCCTTCCTCATACATTCCCGCGCCAAAGACAGCACCTCCCTCGGCGGGTTCCAGATGCAACTCGATTTGATAAACCACTGGGGCAACGATCTCTCTGAAGACAGCGACTAAATTCCGGTCACCTTCTACCTCAAAAGAAAAAGAAGGCGCTTCCGACACCTGTTCCTCTCCTTCCATCCAATGCTCAAACTGGAAGCCCTCTGAAGCAACAGCGGTCACCAAACAGGTCATGCCTTGTTCATACTGCCCAGCGCCTGACACTTCACCCCCTTCTTCAGGAGAAGCCGTCACGGAGACCGTATAAACGGGAAGCACTTCCAAGAAACAGGCTTTCAGCTCCACATCAGTCACTGCATTCCACGAAAAAGAGTTTTCAGTGGTTAAGGTGTCACCATCCAGCATCCAACCAAGAAATAGGTGATTGTCAAACGGATTCGCAGTCACAGTGCAATATGTCCCGCACAAGAACTCACCACCGCCAGTCACCTCACCCAATCCAGGAGGATCCATCACCGTACTCACCGTGCATTGTCCACCAGTAAACGAGAAAACGTATGGGTTTGAAACCGCCCCGATGATGTCGTTGGCATAAAAGGACATCTCGTTTGAAGAGGAGAGATCCAGTTCCTGTTGGGTCAGATGATCATACAACTTGAAGGTATAAGGGTCGCCGTTGTTACCATACGTGGTAAGAAACAGCAAATACCGATTCACGGGCGCATCATAATAATGCAAGATACAACTACCCCGGCATTCGTCACCCGTAAACACTCCAAGTTCCAAATACTCAGTCTGTTGCTCGATTCCATTGATGTCTAACACAGCAATGACACACATATTCATCGGAAATTGATGATAGTTAGGAACCCAATGATTTTGCGAAACACATTTCAATGATAATAAAATCATTATAAATAAAATATATTTTTTCATATAAATATAATTAATATTTAACCTAAATAATAATCATTTAAAAAGGAATGGTATTCATCGGTAAAAAGGTTATCGTGATTACGCATCAGCAATGAGGTCACCTTCACTTCGGAAGGTTTACCATACCGAAGCTCGAGGTTGACCCGGTTCACTTCTTTTCCCTGGACTGGGACAAGCTCTTGTTTTTCATACACATAAAGCCCGTATGATTCAGCGACAGCAAGAAAGGTATGCGATTCAAGTTCAGGCAGCACCAATGCGAAACGGCCTTGTGGCTTGAGCAAGCGTCTCACTGCCAGGACCAGCTCTTCAAAAGTCAGCGAAACATCGGTATGTCTGGTTTGGTTTTTCCGATCCGCGTCACATTTAAAAGAATTTACAAAATAAGGGGGATTAGAGATGATGAGATCGTAATTCCTACCCAATCCAAAACGACGGATGTCGGCGTGATAGGCAAAGAGGTGGTCACGCCAGCGTGAGGCCTCAAAATTCGCTGATGCCTCGTATGCGGAAGGCTCATCAAGATCCACGGCATCCACTTTAGCCACTCCTTTTTGGGCAAGCATCAAGGCAAGGATGCCGCAACCTGTGCCGATGTCAAGCACACAGTCGGTAGGATTCACATGAACCCATGCGCCCAGCATCACTGAGTCGGTTCCCACCTTCATGGTTGACTGATCATGACACAAGCTGAAATGTTTAAAATGAAACCTATGCATCTTCACCTCTAACCTCTAACCTTTAACCTTTAACCTCACTCTCAACTCTCCAAATACATATCAATCAGGCCTTCAGGAGCGGTGACATAAAGCTTTTTCGCTTTACGGTCAACTTTTTGAATCACCTGTTCCAAAATGGGAATTAAGATTTCCTTACCGTCCTTCATCACCTGTATGATTGCCTGGGTGGGATATTCAATGATATCATGAATTGGCCCCAGCTCTCCTTTCTGGGTATCGACAAGCACAAAGCCTTTTACCTCATGGTAATAAAACTGTTTACCAGAGAGTTTCGGAAGCTGTTCGAGGGGCAGATACACACTTTTCCCTGTCAGAGCCGAGGCAGCTTCCACCGTCTTCACATCTTGGACGCTCACAAAAAACTTATCACCACTGTCTGTGATCTTATCCACAAAGAAAGGTGTCAACACTTTATTAATTTCAAGGAAAAAGTATTTCATTCCAAGATACGCCGAAGGGTCATCCACATCAAGTTTGATGGTAATCTCCCCTTTTATGCCGTGAGTTTTAGCCACACGACCCAGATAAAAGCACTCTTCTTTTGTCATCGATAAAAAACAATATTTTTCAAAGCAAAATTCCATGCAAAAATAAGAGATTTTTCTAACTTTGCAAGGCAAATAGACTGGTAAGATGCACAATTTTCTTCATATACTTCTTGAAGTACTGAGAAACAGTTTTTTGATCACTGGATTGGTGATTATCATGATGTTGATGATTGAATTCATCAACATTCATTCCGAGGGGCGATGGTTCAGCAAGCTTCGGCAACACCATTTTGGCCAAATCATGTTGGGTGCAGGTCTGGGCATCCTTCCTGGATGCATGGGAGGTTTTGCGGCTGTCTCGATGTATTCTCATAAACTACTGAGTTTCGGAGCTTTGATAGCGATGATGATTGCATCCTCGGGCGATGAAGCCTTTGTCATGCTGGCGATGATTCCCAAACAAGCCCTAATAATGTTCCTGGTCTTGTTTCTTGTGGCGATTATTGCAGGATGGATTGTGGATCTTCTCAGCAAGAAGAAACAAGACGAACACCTTGGCTGCGACGAAGAGTTTCAGATACACACGGAAGAGCACCAACAACACGCCATCCATGAGAAAGCCTCTTTGAAAAACCTAAAGCATCCCAGTGCGGAGCGCATAGCCTTGTTGTTAGGCGTGGTGATTTTCATCATCGCCTTGGCATTCGGCTTGCTTGAGCATGAACATGAGCATGAAGTTGTGGAAACTTCCAGTCATTTGAACATCTTTGATGAATACTGGATGAACCTTTTCTTCGCCCTCGTCAGTATCATTGTGGTTTGGTTCATTGCCACGGTTAATGAGCATGTCGTTAAGGAACATTTATGGGATCATGTCATACGCAAGCATTTTATCTCCATTTTCCTTTGGACATTTGGCGCACTGTTAATCATAGAGATTGGATTGCATTACCTTGACATGGAGTCATGGATTAACTCGAATATCCCATGGATGATCCTGCTTGCCGTATTGGTAGGCATCATTCCTGAATCCGGTCCACACTTATTATTTGTGACTTTATTTGCCACGGGTACCGTTCCATTCTCGGTATTGTTGGCCAATTCGATATCTCAAGACGGGCATGCCTCGCTCCCCTTGTTGGCTGAAAGCAAAACAAGTTTTGTCAAGGCAAAAATCATCAATGCCCTTGTCGCTGCCTTACTTGGATACACTTGTTATTTTATTGGATTTTAAAATTTCACACTATGAATATCATTCTTGCCACCGACTTCAGCAAAGAAAACAAAATGCTTATCCCATACGCGCTCGACCTTTTGAAGCCGACGGGAGGTTCCATTATACTGTTTCACGCTTACATGGATCATTTTGAGGTCACGGATGCCCAAAAAACCGCCGAGGAATCGATGAAGCAAAGTGTTGAATACCTTCAAGGAGAGATTCGCAGACAAAGTTTGAAAGACATCGAGATCATCCCGAAATTGCTTGACGGTTACCCCGAGCAACAGCTTTTGCATCTCACTCGTGAGCTTCAACCCGACTTGGTACTGATGGGCACCAGAGGGCGCGGCAAGAAAGGTTTTCTTGAAGGCAGTATGTCGAAGAGTCTGATGAGCAAATCGCCGGTGCCGCTGCTTTCAATCCATGAGGAATACCAATACAAGCCAAACAACGAGGTGCTTTTCGTGACCAACTTCGACAAAAACGATGCTACCTCCATCGCACGAATCTTCGATATTTTGAAGCCCTACCATCTGCATGTTCACGTGATCAACTTCATCATGGACGGAGAGCCTTCAAAAGCTGCCAAGCAGATGAAAGAATTGGAAGACACCTTAAAATATATGAACCTCAACGGTGAGTTGTGTTTCAAGCTGATTTACAATAGCAGTCCGAGAGACGCCATGAAGACCTATTGCGAAGAGAACCTCATTAGTCTTGCGGCTTTCATCCCTCATCACAGACGTTTTTGGGATATCTTCTTCCGCGACAAGGTTACCAAAAATGATTTCTTTGATTTGCACATCCCGTTGCTGACCTTCCAAAAATAGACCTCACCCCCCACCCCCCTCTCCACAGTGGAGAGGGGGAGCGTTCTACCCGGGAATCTACCGAGATTAAACCCCTACCGGGGTATCTCCATCACCCTCTAAATTCTAAATTCTCAATTCTAAATTCACAATTCCAAATATTTCCTTATCTTTGCCCCGTCAATTAGGGGTGCCTTATCCATTAGGATTGAAAGACAGGCTGAGATCAAACCCTTTGTACCTGATACGGGTAATGCCGAGACAGGGAAACGAGTTTCCTCAAGATTTCCTCTATTGATTTAATATTATTAACTAACTTTAAATCAATGAGTTATGTTTAAAAAAAGTTACTTTTTCTTCCTTTTTGCAGGCATGATGACCCTCAATCTTCATGCACAAAACAAAGACGCTGAACTCGACACCATCCACTATGAAAAACTTAAAGAAGTAGTAATCAGTGGTGTAAAAGTTCAAAAGAGTGCTCCTTTCGCCGTGACAAACATCCAACAAGAAGAGCTGAGTGAGTTCTCAAGAACCGGACAAGAACTTCCATTCTTATTCTCGAAAACACCAGGCATCATCTCTTGGAGTGAAAACGGTGTCGGCACCGGAACGAGTTATATGCGCATCCGCGGCGCAGGCGACTCACGTATCAACGTCACCCTCGACGGGGTGCCGCTTAACTCACCTGAAGACCAGTGCGTGTTCTGGGCTAACATGAACAGTTATGGCTCGTTGCTCAGTGACGTACAAATCCAGCGTGGTGTTGGGACATCCACCAATGGCGACGGTGCATTTGGTGGCACGGTGGCATTGTCATCTGCCACTCCATCCCTTGCCCCCAGCGCCGAGATAACAGGAGCATACGGATCCTTTAACACCCTGAACTTCGGTGCCAAAGCTTCCACGGGTCTGCTTTGGAACCGCCTCATCATCGACGGAGCTTACCACGAGACTCATACCGACGGTTTTATTCACGGCACCAAGGGTCGCAGCGGAAGCTACTATGGCGGCCTCACCTTTATTAATAATAACTTCCAACTTTACTACAAGAACATCGGAAACTTTGAGAAGACCGGTCAGGCCTGGAACGGTGTCACCGCTGGAAATAATGACTACAGCCTCATGGACGGTTGCTATGACGATGGCACATGGTCCTATTCCACAAAAACAGGGATTCACACCTACCAAGACATGTACAACGTCGGTTTAGGCCAATTTAACTCCCTGTACGAATGTCTGGTCACTGATGAGAATGGATTATTCGTCACCGACGAACAAGGCAACTACCTCACCCAACGGTACCAAATGAAGGATGGAAGTTTCTGGGACAGAACTACCGACAACTTCTGGCAAGACCATAACATCCTCTCAGCTGCATGGAAAATCAACGAAAACTGGAAATCAACCGCAACATTGCATTACACCTACGGCTACGGCTTCTATGAGGAGTTCCGCCCCAACAACAAGCTCTCAAAATTTGGAATGACCTTTATGTATCCCGACAGTACCATCGTGAAAAAGACTGACTTCGTACGTAAAAAAGGCCTTACCCAACACACCTACGGCTTGGTTTGGAACACCAATTTCAAAAACGAAAGATGGGATGTTATCGGTGGAATCTCAGTTCAGAACTTCACAGGAAACCATTTTGGCTACGTCACTTATATCGCCAACAACGATGTGGAAAAGAAATACCTCAGCAAAGGTGATTACAAGTACTACGACTCTGATGCCAGCAAATTAGACGGCAGTGCCTTTATCAAAGCCTCTTTCAACATCACAGAAAAGTGGTTGGTTTTCGGCGACATGCAATACCGTCATGTGAATTATCAAACCACTGGCATCAACGACAAGTTCTATGATGACGAGAGTGGCTACTACAACCAACAACTTGACATCCATGAGAAATACAACTTCATCAACCCCAAAGGTGGTATCTCGTGGAATTATAACGACCACCACGCCTACGCTTCAGTAGCCATGAGCCACCGAGAGCCTGAACGCAACAACTTCACCGATAATGGTTCCGCAAACCCACCGGTACCCGAACAGCTCCTTGACTATGAATTAGGCTATAACTACAACGGCGAAATCTGGCAGGCAGGAGCCAACCTCTATTATATGGACTATAAAAACCAGTTTGTACAGACTGGCGAGCTGAGTGACATTGGTGAGAATCTGACCACCAACATCAAGAAATCGTATCGCATGGGTGTTGAACTCCAAGCAGGTGTCAACGCGACAAGATGGCTGACTATTGAAGCAAATGCCGCGTTAAGCCAAAACAAAATCAAAGACTTTAACGAGGTTGTGGAAGACTGGGACAATGGCACTACGACCATCCATTACGATAATTCCACGCTGGCTTTCTCTCCCTCAGCCATCTTAAATGGATTCATCACCTTCCACCATAAAGGATTCGATGCCACCTGGCATACTAACTTCGTCTCAAGGATGTATCTCGACAACACCGAAAATATCGACCGCTCATTGCCCTCCTATTCCACTTCTAACGTGAGTCTTGGCTACACCTTGACACCCAAAAAAGTGGCGAAAGAAGTTATTTTCCGTGTGAATTTCAACAATATCTTCAATAAACGTTACGCTGCCAGTGGTTGGGTGTACTCGGCCATCTATGAAAGCGGAGGACATCCGAACGACAACCGTTACTATCAACTGGGTTTCATCCCGATGGCAGGATTCAACATGATGGGTACTTTAACAATAAAGCTTTGATTACGTATTTAACGAAGCAAAACAGCATCTAAAAAAGAGAGGAGGGCGACCCAAAAGTGGTCACCCTCCTCTTTTTTCAAACAAATAGTTGATATCAATGCGTTGCTTTTAAGAAGCTATAGTTTTTACCCAAATCCAAATGCTCCGCAACGAAATCACTCGGATAATCCACTTGGTAATCCACCACCTTTTCGCCATCCATAACGGGTTTGATGACAGGATTGATGAATCCACCGTATGGCTTCAATCCCAATGCATTATAGCGTTCCTTCACTTCCTTATGCAGTTCGGGATCGACTTTAACAGCGTATTTCTCCACCAAGGCTTTACCTGCAGCATAGTCACCTTCGCTCTTGATACGTTGCACCTCAGCCAGCAGTTCGCCAAACAAACCGCGCAATGCCTCGAAGTCATTGATGACAAAATAGGTCTTGCCGTTTTCAACCTTCTTCTCAATGACATTGTTGGCCATGCCTTTCTCGTAGCACCACTCAGAGATGAGCTTACGGTTCTGCATGTGCGACTCGGTGACATCCTTGCCCAGTTCCACACGGGCAAGTTGTGACATCATACCATTCCGTATATAGCCACAGTACTCGGCTTTATATGCTTCAGGATCAGAGATCACGCCCAGTTCAACCATCTTGGGATCAGCAAGATAATACAAGCCAAACAAGTCAGCACGGGCTTCTTCCAAAGTAGAGCTATACTCTTTCAAGGCACCTGGCTGGGTTGTAGGAAGCAGCTTGCCGGAGCCATGACCAAGGCACTCATGCAAAGTGGTATGGACGATATCAGTTTCAGAACCAAATTTCTTGCAGAGCTCAACTTCTTCTTCAGAATAAGCGAATTCCTTTAACGCACTCTTAGGACATTCCTCGGCAGCCTTGTCGTATGCAATCATCAAATTAGTGATTGTCACCGACTTGGAACCATAATCCTTGCGAATCCAGTCAGCATTGGGAAGGTTGATGCCAATCGGAGGAGATGGGAAGCACTCTCCACCCAAGGTAGTGACATTGATACTCTTGGCTGAGACGCCCTTGCATTCTTCCTTTTTAAAACGTGAATCCACGGGAGAATGGTCTTCAAACCATTGGGCGTTTTCGCTGATGATGTTCGAGTTACGGGTTGCTTCAAGGTCTTTGAAATTGACATTTGACTCCCAGGTGGCTTTCATACCCATGGGATCGGCATAATCCTCGATGAATCCGTTCACAAAGTCAATCATAGAGATGGAGTCCTGAACCCATGCGATGTTGTATTCATCCCAGGTCTTCAAGTCACCTGTCGTATAGTATTCGATGAGCTTACGGGTGTAATTGCGCTGGATGTCGTTTTCAGCGACTTCATTGGCTTTCTGCAACCAACCGATAATCGCTTTGATTGCATCTCCGTAAAGACCGTCAGCTTTATAGACATCCTCGTAAACCTTCCCTTTTTCTTTCACCAGACGCGAGTTCAAGCCGTAGGAAATCGGAGTAGGATCTTTAGGCTTACGCATCTTGTTGTAGAATTTCTCCACTTCTTTCTTGGTCAAACCACCTTGATAGAAGTTCACAGCAGAGTTGGCGATGATGTCCTCTTCGCTGCTGCGACGCACCTTGTAGAGCTCACGGTCGAAAATCACCGGAGTCAAGAAAGCGATGAATTGATCCACCGTTTCGCCATCATTCAATGGAAGAAGAGCCGCATCGCTGCCTTTCACTAGTTTGGCAAAATATGCTTCAGAAATCGCAGGGAAGAACTTGTCCTCCGCATAGTGATGATGGATGCCATTACTAAAAAACACACGTTTGGCATAAACCAAGAAGCTTCGGAAATCAGCATTTTCACGGTCTCCTTGATAGGAATTCAGCACAGCCTCAATCGTTTTACGGATGCAGAGGTTGTATTTGAAGTTTTGGTCGGTGTAGATGTCACGACCACATTTGGCAGCCTCACCTAAGTAATAGATATAGGCTTTCTGTTGCAGCGTCAGCTGATCCCAGTCAGGAATCTGGTAACGCATGATTCTCAAATCGGCAAACTCATCCACGAGAAACTTAAATTCCTCTTTGGGGGCCGGTTCAACTGGAGCGGGTTGTTTCGGCGCACAGCCAATCAACGTTCCCGCCAATCCGATTGCAATCATCAGTTTTTTCATTTTAACATTATTAAATTAGTGGTTAGTACAGAATTTTAGTGATTTTTCCTTGATGCCATTCACATTCCACCGTCTTTCCACCTCTTGCCTTCAAGCCTTTGAAATAGCCATCTGTCCATGCTGATGGCAAGGCAGGCAGAGACTCTATTTCATCATGACTTTGAAGAAGCATCTCAGCGATACCTGCTGTTCCTCCAAAGTTACCATCGATTTGGAACGGTGGATGAGCGCAGAACAAGTTAGGATAAGTGCCAGCCACTACCCTTCCCGTCGTGTCATCCCATGGAATGGCAGGTTGTAATAGGTTTTTCAGAAGTTTATAAGCATGGTCTCCATCCCCAAGCCTTGCCCAGAAGTTGATTTTCCATGCCATTGACCATCCAGTACCCTCGTCACCACGACGACGCAAAGTCTCACGACAAGCGTCCAACAACTCCGGAGTTTTGGTTTTTGTCATCATCGAGCCTGGATAAAGTCCGAAAAGATGCGAAACATGACGGTGATGAGAATCCACCTCGCGGTAGTCTTTTAGCCATTCCATCAAATAACCTTCCGCACTCACTTGCAAAGGAGGAAACCGCAGTTTTGCCATCTGAAGCGAGTCAGCGAAATCTTTGTCCATATTGAGGATGAACGATACACGGGCAATGGCGTCATAGAGCTCGCTGATGATCTGTACATCCATCGTACTGCCCATGCAAACTGAAACCACATTGCCATGGTCGTCATAAAAGGCATTTTCAGGTGAAGAAGTGGGAGCCGTGACTAACCATCCGTGCTCAGGTTCCTCAATCATCATCTCAAGGAAAAAACGTGCAGCACCTTTCATCATCGGATAAACCTCACGAAGAAAAGCCGTATCATGAGTAAACTGAAAGTGCTGCCATGCATGAAGAGCGATCCATGCGCCGCCTGTGTTGGTAGCACCCCATGAGGGATGTTCTCCAGGTGCCGTGAACCCCCAAGGATTGCAGACCACATGGGCAGTCCAACCATGAGCACCATAGAAATCCATGGCCGTTTTTTCACCTGATTCCACCAAACGCTCGGTAAAACGAATCAAGGGCAGATGAAGTTCAGAGAGATTACAGACTTCGCAAGGCCAATGATTCATCTCCACATTAATATTAAGGTGATAGTCTCCATTCCAAGGCGTTTGAATCGTGTTAGCCCATAGACCTTGCAGATTAGGAGGAAGAAGATCCTCGCGTGTGGAGCTAATCAAGAGATAACGGCCATATTGGAAATAGCACACAGGCAACCAAGCGTCATCTTCTTCCAAAAAACGCTTCCAATGCTCCTTTAAGGACATTTCTTGAAAGTGAGTGGTTAACGCACCATTGATATCCAGTTCTACTCTATCAAATAATTCACTATATGATTGTATATGTCTATTTAATAATTCTTGATAGCTATATTTCAAAGCATTATCCAAAGTTTGATTGACATATAGCTCAGGATCATCACACATAAAACTGGTAGCAGAACTGAAAATCAACGTTGTAGATTTGTGGTCATCAGAAGAAAGCGCTATCACTTTTGAGTAATATTGCATTCCATCGACACCATCCACATTACTGGGAAGCTGTCCTCTCATAACTATACTGTTTCTATAGGTAGTGACCGATGCGTGTTCAGGACGCGCAAGACTATATTGAAGGGTGAAAGCAGTGTCGGAATTAATGTTAATCACCGCCACGTCGTCCCTTCGAGAGGTGAAATAGGTTCTATGATAATGGTGATGGTTAACTGAATAATCGACCACACTGGTGGCGGAATTCAGATTCAGTGAACGTTGGTAACCATCATTATAAGAAGTATGATCAGATGTTATCGATTGCTTGATGTCGGGAAAATCAATGCAAAGGCTGCCAAGAGTTTGATAGCAACCGAAAGGCACCGTAGCACCCTGTCCGTTGCCAGAGCCCACACCTCCACAGACAAAGGTCTCATACATCATCTGTTGAGCGTCATAGTTACGCCCTTCAAGAAGCAGTTGGCGAATCTTTGGAAGTGAAGAAAGGGCTTGGGGATTAGATGCGTCTTGTGGAGCGCCCGACCAAAGGGTAATGTCGTTAAGCGTGATGGTTTCGTGAAACGCGCCGCCATCAGGCATCAGACCGATATGCCCATTCCCAAGGGGGATACACTCTTCCCATCTTTCCGCAGGATGGTCGAAAGACATGACAACATCATGGATTTGCGCTTTTTTGGAGCAGGAAAACAGCACCAAAGCGCAAGTCAAAGCTGTCATGAATGAGAAAAAGTGTTTCATAAAGCACCGTTCCTATTTCAGGGTTCAAAAGCTACCTGCACCAAACGCACAGAGAAACCGTTTTGAAGGAAGTCAATTGCTTGAGGATACAAGCCTGAATAATAGATACCGATACAATAAGCGCGGGAGTCGTTGTAACGAGAAGATGCCCAATAATGGCCACTACTTCCAGTGTTAAAGACCTCGGTACCCAAACGATATCCCGCTGCTGGCAAGAATACCGCGCCGTGTTCCTCGATTGAAGTCCACTGTTCCAAATCAATGAGGTTGCAATCAAAGTACGCAGTGCTGGTATTCGGGTAATTCAAGCTATAGTAACTTCCACTCCAATCATCAGGCAACAGTATCACTCCATTCACACCCCCCACCTGTCCTTTTGCATAACGGATTCCCGAAGCGGTGACACGGGTATTGAAGACATACTCCCACTCCTCTTTGGTCAACGTACGCCATTGGTTTTCGGTGTTACCGCCATTACTGATGGCATTATAGCCCCAATCCGCTTGACCTGTTTGGTCGTAGAGATTGAACTGATTGTTCAGGTAAGGATAATAGTCATGGTAATAGGTACTGGTACTCCAGGGCTGATAACAGTCGCCACCGTGCTCGTAACCACTTGTACTCCAGCCGAAAAGTCCGACAATATTTTGACTGGCATAATCCTCCCCCACATCCTGACCCAGCATTTCCACCTGATCGTATTGATATTGCATAAACGACCATACGCCGGTCGTTTTATCGTATTGAAGATTACCCATAGCGAAATAGGCTTTCCCACCCTGTTCATTGATAGTGAACAGGCCATCGATGGCACCTTCAGGCGCATCTGCCGCAAAGAACAACGTCACTGTCTCGCTGGTGTATTGCATTTGTTCAACCACGGCGCTATGGAAGGTAGTCCCTCCTACTGACCGGAAGGCCTCGTAACGCATCAGGTCGCCTGGTTCGAACACGCCAGGGGCTTCACCACGTGATGATACAGAACCTTTGGAGACCTGTGGAAGATTCGCAGCTATGCCATTCACCTCTATGTCATCGGAGCCGCCATTACCCATGCACACCAGACGTGTTACAGAGCGTCCCTTTAAAGTCTCCACTGACAAAAATGTCAGACCAGGATACGACAAACTCACCGTCACACCATGGACACCGGGGTTGAGTAACATGTTACGAGAAGCTATCACCTCACCGTTAGCACGGATTAATTTCAGTGTCACCTCTGAGGTTTCTGATAATGTCAAAGGGACACAGGTCTGATTGATGAAGGGGTTCGGGAAGGGCGTTCCCATATTAAGAATTGGGCTTTGCAATTCTGGCACACCGACACCAGGCTGAGACAGCATCAGTACTGTATCGGGATAAGCTAGGGTTGTGGTCCATCCGCGGGTGATATTGGTGGCAACGACGGAGGAGAATGGGCAATAACCACCAGTTTCTAAAGCGGCAGTGAATCTCACTGTCACTGTTTCTTGTGCTTGGGATGATAATAAGGCACAAAGTATCAAGGCCGTAAAGAGTAATGTCTTTTTCATTTTCATTAGAGTTAGCGTAACAAAGTTTTATCTCATCAACGGCAAAGATAGGAAATAAAATAGTAGGATTTGAGAATTTAGAATTTAGAATTTAGAGGGAGCTACCCCGCTAGGGGTTAAATCTCGGTAGAAGGAGAATTTAGAATTTAGAGGGAGCTACCCCGTCAGGAGTTAAATCTCGGTAGAAGGAGAATTTAGAATTTAGAATTTAAAGGGAGCTACCCCATCAGGGGTTAAATCTCGGTAGAAGGAGAATTTAGAATTTAGAATTTAGAATTTAGAGGGAGCTACCCCGCTAGGGGTTAAATCTCGGTAGAACAGGTCCCAGGGTAGAACCCTCCCCCTCTCCCGTGGAGAGGGGGCCGGGGGGAGAGGCCCCGGTGTCCGGTTGGTGAGGCCTTGCCCCTAAATCAAAAAAGCCCTCACGCTTTCGCGGAGGGCTTTCCTGTATGGGTGGGCGGCGACCTACTTTCCCACACG
>CAMIWN010000002.1:0-119573 GCA_946402445.1 uncultured Bacteroidales bacterium
AAAGAAGCTTTGGCTAAGTTCGACAAAAGCAAGAGTTACTCCTTGATTGAAGCGGTTAATATCGTTAAACAGATCACTTACACCAAGTTTGATGCTTCTGTTGACCTTAACATCCGTCTGGGAGTTGACCCACGTAAAGCCAACCAAATGGTGCGTGGATCAGTCACCCTTCCTCACGGAACCGGTAAGGTCGTGCGAGTTCTGGTTCTCTGCAACCCGGACAAGGCCCAAGAAGCTTTGGATGCTGGTGCCGACTTCGTCGGTCTGGATGAATACATCCAGAAAATTAAGGATGGTTGGACTGATGTTGACGTTATCATCACTACTCCTAACATCATGCCTAAGGTTGGTGCGCTGGGTCGTATCCTCGGTCCCCGTGGATTGATGCCTAACCCCAAGACTGGTACGGTGACCATGGAGGTTGGTAAAGCTGTTCAAGAAGTAAAAGCCGGTAAGATCGACTTCAAAGTCGATAAGTACGGCATCATCAATGCTGCAGTCGCAAAAGTCAGTTTCACTCCAGAAAAAATCTTTGATAACGCCAAGGAACTCATCTCCACCGTTATCAAGTTGAAACCAGCAGCTGCCAAAGGTACCTACGTGAAGAGCGTCTTCATCTCAAGTACCATGAGCCCGGGTGTGCAGATCGATATTAAATCAGTAGCAATCTAAAGTTGAAAGGAAGTTATTGAAATGAGAAAAGAAGATAAAAAATCGATTATCGACTCCATACTCGCTGAACTGCAGGCTTGTCCTAATTTCTATCTGACCGACATCTCCGACCTCAACGCCGAGAAGACCAGCCAGCTTAGAAGACAGTGCTTCAATAGTGGCATCAAAATGCTCGTTGTGAAAAACACCCTCCTCCATAAGGCTATGCAGAACATGGATAAAGATTATGCTGATCTTTACAATGTCCTCAAGGGTTCAACAGCCGTGATGCTGTGCGAGACGGGTAATGCCCCCGCTAAACTGATCAAGAATTTCCGTCAAAAAAGTGATCGTCCTATCCTGAAGGGCGCCTTCATCGAGGAATGCTGCTATATCGGCGACGATATGATCGACACCCTCTGCAGCATCAAGTCGAAGAACGAATTGATCGCCGACATCATCGCTCTGCTCGAGTCACCGATCAAGAACGTCATCAGCGGCCTCCAGTCCGGTGGACACAAACTCTCCGGTATTCTCGAAACGTTATCAGAAAAGGCAGAATAAATATCATCGAATGGATACCATTCACAACTAAAGAAAAAAATTGTAAAACTCTTAAAAAATAAAAGTAAAATGGCAGATCTTAAAGCTTTTGCTGAACAATTAGTGAATCTTACTGTTAAGGAAGTAAATGAACTCGCTACCATTTTGAAAGAAGAATACGGTATTGAACCTGCTGCTGCTGCTGTCGCAGTCGCCGCTCCTGCTGCTGGTGGCGCCGCCGCCGCTGCTGAAGAAAAGACTTCTTTCGATGTCATCCTGAAATCAGCCGGTGCAGCCAAATTGGGCGTCGTGAAACTGGTGAAAGAACTTACCAGCCTCGGCCTCAAGGAAGCTAAGGAACTCGTCGATGCAGCTCCTAAGGCTATCAAGGAAGGTGTGAGCAAAGACGAAGCTAATGCACTTAAAGCTCAACTCGAAGAAGCAGGTGCAGAAGTTGAAATTAAATAAGAAGGATTTATTTCCTGCAAAATTTGTGGCATTCAACCTCAGTCCCACAGCCAATTTCGGGACTGAGGTTTGTGCCTATTTTTCGCTTTAAGAAATTCGTTTCTTATTCTTTTCGTCCGTTCTTTATTTCTCTACACACCTTTAAAACCTAAACACCTTGGCAACAACTACTGAAAGAATCAACTTCGCGTCGATCAAAAAGCCTTTCGAATATCCTGACTTTCTGGATATTCAGCTTCAGTCGTTCAAAGATTTCTTCCAATTGGAAACCAATCCCGATAACAGGAAGAATGAAGGACTGTACAAGGTCTTTTCTGAAAATTTCCCCATCACTGACGCAAGAAATAACTTCGTCCTCGAATTTCTCGATTATTATATCGATGCACCACGCTATAGCATCGAAGAATGTATCGAACGTGGCCTGACCTTCAGCGTCCCGCTCAAAGCTAAATTGAGACTTTCCTGTACGGACGATGACAACGAGGACTTTAAAACCGTCGATCAGGATGTCTATCTGGGTATGATCCCTTATATGACGCCTCGCGGCACCTTCGTTATCAATGGCGCTGAACGTGTGGTTGTCTCCCAACTTCACCGTTCGCCCGGTGTGTTTTTTGGCCAAAGCCAACACGCCAATGGTAAAACGTTGTATTCGGCTCGTATCATCCCCTTCAAAGGATCATGGATGGAATTCTCCACCGATATCAACGATGTGATGTATGCTTACATCGACCGAAAAAAGAAATTGCCTATCACCACCTTGCTCCGTGCCATCGGCTATGCCACCGACAAGGAAATCCTCGAGATTTTTAACCTTACTGAAGAGGTTAAGGTGAACAAAACCAGCCTGAAACGCGTGCTGGGCCGTAAACTTGCCGCCCGCGTCCTCCATTCCTATTTCGAGGACTTCGTCAACGAGGATACCGGCGAATGCGTTTCCAATGAACGTAAGGAGATCATTCTGGAACGTGAGACCGTTCTCGAAGAAGATCATATCCAGAAAATCATCGACTCGGGTACCAAAACCATCTTCCTCCATCGCGAAGATGAAGTGGATGAAGAAGGCCGTGCCTCCGACTTCTCCGTGATTTTCAATACTTTGAATAGAGATACCTGCAACTCCGAAAAGGAAGCAGTGGAATATATCTATCGACTCCTCCGTAGCGCCGACCCGCCCGATGAGGAAACAGCTCGCGGCATCATCGAGAAGCTGTTCTTCTCCGATAAACGTTATGACCTCGGCCTGGTGGGTCGTTACCGTATCAACCGCAAACTGAATCTCGACATCAACGCCGAGACTCGTGTCCTTACCAAAGAGGACATCATCGCCATCATCAAATACCTGGTGGAAATGCTGAGTGGCAAAGCTGAAGTGGATGATATCGACCACTTGAGCAACCGTCGTATCCGTACCGTGGGCGAACAGCTCTACGCCCAGTTCGGCGTCGGCCTCGCCCGTATGGCTCGCACCATCCGTGAACGTATGAATGTCCGCGACAACGAGGTGTTTACCCCTATGGACCTTATCAACGCTAAGACACTGTCGTCGGTGATCAACTCGTTCTTCGGTACCAACCAGCTGTCCCAGTTCATGGACCAAACCAACCCGCTTTCCGAAGTGACCCACAAGCGCCGTATCTCGGCCTTGGGTCCTGGCGGTCTGTCACGTGACCGCGCCGGTTTCGAGGTGCGTGACGTGCACTATACCCACTATGGTCGTCTGTGTACCATCGAGACCCCTGAAGGTCCTAACATCGGTTTGATTTCCTCACTTTGCGTCTTCGCCAAGATTAACAGCCTCGGCTTTATTGAGACTCCCTACCGTGAGGTGAAAAACGGTACCGTTGATTTCAGCGTGCCGCCTGTCTATCTAACTGCTGAGGAAGAAGAAAATAAAACCATCGCCCAGGCTATCACGCCTATGGATGATAACGGTCATTTCTCTGAGCCTTTCATCAAGGCCCGTAAAGTGGCTGATTATCCTATCGTCACTCCCGAAGAAATCGAACTGATCGATGTGGGCCCCAACCAAATCGCCTCCATCGCTGCTTCTTTGATTCCCTTCCTCGAGCATGACGACGCCAACCGTGCTTTGATGGGATCGAACATGATGCGTCAAGCTGTGCCGCTCATGAACCCCGAAGCTCCTATCGTCGGTACTGGTATTGAACGCTATGTTGCCAAGGATTCTCGCGTTCTTATCACCGCCGAAGGAGAAGGAGAAGTGGTCTTTGTTGACTCCACCAAAATCACTATCAAGTATGATCGTACTGACGCAGAACGCCTCGTCAGCATGGATGACGACTACAAGACCTATTATCTGACCAAGTATGCCCGTACCAACCAAAATACGAGTATCAACATCAAACCTACCGTGCGCCGCGGGCAACGTGTGCATAAAGGTGATGTGATCACTCAAGGCTATGGCACCCAGAATGGCGACCTCGCCCTGGGACGTAACCTTAAGGTGGCCTTCATGCCTTGGAAAGGATACAACTATGAGGATGCTATCGTGATTTCTGAGCGCATCGTCAAAGAGGACTTGTTCACCTCTATCCACGTGGAAGAATTCACCCTGGAAGTGCGCGACACCAAACGCGGACTCGAGGAACTGACCAACGATATCCCGAATGTCAGTGCCGACGCTACCAAAGACCTTGATGATCATGGCTTGATCCGTGTGGGTGCTGAAGTCACGGAAGGTGACATCCTCATCGGTAAAATCACGCCTAAAGGTGAAAGCGACCCGACACCCGAAGAGAAACTGCTTCGCGCCATCTTCGGCGACAAGGCAGGGGATGTGAAGAACGCCTCCCTCAAAGCGGGTCCTTCTATGAAAGGTGTGGTCATTGGCAAACGCTTGTTCTCAAGACTTCAGAAAGACCGTAAGGCCAAAGCCAAGGACAAAGAGGATATCGCTAAGATCGATGCCGCGGCAAAAGTCGAACTCGACGAGCTCAAGAAGAAGATGGTCGATAAACTCACGGTCATCCTCAACGGGCAAACTTCTGCCGGCGTCTATAATAATTATAAGGAGCAGCTGATACCCAAGCGCGTGAAGTTCTCGCCGAAGACCTTGATGGAACTTGACTATACCATCGTCAACCCGAACCACTGGACCAGCGACGAGGAGAAAAACGCTATGGTCGTCACTTTGATTGACAACTATTCGGTCAAATTCAAGGAAGTGCAAGGCAAATACAACCGCGAGAAGTATGTCGCCAGTGTGGGTGACGAGCTCCCGAACGGCATCATCCAGATGGCGAAGGTGTATGTGGCCAAGAAACGTAAGCTGATGATTGGTGACAAGATGGCCGGTCGTCACGGAAACAAGGGTATCGTGTCGCGTATCGTCCGCGCCGAGGACATGCCTTTCCTCGCTGATGGCACTCCGGTTGATATCGTGCTGAACCCCTTGGGCGTGCCTTCCCGTATGAACCTGGGTCAGATCTATGAGACCGTGTTGGGTTGGGCTGGCCATGAACTCGGTTTGAAGTTCGCTACGCCTATCTTCGATGGTGCTTCACTCGAACAAATCAACGCATTGATGGAAAAGGCCGGCCTTCCCAAGAATGGTCGTGTCCAGCTCTATGACGGCGAGACGGGTGAACCTTTCGACCAGCCGGCCACCGTGGGCTATATCTACATGCTGAAGCTGCACCACATGGTTGATGACAAGATGCATGCTCGTTCTATCGGACCTTACTCCTTGATTACGCAACAGCCTCTCGGCGGTAAAGCTCAGTTCGGCGGTCAGCGTTTCGGAGAAATGGAGGTCTGGGCTCTCGAAGCTTTCGGCGCCAGTAATGTTCTTCAGGAAATCCTTACCGTCAAGTCGGATGACGTCGTCGGACGCGCCAAGGCCTACGAGGCCATCGTCAAAGGCGACAACATGCCGGTTCCGGGCACGCCTGAGTCCTTCAATGTCCTTATCCACGAACTCCGCGGACTGGGACTGGAAGTCACCTTCAAGGACAAGGATGGAAATGTTTTGAATTGATGTGAACTAACACTGAATAAACATAGGATAATATATGGTCAATAACACTATCAATAGCAACTTTGCCAGCATTACGGTTAGCCTTGCCTCTCCGGAATCCATCCTTGCCCGCTCTCACGGCGAGGTGCTGAAACCGGAAACCATCAACTACCGTACCTATAAACCTGAACGTGATGGCTTGTTCTGCGAGCGCATCTTTGGCCCTGTCAAGGACTGGGAATGCCACTGCGGTAAGTACAAGAGAATCCGTTACAGGGGAACTATCTGTGACCATTGCGGCGTCGAAGTGACGGAGAAAAAAGTCCGTCGTGAACGTATGGGTCATATCGAACTGGTGGTTCCAGTAGCTCACATCTGGTATTTCCGTTCCCTCCCTAACAAGATTGGTGCCCTGCTGGGGATCCCCTCCAAGAAATTAGATGCCATCATCTATTATGAACGTTATGTGGTCATCCAACCTGGTGCACTCGAAGGTGCGGACATCCCTAACGACAATGAAGGTCGTAAAGTCCAAAAGATGGAGTTCCTGACGGAAGAGGAATACCTCGACCTGTTAGAGACACTGCCGATTGAAAACCAATATCTCCCTGACGATGACCCCAATAAGTTCATCGCCAAGATGGGCGCGGAGGCCGTCTATGACCTGCTCTCAAGACTGGATCTCGACAAAGAATCGTATGAGTTGCGTGACAAAGCCAATTCGGAGACCGCTCAACAGCGTAAACAGGAAGCCCTGAAACGTCTGCAAGTGTTCGAGTCTTTCCGCGAGGCGAACAAACACATGGAGAACCGCCCGGAATGGATGATCGTGAGAATCGTTCCCGTGATTCCTCCCGAGCTGAGACCTCTCGTCCCGTTGGATGGTGGTCGTTTTGCCACCTCTGACCTCAACGACTTGTATCGCCGTGTCATCATCCGTAACAACCGTCTGAAAAGACTTATCGAGATTAACGCTCCTGATGTCATCATGCGTAATGAAAAACGTATGCTTCAGGAAGCTGTTGACTCGTTGTTTGATAACTCACGTAAATCAAGTGCGGTGAAAACGGATTCTAACCGCCCGCTGAAGTCCTTGAGCGACAGCTTGAAAGGTAAGCAGGGTCGTTTCCGTCAAAACCTCCTCGGTAAACGTGTTGACTATTCTGGCCGTTCCGTCATTGTGGTCGGTCCTGACTTGAATATGAACGAATGCGGTCTGCCTAAAGACATGGCCGCCGAACTCTTCAAGCCGTTTGTCATCCGTAAGATGATTGAACGTGGCATCGTGAAGACCGTGAAATCGGCCAAGAAAATCGTTGACCGCAAGGAACCTGTGGTGTGGGATATCCTCGAGAACATCCTCAAGGGCCACCCGATTCTGCTGAACCGTGCTCCTACACTGCACCGTCTCGGTATCCAGGCCTTCCAACCTAAGCTGGTCGAAGGCAAGGCTATCCGTCTGCACCCCTTGGTGTGTACGGCTTTCAACGCTGACTTCGACGGTGACCAGATGGCTGTCCACGTACCGCTGGGCAACGCTGCAGTGCTTGAAGCTCAGATTTTGATGCTTGCCTCACACAACATCTTGAATCCTTCCAATGGTGCGCCGATCACCCTGCCCTCACAAGACATGGTTCTTGGCTTGTATTACATCACCAAACCTCGTAAGAGCACTCCAGATCATATCGTGAAGGGTGAAGGCATGTCCTTCTACTCTCCTGAAGAGGTCATCATCGCTCATAATGAGAGAAGAGTGGATATGCACGCCATCATCAACTGCCGTGTCAAAGTGCGCGAGAACGGAGAGATTGTCACCAAGAAAATCGAAACCACAGTGGGTAGAGTCATCTTCAACCAAGTGGTTCCCGATGGCTATGGCTATATCAACCAGCTGCTGACCAAGAAATCGTTCCGTAGCATCGTCGGCGAGATGGTGCGTCTGCTCGGTACCGCTGTGACCACCAAGTTCCTTGATGATATCAAGAACATGGGATACTACATGGCTTACAAAGGCGGTTTGTCGTTCAACCTCGGCAATGTCTTGGTGCCTGCCGCAAAGGAAACCTTGATTAAAGACGCTAACGCCAAGGCCGCCGAAATCCGTGAATACGAAAAGATGGGTTTCATGGGTCCTAACGAGCGTTATAACCAAATCGTTGACCTTTGGACGGATGTGAACACCAAACTGACCAAAGAGGTGATGGACTTGCTGTCGTCGGATGACCAGGGTTTCAACCCAGTGTACATGATGCTGCACTCTGGCGCTCGTGGTTCCGAGGCTCAGGTTTCACAGCTCTGCGGTATGAGAGGTTTGATGGCCAAGCCTATGAAAGCTGGCTCTGGTGGTGCTGAAATCATCGAAAACCCGATTTTGTCCAACTTCCAGGAAGGTCTGTCGGTGTTGGAGTACTTTATCTCTACACACGGTGCCCGTAAGGGTTTGGCAGATACCGCTTTGAAGACTGCTGACGCTGGTTACTTGACTCGTCGTTTGGTGGATGTGGCTCACGATGTCATCATCACCTGCAAAGACTGCGGCACCTTGCGTGGTTTGACCGTTTCGCGTGGTGAAGAAATCAAAGAAAAAGGTAAACACTCCTTGTTGTATGACCGCATCCTCGGTCGTGTTGCTTTGCATGACATCTTCCATCCTGCGACTGGCGAGCTGATTATCGCTGGTGGCGAGGAGATTAACGAGGAACTGGCAGAAGCCATCGATGAATCACCTCTTGAGAGCATCGAGATTCGTTCCGTGTTGACTTGCGAGGCAAAACATGGTGTTTGCGCAAACTGCTATGGACGTAACCTGGCATCTGGCAAGCTGGTTCAGAAAGGTGAGGCCGTCGGCGTCATCGCTGCCCAGTCCATCGGTGAGCCTGGTACTCAGCTGACCTTGCGTACCTTCCACCAAGGTGGTAAGGCATCTAAAGGCTTGGTGGTTAGCAGCACTGATGCCAAATATGACGGTGTCCTTGAAATTGATGAGCTCCGCGCTGTCGATGCTGAACGCGATGGTGGTAAGTGCCAGATTGTGATTGGTCGTTCCGCTGAGTTGAAACTGCACGACAAGAATACCGGTGTGGTGCTGATGACTGTCAACATTCCTTACGGTGCCAAGTTGTACTTCGGTAGCGGTGAGGAAGTGAAGAAGGGCGACAAGATCTTCGAATGGGACCCCTACAACGCCACTATCGTTTCCGAGTTCTCTGGCAAAGTGCGTTTCGTCAATGTGATCGAAGGTATCACCTATCACAGTGAGACCATTGCGGAGACTGGCTTCAGTGAGCGCGTCATCATCGAAGGCAAGAGAGGCACGAAGAATCCTCAGATCGAGATTGTCGATGAAAACGGTGAAGCCCTTGTGGTTTATGACCTTCCTGTGGATGCACACGTGGTCGTCGATGAAAACGAAGAGATTAAGGCTGGTGACCAGCTGGTACGTATTCCGCGTAACGTCTCTGGCGGTGGTGATATCACTGGCGGTCTGCCGCGTGTTACTGAGCTGTTTGAGGCTCGTAACCCCTCTGATCCCGCGGTGGTGTCCGAGATCGACGGTACCGTCCATCTTGAGAAGAAACTCAAACGTGGTAACCGTGAGATCGTGGTCACTTCAAAGACTGGCGATCAGAAACGCTATCTCGTGCCTACCTCCAAGCAGATTCTTGCCCAGGAGAACGACTATGTCAAAGCAGGCCAACCCCTGTCTGACGGTGCCATCACTCCTGCAAGCATCCTTGCCATCATGGGCCCGATGAAGGTTCAGGAATATATCGTCAACGAGGTGCAAAGCGTCTATCGTTCACAAGGTGTGACCATCAACGACAAGCACTTTGAGGTCATCGTTCGCCAAATGATGCGTAAAGTCGAAATCATGGAACCTGGTGACACCCGCTTCCTTGAAGGCGAGCTGGTTAGCAAACTCACGTTCCAAGAAGAAAACGATAACATCTATGGCAAGATGGTCGTCACCGATGCTGGTGATTCTGAGGAACTCTCCAAAGGTCAGATTATCTCTGCGATGAAGCTTCGTGACGAGAACTCTATGCTGAAACGTAAAGACCTTAAGTTGGTGGAAACCAGACCTGCAGAGCCTGCTACCGCCAGCCAGGTGCTTCAAGGTATCACCCGCGCCGCTTTGCAGACTGACAGCTTTATGTCTGCCGCATCCTTCCAGGAAACCACTAAGGTTCTGACAAACGCTGCTATCAGCGCCAAGACCGATTATCTCCTCGGAATGAAGGAGAATGTCATTGTGGGTCATAAGATTCCTGCCGGTACCGGTCTTCGTGAGTATGATGACTTGATTGTCGCTTCACGTGAGGAATACGAAAAATTGAAGGCTCAAGGCGCTATCATGGCTGATTGATCCAATCACGTAAACTTGTAGAGACGTCATATCATGGCGTCTCTATTTTTTATAATCAAATAATTTAAAGATATCATGGACGAAAAACAAAAAAACCAAATCAATATTGAGTTGACCGATGAAATTGCCGGTGGTATTTATTCAAACTTGGCTATCATTACCCACTCACCAACCGAGTTTGTCGTGGATTTTGTGAGCATGATGCCTGGCGCACCCAAAGCCAAAGTCAAGTCAAGAATCGTGATGACACCCCAACATGCCAAACGCCTCTTCAAGGCCTTGGCTGACAATATCAGCAAATACGAATCCAATTTTGGCCCCATCAAAGAAGTGGGTGGCGATATCATGCCTCCTTTCACCATGGGCGGCCCGAAAGCGCAAGCTTAAGGTAAGGTTAGAGGTTAGAGGTTAGAGGTTAGAGGTGGCTGTCGCTGTCAAAAACCTCTAACCTCCAATCTTAAATCTCTAACTTCCAAAGTGTGGTTTCACCTCAAAGCCAAATAACTTGGCAATGAGATTGTTTGGAAACTTGCGGACGGTACGGTTATAGTCTGTGACCATTTCGTTGTATCGTTTCCGCTCTACCAAAATACGGTTCTCGCTTCCCTCATACTGGGCTAAGAAGGTCTGGTAGGATTCCATGGCTTTCAGTTCGGGATAGTTCTCAATGGAAACGATGACCTCGGAGACAGCCTCATCGAGCAGCTGTTGGGCATTTTCAAAGCCCGACAGCTGCTCTTGTGTCATGGCCTCGGGTTGCAAGGTGGTTTGCGTGGCTTGCATCGCCCGTTTCTCTACCACTTCAACCAAGGTCTTGTTCTCATAATCGGAATAAGTTTTCACCACGCTGACGAGATTGGGAATCAAATCCATACGTCGCTGATAAACGTTTTCCACTTGCGACCATGCCTGGGTCATCTTTTCTTCGGTCTTCACAAAATTGTTGTAGATGCGTACACCCCAGCCAATCAGGATGGCCAGAATTAATAAGACAATCCAAAGGGCTCGGTGGCGGGAAGGCAGGTTCACTGCCTTGGTTCTGAAGGGTTGAATACCCATGGGATAGAGTGTTTAAATGAATTCAATGTTCTCTTCAGAGGTGTATTTCTCACAATAGTGGCATACCAGACGAAGTTTGCCATCCACGTATTTCACTCGGAACTTGGTGGGGATGTCGTGCTCTTTGTTGGTGACACAATTCGGATTGAAGCATTTCACGATATGTTCGATGCGCTCCGGAATGGTCACAGTTTGCTTGCGTATCACCTCGAAGTCCTTGATCTCAATGATGGAGGCTGTGGGAGCCACCAACGCAATCTTGTTCACATCTTCGGGATCGAAGTACTTGTCAGAGACTTTCACAAAGCCCTTGGTACCGTATTTTTTGCTTTCGACGTTGGTGCCGAAATACACAGGGGTGTTAACTTTGTCCAAGCCTAAGATTTTGACCACTTGGAATACTTTGTCGGCGGGAATATGGTCGATGACTGTGCCATTCTCAATGGCGGAAACAATCAATTCTTTTCTTTTTTCCATTTTTGTTGTTTTGTTAGGTGGTTTGTTTTGTTTTTGGGGACTCGTGTTCCACTTGTCATTTCAGTCCGAGAATTGCTGCAATCAGTGCTTGACGCGCGTACACGCCATTTTGAGCCTGCTGGAAATAGTAGGCCTTGGGGTTGGCATCCACATCGACATGGATCTCGTTGACACGGGGCAGGGGATGTAAGATGCGGCAGTTGGGCTTCGCATTCGCCAGCATGGCATTACGCAGCACGTATGAGTTTTTCACCTTCTCGTATTCCAACGGGTCGGGGAAACGCTCGCGTTGTACTCGGGTCATGTAAATGATGTCAGAGTGGGGGATGACTTCCTCCAACTCAGTGAACTGTTCATATTCCAAATGGGCGTCTTTGATGTGTTGTTTCACAGTTCGCGGCAACTTCAATTCCACTGGTGATACCAAGTTGAATTTTGCGTTGAAATGGCTCATGGCTTCCACAAGGCTGTGGACGGTGCGTCCGTATTTCAGGTCGCCGACAAGTGTGATTTCCAAGTTCTCAAGGGTGCCTTGGGTCTTGCGAATAGAGTATAGGTCGAGCATGCACTGCGTGGGATGTTGGTTTGAGCCATCGCCAGCATTGATGATCGGCACTTTGGAGACTTCTGAGGCGAAACGAGCTGATCCGTCGATGGGGTTGCGCATGACGATGAGGTCGGCATAGCTGGCTACCATAGTGATGGTATCAGCCAGTGACTCCCCTTTTTGGATACTGGTTCCTGATGTGCTGCTGAAACCGATGACGTTGCCGCCCAGAAGCTGTATGGCGGTCTCGAAACTCAAACGGGTACGGGTGGAAGGCTCAAAGAACAATGAGGCGATGATGCGCCCGTTCAGCAGGTTCTGGTGCGGGTTTTTCTCAAAGTCCTCAGCGATGTCGAGGACATGGCAGATTTCTTCAGGCGAATAATCGCTGATGGAAATCAAACTGCGGTTTTTTAGTGAGATAGACATGTTTTATAGTGTTTAGTTTGTTGATTGCAAAAAAAAGACGGCTGCCAAGGCAACCGTCCGTTATATAAAAAAGTGAAATTCAATTTGATGGAGTCTTTCGATTCCGATCTTCTCTGGGTTTCCGGTGATTTTTTGGGGTACATCATCGGAATGCAAAGATACTATTTTTTTCTAATTAAAGTTTTTTTTATGCTTTTTTTGATGGAAAGCTGTAATTTTGTCCCATGGTATAAAATTAAGAACTATGCTAGAAGAAATACTTAAACAGCTGTTTATCAAGTCATTCAAAACCCTTTACGGTCAAGAACCGCCCACACAACAAGTCAATTTCCAAAAAACACGCCCTGAGTTTGAGGGTGACCTAACCGTCGTGGTGTTTCCTTTCGGGAAATTAGCAGGTCGTAATCCTGAACAATTGGCCAACGAGATGGGTGCCGAAATGATGAAGGAATCTTCCATGATTGCCAAATTCAATGTAGTGAAGGGATTCCTCAATATTCTGATCTCTGACAGTTTCTGGTTGGGCTTTTTCCGCGAGAACCATGAGAAAAACGATTATGGCAGAAAACCGGTCTCAGGCAAGCCCATCGTGGTGGAATATTCCTCACCCAACACCAATAAACCGCTCCATCTGGGTCATATTCGTAACAACTTGCTGGGATGGAGCGTCTGCGAAATCTTGAAAGCCAACGGGAAAAACGTAGTGCGCGTCAATCTTGTGAACGACCGTGGCATCCATATCTGCAAAAGCATGCTGGCATGGAAGAAGTGGGGCAACGGATGCACTCCCGAATCGACAGGAAAGAAGGGCGACCACCTGATTGGTGATTTCTATGTGCTCTTCGACAAGGAATATAAAAAGGAGTTGAAGACTTTGCTGCCCGCTGACTTCGATACCTTGGATGAGAAAAGCCAAGAAGAAGCAAAAGCCCAAGCGGAAGCCAAGTCCTCTCTGATGCAGGAGGCGCGCGAGATGTTGCGTAAATGGGAAGCTAACGACCCTGAAGTGCGCCAACTCTGGGAGATGATGAATCAATGGGTATATGATGGCTTCGATGTGACTTATAAACGGCTTGGCGTGAGCTTCGAGAAAATCTATTACGAATCACAAACCTATCTGCTGGGTAAGTCGCTTGTGCAAGAAGGCCTTGATAAAGGAGTGCTTTACCGCCGCGATGATAATTCGGTATGGTGCGACTTGAGAGATGAAGGCCTCGATGAGAAACTGTTGCTCCGTCGTGACGGAACCTCAGTTTATATGACCCAAGACCTCGGTACCGCCCAACTGCGTGTGGAGGAATATGACCCTGAAAAACTGATTTATGTGGTAGGTAATGAACAGATTTACCACTTCGATGTGCTGAAAAGAGTTTTGGTGCGACTGGGACGTGAATGGGGCAAGGATATTGAACATCTTTCCTACGGCATGGTGGAACTTCCTAACGGTAAGATGAAGTCTCGCGAAGGCACCGTGGTCGATGCTGACGACCTGATGGATGAGATGGTGGCTACCGCCAAGGGTGTTTCGGATGAGTTGGGCAAAGCCAAGGATCTTTCTCCCGAAGAAGCGGACAAATTGTATCACACCATCGGTTTGGGCGCTTTGAAATACTTTATCCTTCGTGTGGATCCCAAGAAGACCATGCTCTTCAACCCCGAAGAATCTATCGACTTCAATGGTAATACAGGACCGTTTGTGCAATATACCCACGCTCGTATCTGTTCAGTGCTCCGCAAGGCTGCTGAACAAGGCATCAAACTGGAAAGCGAAGTGAAAGTCAATGACCTTCAACCCAAAGAAAAAGAAATAATCGTGATGATGTACGGCTGGCCTGCGGTGCTGAATCAAGCTGCGGAAGGCCGTAGCCCCGCCATGATTGCTAACTTCATCTTCGATCTCGCTAAAGAGTTTAACCAGTTTTACCAAGAGTGTAGCATCCTTAAAGAGGAGGATGTCAACCGTCGTATGTTCCGTTTGCAGGTCTGTGACATGGTTGCAGCCCTGTTGCGTAACGCCTCGAGTTTATTGGGTATTGGAATGCCGGAGAGAATGTAGGGAGGTGAGAGGTTAGAGGTGATGAATGTGTTTTATTTGAAAGAGGCGGCAGAAGGGTTAAACGTCATGCCCGAGGAGGAATCCAAACACTGTGTGAAAGTGCTGCGGATGACCGAAGGGGAATGCTTTTGCGTGACCGATGGGCAGGGAAGTCTCTATGACGCTGAACTGGTGGAGGCTTTGCCGAAAAGAGCCACTGTCAACCTGACCAACAAACGGAAAGGATACGACCATTGGGGTTTTGACCTGGAAATTGCTATTGCCCCCACCAAGATGAACGAACGCACGGAATGGTTCCTCGAGAAAGCCACTGAGATTGGCATCGATCGTATCCGTCTGTTCACCTCTTATCACTCGGAACGTCGCGCCGCCAATGTGGAACGTTTTCAAAAGGTGATGATCGCTGCCATGAAACAGTCTATCAAATCGAGACTGCCCATAATAGATGATTTGGCCGCTTTCGATAAACTGGTGAAACAACCTTTTCAGGGACAAAAGTTTATTGCTTGGATTGATGACGAGGTGAAAGATTGTCTCTGTGACCTTTATCATAAAGGAGAAAACGTGCTGGTTTTGATTGGTCCCGAAGGGGATTTTAGTCCCGAAGAAGTGGCACTTGCCAAAGAAAATGGCTTTGTGCCTTGCAGCTTGGGTGATGCCCGGTTGAGAACAGAGACCGCAGCACTCGTGGCATGTCATACCATCCAGTTAATTAATTCGATGAAATGAAAAGCATATTATTGTCTATATTAGTTCTTTGCTCGTTATTTGTTTCAGCCCAACAGCTGAACATTGCGTTGCTGAAATACCGTGGCGGGGGCGACTGGTATGGAAACCCCACCTCGTTGCCGAATCTGGTTCGTTTTTGCAACCAGGAGATGGGAACAAACCTCAATCCTGATGTGCCTACCGTTGAACCTTCCAGCCCTGACATTTTTAATTATCCATATATTTATATGACAGGTCATGGCAATGTCGTGTTTGACGCAGTGGAGGCTCAGAATCTTCGTAACTATATGTTAGCTGGAGGTTTTCTCCATATTGATGACAACTATGGGATTCGTCAATATATTGAGCCTCAGATGAAAAAGGTGTTCCCTGAGTTGGATTTCGTGGAGCTTCCTTTTTCGCATGACATTTTCAAGAAACCTTTCCCGTTTAAGGATGGTTTGCCGAAAATCCATGAGCATGATGGCAAGGCACCTCAGCTGTTTGCTCTGATTTATGATGGCAGAATCGTGTGTATCTTCACCTACGAATGCGATTTGGGTGACGGCTGGGAAGACCAGCGTGTGCACCATGATTCCCAAGAAACTCGTGAAAAAGCCCTCCGAATGGGAGCGAATATCCTGCGATACGTCTTTGAAAACTGAGGGGTTAGAGGTGGCTGTCGTGGTCAAAAACCTCTAATCTAACCTTTAATCTTTAACCTAAAAACAGCGCTTCCGCGGCTTTAATGGCTTCAGGCGTGATTTTGTCGTTGCTGAGCATCTTGGCGATTTCAGAGATGCGTTCTTGGGGTGTGAGCTGTCTGATGTGCGACTGGGTGCGTTCACCTTGGCTGTCTTTGAAGATAAAGAAATGATGTTGTGCCTTGCTGGCTACTTGGGGCAGGTGGGTGATGGCGATGAGTTGCAACGAGGTTCCCATGGATTGCATGATACTTCCGATTTTGGCTGCCACTTCTCCCGATACGCCAGTGTCGATTTCATCAAAGATCAGCGTGGGGATATAGTTATAGGCTGAGACAGCACTCTTGATAGAAAGCATCAGACGCGATAGCTCACCACCTGACGCGACACGGCGGAGGTCGTCAGGATGAACACCTTTGTTGGCAGAAAACAGGAATCGGATCTCGTCAGAACCTTTGCTGCCGAAATCCTCCAGGCTTTCCACGCTGACCTGGAACTGCGCAAACGGCATGGCCAGTTGTTTGGCTATGGTCTCGACTCTTTCGCTGAATAGTTTTGCGGCTTGGCAGCGTCTGTCGTGCAACGTTTTGGCTTTCTGTGATAATAGTTTTTCGCTGTCTCTCAGTTGTTTCTCTGTCTTTGCGATGCTATCATCGATGTTTTCGAATGCCTTGACTTTTTCCTTGAGGTTGTCTCTGTAACTGAGAAGGGACTCGAAATCGCTGAGCCGGTGTTTCATCATGAGTCGGTTGATGAGGTCGTAGCGTTCTTCCAGGGTTTTCAGCTGCTCTTCATCGAATTGTATTTCGTCTTCCCTGCGCCGTAGATCGTAAGCGATGTCTTTCAGTTCGACTTTCAAATTGTCGATTCGTTCTCCCAGACTTTCAGTGTTGGGCAGCAGGTTTCTCATTCGTTGTAACACCGATGAAAGCGTGTTGATTTGGCCTATGATGGCGCTTTCTGAGTCTTCAAGCAGGGTGTTGGCGGTGACAAGCAAACTTTTGATTTCCTCAGCATTCTCCATGGTATGGAGCGTTTGTTCGATGTCACTGTATTCGCCTTCTTTCAGGTCTGCTTTTTCTAATTCATCCAGTTGAAATTTCAGGTAATCATTCTCAGCGGTGTTCCTTGTCGCGGTTTCTTTCAGTTCGTGAAGGTTCCGTTTAAGGTCTTGATAACGGTTGAATTCGACTTGATAATCAGTCAGGATGCTGTTGTTTTGAGCGATGTTGTCCAACAGTCTGAGTTGAAAGTCAGCGTCGGTGAGTAGGAGTGCGTCATGTTGGGAGTGGATATCAACCATTTGGCATCCTATCTCTTTCATCGTCTGCAAGGTCACAGGGGTGTCGTTGATGAAGGCGCGGCTTTTCTTTTGTGGGTTGAGTTCACGTCGGAAGATACAATCCTGGTCGAAGTCAAGGTCGTTGGTTTCAAAAAGGGGTTTCAAGGTTTCGTCCGTGAGGTCGAATTTGGCCTCCACGACACATTTTTTATCTTTGTCGAAGAGCACTCCCAAGTCGGCTCGGTCGCCCAGGACAAACCCCAAAGCGCCTAACAAGATGGATTTTCCCGCACCTGTCTCACCCGTAATCACACTGAACCCTTCGGAGAAATCCACCGTCAGGTCATCGATAAGGGCATAGTTCTGAATATGAAGATGCTGTAGCATACGGGATGTTAACCTCTTTTCGTTCCACCTTGCAGGATGGCATCGTATTGTGAGGATTTCGATGGGTCGATCTGTTTCATGATATTGCTAGCCTTCGTCTTCTCTTGTTGAGTGCCTTCGCTGAACACGTTGATGATTTCGTCGCGTTTGGCTTCGATGATGAGCTGAAGGACAAAGCAAGTCGGGTAGCTGTTGTAAACGGTCTGAAGGTTCTCCAGGGCTTGGAGGATGGCGGCGCGACCCTCGTCGGGATGTTCTGACATGACGTCAAGTCCAAGACGGTGGTATTGATAAAGGAATTGGTGAAGCGGAGCGTATGCGGTGTTGTTCATGTTCTCCGCCAACCAATAACGGTTTCTGTTGCCGTCGAAGGCTTTCCATCCGGGTTGTGACGAGCTTTGCGCATTGCTGACCACTTTTTGCGCGGCCTCGAAGAAAGGAGCTCCGCCGTTGAGGGAGAAACTGTCAAAGTCAAGACCCAGGAACATGTACACGTAAAATGCCAAGGTTGAGGTCAGATCCGACATGTGAGTGTTGATGCTGAAGTCAAGAGGTTGGCCGTCCATGTAGTCGAAATAGAAATGTTGGTCCACGTAGTTGAGAATCGGCGTGGTGTAGCTTGCCTTGTAACAAGGTCTTCGTAATGCCATGTTGAGGTCGGCGGTATAGGATTCAGTCCCCGACCGTTCCTTGATCGTGATGGCGATGGAACACTCGATTTTCTCCGTGGTCTTGAAGTTGATATTCGTCCACTTGGTGTTGTTGATGAACTCATACAAGGCGGTTTGCATGTTCTGAAACACGGTTCTGTCAGTGCCAGACACCTGGTTGGTGTTGACTCGGATGTCGCATTTCAGTTCCTGGGCATGAAGCGGCATGGCCCATAACATCATGCCCAGGATCAGTATGGATAAGAGTGTTCTTTTCATGGCTTTAGAATTCGTCCTGTGTTTCCTTCCGGGGATTGCGGAAGTAAATCTCGTCATTGAGAAATTCATGAATGGCGATCAGTGTGGGTTTGGGCAGACGCTCGTAGAACTTGGCGATTTCGATCTGCTCGCGGTTTTCAAAAACCTCCTCCAGACTGTCGTTGTTGGTGGCGAACTCTTCAATTTTCTTGTTGAGTTCCTCTTTCATCTCGCTGGCGATTTGGTTGGCGCGTTTGGTCAAGATAGCCACAGTCTCATAAATGTTTCCAGTCCCTTTGTAAAACTGGTCTTTCTGACGGGTGACCACCGTCGTTTCGGTTCTGATTTTTTTGAAATCCATGGTATTTAATCTAAGTTTTCTAATTTTTTTCTTGCTTTGGTGGCTACGGACTCAAGTTCTTTCAGATACTTGCTCTCCGGGAAAAGGTATGAGAGCGTGTTGAAGCGTTCAATACAGGCTTCATAACGCTCCCGTTGTTTTGAGGGAATGCTGTTCTCAGCATAGTTATAATATGCTTTTGACATCTCGCAAAGCACTTCCTCGCGATGGCTGGTGTTGGGATACTTCTTCAACAGGTTCTCAAAACAAGTGATGGCGGCGTTGTAGTTCTCCATCTTGTTGTAAAGGAGACAGATGTTGTAGTCTTTTTCCTCCAACTTGTTGTTGAGATTCTCAAGCAGCTCGTTGGCTCGTGCGAGACTGTCGCTTTGCGGATAGCGCTCGATGAATGCCTTGAGCTGGTTGATGGCTGTCATGGTGTTGCGTTGGTCGAGACTCATGTTGGGGGAGGTGAGATAGTTGCAATAGGCGTTCATAAAAGCGGCCTTTTCGGCGTCCATGGAAAACGGATAGCTTTGGATGAACTTGTCGAAATAGTAGCTTGCAATCTCGTAGTCGTAAGTCTCATAATAGCACATGGCTGTGCGATAGGCTACATACTCTCCCCTTGGAGTGCCGCGGTAGGCGGTTTGGAGCAGGTCGAAAAGCTGCAACGCCTTGTAATAGTCTTTTCGGTCATAATAGTCCATCGCCACCTCATATTTCACATCGTTGTCGGTGCTCTTGATGATGCGGTTGAACTCATTGCATGAACATAACGCAATGAGACACAGACAGACCAGATTTAGTATCCTCTTTTTCATTAATCTGCAAAAATACACTTTTTTGTCTTATAATGGCTGCTTTTGGTGTTTATTTTTCAATCACGAGCTTTTTCACCCTATGGGTCTCTTTTCCTTGAAGTCTTAAGAAATAGACACCTTGCTCCATCATACTAGTGTTGATTTGTGTTTTGCCTTGGCAGGTACCGGAAAGGATGACTTGGCCGAGGCCGTTGACAATCTCATATTGGAACGGGTCAATGCCTTCCAGCGTCAGGATTCCTTGCGTTGGGTTCGGGTAAACCTTGATCATCTCCAGGCTGTGCTCATGGGTGGACCAGTCTCTGATGAAGACGGTGACCGTTGCGGTTTCGGTAGTGCCTTGTCCATCGGTGACGGTAACCGTGTAAGTGGTTTCTTGTTCAGTAGGCGTGGCAATGGGATTGGCGATGTTGGGGTCGCTGAGTGTTTCGGCAGGTTCCCAATGATAGCTGTATTCGCCGTCTCCACCCGTGACAGTGGCTGTCAACTGGGAGGTCTCACCTTCATTAATGGTTTGTGGCTCGGCTGATGCATTGATTTCGAGGGGTGCGAATCCACCACCAAGGCATTGCACGGTGGCAGTCCATCCACTATAACTGACTCCATAGTCAGAAGTGAAATGGAAAGTCAAGGCGCCGTCAGCGTTATTGGCGGTGATGGTGCCAGGGCTGTTGGAACCCGTGAAAGTGCCCACTGATGGAGCGGAAGTGGAAGTCCCGTCGTGAATATACAGGAAGTCCCAGTTGTTTTCCAGTGAGAACTCAGTGAAAGTCACTTGGATGGCGCCTCCGGCAGCACCTGGGAGGAAAGTCATGGTAAGATCTTTCATGTCACCATAGTTTCCAGTTGGACCTCCGTTATCGTAGAACAAGGCATTGCAAGTCTCTATAGTGCCGTTCTGCATGTTATATGACTCACTAACAGTGATGTAATCATGCTTGGTGACGGTCTCAGTCTGTCCATTGCTATTGGTGACAGTCAAGGTGACATCATAACTTCCGATTTCGTTATAGACGATGCCGGTGGGGTTTTGGCTTGTGGAGGTGGAAGGCGTACCGCCCTCGAAAATCCATTGCCAACTGACCAAATTGGCACCCCATGTTTGGTCGGTGAAGTTCACGCTGCCATGCAAGGCGACATCGGTCGTATTGGCAGTGAAGTCGGGGAGGAGTCCCTCGCCTGCTTGAAGCTGTACGTTCAAAGTGACGCTTTCACCATCCGCCACAGTGACGGTTTCCTGATGCGGATAATAGCCATTGGCGGTAAAGGTCAAAGTATAGGTGCCGCCTTTGATGGGACGGTGATAGTCGCCCGCTGGAAGATGGCTCTTGACTGGGGAGTATTCGTCGTCATGGCCAGTGATGGTGACGTTGGCCACAATAGGATTTCCCGTGGCCATGTCGGTTACCACACCGTGGATGCCATAGAGGCATTGGTTCATAAAAGCGAAGATGGAGTTCTTGTTGTAGTTCCAGAAATTGGGCAGTTGCGAGCCGCTGGGGAGTTTCGTGTTGGAGCATTCAATGGTCAGCTCGCGGCATTGGGCGTAAGCGTTCATATAATCCTGGCGTCCACCACCGATTGTGTACCATTGTGCGCCGTTGGTGATGCCGTTGTTGTAGTCAGTCATGTAATTCGGATTCACCTGATGCGTGAGGTCAGCGTATTCGTGGCTGATGAGCTGATACCATGCGTCATCGGCGTGAAGCGTGTAGGAGTTGTCCCAGGGGTAGTTCATCACCTCGGCACCACCGTGGTAGTTGGCTCCCATGACAAAAGGATAATCCTGGGCAAATTGCATGAACCATTGAGTCTCCAGGGCATAGTCTTCACCATCGGGGTGGGCGGAGCCATGGGGATCAGGGTAGTTGCGGTTCATATCCACTCCGTATGCATTGTAGCGAGTGGCTCCGTTCACATTGTTGTTTCCACCGTGGTACGTGCCATCGGGGTTGGTGAGAGGAGCGATGAACAAATCAATGTTGTTCATGACGTTTTGTACTTCGGGTTCATTGGGATTCTCAAGGAGATAATCGATGAGGCGAAGCATCATGATCCAGCCGGTGGTCTCGTCCCCATGGATGGTGGAGGTATAGAGGAACTTGGGCTTGCCATCGCCATTGCCGTTGTTAAGGTGGGCTACCAAAATCTTGCGTCCTGAGTTCAAAGTGCCAAGGCTGAAGATTTCGCACTTGTCAGGATGATCGGTGCCAAACTGATACATCATATCCTCGTAAGCACTATAGGAGGGATAGCTGTCCCATTCGTATTCAGCGCGGTTGCTTCCATCCCACATCGCTGCTTCCTCGAGCATGGAAGGAGGCGTTTGAAGCACAACGTCGTAGCCGAGTTTCTGAAATTTCTCAAACTCTTCGTTGTTGGCGTATGCAGTGACAACATTGCCATCGACACGGTCAACCGAGATGGTGTGCGCGATGATGTCCAATGGGTCATCCCCGTGAAGATTAAAAGTAAAATAATACTCATTGCGATCCTGCATGAGTTGTTTCATTTCTTGCTGGCTTTTCTGAGCATAGATGTTACCGCAAATCATTGTTGCGATTAACAGTAAAAAACGTAAAAGTTTCATCGTATTATTAGAATTGTTATAATAATTTATTACTCTTAAATAAATCTCTTATATTTATATTACTATTATTTTCTTCTCTTCTTCCTCAATCATCTTCTCTACTGTTTCGTTGACCGGAACCAAAGGCAGACGGAGAACATTTTGGCAGAGTCCCATGAGGCTCATAAGATATTTGATGCCGGCGGGGTTGCCATCGGCAAAGATGAGTTGGTTCATGCGCAGCATGGCATAATGCAGACGCAGTGCCTCCTCAGTTTGTCCATCTCTCATGGCGCGCATCATACGGCTAAACGGTTTGATATAGGCGTTGGCTGCCACCGAGATCACGCCTTGGGCGCCGAGTGCCATCAAGGGTTGGGTGATTCCGTCGTCGCCCGAAAGCACATCGAAGTCAGAGGGCTTGTCGCGTAGAATCTCCATGATCTGTTGTAGGTTGCCCGAAGCTTCTTTCACTGCGATAATGTTGGGATGCTGAGCCAGTTCAACGCATGTGGAAGCTTGCAAGTTGACTCCCACTCGACCGGGAACATTGTAAAGGATGACCGGGACTGGGCTGGCATCGGCGATGGCTTCGAAGTGCGCCTTCATGCCACGTTGGTTGGGCTTGTTATAGTAAGGCACCACGGAAAGGATGCCGTCAATTCCTGTAAAGTCTTGTGACTTTATCTGTTCGATAACTGAACAAGTGTTGTTGCCTCCCATGCCGAGTAGCACAGGCAGCCTTTTCCCGTTTGTGTTCAAGATGGTGCTGACCACTTGTTTCTTCTCATCCTGGCTGAGTGTAGGAGCTTCGGAGGTGGTCCCGAGGGCGACGAGGAAGTCGGCACCGCCTTCAACGACGTGGTTGACGATGTTTTCCAAGGCTGTGATGTCAACAGTCTTGTCTTGTTTGAAAGGGGTGATAAGGGCAATGCCTGTTCCTTTAAAAGGATTGTTTTTCATAGGAGATAAGAGGTTGATGGTAAAAATGTTTAATCATTTTGAGTAGATCCCGAGAGCGCCTGTAAGTAATCATAAAGGACTTTGATTTCGGAAGCGGGGTTCGACTCATTTCCGGTGTCGATAATCAAATCATATATGCCGTAATGATCGCTTTTCAAGAAGCTGACACGGAAACTGGCGTTGGGGAGGGTGGCCATGTAGTCGCTGATGTCGGTGTGCTTCTTCGCCATGTTAATCAGCAGGTGAGTCATGGGTAATTTTCTGATCTCCTCCTGTTTTTCTGCCGTCAACACTTTCATGAATCCGAAATCTTGGGTGGTCACTTCGCAATATTGGTCGCTTCGCAACATGTCGTCGGAAGCTTTTTCGCTGATGATGATAAACCGAGTCCGGGCGATTCCAAAGATGGTCTTGATACGTTCTTCAATAGCTCTGACGTTCTGTTTGTCCAAGTCTTCGATGATGAGAATCACCGAGTTCATCCGCTCGAAGTCGGGCATCTTGCATCCTTTCTTTTCGGCGATGAACTGGTCAATGGAACGGTTTAAAATTTTATATTTTAGTTTCTCAAACATCCGTTTCCGAAATAATTAATGTGCAAAAATAACGATTTCCACCTATTTAATATTATTTTTGCGCAAAAATTTGCAGATGATTATTACAGTATTAGGAAGTGGCACCTCCCAAGGAGTCCCTATTATTGGTTGTCAATGTCCTGTCTGTCAATCTACTGACCCGAGAGACAGGCGTACACGTACCTCGTTATTAATACGGACAGATGCGGTCACCGTGGTGGTGGACGCAGGACCTGATTTCCGTCAACAGATGTTGCGAGAGGGAGTGACTCATCTTGACGCTGTCTTCATCACACACGAACATAAGGATCATATTGGGGGGCTTGATGATGTGCGCCCCTTTATTTTCAGCCAGGGGAACCACCCGATGCCTTTGTATGTGTCGGAGACCGCCTTGCCAGAGATCAAACGGGAGTTCTCATACGCTTTCGAGGAACATCTTTATCCCGGTGCGCCCACTTACGAGGTGCATCTCATTGATGAGACTCCTTTTGACTTCGGAGACCTGCATGTGGAGCCAATCCGGCTGAAACATTATACCCTCACGTCATACGCGTTCCGTTTCGGACGCTTCGCATACGTCACCGATCTTAGTGAGATCTCCGATGCAGCCATCGACCGTTTGAGAGGGGTTGAATATTTGATTATCGAAGCCTTGGGACGTAAAAAACATTATTCCCATATCGATTTGGAACAGGCCGTCCAGATTGCCAACGAGCTTCAGGTAAAACGTGCTTGGTTCACCCATTGTAGTCATCATATTGGAAAAACCATCGACGTAAATGCGGAACTTCCTGATAATATGAGGCTTGCATACGATGGACTTAGCTTTCAAGTGTGATGTAATTCTATTTATAATCAGAAAATAATAAGAATTTTATAAATATTTTTTCTTTTTTTCTTGTATAATTGAAAAATTTCCTATTTTTATGTCGATTTAACAATTTGATACAATGGAATACAAATCAATTCATGTAGGCCGTATGGTTGTCATTGAGATGCTGCGGCAAGAAAAAAAGGCAAGCTGGCTTGCCCGAGAGGTCAATCGGGAAAGAAGTAGCATCTATAAAATGTTTGGACGTGACAGTCTGGATGTGAATATGCTCATCCAAATCAGTCTCTTGCTAAAGCATGATTTCTTCAAGGATATCTCCGAGCGAGTGTTTGGTTCTCAGGAAGATAGTGATAGTTGTAAAAATAAAACCAAAAAAAATAATCAAAAAATCATATAATAGTAGAAGAATTATTTTTATATTTGCAGCTGAACGAAAAACCAATGGTTCATTTGTATCTCGACCGACTGGATGCTGCAGTGATGCCCCATCCAGTTTTTATGGAATGCAACAATATGTAGCAGTTTATTTGCGAATGTTACATATCAGATTAAAATAAACGTCAGTTTTTTTCCATGCTTTTTTGAGAAGGGTGTTGGCCACTTGTTGGTCAACGCCTTCTTTTGTAATCAGACTAGCTCTTTTGTAATCAGACCAGCTCTTTCGGATAGCAGATGAAGTGTTTGGTCACTGGCTGTGACAACACTGAGATGTTGAGTTGGTCAGAAGCTTCGCTGATGTCGCGCAGCGTCCCGTCTTTGTATAAAATGTTGATAGCTGGCTTCTTGGGATGATACGCGTGATTTGACGAGATCCCTTGCAGCAACATGAAACTGGCATCGTATAAGGTAATCCCATAATGTCTCGCGATCTTGTGCAACAGTTCGTCCACGTAGTCTGATTTAAAAGGCTCCTGTTGTATCTCGATGCGGAACAGTTGCCGGTTTATCAGTCGGCGACATAACTCACTCAGCACAAAATCTTTGTCATCACACCACATTTTCACCGCAGTCATCACGTCGTAGTCATCCAACTTCCCGAATGCCTCCAATATCACCTCCATGTCGGCGTCATTCCCGTAGGGCTCTTTGTGCCCCAGGAAAAACGAAAGGGCAGGGGTGGCTGGGAGCGGACGGCTTTGGTTGATGAGTCTGGCGCGTTTCAATATCTCACGCAGCATGTATTCAGCACTCAATACGGTCTTGTGCATATACACCTGCCAATACATGATGCGACGCGAGACCAGAAAACTCTCCACGGAATAGATCCCTTTGGCCTCGATGGCAAGGTCGTTGCCCACCACCTCCATCATGTCTAAAAGACGTTCCGCATTGACGTTGCCTTCAGCGACCCCAGTGAAAAAGCTGTCGCGTTTCAAATAGTCAATGCGGTCAACGTCCAGTTGACTGGAGATTAACTTGCTTAAAAAGCCTTTCTCATACGTCCCTGTGAAAATCTGAAGTGCGAGGTCGAGCCTGCCTTCATAAAGCTTGTTGAATTGCTTCATGATCTGCAAGGAAAGGTCTTCGTGCGTAATGCCTTGCACGATGCTGCTCTCCAACGTGTGGGAGAAAGGACCATGACCGCTGTCGTGCAAAAGGATGGCCAGCGACGCCGCCTCTAACTCACTGTCGGTGATGTCATATCCTTTCCCTCGAAGCAGATGAATAGCCCTTCGCATCAAATGCATGGCACCAAGACTATGTGAGAATCGGGTGTGGTTGGCGTTTGGATAAACCATGTTGGTGAGGCTTACCTGTTTGATTCTTCTAAGACGCTGGAAAACAGGATGTTCTATGATGTCAAAATGCAGTTCGTCGGGGATGCTCACAAATCCATAAATGGGATCGTTGACAATTTTCTTTTTGTTGGTCTCCACCATGATTTAAGTTAAAATTGAGAATTGAGAATTTGGAATTTAGAATTTAAAATTACGCAACAAAATTATGATTTTTGCGTTAAGTAATTGCTTTCTTTGCTGAATTTTTGAAATTTAAAATCAAATCATATATGGAAAAAACAACAATTCTTTGGGCGGATGATGAGATCGACCTGCTGAAACCGCATATCATGTTTTTGGAACAAAAAGGCTATCACGTGGTGACTGCTAACAGTGGTTCGGACGCTATCGACCTGGTTAAGGAGCAACATTTCGACATTGTCTTCCTGGATGAGCAGATGCCCGGTGTCAGCGGCATCGAAGCACTGGAGGTCATCAAGCGTGAATACCCGTCGCTCCCTGTGGTGATGATTACGAAGAGCGAAGAGGAACGTATCATGGAGGACGCGATTGGCTCTAATATTGCCGACTACCTGATTAAACCTGTCAACCCCAATCAGATCCTTCTTTCACTGAAACGTAACCTTGAGAACAAAAAACTCCGTGATGAGAAATCTTCCATGGGATACCAACAGGAATTCCGGAAGATTTCGATGGATATCAACAACAACCTGAATTTCAATGAATGGGTCGAGGTGTACAAAAACCTGGTGCGCTGGGAGCTGGAACTTCAGAAATCCACTGATGAGAGTATCAAAAGCATTCTGGCGGAGCAAAAACAGGAAGCTGATGCCATCTTCACCCGCTATGTCGAAAAACATTATGTTGACTGGATTCAGGGCAAAGCTGAAAAGCCGGTGATGTCCCATACCCTGGTCCGCGACAAAGTGCTCCCTCGTCTTACCGATGATGCACGTCCGCTTTTCTTTATTGTTATCGACAACTTGCGTTATGACCAATGGAAGGCTATCCAGCCCCTCGTTGAACAGTACTTCAGGGTGATTTCTGACGAAGTGTATTACAGCATCCTTCCCACCACCACACAATATGCGCGGAATGCTTTGTTTGCGGGTTCCATGCCGCTCGAGATCCGACGTCGGTACCCGAAATGGTGGGTCGATGAGGAGGACGAGGGCACCAAGAACCAGTTCGAGGGCGAACTCTTCGGTGAACAGCTGAAACGCTTCGGGAAAAATGTCAAATACTCTTATAACAAGGTGCTGAATCTTCAAGCAGGAAAGAAACTCTATGAGCAGATGTCGAACCTGATGCAGAACAAGATCAATATCATCGTTTATAATTTCGTCGACATGCTCTCTCATGCTCGTACCGAGATGGAAATCATCCGCGAACTTGCTGACGATGAAGAGGCTTACCGCTCGTTGATGTATTCCTGGTTCGAGCACTCCAGCCTGCTCGACATGATGCGTTTCATCGCCGACAAGGGTTGCGACATGATTGTCACTACTGACCATGGCTCCACCTTCGTCAAGAACCCCGTCAGGATTCTCGGCGACCGCGAAGTCAACACCAATTTACGTTATAAGTACGGTAAAAACTTGAAATACAACCCCAAGGAGGTCTTCGAGGTGAAAGACCCAGAGAAGATATTCCTTCCTAAGATCAATCTCAGCACCAGCTATGTGTTTGCCGGTGCGGGCGACTTCTTCGCCTATCCGAACAACTACAACTACTATGTGAGCTATTACCGCAACACCTTCCAACATGGTGGCATCTCCATGAGCGAGATGCTGATTCCGGTGATCACGTTGTCCTCTAAACGCTAATCTTTTTGGTCATGAAAGAACAGGTGTTTCATGTAAACGGTGTGGAGGCTCTTTCCGAGGTGTCGGAATACCTGATGTCTCTTCGCTCCGAGGCGGATGTCGTTGCTTTTTATGGGTCAATGGGGGCGGGCAAGACGACCTTGATCAAGAATCTTTGTCATCGCATGGGGGTTACCGACGAGGTGAACAGCCCGACCTTCGCCATCGTCAACGAATATGTCACCGAAGAAGGGGAACCCGTTTATCATTTCGACTTCTATCGGATTAAGAAAATGGAGGAGGCTTACGACATCGGTTATGAGAATTATTTCTATAGCGGCTATCTTTGCCTTATCGAATGGCCTGAGCTGATTGAGCCTTTGCTTCCTGACACTTACCTCCGGGTGGATATCATGCCGGGCGATTCGGACGACGAGCGCGTCATCCGTTGCAGCGTTGTGAGTTGATTGTTGAAAGGGATTGGATGATGATGACGCATGAAGAGTTGAAACAAGTATTGGCCGAGGCATCCAAAGTGTTTGTCCTTACGGATGAAAACGTTGCCATGTATTGGCTCACCGAGCTGGAACACTGGCTGGGATTGGCTGGTGCGTCGGAGATTGTAATCAAGCCGGGCGAATCGCAGAAGACCTTGCAGACCGCTCAGCGACTTTGGAAAACTCTTTTTAAACAGGGTGCCGACCGGCATTCGATACTGATCAACTTCGGAGGAGGTGTGATTACCGATTTGGGTGGTTTTGTGGCTTCCTGCTATCAGCGAGGCATCCGCTTTGTCAATGTTCCGACGACCTTGTTGGCCATGGTCGACGCTGCCATCGGGGGAAAAAACGGAGTCGACTTCGGAGGTTGTAAGAACCAGATAGGCACTTTCGCTGAACCTTTGGAGGTGATGGTAAGCCCTGTGTTGCTCAGCACCCTTCCGGATCGGGAACTGCTTTCGGGACTGGCGGAAATGGTCAAATATGGTTTCATCGCCGATCCTTCCATGTTGGGCGTCCATCAGAATAATTATGAGCAATATATTCTGCGGGCGGGTCAAATCAAACGGGAGATTGTCGCCCAGGACTATACTGACCAGGGAAAACGCAAGATATTGAACTTCGGACACACCCTCGGACATGCTTTCGAGAGCTTCTCCTATAACACGCCTTGTCCGTTGACACATGGCGAGGCGGTGGCTGCTGGCATGGGATGCGCCTTGTGGCTGTCGGTACAGCAGTGTGGACTTTCGGAACAGGTGTTTCGGAATTATGTGCCGAAGCTGAAATATTTGCTGAATAAGGCCGAATGGCAGTTGAAAGAAGAAGATGTTCCGGCCTTGTTGAAACCGCTTGCTCATGACAAGAAAAACCGTGCGGGTCAGCTTCGTTTTGTGTTGTTGGCCGAAGTGGGTCATCCCGTTTGTGATTGCGAGGTGTCTGAGTCCTTGGTGCGTCAGGCTGTTGTCGAGGTGCTGAATGTAATCCGTTGAGTTATGAAAGGGGTTTTGCACGGGAGCGTTAACCTGCCGGGAAGCAAGAGTGAGAGCAATCGTGCTCTGATGATTGCGGCATACGGTGGTTTTCCTTTGCAGGTGGAGTGTCTATCCGAAGCTCATGACACGGTATTGCTGCAGCAGCTTTTGGCGAAGATTGAAAAGGCGGAAACAGGCTTGCCCTGTGAAATCGATTGCGAGGATGCCGGTACTGTGGCACGTTTTCTCTTGACTTATCTGGCCTGCCGCGATGGCGTATGGGTTATGACGGGTACGGAACGGATGCGGCAGCGTCCAATGAAGCCGCTCATTGATGCTTTACGTCAGCTGGGTGCCGACATCGTTTGCCTGAATCGTGAAGGCTTCCTGCCTTTGAAAGTGAAAGGAAGATCTTTGGCAGGAGGAACTGCTGAGATTGATATTTCCCAAAGCAGCCAGTTCGTCTCCTCTTTGATCTTGGCAGCGCCCTCATGGGAGCATGGGCTCACTTTGACGCTTAAAGGGAACGCTGTGTCGATTCCCTATCTTGAGATGACGCTTTCTATGATGAAGCTTTTCGGTGCCGATGCCTGTAAGCACGATTCGGTCATAACCGTTCGTCCCCAACCTTATCATTCTATTCCTTTCAGGGTATCCACTGACTGGAGCTCAGCTGCCTCGTGGTATGAGTGGGTTGCCTTGGCCGAAGAAGGCTCCGTTTTGTTAAAAGGCTTGCGACAAGATGGACTCCAAGGGGATCGGAAGCTGGTTGAACTATTTGAGCCTCTTGGAGTGTCAACGGTGTTTCAAGATGAAGGCGCAAAGTTGGTGAAAACCGCTCTTGACCCTGACTTGCCATCGAGGCTGGACTTTGACATAGCCGATACCCCTGATCTTTTTCCTTCGCTTTTGACCACTTGTGTGGCATTGCACCTGCCCGCCATCTTTCACGGAACACGGAATCTTGTGCTGAAGGAATCCAATAGAGTGGAATCAATGATTTCTGAATTGTCAAAAGTTTACACCTTTATTAATATAATAGATGACGATTTTATTATAATTGATAAATCATTATATAAAAATACTCAAATTAATAATCATAGTGTTTGCTTTACAACATATCTGGATCATCGTGTTGTGATGGCGCTGGCTCCGTTGTCGGTCAAGCTGGGCGAGGTGTCTTTTGATTACCCTGAAGTGGTTTCCAAATCTTATCCGAACTTTTGGACTGAAATAGAAACATTTACAAATTAATTTCTACTATTTGCGTTTTTTTCCATAAAAAAGTTTTTTAAATACGTGTTTATTGCCTACTTTTGCACGAATTTTAACAGCAACTGCAAAAGTAATGACGATAGATCTTTTTATTCCATGTTTTATCGACCAATTCTATCCTCAGACGGCGGTCAACACTGTGAAAGTGCTTGAAAAGGCAGGGGTGGAGGTGAACTATAACCCCGACCAGACCTGTTGTGGGCGCTTTGCTTTCAACGCGGGTTTTATTGAAGAAGCCAAGGCGTTGGGCGACAAATTCTTGGCGGATTTCGACAACAACCGTCCGGTGGTGGCTCCCACTGCCTCTTGTGTGGCGTTCATCAAGAAACGCTATTCGGAATTGTTCTTTAATACCGCTAATCACTTGAATTTCAAGCGACTTGAAAAAAATGTCTATGAGTTGACCGAGTTTTTAGTGAATGTGCTTCATTATGATGATTTTGGCGCTGAGTTTCCTCACAAGGTGACCTATCACGACAGCTGCAGCGGATTAAGGGATCTCCATATTGGCAAGGAGGCGCGTCAGCTACTGTCGCATGTCAAGGGACTTGAGCTGATTGAGATGAAACAGACGGATATGTGCTGTGGAGGGGAGTTTACTTTTGCTATGAATAACGAAGACCTTTCGGTTGGTATGGCAAGCCACAAGGTGCGCAACGGCATGAACACAGGGGCGGAATACATCGTTTCCACTGATATGTCATGCCTGATGCACCAGAAAAGCTATATTGATGCCAATGGGTTGCCGATTCAGGTGATTCATATCGCTGATATTTTGGCCACTGGATGTTGAACCGAATGGTGAAGGATTGAAAAACGATTGAGTATGGCTGATTTTTTTGTACACGAGAGCAGTTATATCGATGATAATGTAAAAATAGGACAAGGCACCAAGATTTGGCATTTTTGCCATGTGCAGTCGGGTGCGGTCATTGGCGAACGCTGTTCGTTGGGCCAAAATGTAAATGTGGGCAACAACGTGAAGATTGGCAACGGCGTTCGGATTCAGAACAACGTATCCATCTATGAAGGGGTGGAGATTGAAGACAATGTGTTCTGCGGCCCAAGTTGTGTTTTCACTAATGTGACCACGCCGAGAGCGCATTTCCCTGTCCATGGTGTTTATGCGAAGACGAAAATATGCGAGGGTGCCTCTTTGGGTGCCAACTGTACGGTGGTATGCGGTCATACCGTGGGCAAGAGTGCCTTGATAGCCGCTGGAGCCGTTGTCACCAAAGATGTGAAGCCTTACGCATTGATGGCCGGTGTCCCCGCCCGTCAGATTGGCTGGGTTTGCGAATGCGGCAAGCGCCTCGATGCCTCTTTAAAATGTGACTGCGGCCGTAACTATCACGAATCCGAAGGCTTCTTACTTCTTTCTTCTAACTCCTAACTTCTTAAAAAATGCAATTCCGAGATTTAAAAACACAATATGCCGTCTTGAAAGACGATATGGATCAAGCCATCCTCGATGTGGTGGCTTCCAGTGCCTACGTCATGGGGCCCAAGATCAAAGAAATGGAAAACGCTTTTGCCGAGTATGTCGGCGTGAAGCATTGCATTGCCTGCAATAGCGGCACCGATGCGTTGCTTTTGGCGTTGAAGGCCTGGGATATCAAACCAGGAGATGCCGTGTTTGTGCCCTCTTTCACCTTCTTCGCTTCTGCTGAGGTGATTGCCATGCAAGGGGCGACACCGGTGTTTGTCGATGTGAATCCCGATACCTATAACATGGACGATGTGGATCTTCAACGTAAGATCAAGCAGGTCATTTGGGATGGCGTGTTGACTCCCCGCGCGGTGATCGTCGTGGATTTGTTCGGCCTTCCAGCGAACTTTGAGGCCATACGCGCTACGGCGGAGCGTTTCCGTCTGTACGTGTTGGAAGATGCCGCCCAAGGCTTTGGCGGTCGTATCGGGGAGGAGATGGCCTGCACCTTCGGCGACATCTCGACTACCTCGTTCTTCCCGGCCAAGCCAGTGGGATGTTATGGCGACGGTGGGGCGGTGTTTACCGACAATGATGTATGGGCCGAGCTTATCGAATCGTATCACATCCATGGCAAGGGCAGTGACCGTTACGACAATGTGCGTATCGGCATGAACTCCCGCCTCGACAGTATTCAGGCTGCTATCTTGCTGGTGAAGCTGAAAGCCTTCAAGGAGCACGAGCTGGAGGATGTCAACAAAGTCGCTGCCAGGTATACGGAGTTGCTTCGCGGCGTAGTGAAGACCCCCGTGGTGCCAGAAGGTTTTTATTCCAGCTGGGCACAATACACCATTCAAGTTGAGAACAAGGAAGTTAGGGCTCGTTTGCAAGCAGCCTTGAAGGAAAAGGATATCCCCACCGCAGTCTATTATCCCATCCCCATGCACCGTCAAACCGCTTTCAACTATCTTGATGCAGAAGAGAACCTCTGTCCCGTTTCAGATCAATTAGCGGATAAAGTCCTCTCCCTGCCCATCCATCCTTATCTTTCAGAAAAAGACCAAGACCTCATCTGTAACACCCTCAAATCCCTAATTTCCTCCTCACTCCTAACTCCTAACTCCTAACTCCCCACTCCCCATGTCCTTTTTCAAGAACCTGACATATCGCGAAAACTATGAGGCCGCCATCGAGTACCTCAGCAGTGTTGAGCCAAAACACTCGCCGAAGTTCGAGATGGTAAATGCCCCCGTGGAGTTGCAGGAGCTTTTGAAAGTGGCGTATATGCCCCGAAGTGAGGAGCGTTCGAAATGGTTGAATGATTTTGTCAAGGAGTGTTGGGAGATTCCAGATGGAGAGGCAGAGGTGCTGTTGGCCGAAGACCATCTGAATGCCATCCGTTATGTGAATCGGTATCTTCGTAAGGCAAATGATAAACTGAAACAAGATGGTTTTTTGGTGGTCTCTTTCGACAGCGCGGCCAAACGAAGGGTGCAGTTTTTCAGTAAATATCCCAAACCGATAGCCAAATTCTTCTATTTCTTTGACTTTCTGTGGCATCGTGTCTGTCCGAAGATGGGTTTAACACGGAGGTTTTATTATTTCTGCAACCGCAAGGAGCGTAAAGTGTTTCCTCGCCCCGAGATTCTTGGACGACTTTACTACTGTGGTTATGACGTGGTTTCAGAACAATATATCCACGACCGCTATTGCGTCATTGCCCAAAAGAAACGTCCTCCTTGCCGCGATCCCCATACATACGGGCCTATCATTAAGTTACACAGGATTGGCAAAAACGGAGAACTATTCTGGGTGTATAAATTCCGCACGATGTACGCCTATTCGGAATACCTCCAGACCTACATCTACGAGAATAACCACTTGCAAGAAGGCGGCAAGTTCGCTGATGACTACCGGGTTACGGGTTGGGGCAAGATGTTGCGTAAGCTGTGGATCGATGAATGGCCGATGTGGATCAACATCTTTAAGGGGCAGATGAAGCTGGTGGGAGTCCGTCCTCTGAGCCAGCAATATTTTAATCTTTACAGTCCTGAGATTCAGCAATTACGTATCAAAACCAAACCAGGTATGTTGCCTCCTTTCTATGTGGACATGCCTGAGACTCTCGAGGAAATCCAGGAAAGTGAACGACGCTATTGCGAGGCCTATCTGAAACATCCGTTCCGCACCGATTGGAAGTATTTCTGGAAGATTTTTGGAAATATTGTTTTCCGCCATAAAAGGTCGAAATAAATTCCAATTTTTTTTCTTGTTATTATAATAATTATTATTATCTTCGCATTTTCAAATAGGTGTGACTCTCTAAGTATTGTCCATTGATGATTATGCCTTTTTTGATTCTCATAATTCACATTGAATCAGAAGTTTGTGAAGTTGCTTTGGGAGTCAAGGGGCGAAGCTGTGCCAGGGTCTAATTCACTTTTTTTGTTTCAACAAGCATTTTTTCATCCATGAATAAGCAGTCAGACGAACAGTGGACCACAATTATCAAGCCTCGAAACAAGCTTTTCGAGGTGAACTTGAAGGAACTGTGGGATTATAGGGATTTGATTTCCCTTTTTATCAAACGCAATATCATCACTCAGTATAAGCAGACCATTTTGGGGCCTTTGTGGTTCGTGGTGCAGCCTGCCTTGACGGTGATTATGTATATGATTGTGTTCGGCGGCATCGCCGGCATCCCCACCGACGGAGTGCCTCGGCCTTTGTTCTATTTGGCGGGTACCTGTATGTGGGCCTATTTCTCCGAATGTTTGACGAAGACCTCCAACACCTTTGTGAACAACTCAAGTATTTTCGGTAAGGTGTATTTCCCAAGGTTGTCGATGCCCATTTCTGATGTGTTGTCGAACCTCTTACGATTTGGTATCCAGTTCGGATTTTTCATGCTCATCTATGCCATCTATGCCATCATCGGAAACTCTGAGGCGCATTTCAACTGGTATGCCTTGTTGTTCCCCGTGTTGGTGGTGATGCTGGCGGGCCTCGCCCTTGGTTTTGGCATTTTAATCTCTTCTATGACCACAAAATACCGTGACTTACAGGTGCTTTTCTCATTCATCGTGCAGCTTTGGATGTATGCCACGCCAATCGTTTATCCTTTGTCACAGACCAAGGGCATGTACTGGAGCGGCATTCCCGTGCATAAGCTGATGTGCCTTAATCCAGTGACCCCTGTGATAGAGACCTTCAAATACGGTTTCCTTGGAGCCGGTGAGTTTGTGGGTTGGCGTTGGCTGATCTACAGCTTCGTCTTCATGTGTGCCCTGTTGGCCTTGGGTGTCGTGGTGTTCAACAAGGTGCAGAAGAGTTTCATGGATACGGTTTGAGATAGAAGACAGAAGATTGAAGACTGCAATAAGAAGGGCTTAACGGTAGGAAATATGGATTGTTTAAAGAAAACAGCGTTAATCACAGGCATAACGGGTCAAGACGGTAGCTATCTGTCTGAATTCCTGTTGGATAAAGGATATACGGGTTCAACGACAATTACCATTCCGAGCATAGCCACGTGTTACCGGCTTTGATACGCCGTTTTCATGAAGCAAAAGTGGCCGGTCTTAAAGAGGTGATTTGTTGGGGCGATGGTTCCCCATCGCGGGAATTTCTCTATGTAGATGACTTGGCCAATCTCTGTGTGTTTTTGATGAACCACTATAGCGGTAACGAGACTGTGAATGCAGGAACGGGCAAGGAGATCACTATCAAGGCACTCTCCGAGATGGTGGCGAGAATCGTGGGTTATCAAGGTGAGATTAAATGGGATACCACCAAACCCAACGGCACTCCCGCAAGTTACTGGATGTGAGCAAAGCCGCCAAGATGGGCTGGACCTACAAGACGGAACTGGAGGAAGGAATCAAAATGGCGTACGAGGATTTCTTGCACAATGAGATGAGGGCGGAGAGATGAGTCATTTATTGATAATGAATAATGATATTTCGGTAAAAAAATTATTCTTTGATCCCCGCCAAAGGGTGGTGGATAAGTTTGCTTTTCCTTCCAATGAGCCCGAAATGACGGAGTTCGAATCTGCTTTTTTGTGCGGGCTGATCCGGGAAAAGAAGCCAAAGAAAATTGTTGAGTTTGGTATCGCGGCTGGTGGTACGACTGCCATTATGCTGGAGTGTCTTTCCTTACTTGGCATGAATGAAACAACCTCATTGTTTTCCATTGATTGTTGTGAGTTGTTCTATCGTGGAAATGGTGAAAAATCCGGGTATTTGGCGGAAGAATATAAAAAAAACACTGGATGGAAAGGGAATCATAAGGTTTTTCTAGGGGAATACTATCCTCAGATTTGGGAGGAAATAGGGAACGACATTGATTTTGTTGTACTTGACACCGTCCACCGTTTACCAGGTGAGTTTTTGGATTATCTGGCAGTTTTTCCACGTTTAACACCTCATGCGTGTGTGGTCCTGCATGACATCAACCTTAATCATGTAGATGGTCATGAATCTTACGCAACGCAGTTATTGATGGATACTGTGGTGGCCCACAAATATTTGCAAAAAGATGCCAGCAGGGAATACGGTTTCCCTAATATAGGGGCTTTTGAAATCAATGAAGATTCGAAGAAATACATATCCGGTGTTTTTCATGCCCTGAATATCACATGGAATTATCTTCCTGAGAGGCCGGTGTATGAACTATATCTTCAATTGTATGCCCAAAATTATGATCCAGAGTTTGTGAAGCATGCAGAAGTCGCTTATGAGTTGCAGTCTCACACGCTTTTGAATAAACAAAATGCAAATGCGATGCCTGAAACATGGCGTTTAAGCTCTTCTTATAAAATAGGTCGTATGATTACCTATCTGCCCAGGAAAATAAAGAGTTTGCTGGTGAGAAAGTAATTGTTATATGTATGTCGACGGCTATAAAAATCGATAATATCAGTAAACAATATCGTTTGGGCTTGGTGTCAACCAAGACGTTAAGCCACGATTTGAATAGGTGGTGGCAAACTGTTGTGTTGCAAAAAGAAGACCCTTATCTGAAGATTGGATCAGAAAACGATCGTTCCAGGGCTGCTGATAGTGAATATGTTTGGGCTTTAAAGGATATCAGTTTCGATGTGGAACAGGGCGATGTGGTTGGAATTATTGGCAAAAACGGTGCAGGTAAAAGCACTTTATTAAAGCTTCTTTCCCGTGTCACAGGTCCTACTACGGGGACGATTAAGGCAAAGGGACGCATCGGTTCTTTATTGGAGGTGGGCACGGGATTTCATCAAGAGATGACGGGGAGGGAGAACATCTTTATGAATGGTGCTATTTTGGGTATGTCAAAAACTGAGATAGCCCATAAATTGGATGAAATTGTTGATTTTTCGGGTTGTGAAAGATATATTGATACGCCTGTAAAGAGATACAGCAGTGGCATGATGGTGCGGCTCGGCTTCGCCGTAGCCGCTCATCTCGACCCGGAGATTCTCGTTGTGGATGAAGTGCTTGCTGTGGGTGATGCGGAGTTCCAGAAAAAAGCTATTGGGAAGATGCACGATGTGAGCCAAGGTGAAGGCAGAACGGTGTTGTTTGTAAGCCATAATATGGCAAGTGTCAGAGCTTTGTGCAAACATGGGGTGTTGCTTGAAAATGGAAAGATTAAGATGTTGGGGAAAGTGGATGATGTTGTGGATGGCTATCTACAACAGGATGAAAAAGAAGGCAAGGGTGTTAGTATTTTGGAGAAAGTACAATGGCACGATGGAAGGATTCATTTGACATCAATCAAGATCAATGGCTCTTCGGCCTATATATCAAACCTACCTTCTGAGAAACGTTCTTTAGAGGTTGAAATAGAGGGGTATACGGATGAACCCATTCGAACAGAGGTGTCGTTGTTGTTCAAAAACGAAGACGAATGTAATTTGGCCTCGTTTTCATACGGTAATACAAAAGATGCCTTGTTGGAATTGTCGGGCGATTTTCATATTGCTGCCAATATTGAGCTTCCGAAGAAGATGAATTGCGGAAAGCTTATTGTTGATCTGTACTTTCATTTGCCAGAAGTGGCGCATTTACTGAAGGCACCCAAATGTTGTATTTTGGAAAGTGAAGGTTTTAGGACACCATACGGACAGGTTGCGACTTTTAGACAGTGTGGCTTAATGGAGTTGAGTGCATTATGAAGGTTGTACACATTACTACTTGTGATTATGGTGGAGCAGGGCTTGCTGTGTTACGGATTCATGATTCCCTTCTTAAGCTTGGTGTGGATAGTTGGGTCTTAGTGGCTGATAAGAAGACTTCCCTGACTACTGTTTGCCAAGCGGAGATCTCGCCTGTTTTGAATTCCTATAAACGGCCGAATAACAAGTTGTTAAGAAAATGCAAGAATTTCCTTCATAGAAAGGGCTTTTTTCTAACCAACATAGAGAAATACAAAAAAATGCTTGGTTCAATAAAAGTGAATCAAGAGGTGTTTTTCACTTTTCCGCTCTCATCCTATGATTTGGCAGAGAATGCATTGGTTAAAGAAGCAGATGTCATACATTTGCATTGGATTGCGGATTTTGTTGATTATCCTTCCTTTTTTAAAAAGATTACTAAACCCATCGTATGGACATTTCATGATGAAAATATAAGTTTAGGCGGCTTTCATTATCAAAGTGCCAAGGATAAGTATTACAAAGCCTTTCAGCCGTTGGAAGATGAGTTCTGTAAGATTAAACGAGAAGCATTGGCAAATTGTCACAATTTGTATGTTGTCGCGCTTTCTAACAAAATGAAAGCGTTTGTGGATGGCTTGGATTATTTGAAACCGAAAAAAAGTTTTATCATTCATAATTCAGTTAATTATAAGAAGTTCCGTATCTTCGACAAAGATTATTTGAGGAATTTGTTCCAAATTCCCCAAGGGAATCTGGTTTTTTCATTTTGTGCCAATGAATTAGGAGATGAGCGAAAAGGGTTGAGGGAACTTATTTTAGCACTTGAATTATTGGAAAAGAATCAAATTACATTGCTTTGTATAGGCCCTGGAAAGTTGCCAATTAATCCCTCATTTCACACTGTTTGTTTTGGGAAAATCGACAATGAGAATGTTTTGGCTGCTTTGTATTCTTGTTCTGACCGTTTTGTGATGCCCTCGTTTCAAGAAGCTTTTGCTCAGACTCCACTTGAGGCTATGGCGTGTGGTGTTCCAGTGATTGCTTTTCCATGTAGCGGGACAGAAGAGCTTATCAATGTGGAGAACGGTATTAGATGTGAAGATTATACAGTTGAGTCTTTACTCCATGGGATTCGAGAATCTTTGACAAGATCGTATGACTCTGTAAAAATCAGAGAAGATGTGATAAATCGTTTTGCGCCTCGCATGATTGCAGAACAATATAGTCAAGTTTACCTATATTGTAATGGGTAACGTTTATTTAAGTAATGACACGAAGGCGAAACCATGAAACTATCAATCATCATTCCTACGTTTAATAGTTCCATGCTTTTGGGCAGGGCTTTGGACAGCATCATTTGTCAGTCTTTCATTGATTGGGAGGTGCTGGTGATGGATGGCGCATCGGAAGATGACACTGTTGCTATTGCCCAATCGTTTCATGATAGTCGGATAAGGGTTTGTTCTGAGTCTGACAAGGGCATTTATGATGCCATGAACAAAGGTATAGATTGTTCTTCCGGGGAATGGCTTCTTTTTCTTGGGAGTGATGATTACTTATATAGCAAGGAAGTGCTTAAGGAAGTGCAACCCTATTTGTCTGGTGAATATGATATTGTTTATGGAGAAGTTGAGTCGAATCTTGATGAGAGGCATAAAGGAGAATGGAGTTTGGAATACATCGATGCCAATAGATGTCAACAGGCAATTTTTTATAATAGGCGTTTTTTCGGGGATACTCTTCGCTTTAATTTAAGATATCCAGTGTTGGCAGATTTTGATATCAATTTGCGTTGGTTTTTGAACAAAAGATACAAACATCGTTATATTCCAGTAGTTGTATCCCATTACAACGATGGGGGATATAGTAGTCATCATGAAGATAAGGCGTTTTATAAGGATTTTGGATTGAACAAGTTGAGGTATAATTACCACAGTTTGTCCGCATTGGAAAAAAAATATGCTGCTTGGCAATTTATCAATGCAAATCCAGATAAAACTATGTTAAAAACCGTCTTAATGTTTTATGCCCAATTTATGAGAGTGATTCATAAAATATCTATTTTTTAGTCGAATAAGTGTAGTCAATAATTAAAATGAGAAAAGAATAATATGCCGACCGCTATAGAATTCAACAATATCAGCAAACAGTACCGATTGGGCTTGGTTTCAACGAAAACCCTTAGCCATGACTTGAACCGTTGGTGGCAGACAGCGGTGTTGCACAAGGAAGATCCCTATTTGAAAATCGGTTCAGTGAATGATCGAAGTACTAAGGGTGACAGCGAGTATGTGTGGGCTCTAAAAGAGATCAACTTCAAGGTGGAACAAGGCGATGTGGTCGGCATTATTGGCAAGAACGGTGCAGGAAAGAGCACGTTGCTGAAATTGTTGTCCCGTGTTACTGGTCCAACTACAGGAACTATTAAGGCAAGAGGTCGTATTGGTTCCTTGCTCGAAGTGGGAACAGGCTTCCATCAAGAGATGACAGGTCGCGAGAATATTTACATGAATGGAGCTATCTTGGGGATGACCAAACCAGAAATCACTCGAAAACTAGATGAAATTGTGGATTTCTCTGGCTGTGAACGATATATTGACACCCCTGTGAAGCGTTATTCTAGTGGTATGATGGTGCGCCTTGGTTTTGCTGTGGCAGCGCATCTCGACCCTGAAATCCTTGTGGTAGATGAGGTGTTGGCCGTAGGTGACGCGGAGTTCCAAAAGAAGGCTATTGGCAAGATGCAAGATGTGAGCAGGGGAGAAGGAAGGACTGTGTTGTTTGTCTCTCATAATATGGCAAGTGTGCAACGGCTGTGTTATCACGGAGTCTTGTTGAAAAACGGCATGGTTTCGTTTATGGGAACTGCTTCTGATGCCATACAAAAGTACTTGTCAAATCAAGTAATTCAGAAGGAATATCTGAATAAAACTCCTAACAGAACTGACAAGCTTAATTTGCTTTATGCAAAGGTCTCTTATAAAGAGCAAGGCATGCTTACTCCTAACTCTGAAATCGATGTATCGTTCGGAGTTAGAGTGAATGAATTTGTTGGTTCTCTTGTGATCGGTTTCAATGTCTATAGTAGTTTCCAGCATCCGTTGGCTCGTGCTGATTATAATGACCAAGATGGTCGTACGAGTTTGGAAATAGGTGAGTATGAGTTTCATTTCAGAATCCCGCCGCATACTTTAAGTGAAGGTGATTATACGATTGTTTTTGATGTTGCTGAAAAGGAGATTAAGAATTATGCTGGTGAAGATACATTCCTTTCGTTTCGGATAGATATTGATGAGAATAGTAAGATCAACGCTTTTTCAGAAAACATTGATATAAAAAGCAGCATTATTAGAGAGCCTTGGCTTGTTGATTATAAGCGTGTAGCATCAGGAAATCAAGTTTAATAATTCTTAGAAATATTGTATGGTAAAACCTAAGGTTATTGCATATTATTTACCACAATTTCATCCCATTCCGGAAAATGATGAATGGTGGGGTAAAGGCTTTACAGAATGGACAAATGTTGGGAAAGCTAAACCACTCTTCTCAGGGCACTATCAGCCTCGTGTGCCTGCTGATTTAGGCTATTATGACTTGCGTGTTCCTGAAACAAGAAAGGCTCAGGCTGATTTAGCTGCTCAATATGGAATTTATGGTTTTTGTTATTGGCATTATTGGTTTGGCAATGGGAAACGGTTGTTAGAACGTCCTTTTAATGAAGTCCTTTCTTCCGGGGATCCGGATTTTCCGTTCTGTCTTGCTTGGGCAAATGAGTCGTGGAAAGGATTTGATCATGGTTTAAAGAATCGAAAAGTGTTAATTGAACAACAATACGGTGGCGTTGACGATTACACAGCACATTTTTATACTCTTCTTCCCGCTTTTCATGATCATCGTTACATTAAACAGAATGATTGTCCTGTTTTTGTAATATACTATCCCGAAAGAATTCCAGATATCCACGTTTTTGTGAGTCTTTGGCAGTCTTTAGCTGTTAAGAATGGTTTGTCTGGAATCTATTTTATAGGTCTTTCGCTTTTTACTGAGGAAAACGGTTTGGAAAAAATGCAACAATTGGGTATGAATGCTATTACTACTATTCGTTTAGAGGACTTTTATGGTCATCTGCCTAATCGTTCTTTTTTTAATCGTTTAAGAAATCGTATTCGTGGCGAAAAACTACCGCCTAGATTGATTGATTATGATAAAGCTTCCCCATTCTTTTACAATAAAATGGACAAAGATCCTCATATTTATCCTACTATTATTTCTGGATGGGATCATAGTCCTCGTACTGGTCGAGAAGGACTAATTATGAATAATTATACACCAGAAACATTTCGGAAACATGTGTCACAAATACTCAGTCTAACTAAAAATAAAGCTAATGAAGATTCTATTGTTTTTTTAAAGTCATGGAATGAATGGGCAGAGGGTAACTATATGGAACCGGACTTGAAATATGGCCACCAGTTTTTGAAGGTTTTAAAAGATTGTATAGACGAATTGTAATTTGTGTAATATGTTGCCTGTAGTTTCCATTGTTCTTCCCTGTTATAATGGCGCTGGCTTTTTAGCCCAGTCACTGGATAGTGTGTTGGCTCAAACCTTCACCGACTGGGAGCTTATTCTTGTCAACGATTGCTCTAAAGATAACTCGTTGGAAATCATGCAACAATATGCCGAGAAAGACAGCCGCATTCGTATTATCAACAATGAGCATAATCTTAAATTGCCCGGTGCGTTGAATCGAGGCTTTCAAGAGGCAAAAGGCAAATACCTGACATGGACCTCGCATGATAACCGTATGGGCGAAACCATGTTGGAGGAGTTTGTCAATTACCTGGATCAAAACCCGGACAAAGGACTCGTCACCTCCTGCTATGCTGCTTTCAGCTTAAAGACAGGAGAACAGCTCTATGAAGTGCATCATCCTGACCCTCAATTATACCTTCCGCTATATAATTGTGTGTGTTATGCTTTTATGTATCGTCGCGAGGTGCTCGAGACAGTAGGGGGATACGATACCACCTTGTTCCTCGTTGAGGATTATGACTATTGGGTGCGTATTTGGCTGAAATATCCCATCGGGAAAATCTATAAAGTGCTTTATTATACAGGAGTCGGGGACGAGACCCTGACCATGTCACGTAAAAAAGAAATCGCACAGAAACTGCTTGAAATGCGGTTGCGCTATTTTGACGACTTCGACAAAGCGTTTGATGCGCATCCTGAGATGAAACGCAAGTTTTATATCAGTATCGCTGATAATATGAAAGGAATGGAGAGACTGAAGTTCACCATGAATAGGGGACTGAAGTTTAGCAGCTGGTATAGGCTTTTTTATAGACCTAAGAAGACAGCAAAAAAAATAAAGAACGCCTTATGTCACGCGTAACTGTTTTGATGCCGACCTATAATGTCGCTCCTTGGGTGGACGAAGCCATTCAAAGCGTCCTTAACCAGACCTATAAGGATTTTGATCTTTTGGTCATTGACGATGCCTCTTCTGACGATACGCTGGCTCATGTGAGAGCCATTAACGATCCCCGCATTCGCATTGCGGCTTTCCCTAACAACGTGGGTTTGGCCGATAATCTTAACCGGGGATTAGACCTGACTGACACGGAACTCGTGGCTCGTATGGATGGTGATGATATCGCAGAACCCGACTGGCTCGAAACGGGAATAAAAATCTTGGATAGCCATCCCGAGGTGGGAATCTGTAGCTTTGGCTTCCAGTTTTTTGGCACCAAGACCTCACTGGTCAGATTTCCGGAATGGCATGAGGACTCCAAAGCTCAAATGTTGTTCGGCTGTACCGTGATTGTGCCGGTGTTGAGGCGCAGTGTGTTTGTGGATCATAACTTCCGTTATAGTACTGCTGCTTTTCCAGCTGAGGATTATATGATATGGTCCGATGCCTACCGAGTCACTCAAGTCTATAATGTGCAACGTACCTTGTTCCATTATCGCACGCACGAAACGCAAATATCCACTTCAAAACGTCAGGCTCAGATTGAGAAGTCGAATGCAGTGAGACTCAGGATGCTGGATTGGCTGAATGATGGTTTTACCGAGGATGAAAAACACTATTTCTTGGATGTCTTTGTCCCTTGTGTTGTGGAAGGGAAAACAAGCGTTGAGGAATTGAAACAATTTGCAGACCTTCTTGTAAGCCGGAACACACAAGGTCATTATGATGACAAGGCGTTGCGAAGGAAGTTCCAATCGCATATTGCCTACGGTACTTTGGATTATGTGGAAAAAACTATTTTCGAAAAAAAATACAGTGTTCGTGGCTGCTTTGATTTGCTGAAGAGTGGCTTGTATGCCGTTTTGCCACCCAAGAATCGTAAAAAGATTTTGTTGAAATGTATGATGGGTAAACGGAAATGAATATCCTGTATCGTATCAAGCGTAAATTATACAAGTTGTCGCATCCCGAATTGGGTTGCATCTTAATGCTTCATCGTGTCGTGGCACATCGTAGCGATGGAGAAAACCGTGAGCTGGAAATCACTCCTGACTTTTTAGAACAAACGATAAAGGAATATAAGCAAAAAGACTGGCGCTTTGTTTCTATTGATGAAGTGAGCGAAATACTTGAAAAAGGAAAAGTTGACAAACCGTTTGTTTGTATTACTTTTGATGACGGGTACCGTGACAACTACACTGATGCGTTGCCGATTTTGAAAAAAGAACAAGTACCCTTTACGGTATATGTCACCACAGGATTTATTGATAATAAGCAATCGATGTGGTGGTATCCCAACGAGCGGTTAGGATTGAGCCGTGATGAGTTGCTTTACCTTGCGGCTGAGCAATTGTGTACTATAGGTGCTCATACGATTACCCATCCAAAGCTCGAAAACCTTTCAGTTCAAGAGCAACGTGTTGAGATAAAACAATCGAAACAAGACCTAGAATGTCTTTTGGGACACTCGGTAGATTATTTTTCGTATCCTCATGGATCTTATAATGAGGATACGATAGGTATAATAAAAGAATGTGGCTTCCGTACTGCCCTTATGGCTTGGGGTGGGGTGGTTCGTAAAGGAGATGGTCCTTTGTTGCTGCATCGGGTTGAGTTGCGACAACCTTGACCTATTGAGAATAAATCGCAAATAATATACAAATTGTGGTATAAGGAATGTAGTCGAGTCTTATAACAAAAGGTCTATGCCAAAACTCTCCATCATCATACCTGCCTATAATGTGGAGGCCTTTCTTCCACAATGTCTTGACAGCATTTTTTCACAGAAAGATGCTGATGTGGAGGTTTTGTGCATTGATGATGGTAGTACCGACGGAACACCTCGGCTGTTGCAAGACTATGCTGCTGAACATCATAATCTGCGTGTTCTCACCCAGCCCAACCAAGGGATGAGCACCGCTCGCAATTGGGGATTGAAAGAGGCAACAGGAGAGTATGTGATGTTTGTGGATAGCGATGATTGGCTTTGTGAAGATTCACTAGCGAAACTGTTGGCCACTTTGAACGGTGAGGATGTGATTTGCTTCAATGCGAAGAAGTACTTTGAAAAGACAAATGAGTATAAGGATAATAATATACCTTATGTGGATGGTGTTATAAAAGGTTGGGATTATTTCAACAAAGTTCGTCTGATTCCCTCAGAAATCCATTTTGTTTGTATTTGGCAACGGGTCTATCGACGGGCCTTCTTGAAGGAAAACAATCTGTGTTTTGTTGAGGGAATACGTCGCGCTGAGGACGATCTTTTCAGCACGATGGTGATGTATCATGCCCAAACATTGAAGGTTATCAGCGATTATTTGTATGTCTATCGTATTCGAGACAATAGTATTACTACAACAGTCGACATCAATCGTTGGTACGACAGCTTGAAAGTACTGGAAATAATGGCTGATTTTTTTGTTCCTCTGAAGGGCGTGGATAAGTCGGCGATATATCAAGTGCTGGCATCGAGTTATATCAATCAATTCTCGTTGAAGACACATGCTTTATACGGTGATCGTGACAAAGAACTTCGAGAACGAATAAAATGGGATTATTTCAAAGAAGTCTGTATCACCTCACGTCACAAGCGTTTGTATGGGCTCATTCAGGTAAGCCCTAAGTTGTTCCGTTTTTATGAATCTATGACAAAGTTAATTTGAATACATCTGAATTAACGTGGAGCATACCCTAATGAAAACAACTTTTAGCAAAATCATATTGGAAAGTATTGTCAATGCAGTTTACAGCTTTCCGAATCGTCCAGCTTTCTGCATTGACGAGGAGTTTTTTTCTTACTCGCAATTTGGACAGTGTATTTCAAAAATAAGGACTGAACTGAAAAAGACATATTATTGCAACACGAAGGTCGGACTTGTCATCAATGACGATTTGGAAACATACGCTTCCATCATCGCCTTGTGGCTGGAAGGTAGCTGCTATGTACCACTCCACCCTAACTGGCCCTTGGAGCGTCGCCTAGATATCTGCAAACAAGTGGAACTGGATTTGATTCTTGATTCGTCGAAAACTACACTATATAAGAATGTAACAGTTGTCAAAACTTCAGTATTAGAACATGAGAATGATTGTTTAGAGCCTAAGGAAAATGTGGCAGATCATGCGTTGGCATACATCCTCTTCACTTCGGGTAGTACGGGCAAACCGAAAGGGGTTCCTTTGACCCGAAAGAATCTGGCTTCTTTTGTTGATGCCTTCTTCGAAATCTATTCAATGGACGAAACCGATCGGTGCCTACAATGTTTCGATCTGTCGTTCGATTTATCTATAATGTCCTACCTGATTCCTCTTTTGAAAGGTGCCTGTGTATATACAGTTCCTCCTGCGGCCATCAAATATACATATATTGGAGGATTGATTGAAGACGAAGGCTTGACATTCGCATTGATGGCTCCCTCAACAATCAAGTATTTGAAGCCGTACTTTGGCGAAATGGATTGTTCCTCTTTGAAGTACTCGCTTTTCTGCGGTGAGGCGTTGCCTTTGGATGTCACCGAGGAATGGTCAAAGTGTGCCATAAATGCTGCTATCTACAATGTGTATGGTCCAACAGAGGACACTATCTTTTGTTCCACTTATCGATACAAACGGGATGGTGACAACAAGACACACAACGGTATTCTTTCCATTGGGAAGCCCATGAAAAACTGTGGCATGGCCATTTTTGATGAAGATGATAAGGTGTGTCCGGTTGGCACTATAGGTGAGTTGTGCCTGTCGGGAACTCAGTTGACGCCTGGCTATCACAAGAATGAACAAAAGAACAAAGAGTGTTTTTTCGAGAAAGATGGTGTGATTTGGTACAGAAGCGGAGACCTCTGCTTCAAAGATGCTGATGGTGACATTATGTATTCTGGCCGTCTCGACCACCAAGTCAAGATACAAGGGTTTCGAGTGGAGTTGGGAGAAATAGAGTGGCACGCCCGCGAGTTCCTTGGCGACAAAAATGTGGTCTGCATGGCTTTTGACAACAAAGATAGCTTGACTGAAATCGCCATGTTCATTGAATCGAAGGTATTTAATCCTGATGATTTGTTTGCCTACATGCGCACTAAGATGCCTTCTTATATGATTCCAACTCGGTTGTTCTTTGTCCCAGTCTTTCCACTAAATGCCAATGACAAGACGGATAAGGTGAAACTTAAAGCAATGTTATTATAATGAAATATGAATAATTTAAATCCTTTTTATCCAGACAAATTAATAATTAGACCAGCGACGCTCGATGATGTGGAATTTATAGCGACTACAATTATCGAGGCAGAGAAAAGTTCGACTGACAAAATAGGTCCTGCGAATTATTTTGAAATCTCAGAAGATGATTATCGAAAATACCTAATCCAGATGTTGGAAGAAGAAATTGATGGTTGCGAAATATCGATTAGTAGTTTTGTTGTGGCAGAATATGAGGGAGTAGTAATAGCTGCTCGGGGAGGTTGGCTGGAAGGTGATAATGAGGATGAAGCTTCATCTTCATTGTTAAAGTCTAATTTGTTTGCTTATTTCCTGCCTAAAGAAAATCTCAAAAAAGGCCGAGACAAATATGAAATCGTGAAAGATATCATGATTGAAAGGGAGATGGGTACGTATCAGTTGGAAAACTCATATACAAAAGAAGAGTTTAGGGGACATCATATAATGGCAATACTCGATGCTTACCATATTGATATTGCTATAGCCAAAGGTGTAAAAAAGATACAAGCCCATGTGAGTAAAGATAACGTAAAAAGCCTTAAAGCATGTGAACGAAGTGGTTTCCACATTGTTCGTTATTACACTTCAAATCATCCACAAGTGAAGGATTATTATCCTGATAATACGATGGTTTTATTGGAACGAAATTTAAATTAAAATAAAACAAATAATACAATAATGGAAAAAAGAGAAATTATCGAAAGGCTGACTGCTATTTTTTGCGAAATTTTTAGTGACAACACACTTGTGCTAAACGACGATATGACGGCAGCAGATGTTGAAAACTGGGATTCACTTACCCACATGATGATGATTACTAAGGTTGAGGAAGTGTTTGGCATCAGATTTAAACTTAGAGAACTCAACAAGTTAAAAAATGTTGGGGATTTGTGTCAAATTATCATGGATAAATTAAGTTGATGTGGAAGATAATGGTTTCATAATAATGAATCTGTCATAAACTATTATGGGGAACTGCAATTATGGTGTTTAATTCCACTCCCTTTGTGTTGTTTTTCGTTGTTGTCTTCTTCGTTTATTGGTTTCCATTAAAGAGGACCACGAAAGCGCAAAATGTATTCCTGTTGGTTGCCAGTTATTTCTTCTATGGTTATGCCGATTGGAAGATGTTGCCTCTGTTGATGGTTGCCACAGCGGTTTTCTATTTTTTGGGAATAGGGATTGGCAGATCGGAATCAGAAAAAAAAGCTTCATGGTTGAGGACTTTGGGTGTGGTGCTGGGGGTTGGTTTGCTGCTCTATTTCAAATACCTTAACTTTTTCATAGAGTCTTTCGCTAACCTTTTCGAGAGGATAGGACTGCATACCAACTGGCATTCTTTCAACATTATTATGCCTTTGGGGGTCAGTTTCTTTACATTTAGGTTGATAAGTTATGTGTTAGATGTTTACAATGGTGAGGTAGAGCCGACCCGTGATGTTGTTGAGTTTGCCACATACATTGCCTTTTTTCCCTGTATTCTGTCTGGACCCATTGACAAACCAAAGTTCATTAGCCAAATACATCAAAAACGCGAATTCAATTACGAACAGGCAGTTGATGGGTTGCGGCAAATTCTTTGGGGTCTTTTCAAGAAGTTAGTGGTTGCTGACAATTGTGCTGTATATGTTGATCAAGTGTTTTCATCTTACACAGATCAGTCAGGGAGCGCATTGTTTTTTGCAGCCATACTTTGTTCGTTTCAAGTGTATGCGGATTTTTCGGGATATAGCGATATGGCCATAGGTGTGGGCAAATTGCTCGGCTTCAGCATCACTCGTAATTTCAACAATCCGTTCTTTGCTCTGAACGTAGCTGACTTCTGGCGTCGCTGGCACATGTCTTTAACATCGTGGATTACTGATTATGTGTTCACACCTTTAAATTTCCAGTTCCGTCGTTGGGGTAAGGTCGGGATGATAATGGCCATCCTCATAAATATGGTGGTCGTGGGTTTGTGGCATGGAGCAAATTGGACTTTTGTGGTGTTTGGATTGTATCATGGATTGCTTTTTGTCCCACTTGTTTTGTCGGGGGCGTTTATGAAAAAAGACCAGTTGAGGACTAATAGGATCGGTTTGCCTGCTTTGAAAGACTTAGGTGGTATGCTGTTGACATTTACCCTCGTGTCTATTGGCGTGATTATCTTTAGGGCAGAGAGCATAGGACAGGCCTTGGAGTTTTTTTCACGTATTTTTAGTGTTGGTTTTTTTTCAGTTGGAATTGCAGGGGCTGGAATTCCACGAAGAACATGCTTGTTCGTCGCAATAATGTTAGTTATTGAATGGATGCAACGCAACCAGGAACATGGCCTTGTGTTGAAAGGAGTCAAATCTGTCTTTGTGCGCTATGTTTGCTATTTTGGGATCCTATCGTTTGTATTCATGTATGGTGTTTTCAATGAAACATTCGTATATTTCCAATTCTAATTATGAAGCGTTTTCTTATCAATTTTGGCTTTTTCTTTGCAGTGTTATTTGCTACTGCATGGTGCCTTGATAAAGTGATGACTGATAATTTGCAGCATTCCAATGCTCGTGTGTTCAATACATATAATGTGATTTATAATGATAATTTGAAATGCGATGTGGTGATTATGGGTTCATCACGTGGACAGGTGCAGTATGATCCTGCAATACTGGATAGCATTATCGGATTGAATTGCTATAATATCAGTGTTGACGGGCGTTGTATTGATGCTCAGGTGACCATGTATGGATTTTATTGCCATCATGCCCTTAAGCCGAAGTATGTCATTCAGAATATCGAGTGGGGGACTGTTCTGATGTCGAATGGTTATGAACGGGAACAATACTTACCTTATCTGAATACGGATGATATGTATGAACAAACCTATAAAAGCGAAGGCTTTACTTGGGTTGACCGATGGTTGCCATTGATACGCTATGCGGGGTACCATGAAGTAATTAAGGAAGGACTTGGCTTTAAAAACAACCTGAATCGTCCTGTGATGTATAAAGGATTCATTCCGCGCGATGAAATATGGGATGGTAGTGTGTTTCGACAAATAGATACTTTGCAGTTTACATACAATCCAGAAGCCGTAGAGATTTTTGACAGCTACCTGATGCGATGTCAAGAAGAAGGAGTCCGTGTTGTGCTGGTTTATGCGCCTATTTATATTGGAGTCACACAGAAGATAGGGTTTGGCGTTCAAGAAATGTTTGACTTTTACCAATCATTTGCAGATAGATATGAAATGCCAATTCTGGATTATACCTATGACAGCCTTTGTTATGACACCAACTTCTTTTATAATGCTACCCATTTAAACAAAACAGGTGCGGAAATATTTACGTCAAAACTTGCAATGGATTTAAGAAAGTTGTTTGCAGAATAAGCGATAACATTTTATGTTTTATTTCAATATTCTTTATTTAAACAATAATATTTGATCGCTTATAAAAACTATGCTTGATATTTACGCTTTGTCAAATGCCGAATTGGTGAAAATGCTTGGAAGGCGTTTCAAAACTTATCGTATCAAATGCCGGATGACCCAAGCCGAAATGTCGGATCAGACAGGAGTCAGTGTGCCGACTATTCGTAGTTTTGAGAATGGGAGATCAGCGAATATCACTTTTCAGGCGGTATTAGCTTTGATGAGAGGCGTTGGGCAGTTGGAGCAAATTGACTATCTGTTCCCAGAGATTACAGAAAACCCCATGATGTTTTTATAGGGAAACAACAACCAAAACGGGTCCGTCATGGAAAATAGGGCAATAGCGATAAGACTTTGGGGAGAGGTGCTGGGCTACCTTTCTTGGAACGAACACAAACATAATTGCAGTTGAGTTGAAGAAACACTGACGCTATGAGATTTTCCGTTATCATACCACTCTATGACAAAGCGCCTTACGTGGCGAAAGCCATCCAAAGTGTATTGGCTCAAGTTTTTACGGATTTCGAGTTGGTAATTATTGATGATGGTAGCAAGGACGATTCTGCGGTAATTGCGGAAAAAAACATAGAAAACCATTCAAACTGTCGCTTGATTCGTCAAGAAAACGCTGGGGTGAGCATGGCACGTAACAATGGTGTGGCAGCGTCTCATGGTGATTATCTCTGTTTCCTGGATGCGGATGATTGGTGGGAACCGGCTTTTTTGGAAGAGATGTCAAAACTGATTGAGGAGTTTCCTGATGCTGGTATCTATGGAACGAGCTATACCATCGTGAATGAAACAAAACACAAAACCCGTGTGGCACCCATAGGTGTGGACTCTGGTTTTGAAAAAGGTTACATTAACTATTGCCAAGTATATGCCAAAACCTTGGCGATGCCGCTGACCTCCATATCTGTGGCGATTCCCCGAATTGTTTTTGATGAAATGAAAGGCTTCCCCCAAGGTATCAAGTTAGGAGAAGATTTTTTGCTCTGGATTCATATCGCATTGAAATACAAAGTGGTTTTTTTGAACAAGCCGTTAGCGTTTTACAATCAAGATGTGGATGTGGCAAATCGTGGGACCAATCATTTGCATCGGCCCGAAGAACACATGCTTTGGAATTTAGACGATTTGGAGTCAGTGGAGCATGAGGATAAGGATTATAAGCAATTGGTGGATAATCTTCGGGTTTATAGCTTGATGCCGTATTTCTTATCTGAACAATATCATGTGTTAGCACAACTGGAATTGGCTAAAGTAGATTGGAGTAAACAAAATGTTAAATGGAAAAAGATTTATAATTTACCAGTTGGTATATTAAAAATAAGATCTAAGATGTGGAAGGTGGGGGCTTTGATGAAACATTTATTTACGGGAATTATTTGAGTTAATCCAGAAGTGTTGTCATGAAGAGAGTTTCAATTAAAAGAATTGTCGTAAAGTGCAAAAATCTATTATTCTTTTTTGCTCATGAACATAGCTTTAGGAGAAGATTGAAGTATCTTTGGTTCAGAGAGGGGAGTGATTCATTATTGGTGTTATTTCCTGGTTTTAGTAAGGATAAGCCACGTAAATACAATTATGTAAAAGGTTTGATGGGTGTAAAAAGTGTTGATAGGCTTTATATTAATGATAATTTTGGTTATCAAGGATCTTATAATATATATGAAAATGGAGGAAAAGAACCCGAAATATTAACGATAAACCTTGTTGAAAAAATAGTAAAAAAGGGGAATTATAAACAATTGTTTTTTGCCGGTAGTAGTAAAGGAGGTACATGTGCCATTTATTTTGGTTTGTTTTTTCATGCAAAAGAAATATTCGCTGCAGCTTGTCAATATCATATCGGGAAGTATGTTTCAAGCGAGATGCCTGACGATAAAGTGTTCTATGCTATGATGGGTTATAATGCTGGAAAGAAAGAAATTCTCATTTTAGATAATGTGATACCTGACTTACTGCGGAAATATAGGGGCTCTGATTCAGTTATTCATCTTTTTTGTTCAAAACAAGATCCCACTTATGAGCACCACATTAAAGATCTAATCAATTCGCTTGATTATTATGGATACAATTATTCTGAAACGCTTGAGTCCTATGCGGTTCATTCACAAGTTGGCGAATCGTTTTTAAAACGTTTACAAAGTAGGTTTTCTCATAGTTGATAATCTTTATATCAGTTTTATTACTATGAATAAAGTTTCGTATTCAGTTGTTATTCGCACTTTGGGGAATACAGGTGATAAATATAAAATACTATTGGATTCCATTGATTCCCAGATCCTAAAGCCAGAGGAAGTGATCGTTGTGATTCCTTATGGGTATGAATTGGATCATCGTTTGGGTTATGAGCGCGTGGTGCATTCCGAAAAAGGAATGGTGATGCAAAGGGCTATCGGCATTCGTGAGGCTAAGTCAGATTATGTGTTGGTGCTGGATGATGATTTGCAATTTGATGAGCATTTTGTTTATCATCTATATGAAAGCTTGAAAAAGAATGATTTGGATTGCGTTTTGTCCTTCCCCAAAATGAGCGAAGGTGAGGCTCAACTTAATAACAATAATTTTGGAGTTGCAAAGAAAATGAAGTCTGTTTTTGATGGGTTTAGGAGGGCTTTAACGGGTCAACATATTGTGACTTATCGTAAGGAAGAAAAGTGGTTTGATGTTGTGACTCCTTCAGCTGGTCATCAAACGTATGAGAGTAATCCATTGGGATTATGTACATGTGGTTGTTTTCAGTGTTTTTTTGCAAAAACAATTGTGGCAAAGGAGGTTCATTTTGAAGATGAGGTGTGGTTGGAACAAGGTTCAATATCCAGATATGCTGCATACGATGATATGGTTTTCTTTTATAAGATGTATTTGAATGGTGGTAGAATTGCCTATTCCGATAAGGCAAGCTATGTGCATCTGGATGCAGGTGCGGGCAGACCAGCAAAGTCTAAGTTGGATGCAAAACGAATTCGACTTTATACAATATCTCGCAACAGAACCATTTTTTGGAAAAAATATTTGTTAAAACCAGCACCGACATTTAGCAGGAAAATGAGAGTCTTTCTGGGCGGTTGTTGTGCTTTTTTTAATTATGCTATCTATAACATAGTGGTAAATGTTTATCCTAAATATTGGAAAGCAATTTCTGCTATGTTTAAAGGATATAAGGAAGCAGTCCTGTTTAAATCTGCTTAATTAGTTGCGAATTATTGGCAATTTTAAAATTTATGAAAACTATTCTTTTAGTATTTGGAACCCGCCCCGAAGCCATCAAGATGGCTCCACTGGTTCATGAGTTAAAAAAACATCCTGATCAATTTGAGACCTTGGTCTGTGTGACGGGTCAGCATCGTGAGATGCTGGATCAAGTGCTGGATCTTTTTCAGATCGTTCCTGATGTGGATTTGAACATCATGAAAAGCGGACAGGATCTGTATGATGTGACAAGCCGGGTGTTGGTTGGTATGAGGGACGTGCTTAAAGATCTAAAGCCAGATGTTGTGCTTGTGCATGGCGACACAACGACTTCTATGGCGGCTGCTTTGGCTGCGTTCTACCAGCAGATCCCTGTAGGGCATGTGGAGGCTGGACTCCGCACAGGCGACATTTATAGCCCGTGGCCTGAAGAAATGAACCGGTTGATGACGGGAAGAATTGCCACCTATCATTTTTCGCCCACTCCGCTTTCAAAACAAAACCTGCTGAAAGAAAATGTGAATGCTGAACATATCGTTGTGACAGGGAACACTGTGATCGACGCGTTGCATTGGGTGGTCAATAAAATTCATTCGGAACAAGGACTTAGAGCATCACTGCACGAGAGCATCTTTGATTTTGGCTATGATACGAATAGAGTGGCTCATGGGAAACGCTTGGTGTTAATCACAGGCCACCGTCGCGAGAATTTTGGTGATGGTTTTTTGAACATCTGTCATGCGATTAAATCGTTGTCGTTGAAGTATCCAGAAGTCGATTTTGTATATCCAGTGCATCTTAATCCTAATGTCAGGAAACCCGTCATGGAAATTCTGGGAGACAGCTCTGAAAATGTGTTTCTGATCGATCCATTGCAATATCTCCCGTTTGTTTTTCTCATGGAGCAATCCTATCTGATTTTGACAGATAGTGGTGGTATTCAGGAGGAAGCTCCTGGGCTCGGCAAACCTGTGTTGGTCATGCGTAACACAACGGAACGTCCCGAGGCGGTGGATGCAGGGACGGTCTTGTTAGTGGGGGCTGATCAAGATAGAATCGAACATGGTGTGTCACAGTTGTTGGATGACAACAACCTATACGGAAAGATGAGTGAAGCAGTCAACCCATACGGTGACGGATTGGCTTGTGAAAGAATTGCCGAATTTTTAAAAAATGCTTGAGAATAATAGGATAACTCAATCGGAGAGTACCGCATTGTCCATCATCAGAGTCTTTGCGATGGTGCTGATAGTGTTGTGCCATATTGCTCAATGCTACGACATGCAGGTGGCTTGGTTGTTGAACGTGGGCGTTCAAATCTTCTTTTTCATGTCGGGTTTTCTCTATGGCAAACTAGACCTGCCGTCATCACCTTTTGCATTTTATAAGAAACGTTTTGTAAAGGTATATTTGCCTTATTTAGTTTGGGTGACTTTGATAGTGTGTGTATATGTCCTATTTAATCTTTATAAACCCAATATATGGCAGCTTATATTATATCTTTTTAATTTACAATGGTTTGCGACTCCAATTGATGGATTGAACCATCTTTGGTTCCTCACGGTATTGATGGTGGGCTACCTATTGACGCCTTGGGTGAAAAGGTTTCTTAAAAAATATCCTCTGTTTTGTGTTTTGGCTTTTGTGATTGGCTGTGTCGTTTAGTTTGTAATCATAAAGAAGTTCTATAGTTTATTTGCTTGGGTGGCACTTTATTTTGCGGGGATGTTGTATGGCGCATTCGATTCGAAGAAGCTTTCAAATGTCGTTCTTCTTGTTGTCGGTGTCTTTTTGATTGTGATGGGAATGTCGTTTAAAATTGATTGGTTGACCCAAGTAGAATACCGTTACCATTCCATTTGGTTGCATTGGGCATTGGGGCTGTTTTTATTTGCCGCTTTATATAGAGTCCTTTCGCAGATAATCAAGTCAGATAAGAAATTTGTAGCCTTAAAGCATTGGGATCAAATCTCATACGAGGTGTATTTAACACATCATCCATTGATTTTAGGCCCTTTGTCTATGATGTTCATTACACGCTATAGTTTGGTGAATGTTTTGTTGATGTTAATGACTGTCTATGTGTTATCAAGAGTTTTGCATTATGTAGGCTCTTTCACAAATAAACTATTATGATACCCAAAACTATACATTATTGCTGGTTCGGCCGAGGCGAGATGCCGCAATTGGCCAAAGATTGTATTGCCAGTTGGCACAAGTATTTGCCTGAGTGGGAATATAAATTGTGGAATGAAGACACTTTTGATGTGCAATCGGTGCCATACGTAAAAGAGGCTTACGAGTCAAGGAAATTTGCTTTTGTGACTGATTATGTGAGACTGTGGGCTTTGTTTACCGAGGGGGGGGTATATATGGACACCGATGTGGAGATACTGAAACCTTTGGATGATTTGCTGCATTTGGGAGCGTTTACAGGATATGAAGGAAGCAAGTACCAACCCCCTGTCACAGGCTTGATGGCAAGCGTGGCACAGGGGGAGTGGGTGAAGGAACAACTCGATTCCTATAGGGATGCTCATTTTATAAAGGAGGATGGAACGATGGATCTGACCACCAATACGGTGCGCATTTCTTCAATTATGAAAGCCAATGGTTTTGTCCAAGACGGGAAATATCACGTGTATAAGGACTTACATGTGTTTCCGACGGATTATTTCTGTCCACGACAAACCACAGGGGAGTTCTTGCTTACAGATAACACCTATTGCGATCATCATTTCATGGGCTCTTGGAGTGAACAGGAGGGAAAGGGGTGGAAGGGTATGGTCAGAAAACTCGTGGGTCAGAAAACCATGACCAAGCTTATAAAAATGAAAAGAAAACTGTTTGGATAACTATGGTTCCCTATTTCCCACAACGGATTGCCTCTACGGCCGTGTATCTATATATAATAGTGCTTTTGGCCGTTAGCGTTCTTTTTATGAATTTCGCGATGAGCATCGTTTTTATTGCTCTTGGTTTGGTGTGGGTTATCGGTTTCTTTTTGTTAAGTAGTCGTTTTAGCAAACAATGGATAAGAATTCCGCAAAAGCTGTTTCTTCAGCGTGTTTTTTATACAGCTCTTGGTTTGAGAATAGTATGGATAATCATTAGCTATTATTATTATTCTGCCCAAACGGGAATTCCGTTTGAGTTTTCAGCAGGTGATTCTTTGTGGTATTATGAGGAATCGCAAGGTTATCGACATTCGAACTTGGGCACAATCTTGAAATATCTGTTTCTTGAATCTTCAACGGTCTCGGATTCTGGCTATGTCTTTTATTTGTCATTATTGAGCAAGATAACAGGTGAGAGCATTATCCTTCCCCGTATGGTGAACGCTGTTTTCAGTGCTTGGACTTGTCTGTTGCTTTATCATTTGGCAAAACGAAACATTGGAGAAGAGGGTGGGCGATTGACAGCGGTCTTTTCCTGTTTTATGCCCAATTTGATTTATTATTGCGGTCTTCATCTGAAAGAGACCATGATGGTATTTCTATTGGTGGCTTTTCTGGAAAGAACGGATTATCTAATAAGGAGCAGGAAATACACGGTATTCACAATCCTCCTGCCTGTTCTGCTCGTGGCTTCTTTGTTTACTTTTCGTACGGTGTTGGGTGCCTCTGCTGCTTTGGCTTTTGTTACTGCTTTGGTGTTCACCAACACTTCAATAATTGGAAGAAAAAAACGGGTTATGTTGATTGGTTGGGGAGTATTGGCTCTTGCGATTTTGACGGGAGGTGTCATCAGAAATGAGATGGAAGGGCTTTGGGAAGACCGTGAAACAAATCAGGAAGCAAAAAGAACCTATCAAACAAAGAAAGGCAATCAATGGGCGCAATATGCTACAGGAGCAGTGATGGCTCCTATGATGTTTGTTTTGCCGTTCCCCACCATGGTGGATGTGGATGAACAATACAATCAACAGATGCTGAGCGGTGGTAATTATGTGCGAAATTTCTTTGGAGGTTTTGTGTTGCTGGCAGTGTTTAGCGCCATCTTCTTGAAAAAGAATTGGCGAGACCTTTCTTTAATTGGTTCGTTCGTAATTGCTTATTTGGGTATCGTTTCTGCTAGTGGTTTTGCCAATTCCGAACGATTTCTGCTACCCGGTTTGCCAGTGCTATTGATTCTGGCGGCATACGGAGTAACCCTGTTAAACGCAAAAAATTATCGTTATATTAAGATTTGGTTTGTCATAGTCCCAGTGATGATCATAGGATGGGCAGTGTTTAAACTCGGTTCGCGTGGATTGCTTTAACCAGTTCCTTCAGAGGGGATTGAGTTCATTCAGATTTTAAAAGATTTTAAAAGAGGTGGTGATGAAAGATGAACTTGCTTATGCTGTTGTTGGCTGCGCGTTGAGAGTTCATGCCAAACTTGGGCCTGGGCTGCTGGAGTCTGTTTACAAAAAAGCTTTGATGATTGAACTTGATAATGAAGGTCTGTTGGCTGAAGAAGAGGTTGCTATTGATGTTATTTATGAAGGATGTAATCTTGGAGTTGGGTTTAGAATGGATATCCTTGTTGAAGACACAATTGTTTTAGAACTTAAATCAGTCTCTCAATTAGAAAAAGTCCATTTCAAGCAGTTACAAACCTACCTCAAACTCGCAAACAAACCTTTAGGTTATATCATTAATTTTAATTCTGAAAACCTCACCATCGGTACCAGTATCCATCGTATAATAAACAGCAACTTCAGATCAAAACTCTTTTAAAATCTTTTACAATCTGAAGGAAACTTATTTATCTGATGGAAGCCCTTTTTCGGATATTTGAAAATGAAAAACCTGCTGATATGTAATTATAAGCCTGGTGTTGGCGGCATTTCAGGCCAAGTGGAGATTCTTCAAAGAAAACTCTGTGAAGAAAGTCATGTTGCTGATATCTTCAGCACCAAAGCATCTGTGTGGAGACGTCTTACGATGCTTCCGAAGCTTCAACGCACTGCTAAAGCATACGATGTGCTGCATATCCACTGCTGCTCGGGTTGGGGCTTCTTGCCTGCCGTGTTAGGCGTGAAAGCGGGTAAGAAACTGGGCAAACGGGTTGTGCTTACCTATCATGGAGGAGGAGGCGAAACCTTCTTTGACAAACATCCACGATTGGTTCAGAGATATCTATCAAGTACGGATGCCAACATCGTTTTGTCAGGCTTCCTGGCGAAAGTCTTTGAGAAACATCACCTGCCTTATACCATCATTCCTAATATCATCGAGTTGGATGCTTCCCATTTCCGTCAAAGGGAATCCTTGAAGCCTTGTTATATCTGCATCCGGGCGCATGAAGAGTTGTATAACATTCCTTGCATACTTCGAGCTTTCCAAAAGGTTCAAATGGAGATTCCTGATGCCTCATTAACCTTGGTTGGAGCTGGATCGTTGCACGAAAGCCTCGTCCAACAAGCTAATACTATGAGTTTAAAGAATGTTGTTTTTACGGGACGGGTGGACAATTCAAAGATATTTGAATTCCTTGATCAGGCAGATGTCATGATTTCTGCGCCTAAGATAGATAATATGCCGGTTTCTTTGATCGAAGCTATGAACGCAGGTTTATTGGTCATTTCATCGAATGTGGGTGGGGTTCCCTATATGATTGAGGATGGAAAGAATGGGTTGCTTTTCGAGAGTGACAATGACAGCGAGCTGGCGGAGAAGATGATTTGGGCGGTAAAGAATCCAAAGGAGTCATCAGACATCATCAGACGTGCTTATCAAACGGTGAAATTGTATTCTTGGGCGAATGTACGTGAGCTGTTGATGTCGGTATATAAACCGTGAGTGTAAAGGTAATGCTTGAATTATCGACATGATGACAATACAAGAAATACAAACCTGCACTGAGTTTCAAGTGTTCGATCGGAAGAGCGTACGCATTGATGCAAAGGCTTTGGCTATTACAATCATTGCTTTTGCCAACGCTGATGGGGGTAAGATAGCTTTGGGTGTAGAGGATGACGGAACGCTGACAGGTGTGGATGGTCGGGAAGAACACCTTAACGAACTGCTTCGTGTAGGGTTTGACTATTGTGTGCCTTCGATTGTCGTGTCAACAGATTATTTAGATGTGACGGATAGGGACGGCAAGCCGAATCATATTGTCGTGATGAATGTGCCACAGAGTATGCGAGTTCATGCCAACCAAGCTGACGAAGTGTATTATCGTGTGGGCGATAAGTCGAAGAAACTCAATTTTGAGCAGCGCATGCAGCTGGTTTATGCGAAGGGTGAACGTTACTATGAGGATGCGCCAGTGAACGATGCCAGATGGGAAGACCTTGACCTTCCTGTTTTGGAGGATTATCTTCAGGTTATCGGCTATGGAAAGGGGGAGGAAGCTTTCATTCGCGAGAATGGGTATCTTATTCAGAAAGAGGACTATAAAGGACGAACCTTTGAGGCTCTCAGCGGTGCCGCAGTGTTGTTGTTTGGTAAGAATCCGCAAAGGTTCTTTCAACGAGCTCAAGTACGCGTGATACGATACGAAGGAACAGAGGCTCGTGTGGGGCGTGAAATGAATGTCATCAAGGACGAGATTTTCACTGGCTCTATCTTGAAACTGACCAATGATGTGCTTTCGTTTGTGAAGACACAAATCAAAGAGCACACCTATCTTGGGCCTGATGGACTTTTTGTGACCGATGCTCAATATCCCGAGTTTTGTTGGAAAGAGGTGATTGTGAATGCGATCGCTCATCGTGACTATAGTATTTTAGGTACTGATATTCAGGTTAAACTTTTCGATGACCATCTGACTGTGGAGAGTCCGGGCATCCTGCCAGGCTTGGTGCGAACCTATAATATTCGTGAGATGCATTTCTCTCGAAATCCTAAAATAGCTTTTTATATGCGAGCATATAAGTTGGTGAAGGAATTTGGTGAAGGTATTGATCGAATGTTCCGTGAGATGGCTGAAGCATCCTGTCCAGCTCCTGAGTATCAACAAAATGAGTTTATGGTATATGCCACCCTGCGTCAGCGGGTTGAGGTTGATGGCAGTGACAACGAATCAAATGGTCAATTAAATGGTCAATTAAATGGTCAATTAAATGGTCAATTAAATGACGCTCAAAAGGAGACGTTGGAGTATATACGACAACACGAAGGATGTAACACCACTACAATAGCACGAGGGTTGGGAAAACCTTTCAGAACCATAGATAAACATATTCATGTTTTGATGGATCATCACCGTATCGAGCGTCGTGGCAGTAAGAAAACCGGTGGTTATTATCCTTTGTAAATAAGTTTTATTTGTCGCTTATGGGATTCATTCATGAACATATTATTTTGCCTCTCAGTGATATGCTGAAAGGGGAGAAAGTGCATTATTATCTGCGCCAATTGCGTGAAGCTGAACAATGGGACGAGGTAAAGATGCGTTCTTTTCAGGAGGAGCGTATGCGAAAAATTGTGCAATACGTAGCAAAAGAAGTGCCTTTTTATCGGAAATGGTTCTCGGGAAATGCCATCCGTCCTGAAGATATACAAACGCTTGATGATTTGAGGCAATTGCCTATTGTGAACAAAGCTATCATGCGTAGTAATGGGATTGACTCTTTTTCATCTGAGGGTTTCCCGAAAAAAGAACGTCTTTATTCTCGATCGAGTGGCTCAACAGGTGAACCGTTCGCTTTTTATGAATCCAAGTTGTCTTATTCTGTGAATATGGCATCAAAACTTCGTACCTGGTATCAGGCAGGGTATTGTCTTGGTGATTCGTATATGAAAATTACTAATGGAGTGCGCACCAGCAAAATCAAAGCACTACAAGATCGTTTTAATCGCTGCTCTTATAGGCCTTTTTATTCGATAAACGATGAGACATTAATATCTATTTTAGAGAAAATAGAGAAAGAAAAGCCAGTATTTATTCGCTCTTATCCAGCTCCTTTATATTTGTTGGCTCAATACCGCAATAGTCATCTGGGATTTAAATATTGTCCACGTCATGTTTTTACAACAGGATCCACTTTGCCACAGTCTTATCGTGAAGAAATAGAACGAGCATTTGGTTGTGATGTGATTGACTCCTATAGTTGTGAGGGGACACCGAACACTTATGAAACCACTGCTCATGATGGTTATTCGATTTGCCGTTATTATGGGATTATTGAAGTTCTTGACAATCAAGACAAACCCATTGTAAATGGTGTTGGTAGGGTGGTGAGTACGGATTTGTGGAATTATGCTCATCCATTTGTGCGTTATGATACCCAAGATTTGGTAGAAGTGCGAGATGGAAAAATCATAAGGATTATGGGGCGGGAATGTGAGTGTTTCCTTACTGTGGATGGTGTTATGATTACAATACATAATCTAACAACTTTTTTTGCTCATGATATTACAACGGTCTCTGCATATCGATTGGTGCGAAAAAAAGATAATAGCATTGAATTCCAGTTGGTTGTGGATGATGGCTTTGATGAACGTTCGCGTAATTATATTGTGGAATACTGGAGTTCTCTCCTGAATGTTCCAGTAAACGTGAGCATAGTTGATAATATCCCGTTGATGCAGAATAATAAACGTCTTACTATTGTTGAGGAGAAATAAGCTATGAGTGCGCGTCTGCCGATTGCTAAAATGCTTACATTTGGTCTGTTGCCAAGCTGTGTAAAAAAGTTAGTGTATCGATTTCGAGGGAATCATATTGGGCGACATGTGAAATTGCATCTTGGAGCAGTTGTGCTTTGCAAAAATAAATTCAGTATTGGTGATGGTACAGAGATGGGTTATTTTACTTCTTTGACTGGAAATGAAGTCAGTGTTGGGAAACGTTGTAACTTGCGCTCGGCCGTCATTATAAATGCTCATAAAATCTTTATCGGAGACGAAGTGACGGTTTCAGAGACAGCCATCATCAGAGCAGGTCATTTATCGGAAAAATCAGAAATCATCATGGATGATTTAGTGCATGTTTTTCCTCATACAACGATTGATCCTTCATGTCGGGTTCATTTGCACGAAGAGTGTGCCGTGGGTCCAGGGTGTAGTATTTTCACGCATGGTTCTTATAAAAATATCCTTGAGGGTTATCCTGTAACTTATGGGGATGTCAATATTGGATGTAGAGTTGAGTTGACATATAATGTTTTTGTGGCACCAGGTGTTTCAATAGGTGATGACACAGTCGTCGCATACGGTTCTTTTGTGAACAAGGATCTTCCAGCTATTGTTATGGCAGCGGGATGCCCAGCGGTTGTCAAACGCACGAAGGAACAATTCGCACCAACCCCTTCGGAAGAACGGAAACAATTGATACTCAAAGAAATAGTTGGAGAATTTGAAAAACACATGGCTTTTTCAAATATTCCCATGAATACACAAGATATAAAGGTCATTGGTTCAACAGAGGTGATAGTAAATGATTTGTATCATTTTGACCTCGTAAAACACCGGTGCAGTTCGCCCGAGAATCTTTTGTCTAAAGAATTGCGTCGTTTTTTTAGTCGTTATGGAATCCGTTTTAAAATTGAAGAATGAAAGTACTAATTGATATAGGGCATCCCGCTCATGTGCATTTGCTGAAACATCTTTCAGATGAATTGAAGCAACGAGGTCATCTTGTTTATTATTCCGTTCGAGACATCCCCGTCGCCAAACGGCTGATGGATTGTTATGGAATGACACCTTATGTTGATCTTGGCGGGAAAAAAGACTCATTATTGGGGAAAGCCCAAACTGTAATTCATCAAGATGGAAAATTGTTGCGATTTGTTCGTAACAATCATATTGATTTTGGCCTTAGTAGCGGTATTGTTCTTAGTCATGTTTCGAAATTAACTGGGATGAAATCCTTTATTTTTGACGATGATGACGATGCTGCAGAGCCACTAATCGTGAAATATGGCCACCCAATGACTGAGGCGGTTTTCACACCCTCCTGTATTTGTCGAAAAACTAAACATGCTATCTATTATGCGGGCACTCATGAACTTGCTTATCTGCACCCGAACCGTTTTACTCCTGATTCCGCTGTACTTGAAAAAGCAGGACTTCAAATGGGAGAACGCTTCTTTATCATGCGTTTTGTAGCCCTCAAAGGTCACCACGATATTGGTCAACAAGGCTTGAGTCTCGATCAAAAATGCCGTTTGCTGGAATTGTTAAAACCTTATGGTCGAGTGATTGTCACTTCTGAAAGGGCTCTGGAACCCGAATTCGAGCCCTGCCGCCTGCCTGTGCCACCTGAAGAGATTCACTCCCTGATGGCTTATAGTTCCATGTTCCTTGGCGACAGTCAGACCATGACCTCAGAAGCTGCCATTTTGGGTGTGCCCGCGCTGAAATGTAACACCTTTGCTGGACGGCTTTCCGTCCCCAATGAACTGGAACAGAAGTATGGTTTGTGTTATGCTTATCAGCCTGATGATTTCGACAAGTTGTATGCTCACTTGGAACAACTGTTGGCGAAAGACCCCGAAGTGTTGCGAAAGGAATGGCAGGAAAAACGGCAACGTTTTCTTGTGGATCATATCGATGTCACCGCCTTCTACACCTGGTTCATCGAAAATTATCCTGAAAGCAAAAAAACAATGCAGGAGAATCCTGATTATCAATACCGCTTTAAATAAATGGATTTTACCTTATCAAAATATAGACAACTCCTTGTGGCCTTGAAGGGTTATGGAAACGTGATCCTCCGTCATGATGTGGACCTGAAACCTCAAAACAGTCTTGCTACCGCTAAACTGGAGCACGAACTGGGCTGGAAAGCTACTTATTATTTCCGTGCAGTACCTGAGAGTTGGGATGAACAGATTATCAAAGAGATTGCTTCCTTGGGTCATGAAATCGGCTATCATTATGAGTCGCTGACTACCTGCAATGGGGATATGGAGGCTGCCTATCGCGATTTTTGCGCGAATCTAGAAAAACTCAGGACGTTGGTTCCAGTGACAAGCATCTGCATGCACGGAAGCCCTAAGTCGAAATGGGATAGCCGTGACCTTTGGAAAAAATATGACTATCACCCATTGGGAATCACCTTTGAGCCTTATCTCGACACGGATTTTTCAAAAGTGTTTTATCTGACCGACACAGGTCGCTGCTGGGATGGCTTCAAAGTCAGTGTTCGTGACCGTATCCCTCAGTTCCAAGACGAATGGGTCAGGAAAGGATGGGTGTATCATTCAACTGATGACATCATCCAAGCCATCAGCGAAAGGTCACTGCCCCAGTCTTTGATGATTACAACACACCCACAGCGGTGGACTGATAACAAAATGGCATGGCTTCAAGAAATGGTGACTCAAAAAATGAAAAACATGGTGAAAAGAGTCATCGTTACCAAGAAAGCCCATTAACTATATTGGAAATTATTGTATTTTTGCAAATTCTTAATGAATAAAAACATGAAGCCCTTAAAACTGTTTTTTGCTCTTGCATGTCTCGCTATTCTGGCAAGCTCTTGCGTCACCTCCAAAGAGGTGAGCTACATGAATGATCTCAAACACAACCAGTCCATTCCCCTGAATAGTAAGTTTGAAGCGGTCATTAGTCCATACGACCAATTGCGCATCAATGTGATTGGCGTGGGTGATGAAAAAGAACTGGCTGAACCTTTTAATCCATTCGGGAATGCACAAACTATGACCAGCAATCAAAACGCGGGATATCTGGTCGATGTCAATGGCGACATCCAGTTTCCCACTTTGGGAAAAATTCATGTGAAAGGGATGACCCGTTTGCAACTCCAAGAGTTCATTACTGAGAAATTGGTAGCAGGAGGTTATATGAATAACCCTATGGTGGATGTGCGCTTTATTAATTTCAGGGTCTTTGTGTTGGGAACTACAGATGGCGGAAAAGTGTTGACTATCAACAATGAACGCTGTACTTTTCTGGAGGCTTTGGCTATGGCAGGTGGCCTTAATCAATACACAAAACGCGATAAAATCGCTGTGATGCGTGAAGTGGATGGCAAAATGGTCACTCATTTTCTTGATCCGCGTTCTACGGATGTGTTTAACGACTCCTTCTTCCTGCTCCAACAAAATGACATTATCATTACACAATCGTTCCGCCGTGCCTACGCCCAAGATGCCTTCAACCGAACGGTTAGTGTTGTGGGGGCTGTGGCATCCGTGCTTTCATCAGCAGCAATGATTTATTTAGTGGTTACGGGGCAAAAACAATAATTGTTGAAAAATCAATGGTTTTATGAATACTACTAACAATAATACTAACAACGCCAACACGAACGAAGATCTCTCTTTCTTGGAAGAGAGTAATTCGGGGGGGATGCAGTTTAAAGACATCTTAGTGCTTGTTTTTCGGAACCTTCCTTGGTTTCTTCTCTGTGCGCTGATAGGGGGAAGTATTGCATACTATATGGTGAAAAGTCAGGATAAGATTTACTCTTCATCCACTTCGATTTTGTTGAAGACGGGATCTAGCGGTGGCTCTGAATCATTCCGTTCTTCGGCGTTGATGAACCAGGTAGCAGGAAGTACGGGCGTAGCTGTCAGTTCCATTCACAACGAAATCATCATTATTAAGTCGCAGACCTTGATGGAGAATGTGGTTCGGAGACTGAATCTGAATACCGATTATTCTTATACTACCCGTCTTGCAAAACGTAACAAGGTTTTGTATAAGGACTCTCCCGTTGAGGTGCTCTTTCCTGATGCTAACGAACAGCTGAATGCCTCGCTCACGGTGACACCGGTTGATAACAACCATGTGGAGCTCTCTTTGTTTAATGGCAGGGAAGACGTTCCTTCCAAAACCGTGCGGATAGGGGATACGGTAAGCACGCCTGTCGGAAGAGTGGTCGTCCACTATACATGGTATTATAACGACAGCTTCAATAGCATCCCGATTATTGTGAAGCACTATTCCGTGGCTGCTGTGGCTGCTCGCTATCGTAATGCTGTCAATGTAGTTCGTGATGATGAAAAAAACACCATCCTTCGCCTTTCTTTGGCGGATACTTCACCAACGAGAGCCGCAGATGTGTTGAACACCTTGGTGGAGGTTTATAACGAAGACTCGATGGAAGACCAGAAACGTATTTTGGCATATTCTACCAAGTATATTGACGACCGTATCACCTATCTGGATGGTGACATCGATTCTATCTCACAACAGGTGGTTAGCTTCCAGCAACGGCATAACATCATCGACCTCGGAACCTACGGTCAGTCATTTGTGGCTTCCAGCGCTGAGTTCTCACAAGAACTGAAGGACCTTGAAATCCAAAGGGGCTTGGCACAGTATCTTTTGGAGTTTGTGGAGCAAAATGATGATCACGATCTGATTCCTAGCAATATGGGCCTGCAAGGGAAGGCAGCTTCCTTAATCGACAAATATGACGAGATTGCGCTCCAGCTGAACAAATACAAACAGTCTGGTACCATGAATAACCCTCAGGCACAAGCCAAGATGACAGAGCTGATTACTTTGGAAGTCAGTGTGAAAGAGTCATTGGCATCTTATCTTGCAGAGTTGGAGACCAGAATCCGTTCCGCTTCCCAAGGACGACAGTCGGCCAATGCCCAGGTGCAGTCTGTGCCGGTGGAGCAGCTTCGTGTTCGGGCCATCGAGAGCAAGAAACAAATCAAAGAGGGTCTGTTGCTGACTATGCTTACCAAACGTGAGGAGTTACTGTTGAATGAGCCAAAGATTGAACCTTCCTGCAAGGTCATCGACCAAGCCTGGGCTAACTACTCTGCCATCGCCCCAAAACCCAAGAAGGTGGTGATGCGTGGAGTCTTGTTAGGCCTGCTGGTTCCGGTTCTGGTCATCGTGCTGCGCCGACTCCTCGACACCCGTGTGCATTACCGAGGTGATGTGGAAAGACTAACCAAGACACCATTCCTCGGTGAGATCCCCTTAAAGAAAGACGCTGGAGATCATGCCATCGTGGTGAAGGAAAATGGTCGTGACTCAGTATCAGAGGCGTTCCGATTGGTGCGATCTAACCTGGAATACATGAAAAACCAAGATCGCAAGGGCGGTCAGGTGGTGATGTTCACCTCGTTCATCGTGGGTTCAGGAAAGACTTTCGTGTCGTCGAACCTCTCTGCCAGCTTTGCTCATGCCAAGAAAAAAGTGGTGCTTGTTGACCTTGATATCCGTAAGGCAACCATGAATAAAGTGTTCGGCATGAAAGCGGGCGTGGGTGTGTCCAACTACCTCTCGGGTACAGTGGACTCTGTGGATGAACTCATCCATACGGATCTCACGACTGAGAATATGGATGTCATTTTCTCTGGTCCTGTGCCGCCTAATCCTGCCGAGTTGTTGATGAGTGAGCGTCTCGACCAAATGGTGGATTATCTGCGTGAGCGCTACGACTATGTCTTCCTCGATAATGTGCCAGTGGGTATTGTGGCTGACCCGGAGATTGTGAGACGCCTTGCTGACGTGACACTCTTCGTTGTCCGTGCCAACAAGACAGATAAACGTTTGGTCTCTGAACTCGACAAGATTTATAGGTCTGAACGCTTCCCGAACCTCTCTGTGGTGCTTAACTCCGTGATTTATAAGAAACATGGAGGCTATGGCTATGGAGGCTACGGCTATGGAGGCTATGGTTATGGCTATGGTTACGGCTATGGCTACGGCTATGGTTATGGCTACGGTTACGGCTATGGCAGCTATGGTTATGGCTATGGTTATGGCAGCGATGAGGATGAGAATGGCAAGAAGAAATCGCATCGTCATCACAGACATCATCACCATAAGGATTCATAATACCCCGTTCTTATGTTTTTTAGTTTTTTTAAATCAAGTTTGCCACAAGGGTTTTTTCAAGGTGCTTGCGACATGCACAGCCACCTTTTGCCTGGGGTTGATGATGGTTTCCCCTCCGAGGAGAAGACCTTGGAAGGACTGCGATTCCTCCATCAACATGGAGTGAAAGCTGCTAAAATGACTCCGCATTTCATGAAAGACTATCCGGAGAACACACGGGAATCTATTTTGCAGAAATTCAATTCTTTTGTTGAGGCTAATGCTTCTTCGATTCCCCTGGATTTGACACTTGGTGGTGAGTACATGCTGGATTCATGTTTTCCGGATCGTGTGGCAGAAGGTTTGTTGACCTTAGATAAGGAACACACGCTTGTGTTGTGCGAGACTTCATACATGATGATGGAACCCCTGATGAAAGAGATGCTATACGACGTGATGCTGAAGGGTATTCAACCTGTCATTGCCCATCCCGAAAGATACCAATATGCTTCTAATGCGCTGTATCAGCGATGGAAACAAAAGGACTACCTTTTTCAACTCAACTTGTTGTCGCTCGCAGGGGCATACGGGAATCCTGCCAGAGTGAAAGCCCTTCAGCTGCTAAACGATGGCATGTATGACTACATGGGGAGTGACCTTCACCGACTTAACAATGTGGAGCAAATGGTTTCCTCCATCAAGCTAACCAAGAAACAGATAGATTACCTGCTAAAATTGATAGAGAACAACAAAACCCTATAAACAACCACCTAAAGAAAAAAGGCACCCTCACTCAAGGATGCCTTTTTTCATTTATGAGTCTGTCCTGCGGTTGTTCAGTTTTTTTCCTTAGCCCTCCTGGATATTCCCCCGCTCCCTCTCCATAGTGGAGTGGGGCGGAAACTACCGTGAGCCAATTATTTCAGAAGAAACCCCAACACATAACCCTCTAAATTCTTAATTCTAAATTCTAAACTCACTTCAGTCCTCTCGCTTTGAGGTAAGGCTCTTTGTCGGGATCCTGTCCGCGGAATTTGCGGTACTGGACCATGCCCTCGTCGTTACCTCCGTCTTGCAGGCAATGCTTGCGGAATGCCGCGGCAATCTCGGGGTTGAAGAGGTTGCCTGAGGTCTTGAAATAGTTGAAGGCATCTTTGTCGAGAACTTCTGCCCAGGTGTAGGCGTAGTAGCCAGCACAGTAGCCGCCGTTGAAGATATGTGAGAAATTGGTGGAACGGTAGCGAGGCAGGATCTCAGGCATCAGCTTGATGGCATCCATCTGCTGTTTCTCAAAAGCATCCACGTCGAGGCCTTCGACATCGGTGAGCTCATGATATTTCATGTCGAGGATAGAAGCGGCGATCAGCTCGGTGGTCATGAAACCTTGGTTGAACAAGGCGCTGTTCTCGATTTTCTGAATCAGGTTGTCAGGCATGACTTCACCAGTTTGATAATGCTTGGCGTAGGTGCGGATGACTTCAGGTTCGGCGACCCAGTTCTCCATGATTTGCGAGGGGAGTTCCACGAAGTCGTGAGGCACATTGCCGCAGGTTCTGCTGTACAACCCATCAGAGAAGAAGGCATGAAGTGAGTGTCCGAACTCATGCCACATGGTCTCGGTCTCGTCCCAGGTGAGCAGGGCGGGGACTGTGTCGGTGGCAGGGGTGAAGTTCATGACTAGTGACACTAAAGGATAAATCTTGTTGCCATTGATGTCGTGACCGGCCTCGCGGAAGCTGGTGCACCAAGCGCCGCCGCTCTTGCTGGCACGGGGATAATAGTCCAGATAGAGGATGCCGAGGAAGTCGCCGTTAGCCTCTTTGACCTCGTAGGTCTCCACGCCAGGATAATACACCGGAATGTTGTTGTTCGGGGTAAACGTCACGCCATAAAGCTTGTTCGCGGCGTTGAACATGCCGTTGCGCACGTTGTCCACCGTGAGATAAGGCTTGATTTGGTTTTCGTCAAAGTCGTACTTGGCTTTGCGGAGTTTCTCTGCATAATACCACCAATCCCAACCTTCCAGTTTGAATTTGGCGCCTTCTTTCTTGGCGATGGCCTGCATCTCGGCGAGTTCTTTCTTGGCCAATGCCTGTGCGGGGTTAAAGATGTCGATGAGGAATTGGTCAACAGTGGCAGCGTCATGGGCCATGTTCACGGCAAGGACAAAGTTGGCGTAGTTGTCGTAACCCAGAAGCTGAGCCTTTTGCTGTCTCAGCTGAATCATTTTCTTGATTAGCTCTTTGTTGTCGAACTCGTTGTTGTTGTCGCCTCGGTTGTAATAGGCCTCATACATCTTTTTACGAAGGTCACGGTTGTCGGCGTATTGCAGGAAAGGAATCAAACTGGGCTTGGAGAGGGTGAACACCCATTTGCCTTCCATCCCGTCGTTTTTAGCTTGCTCAGCGGCAGCTTCGATGCTGGTTTGCGGAAGACCCGCTAAATCGGCTTCGTTTTCGATGATGAGTTTGAAATTGCTGTTTTCTTTAAGCAGGTTGTTTCCAAATTGCAAGCTCAATGTCGAGAGCTTCTCGTTGATTTGGCTCAACTCTTCCTGTTTTTCGGCGGGAAGGGCGGCACCACTGCGCACGAAGTCATTGTGGTATTTCTCCACGACACGGATCTGCTGGTCGTCAAGACCCATCTCGTTGCGGTGCTGGTACACGTAGTCGATCTTCTCAAAAAGTCTCGGGTTCATGGAAATGGCATCACTGTGTTTCGAAAGCATGGGCATGAGTTGCTCTGCCAGTGCTTGAAGCTCATCGGTGGTGTTGCATTCCAGGATGTTGAAAAACACGTTGCTCACACGGTCCAGCGTCTCGCCCGACTTGTCGAAGGCGAGGATGGTGTTCTGGAAACTTGGAGTCTCAGCGTTGTTGACGATGGCATCCACTTCCGCAAGTTGCTCTTTCATGCCAGCCTCAAAAGCGGGCATATAGTGCTCGGTTTTGACTTTGTCGAATGGAACGACTTTGAAAGGAGTCTGGTACTCAGTGAGAAATGGATTTTCGATGACGGGTTCCGTTTTCTTCTCACTGTTGGTGCAGGAAGCTAAGGTAATCATGCTTAAAGCAATCATGTTGAGGATTTTTTTGTTCATAGCTCTTATTATTCGTTGATAATGATTTGTTTTGCTGCTGCAAAAATACATTTTTTATGTTGCAACGTTGCAACCTTTTTTTATTTCTGTTTTTTTATTATTTTTGCTTTGTTAAAACAATTGAACAACTGACTGATCAACTAAACACCTAATAATATGCAGTATTATCAAATTTGGCTCATTGTTGCCATTATCCTGGTCATCATTGAGATTTGCACTGCCGGCTTCGGATCCATTTGTTTCGCCATCGGCGCTGCTTTCTCTGCGCTTGCGGCGGGCCTTGGCCTTGGCGTGACATGGCAAATCATCATCTTTGCCGCTGTGTCGCTACTGACTTTTATCTTCTTGCGTCCTATTGCCATGCGTTTTCTGGACCGAAAGTCTAAAGATGTAAAAACTAATGCCGATGCCCTTGTGGGTCGAAAAGGCATTGTCTCCGAACGCATTGACTCCACACAACACACTGGCCGTGTCGCCATTGATGGTGATGACTGGAAAGCGGTATCTGCCGATGGCTCCGTCATCGAAAAAGGTGCCGAAGTGGAAATCGTCAAACGCGACAGTATCATCCTAACCGTCAAATAACTCTAAATTTTTAATTCTAAATTCTTAATTAGTATGAATCCATTCAACATTGTACTCATCGTCTTGGTTGCCCTCGTCGTGATCTATGTGCTTCGGGGCATTAAAATTGTCTCCCAGTCGGAGACCTTGATTGTCGAACGTCTCGGTAAGTATAACCGTACGCTCAACGCTGGCATCAATGTCATCTTGCCTGTGATTGAAAAGGCTAAGGAAACCATCGCTCGCCGTCAGGACGGACGACTGATTGGGACCACTCGCATTGATATGCGTGAACAGGTCTATGACTTTGACAAACAAAGTGTCATCACCAAGGACAACGTCATGACTGAAATCAACGCTTTGCTGTATTTCCAGATCGTTGACCCGATGAAGGCTGTCTATGAAATTCAGAACCTCCCCGTGGCCATTGAGAAACTGACTCAGACCACCCTTCGTAATGTGGTTGGTGAGATGGAACTCGACGAGACACTGACCTCGCGCGACACCATCAACTCAAAACTGCGTAACGTGCTCGACGATGCCACTAATAAATGGGGCGTCAAAGTGAACCGTGTGGAGCTTCAGGACATCACACCGCCCGAAAGCATCCGCCGTACCATGGAACTTCAGATGCAAGCCGAGCGTAACCGTCGTGCCGAAATCCTTAAGGCAGAAGGTGAGAAACAGGCTCAGATCCTGAACTCCGAAGGTGAAAAACAAGCCGAAATCAATGCGGCTGAGGCCGACAAGCAAGCTAACATCCTCAAAGCTGAAGGTGAAGCTCGCGCTAAAATCCTCCAAGCTGAAGCTGAGGCTACCTCCATCCGCAACATCGCCGAAGCCGTGGCAGACCGTGGCGGCGACCCTGTGAATTACCTCCTCGCTGTTAAGTACATCGAAACCCTCAAAGAAATCGCTTCCGGCCAGGATAATAAGACCGTCTATCTGCCTTACGAAGCAACCAATATGCTGGGCTCAATCGGCGGTATCAAAGACTTGTTTGCAAAGTAATATGACAATTTGACAGAAAATTCTGTAAATATTTCATGAATAATGACAAAATGGCAGCTAATTTAGCTGCCATTTTTGTTTTTAGGTCTGAAAACCCTCAAAAATAGCTTTGGCCTACATTTTGACTATCCCTTCAGCGTCGTTCAAACTGAACGACAGAAAAACTGAATAATTAAACAACTAAAAAATAGGAGATTAAGCTATGTATTTGACTAGAAGAACTCAGGATTTCATTCCTACCTTATTCAATGAACTGATGAACATGGACACGGTGTCCTATTCAGAACCTAAGATGAACATCATCGAGAACAAAGAAAACTATTTGATCCAGTATTCGGTGCCTGGCTTGAAGAAAGAAGACCTGAAGATCTCCATCGATAGTGAAGGTAACTTGGTGGTGGAAATGAGCAAGGAAAACAACCACAAGGATGACAAGAAAGACAATGGCGTTCGTTACCTGCGTCGCGAGTTCACTTCCGAGCAGTTCCGTAACACCTTGGTGTTGCCCGACGACATCCATCGTGACCAGATCACTGCAAAAGTCGAGAACGGCATCCTCGAAGTCACCTTACCAAGAGTGACTGTTGAAGAGAAGAAAGCCCTTGTTCAAAACATTGAAGTGCAGTAAAAAGAAGACAGAAGTGGGAAGCGCCTGAACGTTTCCCACTTCTGTCTTCTGTTTTTATTCTTTATTCTTTAAATATATCCTTATATTTGAGCTTGGTGAGTTTTCCATACTTCGCCAGCTCTTTTTTATTCACTTTTTTGGGACCTGACATCATGATGACCACGGGGCGGTCTTTGATGTTTTGTTCATAGAATCGCATCACATCTTTGAACTCTGCTTTGCGGATGACTTCTGTGACCTCTGCTCTTGGGTCGTGGTCATAGCCTTCTTTCATCCAATACTGAACCATACTGGGTTTGCTGCGGAAAGAGTAGTATAGACTGGCTCTTGACTTAAGCAGGGCTTCTTTCGAGGCGTTGAATTTCTCTATGCGTTCCGGCATGTCCTTGATGAGGCTGCTGAAGGCTTCGATGCCGTCGATGGTCTTGTCACCTTGGGTGCCAAGGAAACCGCGCAGGTATCCAGGCTTGCGTTGCAAGTAGTCGTAAGTGTAGTTGGCGTATGCTGTGTAACCCAAGGAGCGGAACTCCCTGATTTCTTGGAACACGATGGAGTACATGTCGGTGCCAAAATATTTACTGAACAATCCAGCCATGGCTTCGTCCTCCAAGCTCAGTTTCTCACCAGGCACGTAGAACCAGATGTTGCTCTGACGGAACTTCTTATTGGGGGCAAAGAACACTTGCGGCTCGGTGAAGACTTGCTCTTTCAGCACTTTCTCTTCTCCTTTGAAGGGCTTCAGAGGCAGGATGTGATGGGCCTTGATGCTTTTCACCAGCACCTTTGGGATTTGGCCTCCGGAATAGGTGACGTAGCCGTCATATTTCAGCGCTTCAGCGACTTCGGCAAGTAACTCGCTGCCGCTGCGTTTCGACCATTCTTTTAGGCTGCTTTGGTTCAGGTAGGTTGAATTTTCTCCGTACCAAGCATAGTCGCGAGCTGCTTTTGCCCAAGTAGAGGCATCTTCTCTCATGGTCTGGATATTCATTTTTTCTCCTTCGGCCAAAGTCTTGATCTGACTTTCGTCGTTCGAGGCGTGGTAGAGCTTGTTGTGGCAGAGTTCCAGCAGCTTCTCCAAGTCGGAATCAAATCCTGTGATGGCGACGGTGAGTAGATTCTCGTCGGTGTAGATGTCGATGCTGGCCCCCATCTTCTGAAGCTCCAGGGCGAATTCTTGGAAGGGTTGCTCTTCGGTGCCTTGCACGGATAAGTACATCAATGCCCGCTCCAAATCCGGGTCATTGAGGGTGCCATAGTTGAAGTTAAACTTCAGCTCGAAGATGTCGTTGGCGGTGTTGATGGCGGAATACAACTTGAAGCCATCGGTGATGTCGGTGATCTTCACGTCTGTGCCGAAACGGATCACTTGTGGAGTGACTTCAGGCACTTGCTGGTCTTCGATCATCTTGGCGAATTCGGATTTCATGTTCGTGTTTTTGGCCTCTAAAGGCTTCCAATTGGGTTTTTCCACCTTGTCTTTGTCGGGGAAGCCCATCTTGGAGCGGATGTTGAGATAGTCGTTTCCGAAATATTTGTTGGCGATGGCTACCACCTCTTCTTTGGTGATGGTCTTGATGCGCTCGGTCTCAGCGAGGAACTCCTCGTAAGTCTGTCCGGTGGATTCCATCTCGAGGAACAGGTTGGCAGTTTTGCTAAGGCTTTCAGTAGCTCTCAGTCGGTCCATCAGAATGCTCATGCGCATCGCTTCAAACAGGTCGTCGCTGAATTCGCCGCGTTTCAGTTGGTCAAGGCATTCAAAGACCAAGTTCTCGGCTTCTTCGTGTGACTGTCCGAGGATCTTGGGGATGATCAGCATCAGAATGGCACCTTGGTCTTCCAATGACAAAGGCATCATCATGGAACCCAACAATTTGCCATCGAGGGTCAGCTTGTCGGCCAATCCAGTCTCTCCATTGAAGAAGATAACGCATGCCATTGTGAGTGGAATCAAGTCGGGGTCGGAGTTCTTGATGCCGGGGAAGACCAAAGCACTAATCTTCATGGGGGTCATGCGCACTTCCTTGACTGTGGGGCCGTTGAACTTCGGGAGTTCATACTTGGGCATGGGCGGTATTTTGCCGCTGCGCCATTTGCCGAATTTCTCGGCAATCATGGGCTCGATATCCTCGATGGTGAAGTCGCCGACTAAAATGAGGGTCATGTTGTTGGCAACATAATAAGTGTTGTAGAATTCGCGCATCTTGGCGGGTTGAGGATTCTTCAGGTGCTCGGTGTAGCCGATCACGGGACGTCCGTATGGATGCTCGCCGAAGGTCTCTTTGAACATATATTCCTGAAAGGCGTTGATGGGTCCGTCGCCGTACATGTTCTTTTCTTCATAAACAGCCTCCAACTCGCTTTGGAACAGACGGAACACGGGATTGCGGAAACGCTCCACATACACATCCATCCACTTCGAGAGTTGGTTGGCAGGGAAGGTGTTAAAAAACATGGTTTGGTCGTAGCTGGTGCCTGCATTCAGGCCTTTGCCGCCCATCTGGGTGAGGATGACATCCACCTCATTTGGGATGGCATAGTCGGTGCTGGCGATGGACAGCTCGTTGATTTTCATCTGGATGGCGTTGCGCTCCTTCGCGTCGGTAGTCTCGTGTAACTTGTCATACATCATGCTGATGCTGTCGAGATACACCTTTTCCTTCTCCCAGTTGATGGTGCCAATGCGGTCGGTGCCTTTGAACATGATATGCTCGAAATAGTGGGCCATACCGGTGGCATCTGTGGGGTCGTTCTTACTGCCGGCATGAACGTACACAGCACCGTAAATCTCGGGTTGGTCATGGTTCTCGCATAACACGACTTTCAGGCCGTTGTCGAGATGATAGGTCTTGGTCTTGAGGCCTGTTTGGGCAAACAATGTGGTGCAGCCCAAGATGGCGATGAGGAATAGAATGTTTTTTTTCATGGTTTTTTATTGTGATAATAATGATGCGAATTAAAGTATTATTTTGCGAATTTAAGAAATTCCTCGTTGGTAATGCCTAACAATCGCATCTTTTTAATTACCTGAGGCAATTCATTGTTGATGAATTCGTTTTTCATCTCGTTGAGCACCAGTTCTTTGGCGTTTTCGGAAACAAAGTATCCGATGCCGCGTTTGTTGTAGATGATGCCTGCGGTCTGCATGGTCTCGTAGGAGCGCATGATGGTGTTAGGATTCACACCCAGCTCGATGCCGAGGTCGCGTACCGAAAGCAGTCGGTCGTCGGCCTTGAGCTCACCGCTCAGGATTTTCCCGTAGAGCTGGTCGCAGATCTGTAAATAAATAGGTTTATGTGCGTTGAATTCCATGGCTTAATATTTTTGGGTTTTTAGTTTGAAGAACAGGCCGATGTAAAGGCCAATGGTAAGAATCGTATGGAGGATGTTGCTGGCAAAAAGTGTTCTGTTTGTAAGAGTTCCAATCGTTGCGATGTCAACGTTCTCGGGATTAAGAAAGAGTGCCCCGCCGTTGGCAAGAAGAATGACCTGCATGATCATCGACAAGATGTAGGAAAGGCCAATGGTCACCGCCAGTGTTTTTCCGGTCTTATGGGTCTTGAACAACAGGTTGCCGAACATGAAAAGACCAATGTTGAAGATGAGACTCAGGATGATGGCGTATGAATAGGATGGTCCGAAGAAGTCCATGAAGGTTTGGTCAAAGATCTCTCTGCCGCTCATGTCTTCTCCAGCCATCTCGCCGAGCTCTGCGAAGAAATCGGTCATGAGGCTGCCGAATCCAAAATGCCGGATGTAATGCTCAAAGCCTCCCAAAGGCAACAGTGTCAACAGGGAGTCGAAAGCCCAGGAACCGAAGACGATAATAATGGGCGTGAGCAGGCAAAAGAACAGGTAACTGAGGTATTTCTCCAGGTTGGAGACGGGCAGGATAGCATATTGTACCCCCTCACGAGGCAGGTTGATGTCGCCGAAGGCTTTGGCCGGCACCATGATGATGCCCAAAAACATGGCAATCCAGATGACACCGTAACGGGGCAAGGTGGGCATGGTGAACCCGAAGATGAGGGTCAGCAGCCACAGTACCAGGTTCAGTCCACAAAGGATGGCCAGGGTGATCCCGAAGTTGCGGATGTATTTCCTGCCGTCGTAGGCGAGGAGCTTTCCGAACCGATTGATATTGAATGTGTTATTCATATTTAGTATTTTTGGTTTTTGATTCTACGATAAGTAAGGATGTAAAACACGATGGCTAAGACCAGCATGAAGGCATCGAAGAGCCACGGAAGGATTTCTGGGTTCGAAATGCCATAACATTCCCAGCGGACAAAGGCTTCCCAGAAGTGGAAGAGCTGCAAAACCATGGTGATGACGAAAATGATGAGCATGCCCCAAGCAATGGTCTTGCCGGCTTTGCGCTTCTTGAAAACCATGTTGCCGAACAGGAAGATGGACGAAAACAGCAGTATCGAACAGGCGATGGCTGCCAAGATCGATCCGAGATGGCTTTTGGGAAGCGCCACAAATCCTTCGAATCCGCCAAAAGGCAGCAAGGCAAGCAGCGTATCAACAGCCCAGCTGCCCAATCCGACGATGATCGGGGTGAGGATGGAGCAGTAAATCAACATGCTGAAAAACTTCTCGGAGTTGGTGGCAGGCAAAGAGGCAAAGCTGACACCGTCGCGGGAGAGGTTGGCTTTGCCATAGACCTTGGAGGGGACGAAGATCAACACGGAATAGACCAAGATGGCGATGGTGGAGATTCTTGATTCTATTGTCAAGGTGAAGTCAAAGATTAAGGTTGTAATCCAGCCTAAGACGGGAATGCAACTCCACACAATCAGCGAGATGCCGAAGTTTCGGAAGTAGTTCTTCCAGTCCTTCGCCAGTACCTGACCGAAACGATCGAAACTGAATTTGTTATTCATGACTTAGCCCTTTCTTATCCAAAGAGTTGTTTGATGGTTTCCTTGTTCTTCATCACGGTGTTGAAGAGAATCTCCACGCTGACCTTGCTATCGACGCCCTCGGGGTTGCGGGTGACGTTGACATAGCCGCCGGGAATCACCTCGCTGTAGAGTGCAGTGTCATCCTTTTCGGTGCCGTAGTCGAAATAGAGCTTGTCAGTGATGGCCCGGAAGGTGGCCTTGAGCAGCACCTCATCGTGGTCGAGGATGATGATGGGGTCGATGAGATTCTCCACATCCTTCACCTGATGGGTTGAGATGATGATGGTGCGGTTCTCGTTGGCGTGCTTGGCAATGACCTGACGGAAGAGGGTCTTGGAGGGAATGTCCAAGCCGTTGGTGGGCTCGTCTAAGAGCAGATAGTCGGTGTTGAGTGCCAAGGCAGTGGCAATCAGACATTTCTTCTGCTGACCGAACGAGAGTTCACCGAACTTGCGAGTGGGATCAACCTCCATCTCCTTGCAGAGTTCCATGAACTGTGCCTCGTTACAGTTGGGGTAGAAGGGGGCAAGCTCCCTTATATTATTAATAGGTGTGCCTTCTGGGATGGCAAAGTCCTCGGAGATGAAATAAATCTTCTGCAAGGTCTCTGGCCAACGGTTGAAGGGAGCAACCTCATCCACCAGACATTCGCCGGTAGAGGGTTTCTGGAGTCCACTGATGAGCTTGAGCAGGGTGGTCTTGCCTACGCCGTTCTCACCCAGCAGTCCGTAAATGTTGCCTTTTTCGAAGTTCAGGCTGATGTTCTTGAAGACCGGTTGATTCTTGTAACCGAAGTCAAGGTTCTTGATGGTAATCATGGTTTCTTGAATTGTTTATTGAATGTTTTGTTGAATTGTTTTAGTGTATTAGTGAAATAGTACACTGCAAAGATACAACAAAAAACATTGGTGTCAAGAAAAAATGATGTTTTTTTGAAAAAAAGTTTTGATGTGCTGAAAGGATTATTCCAGTGGGGTCGTTTCAATAGCGATACGAATAACGCTGTCTTTCACTCTTAATAAGTAAAAACCTCTGGATAAATGAGTCTCGATAAAGACCGTGTTCTCATTGGGATTGACTTGGATTTCTTTGGAATATACGAGTTGACCGCTCATATCATAAATCGCAATGGGCAATTTGTCATCTGTCTCAGCTTGAAAGCCGATGTGGAAAGAGCCGGTGGAGGGGTTGGGGTAGCAACGTAATGCATTTGTGTTGAATTCATCCAGTGCGATGTATTTGTGAATCTCTTGTTGGAAATACTGGTCACGAGTCAGGATGAAATCTGTGATTTTATTGATATCTGTTTCCCATTGGCTCTTGTTAGTGGGGAATCCGAATCGTTTTGACTGTGACGCAATTTCGTCTTCAACGAGATGGGCATAATGTTCAAGGATTGGTTGTATAAACGATAGACTGAAAACGGTGTTTTTTAGTTGTTCATAGCGTTTGCCAAAGTTTCTTTTGAAATGGGTGTTTTCAAGGAAGTGATTGAATATCACGCTATTGCCTCCTGAGTGTGTGGCGTTTTCAAGGGCGTTGAAATCGGGGTCGATGAAACATCCGTCGCCATCGAAAAAGATCCATCTAAAAGGGGATCCTGTTTCGGCCTGCCATAGCAGCACATTGTTATGAGGCCAATCGATGTTGGCGGTGTAGGTCTCGAAGAGCATATAGTCGATGAAGTTGGAGGCATCAATTCGCGAAAAGGCGTAGGCAGAGTCCTCTGGTTGGCTCAAATCGGCGTTTCGCATCCATTCTTTGAATGCCGTCCAATCTGTTGAATCCCCATATTGGCACAGTTCCCAATATTTGATGATGTTGACCTTCTCAAGGTCGGCTTCGTAATGGCTCTCAAGATAGCGCTCATCGGGTGATTCCTCAAGGGTGTAGATTCCCCAATATTCTCCATTGATGAAAACCACGGTTTGTCGTACTCCTAACACATCGATGTCGAGGTTGGAGGCTGCGATTTGTGACAAGTATTCTTGTGCGCCTGTCTGAAGCCATTTGCTGCAAGTAAATGGATGCAGGTTCAGATGCTTGAATTTATCTATTGGGGTGGATTCAAAAAAACGATGGTTGAATTTCTTTTTCCCATATTCTTCACGGGCATAGAGTCGCATTCCTTTTTGTTGGTATCGTCGTGAGGCTCCTCCGTGGGTGCGTAATCCGCATGGTTGGTTGATGCCGCTGTTGTCTGTTTCGTAAAACTCCATATTGGCAAGACGTTCCCATTCCCTGCCTCTCTGATAATAGTTGCCTGTTCTTTTGCTGTCCAACGAATCATAATGGATGCCGGGGATGAAGATTCCCGTCTCATAATCGAACAACGACAACGAGTCGGTGACGATGGAGAGTACAGGGAGCTGGTGGGTGTCACAGCCCAGAGACCGGATGAAATAGCTGTTGGTGAACACGGGGCTGATGCAACTGTCGTTTTCATTGAAGACAGCAGCGCGAATCACGATGGCGTGTTCAACGCTGTCCACTTGATAATATGTTGATGGAATGCAATTGACGATGGTGTGAATGTTGGATCTCGAGTATAGTTCCTCATTCAAGTTCAGTGGATGGGTGTATAATGTGGAGGTGCTGTCAGGGGAGGAGCCGTTGGTGGTAAATCGGATATGATGGTTCGTAAAATAACATGCGAGGCTAAGAGGGAAGCTTTGATCATAAAACCCTCCCTTGGAAGAGAATAGCACTCGTTCTTCCTGCGCTAAGCCAACGTGGGACCCGCCCAGCAAAAGAAGCAAAACCATCCATTTTTTCAACGGCATGGTTTCCTCTATTTCTTGATACTTAAAATGACACCCAAAGCCACGCCGAGGAATGCCGCAAACAGCACTTGTAACGTGGGTGGCAACAGGAAGGTGATGGTGTGAGCGGGATACCAGAACAACGGAATGGTCTTGGCAAAGACAAAGCCGTATTGGATATCCCAGTTGATTTTCTTTGAAAGAGCCTCTCTGATTTTCAAAGGACTACTAAAGAATCCATTTAAAGTGCCTCCTGTTTCGGCAATATGGATGTCGGTGATTTTGTGGAACGTCATGAACACTGGTGCAAACAAGGTGTTCATTAACACGCTGACGCAGAGTGCCACAAAGAATTTACCCCAGCTGAGACTGCCTGCGAACCATTGCGCAGCTTTGCCGTCTAAGTGGAAGCCTCCATCCAGTAACTTAACGGTGCCTGTCTTGAAGATGGTCATGGCTGATGCGATGACCACACCCAGCACACCCCAAACCAGCATTTTGGGCAACAGGCCGAAGCCTTTCTTGTGATATACCCCTTCCCGGATGCGCAATGCCAGCATCTCTCCAAAGGTACCTAAAATGGCGAACTTGAAAAAACTCATCAACAAACCGTGATGGGCGGTGGTGGTGTTGAACCATTGCCAAGCACCAGGGATGAAAGCAAAACCACAGATTACTGCGGCTACAACGATGAGGGTGATAAAATCCGATTTCTTCATTTTGATTGATTATTGAATGACAATACGTTGCGTTTGATTCCCAATCTTGATAAGATAGAGGCCGGCTTTTTGATGGGGGATGTAAAGCGAGAATTTTGAGTTTTCATGGGGGATGAGTGATTCCTTGTGTACCAAGGTGCCGGTAATATCATAGATTTGAAGCTCAACAATTTCGTTGTTTGGCTCGTTCAGCTGAATCCAAAAGTGACCGTCAGAGGGATTCGGGAAACAGTAAAAGGGCTGTTTCCCATGGAGAAGATCATCACTTTCTCCAACAGAGCAGAACTTTTCTAAAGCGTTGAGGTAGTTTTCCACCCGATGATGGAGATAGGTCTGAATCACATCATTACCGTGGTTCCATAAAGCATCGGTGGGCGGATAACCAAAACGATGTCTCTGGTCTTGGATTCTCGGACGGAGCGTCTCAATCAACTCGTTTAAGATGGGTGCGGTGTTCTCAGAAAGAAACAAACCATCACAAAGCTCGTATGCTCGTTTCTTGAAGGCGGTTTTAAAATGGTTGTTTTGCATGAGCTTGCCCAACAACAACTTGGCTTCAGGGAAATTGATCCAGGTGGTGGGAGGCTCGTAAACGGCAGCATTGGCAAATTCGTCTAAGTCATCGCTCATAAGCGTGGCGTCTCCATCAAAAAATATCCACCGCCAACGGCTGTGGCCTTCTTGCCAGCAACGCATGTTGTTGCCAGGCCAGTCCCAGTTTCCGATGAAGGTCTGCAAGACATTATAATCAATGAAATTGTCGATGTCGATGAGCTCGCCGGCATGCTGATAAACTGAGTCGTTGGAAAGATCCGCCTGGTTGAACCATTCCATCATGGCCAAAAAGTTGATGTTGTTTCCGCAATCAACAATGCCTTTCCAATGACTGATGATGTTACAAAGGGCGGTGTTAACACCAAAATGGTCTTCTAAATAATGGTCATCCATCTTTTCCTGAAGGAAATAGATGCCCCAATATTCCCCGTTGAGATACACGATGATCGGTCGGCTATGAGGGGCTTCTAAGCCAAGTAACACGGCCATTTTGCAGCAAAAAGGGTCTTGTATTCCTGAATAGGGTTCGAAATTAGCGAATGGTTTGAGTACCAGTCGTTTATAACTATTAATAGGCGTGTCATTAAAAAAGGCGTGTTTGAATCTTTTGATGCCACATTCTTCACGGGCATAGATTTTCATCCCTTTAGCGGGATAGCGCCTTGAACGGTTTCCATGAGTTCTCAATCCACAAATCTGGTTGATGCCGGTGTTGTCATCGGGCTCGTAGAACTCCACATTAACGGGACGCTCCCAGTCTTTCCCTTTTTGATAATAGTTCCCCGTGTGTTCGGGGTCGTTGGGGTCATAAAAAACGCCTGGGACAAACAGTCCAGTGTTATAGTCAAAAAGCGATAGGGAGTCGGCACAAATGGAGACCACGGCCAGTTCTTTTTCCTCAAATCCTAAGCTGTGGATGAGATAGCTATGGGTGACGGTTGGGCCGATACAGGAGTCGTTAGCATCAAAAACGGCGGCTCGTATCACGATGATATGACGGACGGAATCGGGGACATAGACCAAATAATCCGGCGAGATTTGCGCCTTGTAAATGTCTGTGTCGGAAAAGAGTCGTTCGTCGAGAAATAAGGGGTTTTGATATAAGGTTGATGTCGCGGTGGGCGTGTGACCGTTGGTGGTATAACGGATGTGATGGCCTTCCTGGCAGCGGAGTGTTAGTGCGAAAGATGTTTCATAGAAACCGCCTGGCGAAGAGTAGTGTACAGTGTCCGTTTGCGCTCTGAGCATTAAGAGGCAGACAAAAATAAAACAGACTGTACAGATAGTCTTTTTCATGTTTTCGAGTTGCGTTTGTCGATTTCCTTGTTCTGCCAATACCGTCCTAACAGACACAACACGCAGACGCCAAAGAGGATGCCTCCCAGGACAAAACCCGTTTGGGAGGCAACCTCATAGTTGGTTTCCTTGTATTTGAAATAGAGCCATAGACCGTATCCCAAAATGCCCAGGTCGCCGAGGATACAAATGAGATAACCGAAAGCGCGTGACTTCTTGTCGGTTTTTTTCAACAGTTTGTCGCCGAAAAAGGTGAAAAGCACCAGGGCGGCATAAACCAGGTATATGAGGGAACGGTTGGTAATCATACGCTATTATTTTTCGATTCTGATTCGGGCATCTACTGCGACCACGTTCTTTGGGTTGCCTAGGAGCGGGTTGAGGTCCATCTCGGCAATCTCGGGTGCGGCCATCACCAAGGCACTCACTCGAGCGATTTGCTCGGCATAGACATCGATGTTGACGGGTTGTTGGCCACGGACTCCTTGCAGGATCTTGTAGCCACGGAGCTTCGTCAGCAGGTCTTTGGCCTCATCTACGCTGACTGGAGCAAGGGCACTTTGCACGTCTTTGAGCACTTCGATGAAGATGCCACCCAGGCCAAAGAACACCTGATGGCCGAACTTGGCATCGCGGATGGCACCGATATAGACCTCTGTGCCGTCGAGCATTGGGTACATCTCCACAGCGTATGTGTCTTTGATGGCCATCAAACGGTCAAACTCCTTCTGCACTGTCTCGATGTCGCGGACGTTCAAAGTCACGCCACCCACGTCGGATTTATGCACAGGACCGACCACTTTCATCACGAGCGGATAACCCACCTCGTTGGCAAAGTCAACAGCCTGTTGTTTCTGATCGACCACTCGTATTTGTTTTTGGGCGATGCCAGCGGCGTCGAGGAGCTGGTAGATCTTGTCTGGGTCGATATAGCCGTTCTCGCAGCTGTCGATGACCTCACGGATGCGTTTCACATCGATGGTAGGCATCGGCACATTCTCGGGTTGAGGTTTGGGCGTGTTGTAAATCTTGCAAAGAGCGTTGCCGAACACACATTCCTCGGGGAAGTTAATCCGGTGCTTGTTGTTGATGAAGTCGGCGATCTCGTCTTTCACGTTGATGATGGAGGGCAGGATGGGGAAGATAGGCTTCTTGCAGGTCTTCATCTTCTCGTCCAATACCTTATATACTTCGTAGTTTTGGAACAGTCCAGGGGAACCGAAGATGACGCACATGCTGTCGATTTCATCAAAGTCGTTCTCGCAAGCATCGATGATGTAGCCGAGCTGTTCGGCGGTACCAGTGGCGAGGAAGTCGATTGGGTTGCCCACGGAGGATCCGTTGTAGAGTTTCTCGAGCAAAGCCTGAGCCTTGGGGCCTTCGATATGCGGCACATCCATGCCGTTATTAGAGAGCACGTCGGTGAGCATCACGGCGGGACCTCCGGCATGGGTGATCACAGCCATGTTCTTGCCTTTCACCTCGGGATGCATGAAGATGGCGCAAACGGTGGTGAGTTCCTGGCGGTTCTGGCAGCGGACGATGCCTGCTTTGCGGAACAGGGCATCGACAGCGACGTCAGAGGTGGCCAAAGCGCCTGTGTGCGAGCTGGCTGCACGGCTGCCGGCAGCGGAACCTCCCGACTTGATGGCGGCGATCTTGCAGCCCTTCAGGATGAGTGAACGGGCGTGCTTGAGCATCTTCTGCGGGTTGGAGATCTTTTCCATATACAGCATGATGACACGGCTGCTCTTCTCCGGGTCAAAGGTCTCGTCCAAATGCTCGAGCACATCCTCGATACCTAATTGGGCGGAGTTTCCTACAGCCCATACACTGTTGAATGTCAAACCGTTGCTGATGCCATATTCCTTGATGAACACTGCTGTGGCTCCTGATCCAGTGATGAAGTCAACACCATGGGGATCGAGAGTCGGGATTGGGGTGTCGAATGCACCACAGTAGTTGTTGTTGAGGAAACCAGTGCAGTTGGGGCCGATCAATGAACCGCCCACACTGTTGATGGTGTCGGCGATATGACGTTCCCAAGCCGCACCCTCGGCATTCTCCTCACCGAAACCGGCGGATACGATGATAAAACCTTTGGTGCCTTTCTCTTTTGCCAACAGGTCAACTGTCGCAGGACAATATTTGGCTGCGATGGCGAGAATGGCGCAATCGACCTGAGGTAGGTCGTCCACTTTGGCATAGCATTTAATGCCCTGGACCTCAGCTTCTTTCGGGTTGACAGTATAGACCTGCCCCTTGAAAGGACTTTCCAATAGGTTTTTCAAAACTTTGCCACCTGGTTTGTGGATGTCGGTGGAGGCGCCCACAACGACAATACTTCTCGGATCGAGTAATTCTTTTGCGATCATGCTGTTTTTCTTTTATGATTAAAAATGATTCTGTTCTTTTTTGAATTGAAATGGTTTTGCAAAGATATAAAATAGGCGTATTACTTCGACGGAAGATGAAGGGAATTCAGCCTTTCTTCACAATCGATGAGCAGTTGATAATGTATTTTGTTGAACAGTCCTTCGTGGCAAAGCTGCTCTATTTCTTCTCGGCTCATCCATTTTACCGACTCCACTTCTTCTGGCTGAAGTTTCAACATCTCAATCGGAATATTGCTTTTTAACATGTAGAGTAAGGTGAATTTATACCCGTATCTTCTGATTCTCAATAGTTTAAGTTCGCTTTTCGTGACGGATAACCCCAACTCTTCTTTTAATTCCCTGAGCATGGAAATGGTGAAGTCGTGTTCACCCGCCTTGACATGTCCTGCGGTGGTGGCATAATAGCTTCCTTTGTTGGGGGAGGCTTTCTGGATGAGATATTTCCCTTCGTTGTTGTGTATGAAGACGGCAACAATGGGAATCATCAGACCTTGTGGAATCAGCTGTCCGCGCTCTACAATCTGCCCGGTTGGCCTGAGATCGTTGTCGTATAATTCCAGTAGTTCCATTTTATCATCACTCTTTACTGCAAAAATAAGGAAAAGCATTGGAATAATGAATGCTTCATAGTATAAAAAAGTATATTTTTGCGGGCTGAAAACCATATCGTGATCATGGAGGAGAAGCTTTTTAATAAGAATTACTTATGCCTTTGTACTGCTAACTTCTTGTTTTTCTTTTCATTTTATCTTCTGCTTCCTGTGTTGCCTTTCTTTATCATCGAGCAATTTCAGGGGAGCAATGCCATTATCGGCACGGTGATTTCGTGTTACACGTTGGCTACGTTGGTCGTGCGTCCTTTCTCGGGTTACATGATGGATACCTTCAAACGTAAGCCATTGTATTTGTTGGCATTGTCGCTTTTTACAGCGATTTTCTGTGGATATCCTTTCGCCACCACCATCACCACGCTGATTGTCATCCGTATTGTTCATGGTTTGGCTTTTGGGCTCACCTCGGTGGGTGGTAATACTTTAGTTATTGACGTGGTTCCCTCGGAACACAGGGGAGAGGGCATTGGTTATTATGGCGTGGCCAACAACATCGCTATGGCGGTGGGACCGATGGTAGGGCTTTTTGTGTATGAGCACCTTAGTTTCAATGCCATTTTCATGGGCTGTATGGGGTGTAGTTTCCTGGCGGCATTGTTTGCTTCACGAATCCAGACCAAAGTGCGTCCACCCGTGAAGCGTCCGCCCATCTCGCTTGACCGTTTTATCTTGGTCAAAGGATTGTTAGCGGGGATTTCCTTTTTGTTGCTGGCCTTTGCCTACGGACAGATTTCCAATTATATTGCCTTGTATGCCAAGGAGATGGGCTTGACTATCAGTAGTGGTTTGTTTTTCACAGTGTATGCCGTGGGCTTGATTGCCTCGCGTCTGTTTGCGGGTAGGATGGTTGATAAGGGTAAAGTCACTCACACCATTGCTCTGGGTCTTGGCATCACGGTCTTTGCCTTGCTGGGGCTGGGTCTTTGCCATTATGTCAATGCCTGGGGAGGGACTTACACCGCAGTGGCTTTTCTGTTGATTGCCTTGTGTTGTGGCTTGGGCTTCGGTGCTTCTTTCCCTTCGTTCAACGCCTTGTTCATCAACTTGGCTACCAATGCTCAGCGAGGTACGGCCACATCCACCTACCTCACCTCCTGGGATCTCGGCTTGGGTATCGGTATCTTCTCGGGCGGCATGTTGGCGGAGCATTTCTCGTTTGCTACCGCCTATCTGGTGGCTTCGGCATCCGTATTGGTGTCATTGGTCTTTTTTGTCCTTGTGGTAGCACCTCATTATCAACGAAATAAACTGAGATAACATGATGAACGACCTCGTTATTCGCGATGCTGTGGTAACCGATGCGCCATTTATCGCTCGTGTGGTGTTGGCGGGTATTGACATGCTTGATTTGGGTGATGTCATTCCTGCGAAACAGCAACCCATCTTTGAACATTTGGTAGCACTTTGCCGCATGGATGACACCTTATATAGTTATCGCAACACTTGTATAGCTCAAGTTCAGGGTAAGGTGGTTGGTGCTTTGGTAGCCTACGATGGTGCTCGTTATGCGGCGCTTCGGGCTAAGACCTTTGGCCTTGTGCAGCAAACCTCGGGCATGGATTTAAGCCAAAATGCGATGGAAACTGGCCCGGGTGAATTCTATCTCGACAGCATGGCTGTCCTTTCTGACTTTAGGGGCACTGGCATTGGCAATATGCTGATGCGTAATCGTATGGATTATGCTTTAGACAATGGTTTTCAAAAGGTTACCCTTCTTGTTGATAAGGATAAACCTCGGCTTCAAGAGTATTATGAAAGCGTGGGTTTTGATTTAAGTGAGGAACTATTTGTGTTTGGGAGTTGGTATAACAAGTTGAATTCCTATCTTTGCAAGGATAAAAAAAGACCTTATGAAAAAGCTCCTTCTCACTGCGCTGCTATTTGTGGCAGTCTTCCAACTGAATGCCCAAGAAATTCTTGTTGGCTCCTATAACATCCGTTACAAAAACTGGAACGACAGCGTCCAGGGTAACCAATGGCCTAAACGCTGTCAGGTAATCTGTGATCAAGTGAATTTCATGGCTCCGGCGATTTTCGGGGCGCAGGAAGTGCTTCACGGCCAGCTGCATGACATGCTGGATGCCCTTGATGGCTATGACTATATTGGCATTGGGCGTGACGATGGCAAACAAGCGGGCGAATATGAGCCTATCTTTTATAAGAAAGATAGAGTAAAACTCATTGACCACGGTGATTTCTGGCTCAGCGAGACCCCCGACAAACCAGGCCTTGGCTGGGATGCTGCTTGTATTCGCCTTTGCACTTGGGGCAAGTTCTGCATGACAGTCCCAGAACAACCATGCCGAAGAGGTCTGTTCCGCAGGGCTCCCAAACAAAAAGAGAAGACGTTCTATTTCTTCAATCTCCACATGGATCATGTGGGCGTGGTGGCTCGTCGCGAGGCGGCCAAGTTGGTGGTGGCCAGGGTCAAAGAAATCGCGAAGGGTGCTCCGGTTTTCATCACGGGCGACTTCAACGTGGATCAGAATAATGAGATTTACACGATCTTCACTGAGTCGGGTATCTTGAAAGACTCCTACGATGCCGCCCGCATCCGTTTCGCTGAAAACGGTACCTTCAATGCTTTCAAAACCGAATACTACACAACTAGCCGTATTGACCATGTATTCGTCTCATCCGACACCCAGGTCGAGTCGTACGGGGTGCTTACCAATAGCTATTGGACTCCCGATGACACGGAAGAGACCCTCAAATCTGCCGATGCCCCACAGGAAATCTCATTTGACAACTACATCCGTCGCAATCCCTCGGATCATTATCCTGTCTTCGTTCGGGTACGGATTGGGAATTAAGAATTAAGAATTTAGAGGGAGCTACCCCGTTAGGGGTTAAATCTCGGTAGAAAGAGATTTGCGCTTTTGGGAATACCCCGTTAGGGGTTAAATCTCGGTAGAAAAAGCCCCCGGGTAGAACGCTCCCCCTCTCCACTGGAGAGGGGGTCGGGGGGTGAGGCCCGGGTCTTAATCTTTGTGGTCTTTAATCGAGTAAATTGTTTGTAGCACTACTGATAAGATAATCAGCGCAATGCCGATTGCAAACGAAAAATTCAGTTCCTTGTATTCGTTGAAAATGAACATTGACAGGATGATGCTATAGACGGGCTCAAGATTATAGGTCAGGTTGACGGTGAAAGCCGAAATCTTTTGCAATACAATGATTTGCAGCAGACATAGACCTATGGTGCAAACTACCACCATGAAAGCTAAATAGGGATAATCCATGCCTGCGGGAAATAGCCTTCCAACAGGGATGAACCTATTATATAAAGGTAGCAGACAAGTCAGTCCAATCAGTCCACCGACCATCTCCCAAAGCAACATGTTTTTGGGTTCATAATGTTTGCCGACCCTTTGGTTGGCGATGGCAAACAAAGCATATAACGCTGAGGAAATCACGCCAAAAACAATACCCAGCCTGTATCTTGAATCGAATTGGAAGATTAAATAGATGCCGAGTATGGTGAACAGGCTGAACAAGAACTCCCGTGCCGAAAATGTGTGCTTGTTGATGATGGGCTCCAACAGGGCAGTAAAAAATCCCACCAATGAAAAGCAGACCACGCCAATGGAAACGTTGGAAGCCTTGATGCTGGCGTAAAAAAACACCCAATGGAGTGCCAGCAACAATCCCACACCGCCCATCGGTAATAAGTCGTTCAGTTTGTATTTGTTCAGTTGTTTTTTTATCGCTAAAAAAGCAACCATGATAAGTGCAGCCACAGCCATGCGCCACCACACCAAAATCGCAGAATCCAAGGTGATGAGCCGTCCCAACACGCCAGTGAAACCAGCGATAAAGACAGAGAGATGAAGCAGCAAGTAGTTTTTTTTCATGATTTTCTGCGTTGCCTGACAGCCTCGAAGGTGACGATGGCGGTGGTCACTGACACGTTGAGCGAGTCGGCGATGCCGTTCATAGGGATGATGATATTTTGGTCGGCGGCATCCACCCATGCTTGTGAGATGCCAGTGGCCTCGGTGCCCATCACAATGGCGGAAGCCTTACGGAAGTCAGCGTCGAGGTAGTCGATGGAGGCTTTCAGATAGGTGCAGTAAATGGTGATGCCGTTTTTCTTCAGCCAATGAATGCATTCTTCGGTGGAACAGGCATACACGGGTACGCTGAAGAGGCAACCGATGCTGGCTCGTATGGCGTTGGGATTGAAGAGGTCGGTAGCGGGATCGGCAACAATGACCGCATCCACACCAGCGGCATCAGCGGTACGCATTACGGCTCCGAGGTTGCCTGGCTTCTCCACGGTTTCCAGTACAATAATCAAAGCGTTTTTCTTGGGTTTGAACTCGCTGATACTTTTATATTTTGGGATGGCTACCGCTAAGAGACCATCGCTGCCTTCACGATAGGCGATTTTCTCGAAAACTTCCTCGGTGACAGTCTCCACAAAAGAGGCGTGTATTCCCATGGGCTCTCTTAATAGTGGTTCGCAAACATAGAGCTGCTCAATCTCAAAACCACATTGCTGAGCCCTTTCAATCTCTCGCTTTCCCTCAATGAGGATGCGGTTCTGCTCTCGACGTTCCGAGGCTTTTTGAAGCTTGACGAGGTTTTTTATCTTTGGGTTGGTCTTGCTGGAAATCATGGAAGTTGGTTAATTGTTTAGTTGTTCAGTTGTTTTGCTGTTTCTGGGTTTGATTTGGGAGAGCACGAGTCCAATGACTACCACAAGGATGCCGATAATCTTGAAGGCGGTCATTTTTTCTATCGCGAGCAGATAGCTGAAGATGGCGGTGAAGACAGGAATGAGGTTGGAGTAAACGTTGGCTTTAGAGGCGCCGAGCTTGCTGAAGGCAAATGCCCACAGGGCGTATGCGGTGGCGCTACAAAAAACGCCCAAACAGACCAATGGCACAATGTAGCTGCTCACGTTTGCGAAATTAGAAGGCTCAAACTGCTCCATGATGAGGGTCAGGGGGATGAAGTAAATCATTCCGATGATGTTTTGCACCCATGTGATAGTCAATGGCTTGTAGAGTTTGGTGAGCCGTATCAAAGCAATGGAATAGCCGACGGCCACCACCACCGAACCACTCAGAAAGAGGATGCCTTTGGGTGAAGCCGTGAGCTCAAGGTTTTTGTTGAGCAACATTACGATCACGCCAACGAATGAGATGATAAATCCCACGATGTTCATGGGCGTGAGTCGCTCTTTAAGGAAGATGCGAGCCGCAATAGGGGTGACCAAAGGTATCAAGGCGATGATGCCTGCTCCGATGACGGGGGAGGTGTTCTTCAGTCCGTAACCCTCGAAGATAAAGTATAGGAATGGCTCGAACATGGCGGCAAGGGCAAAGAGCCCAAGGTGTTTTTTCTGGACTTTTTCATTGAGCCGGAATATGAAGAGTATGGCTGTAAAGAATATCGTTGCCACCACTAAACGCAAAAAGATGGTGGCTGTGGGGTTGAGGTTTTGGTAAACCTGGGTGGACCATACGAACGACATGCCCCAAAAGATCATGGCTACAACGCCAGCGATATGTACGAGAAATGATTTGTCTTTCATGCCGCAAAATTACTTTTTTTTCTTTTTTTATCACGGTTTTATACAAATTTGGCGGGATATTTGTATGTTTGCACCCTGTTTTTTGGAAAAAGAGAATTAATAATAAAAACTACAAACATCATGAAAAAGGTAAAAGCAATTTGCATGGCGCTTTTGGCAATGGTTGTCATGGCCTCATGCCGTGGTCCTCAAGGTCCCCAAGGTAATGCCAATGTAGCATCTTCAACAGTAACAATTCATTCGAACGACTGGTATTGGGATAACAACACTTCCTGGCGTGTCGATATTGACTACAGAGCCATCACTGAAGATATTACCGATTATGGCGCAGTGCTGGTTTATATGGAAAGCGGCACCAACAATTGGCGACAGGTTCCTTTAACGTTCTATTATTCAGCTGTTGATTCGCAAACAGGACAAGAGGGCTTCTATTCCTCTTCCATAGAGGTCGCAACCTATGACGAAGGGGTGTCGATTTTCTGGACTGAAAATGATTTCTTTAATGGATACCGTCCGGATGAACACCGTTTCAAGATCGTGGTCATTGCTGCCAGCCTCTATGAATCCCGCTCTGATGTTGACTATAGCAACTACGAAGCCGTCATGAAAGCGTTCCAGCTGGAAGATAAGACTGAACGATAAAAACAGTCAACTCTGTTCAAAGAGGGTGTCGGTTTCGACGCCCTCTTTTTATTTGGATATTACAGTATAGGTCATAAAACCAATGAAGGCGCATAACATCAAGACACCTTCAAAACGGGAAAGCTTGGTTCCTTTTCCTGTAAAGACGAACAGGGTCATCAGGGCGTTGGCACCGAAGAGAAACAGCAGGGTGCTGTTCAGTTGATTGTCAAATTGCAGGGGGGTAATCAGTCCACTGATGCCCAATACCACAAAGATGTTCAAGATATTGGAACCCAGAACGTTGCCGATGGCAATGCCTGAGTTCTTTTTGGTGGCGGCTACTATTGAAGTAATCAGTTCGGGCAACGAGGTGGCCATGGCCACTACGGTCAAACCAATCATGGCTTCGCTCATGCCCCAAGCTTTGGCGATTTTTTGAGCGTTGTTGGAGACCAACTCGCCGCCAAGGTAAAGCCCAATGATGCCTAACACAAGGAATAAGATGGTTTTCCACCATGGCAACGGAATCTGTACGGCTTCTACTTCATTGCTGGGTGACTCGTTTTTTTTCATCGTGAGGAATAGATAAAAAGCGGCCATGACCAGCAATAACACGCCTTCAATCCAGTTGATGGAGAGGCTCCCCCAGGTGTAATTGGCAAACACGAATAAAGCACCCGTGGCTACAAAACCTGCCGGGATATCACGCCGGATAGAGATACGGCTCACATCGATGGGGTAAATGATGGAGGCTACCCCAAGGATAAAAAGGATGTTCATGATGTTGCTTCCCACGATGTTACCGATGGCCAGTCCTGAACTGCCTTTGATGCAGGAAAACACGTTGATGATCAACTCGGGCAATGAGGTGCCGAAGGCCACAATCGTCAACCCGATGATTAATGGCGACAACTTGGCGCGGATGCCCACGCTGGTGGCTCCGTCAACAAGCCAGTTGGCTCCCATAATCAAAGCCACAAAGCCAAATATTAATAAAAGAATAGTTATAAACATATCTTCCCGCTTCTTCTAACTTTTGTCTGCTGTCTTCTCTTAATTGTAGTTTCTCGCTCCAAAGATTTTGCTTCCGACCCTGACGAGGGTGGCTCCCTCTTCGATAGCAATCGGATAATCGTCCGACATGCCCATGGAGATTTCCTTGAACTGGGTTTGGTTGCCAAAGTAATCGTGTTTTAAGGTCTCAAATATCTTTTTCAAATGTTTGAACTCTTTGCGCACCTCTGCTTCGTTATCCGTGAAAGTGGCCATGCCCATCACGCCGCAGATACGCACATTCTCCATCTGTTTGAAGGCCTCCGAGTCCAGTAGCTGCCTTGCCTCTTCCATGTCGAGTCCGAATTTGGTCTCTTCCTGCGCAATATGGAACTGCAACAGGCAATCTACCACGCGGTCGTGTTTTTTCGCCTCTTTGTTCACTGCTTCTAACAGGTTAGCGGTGTCGATGCTATGGATTAAAGTGACAAATGGGATGATGTATTTGATTTTGTTGGTCTGTAGATGACCGATGAAATGCCATAGTATGTCTTTCGGCAGTTCCTCATGTTTGTCACGCATCTCCAAAGCGTGATTTTCTCCGAAGATACGTTGTCCGGCATCGTAGGCTTCTTGGATGTCGCTAACAGGTTTGGTTTTGGAAACGGCGACAAGGGTCACACCCTCGGGGATCGTAGCCTTAATTTTCAAAAGATTTTCTTTGACCATGATTCATGAAATAGTTTTGTTTTGCAAAAATAGTCATAATTCATGATTCTTAATTCATAATTCCTAATTATTTCTTACCTTTGCGCTCCAAATAATTAAGTAAGACTATGTTTGAAGGTTTAAGCGAAAAATTAGAGAGATCGTTCAAGATCCTGAAAGGACAAGGATATATCACGGAGGTCAATGTTGCCGACACGATGAAGGAGATTCGTCGCGCGTTGTTAGATGCGGACGTCAGCTATAAAATCGCGAAGGATGTCACCAATACCATCAAGGAAAAGGCCCTGGGCCAGCAGATCCTGACTTCGGTGAAGCCGGGTGAGATGATGGTCAAGATTGTGCATGACGAGCTGGCTGAGCTGATGGGTGGTGAGCATGAGGACATTAACCTCAAAGGACAGCCGAGCATTATTTTGATTGCGGGTCTGCAAGGTTCTGGTAAGACTACCTTCTCCGCCAAGCTGGCTTATTACCTGAAACGCAAGAAGAGCAAGCAGGTGCTTCTGGTCGCCGGCGACGTCTATCGTCCCGCCGCTATCGATCAGCTGAAAGTGCTTGGACAACAGGTGGAGGTGGAAGTGTATAGCGAAGACGGCAACAAGAATCCGGTTCAGATTGCACAATACGCCATCGAATATGCCAAACGTCAGAACAAACATGTGGTGATCATCGATACCGCTGGTCGTCTTGCAGTCGATGAAGAGATGATGAACGAGATTGCCAACATCAAGGAGACTGTCCATCCTCATGAGACACTCTTTGTGGTGGATTCCATGACCGGTCAGGATGCGGTCAATACGGCCAAAGCATTCAACGACCGTCTCGACTTCGACGGCGTGGTACTTACCAAACTCGACGGTGATACCCGTGGCGGTGCCGCCCTCACCATCCGTACCGTGGTGGAGAAACCTATCAAATTTGTGGGTATCGGTGAGAAAATGGATGCGCTCGACGTGTTCTATCCGAAACGTATGGCGGACCGTATCCTCGGCATGGGCGACATCGTTTCTCTCGTGGAACGCGCCCAAGAGCAATTCGACGAGGAGGAAGCAAAACGTCTCCAGAAAAAACTGGCTAAAAACGAGTTCAACTATAATGATTTCCTCAAACAAATCCAGCAAATCAAGAAGATGGGTAACATCAAGGAGCTGGCAAGTATGATCCCGGGCATGGACAAAGCCTTGAAAAACGAGGAGATCGATGACGACGCTTTCAAGAGCATTGAGGCTATTATTTATTCGATGACCCCCGCTGAACGTGAGAACCCCAACTTGCTGAATGGCTCTCGCCGCAAACGTATCGCCATGGGTAGCGGTACCTCTATCGTCGAGGTGAACCGCTTGGTCAAACAATTCGAGGAGACCGCCAAGATGATGCGTATGATGACCACCGGCGGTGGAAAGAAAATCATGCGAATGGCAAATGCTATGAGGAAGAAATAAGAATCGAGAGTTAATTAATAAGATATTAATATGGATAATAATATTATTGATGGCAAACTGATTGCCGACCAAATCAAAAAAGAAATTGCAGCCGAAGTGGCTGACATGATCGACCATGGCTTGAATGCCCCGCATCTCGCTGCTGTGATCGTGGGTGAGGACGGTGCCAGCCAAACTTACGTGGCTTCCAAGGAAAAGGCCTGCCATTCGGTGGGTATGACCTCCTCGGTTTATCGCCTTCCTGTAAAGACCACCCAAGAGGAGCTGCTCAAGACGGTGGAGTTCTTGAATAACGATCCTGAAATCGATGGCTATATCATCCAACTGCCGTTACCGAAACATATTGACGAGGATACAATCATCAATGCCATCGATCCAGCCAAAGATGTCGATGGGTTCACTAGTATCAACGTGGGACGCCTGCAACTGGGACTGCCTTGCTTTGTGCCTGCCACCCCTAATGGTATCATGGAGCTTGTCAAACGTTCGGGCATTGAAACAGCAGGTAAAAATGTGGTCGTCCTTGGACGCTCCAACATCGTGGGAACCCCGATGGCAGTACTCATGTCACGAAAAGGCGTCGATGCCACCGTCACCCTGTGCCACAGCCGTACGAAGAACCTGCCTGAGATTACAAGACAGGCGGATATCATTGTCGCTGCTATCGGCAAGCAGGGCTTTGTGACCGCCGATATGGTGAAACCCGGTGCCGTGGTCATCGATGTGGGTATCCATCGTATCGACGATCCTAACAGCCCCAAGGGTTACAAGATTTTGGGTGATGTCGATTATGATGAGGTGTGCAAAGTGGCCTCAAAGATCACTCCCGTCCCGGGTGGTGTTGGCCCTATGACCATCGTCTCTTTGCTTCAGAACACCTTGAAAGCGGCCAAGGGCGTGGTCTATCCTAAGAAATGAGAAGATTTCTCTCGACCATCTTGTTCCTCTCCTTCGCCTTACCTCTTCTGTGGGCGCAAGAGGAGGGACATGCTGCTTATTCGCCTTTGTTCAGCCCAGCGTTTAAAGCCCTGCTTCCTGAAGAGGTGAGAGAGACCTCTGGCCTGTTTTTCCACAACGGTAGGCTGTGGACTCATAACGACAGTGGTGGGAAACCTGTTCTTTATGGCCTCGACACGCTTACTTTCGAGGTGGTTCAGAGAATCACCCTCGCCAATGTGGAAAACAAAGACTGGGAGGATGTCTGTACCGACGGAAAAAGGGTTTACGTGGGCGACTTCGGGAATAACAAAGGCAAACGGAAAAACTTGCGTGTCTTCACCTTTCCGCTGTCACAGATTCCTAAGGAAGGCGACGCTTCCATCACCGTCGAAACCATCCATTTTAGCTTCGCTGACCAGACCTGCTTTGACTATCAAAAGCATGAGCACGATTTTGACTGTGAAGCGATGTTTGCCACACGGGATTATCTGTATCTGTTCAGTAAAGGCTGGGCTACTGGGACTACCCGCCTGTATCGACTGCCGAAAAAACCAGGGACTTATGTCGCCGAGGTGGTCAATGGATTTGATTCTCAGGGACTGATTACGGGTGCGGATTACGATGAGGAGCGTGGGATGTTGGTACTGGTGGGATATGTGAAAAACATTTGGTTGCCATTCCTTTATCTGATTTACGACTTTGATGACGCGGGTGTGAAGCTTTCAAACCGGCGTTTTGAACTGCATAACTATCTGGGTTCGCAAACGGAAGGCATTTGCTTTTATGATCACGGTAAGTGCTATCTTTCAGCCGAGACTTCACCTACAGCCACAGCTCGTGTATTTGTGGTGGACTTTAATAAGTGGATTCAAAAAGATAATCAATTAACTCATTGAATTTTAAATATTTAAGTTTTCTTTATGCGTATTCTCTTCCTTGTCATATTGCTGGCCACTGTTTGTTCAGGTGTGGCTCAGCCCTCGAAAAAGGCGTTGAAAGCCTACGAGGCTGCGCGACAGTCGTTTATGGAGCGTGACTATGAGAAGGCTGACCAACAGCTAAGGAAAGCCTTGAATGCCGAGCCTGGTTTTGCTGAGGCCTGGCTCTTACAAGGGGAGATTGGAATGGAGACTCGTGACATGGAGAAGGCTATGGAGGGCTATGAACATGCCTTGGCTGCTGACTCTCTGCTCTTTCCTCCTGCTGCTCTGACACTTGCCGGACTTTACGACAAACGTATGCGTTATTCCGAGGAGATTGGGCTGATCGAGTGGTTCCAAAAGGCAGCCCCAGGCAATCAAGCCAATGATGAGAAGGCGGTAAGGATGCTGGCCGACGCGCGTTTTCGTTTGGACGCAGTGGAGCATCCTGTTGATTTTAACCCGATTAACCTTGGAGCCTCTGTTAACTCTGCGGATGATGAATATGTCAACGCCTTGGAACTCGCAGGGGATGAATTGCTTTTCACCAAACGTTATACAGAAGCGTCGTGGGCTTATGCCAAAGAAGGACTTTTCATCTCAAAAAAAGCGGACGGACAGTGGTATCCTTCTTCGCGGTTTTCGGTGGATTCAACGTTGGATGATCATATTGGAGCGGCTTTCCTTTCGTATAAAAAAGATGAGCTGTTTTTTACCATTTGTGGTATTGACCGGCATCATCAGGGATGCGACTTGTATCATGCAGTTAAGGATGTACAGGGTGGATTTTGGGGTCAGGCACGTCCTTTGGGCGAAGGAGTTAATGATCCGGCATGGGATTCCCAACCTTGTCTGAGCCTTGAGGGAAAAGAATTGTTTTTCGCTTCTCGCCGGGGTGGTGACGCAGACCTCTACCATTGCTATCGTGATGCAAACGGTCATTGGTCAGAGCCGGTGAGTCTTGGTCCTGTCATCAATACCAAAGGCACTGAGATGGCTCCTTTTCTGCATCCTGATGGCAAAACCTTGTATTTCTCCTCGGATACCCGTATGGGAATGGGGGGCTATGACCTTTTTGTGAGTCGCCGTGATGAGTCAGGCGAATGGTCAGAACCGGTTAATTTGGGCTATCCCATCAACACGCCAGGCGATGAGATTAACTTTATTGTCGCCGCCGATGGTCATACCGCATTGATTTCTTCCATCCGTGAAGGGGGGTATGGAGGTTATGATATTTATGCTTTCCAGCTGAATGACGATGAGTTAAAACCAGAGCCAGTCAATGTATATGACTTCATGGTGGAAGACTTGAAACCGGGTACTGTGATCCAGCTGGTGAATATCCAGTTTGAGTTCAACAGCTCGGAGCTTACGGAGGACTCACGTGAGGGCATTGACATGCTGGCCGCTTTTATGGAAAACCATCCCAGTCTCTATGTGGAACTGGGGGGACATACCGACAATGTGGGTTCCGATGCGTATAACCAAAAGTTATCTGAGTCGAGGGCTTCGGCGGTAAGGCAGGCACTGATGGATAAAGGCATCGCCTCAGAAAGAATGACTTCCAAGGGCTACGGTGCAACGAAACCTGCTTATCCAAACGATACGGAAGAGCACAGGGCGTTGAACAGAAGAACGGAAATGACAATTAAGAATTGAGAATTGAGAATTTAGAATTTAGAGATAGATATGAAGAGGGGTGTATTATTAATAATAGGACTATGGGTTGCTGTTATGCTGACTTCTTGTAATAAAGACCCGGAGCCGTTATCGACGGTTCGTTTTTCTGTGTTGGGCGACAGTTATTCCACGTATGAGGGGTATGTGGATCCCGCGACGAATGATGTTTGGCTCTATTGGGACAGCATCGGCATTACCTCGGTTGAACAGTTGTGGTGGTATCAGATGAAGCAGACGATGGGATGGGAGTTGGAGAAAAACAATGCTTTTTCGGGTTCGTTGATCAGCAATATGGATTTCGGTGGTTATTATGGCCCTCATTCTTTCCTGCGAAGGATGGATGACTTAGGTAACCCTGATGTCATCTTCGTTTTTGGAGGCATCAACGATGTGTGGAGTGAGGTGCCGATAGGAGATTTCGTTTACGATAACTGGACTGAAGAGGAGTTGTGCATGTTCCGTCCTGCGTTGGCCTGTTTGTTCCATAGACTGCAACGTCAATATCCTGGTGTCCAGTTATATTATATGGCTGATGATGATTTGGACAAGGAATATATGGAGTCAGCGCATATCATTTCCAGCTATTATGATGTGCATTGTATTGATTTGCACGCCATTAAGAAAATATGGCGACATCCGAATGAAGAGGGGATGACAAGCATTGCGAATCAGGTGCTGGCGTTTTTGCTTGGAAATCAGTCTTAATGTCTGAAGCGGTATTGCACTGTCAGTTCTTCGTCAGTGGGCATGGGCACATCCCAATAGGGCTTTTGGTCCGAGTCGTTGTCATCATTGTTTTCGTTGTCGTCTTCTTCGTCGTCCCAGTGATGTTCTTCTTTCTGAGGCCCTTGTCTTTTATAGATGAAAGCCAATAAGACTCCGGTGATGGCGCCGCTGAGATGTCCTTCCCACGAAATATGTTGTGGGATGGCGAAGGCGGGTATCATGCCCCAGAGAAAGCTGCCATAGAGGAATACCATGATGAGTGAGATGACGATGAGCATTCGGTTACCGCGGATGAAGCCGCTCACGATGAGGAAGAGGTTGATTCCGTAGATCAGGGCGCTGGCTCCCACATGGGTGGAGCCAGGGCTGCCTATGCACCAAGTGAGGAAACCGCTTCCGATCCAGGTGATTAGCATGATACGGTTGGCGAGGGTGGGGTAGCAGTAATAGAGTGCTGTGCCCAGTACCAGGACGGGCACGCTGTTGGCCATGAGGTGTTCCCAGCTGCCATGCAGGAAGGGCATGGTCAAGATCCCGATGAGTCCTTGGGTGGTTTGAGGCTGCAACCCCCAACGCCCGAGATCCACAGAAAAAGCCATCTCGGCCACTTTGACGACCCACATCAGGGTCACCAGCAAGGCCGGGATGGCTAAGCTTCCGAAAAACTTCTTTCGGTCTTGATTGTCTTCCATCAGGCTAAGAACGGCATCTTCACCACGACAGCCTTGATGAGCTTGTTACGGATCTTGATGTATAGTTCAGTGTCCTTTTTGCTGTAGGCTTTTTGAACCAGGGCGGTGCCGATGTTCTTGCCTGTTGAGGGTGACGGGCTACCGGAACGGACCATGCCGATGACATTGCCTTCGGCGTCGCACACTTCATAGCCGTTGCGGGGGATGCCGCGGTCGATCATCTCGAAGCCCACAATTTTTTGACTCACGCCATTAGCTTTCTGGGCGGCGAAGATCTCACGGTTGAGGAAGTCATTGCCATCAACGAATTTGGTGATCCAGCCGAGACCAGCCTCGATGGGGCTGATGGTGTCGTCGATTTCGTGGCCATAGAGGCAGAAGCCTTTCTCCAGGCGCAAGGTGTCGCGGCAGCCAAGGCCAGCGGGCATGATGCCGAATTCCTTACCAGCTTCAAACACAGCGTCCCAGACCTCCTTGGCGTGAGCGACGGGGATGTAAATCTCGCAACCGCCAGCACCGGTGTAACCTGTGGTGGAGAAGATGATGTTGTCCACACCAGCGAACGTGATGATCTGGAAAGTGTAATACTCCATGTCAACGACGTTGGCTTTGGTGAGTTTTTGCATGGCTTTCAAGGCGTTCGGGCCTTGGACGGCGAGCTGTGCCCATTGTTCACTCTCGTTCATGAAGTCTTCACCGAGTTTCATGCCGAACTTGGCGGCGATTTGGCTCATCCAATCCCAGTCCTTGTCGATGTTGGCAGCGTTAGGCACCATGAAATAATGGTCGTCAGCGATGCGATAGACCAGCATGTCGTCCACGATGCCGCCTTTGCCGTTGGGGAGGCAGGTGTATTGTACCTTGCCGTCGCTCAAGGCAGCCACGTCATTCACCGTGCAATATTGCATGAATTGCTTGGCCAAAGGGCCTTTGGCGCGGAACTCACCCATGTGCGACACGTCGAACACGCCGACATTGTTACGGACGTTGTTGTGTTCCTCAACCAATCCTGTGTATTGGATAGGCATGTCATAACCAGCAAATTCAGCCATCTTGGCTCCCAGTTCGTGATGAATCTGGTTGTAAGGGGTCTTTTTTAATTCAGTGTTTTCCATTGTATCTGTTTAATGTTGGATTTTAATTTTATTGCGGAGCAAAAATAAGAAAAAAACCGCATCCTAAGCGAAAAAATTATCTCGTCTTGTCGTACATCGATTTTTTGTACTTTGGCCCGAAGTTCCAATGGGTATAACGCAGGTCGTAAACGGTTATTTCGCTAGGTTGATCGTTGTTAACTTGTCGGCGCAAGGTGCATCCGTTGGCGGGATCCACCCAATAACGGATGACATTGCCGTCGTCTTGCTCCACGAAAAACACCCAGCAGTCAACATCCAGCACTTTTTCGGTGCCGATGTAATAGTTAGAGAGGTCGCCTTCCGTGTTCACTTCATGCACAAAGGTGTTGAGCGGGAAGAAACTATCGCCGAAAGGTTCGAAGTCGAACTTCACGTCGTCGGTCCAGCCTTGCGACTCAGGGACGTAATAATAGTTGGCACCGGTCTTGGTGTTCCAGAAACGGTCAATGCCTTGTCCATTGTTGTAGGCTTCTTCAACCCCAATCTTGGCATGAGTTTCCCGATACTCATCACTGGGATTGGTGGCGGTGATGAAGAAGTGGTCTGTCGGCGGGTTGAATTGATAATTTGCGGTGAAAGGCAGGGTTTGTGGTTTTTCCGGTCGGTCAACCGCACCTGCGCTGTTGATGGGTTGAAGGGTGTCGCCTACTGTGATGTCGGCAAAGACCATGGTTTCGCCACACGTGGCTTTGAGATGGCATACGCCAACTTTGGTTCCGATCACCAATACCTTGCCGGATGGGGTGGGCTCGAAATGCACGATGTCTTTGGGCGATACCTTGAAGCTGATGTTGTTGCATTGGCTGAATGGATGCCAAAGAATCGTGTCTCCAATATGGATTTGGTATTCTTCATGGTACTCTTCCTGGGCAAATAGCAGGGTGCTGGCAAAAAGTAATGCCAAAGTAATCAATAGGTGTCTCATAAGTCGAAAGTGCATTTTTAATTAAACATTGCTTGGATGGCATCAAGGTATTTCTTTTCAACCACTTTTCGTTTGACTTTCAGGGTGGGGGTGAGGATGCCGTTGCCCATGGTCCATTCATCGGCGACCAGCGTGTAGCGTTTGATCTTCTCGGTGTCGCCGAAGAACTCGTTGTATTGTTGCACTTCTTGTGCGATGCGATCCTTGACTTCCTTGAGATTAATGGCATCTTCGCGCGACTTGAACTCGATGTTATTTTGTTTGCACCATTCCTTGAGGAAATTGAAATCAGGAAGGATGATGGCGGCGGCGAACTTCTGACCCTCGCCAAACACCACGACGTTCTCGAAGAAGTTGCTCTCAGTGAACTTGTCTTCGATGACTTGTGGGTTGACGTATTTGCCCATAGAGGTCTTGAAGAGGCTCTTCAAACGGCCTGTGATGAACACTTGGCCGAATTCGTTGATGTGCGCCAGGTCACCAGTGTGCAGCCATCCTTCTTCGTCGATGATTTCTTTGGTGAGTTCAGGGTTCTTGTAATACCCCATCATCACGTTGTGTCCACGGCAGCAAAGCTCGCCATTGGGCGCGATTTTAAGTTCCACACCAGGAAGGGCTTGTCCAACGCTGCCCACCTCGCGTCCATGGGGAAGGTTGTTGCTCACCGCAATGACGGGAGAGGTCTCGGTCATACCGTAGCCTTCGTAAACGGGCATTTTGATGGCGGAGAAGAAGGAGGCGATTTTCTGCGAGATGCTGGCGGCTCCCGACACCACGATGTCGAAGTGCTCCGCGCCAAGGTTAGCTCTGATGGTGGAAAACACCAGCTTGTCGGCTACCTTCAGTTTGCAATTGTACCACCAGGAGCGTTTGTCGTCCTCGATTCTATATTGTTCCGCCAGATTCAAAGCCCATTTGAAGATCTTTTTCTTGACACCTTGCTGTTTCTCACCGCCTTGAACAATCTTCTCATATACTTTCTCCAATACGCGAGGCACGGCGGTCATCATAGTGGGGTGTACATCTTTCATGTCGGAACCGATGGTGGCCAGACTTTCCGCATAATAGACAGACATGCCCAGGTATTGGTACATGTAAACCAACAGACGCTCGTAGGCGTGGCAGATGGGCAGGAAACTGAAGGCGGTCTTTGACCATGGCGACGGCGTGTTCTTGATGCCCATGATCTGATTGATGATATTGCTGTGTGACAACATGACGCCTTTGGGTGTTCCTGTGGTTCCCGAGGTGTAAAGGATGGTGGCGCATTGTTCGGGACGCACCGCATCCATGCGGCGTTTCAGCTCTTCCTCATGAGGATGTTCCTCTCCTAACTTGACCAATTGGTCGAAATAGGGATATTTTTGCCTGTCTTGGAAAGTGTAAAGGTATTCCAGCTTTGGGATGTCGCTTCTGACTTCCTCCACTTTGTTCATGACAGAGACACCTTCGAGAACGACCATCCTTGCGTCGCAATTGTCCAAGATGTATCGGTAATCCTCTTTGGTGATGGTGGGATAGATGGGTACGTCTATGGCTCCCACCTGCATGATGGCCATGTCAAGGATGTTCCATTCGGGACGGTTGCCGCTGATGATGGCGACCTTCTCCTCAGGTTGAATGCCAAGCTCGATCAAAGCGTAACTCACTTTGCGAACCAACTCTTGATATTGTAACGGACTGTATTTTCTCCAAACTCCATTATCTTTTTTTGCTAATGCCACTTTTTGTTCGGGCCATTTTTCGGGATAAACCGAAAGGATATCAAAAATGCGTGTTTCTTGAATCATGTTGCTTGTTTTTTGAATTAATATTTTAAAAAACAAAGAAACGAACAATTAATTCGTTATTTATTATTAAGGTGCAAAAATAGCATATTTTGTGACGAAAAAACATAATTTGGGATTAAAACCCATTATTTTGTGGTGAAAAATGATGGGCTTGGGATAAAACGTTTGAAAAATGGGACGAAAAAACACTAAAACCAAGAAAACGGAGGACCTTGTTTTACGGTGTCACCCGGGTGAAAACCGCCTTGTCTCCAACAGCCACGGACTTTACAAACACCGCTGTGCAGGGTGGGATGGGTGTGGTGGCCGGGATGGGTTCGGGGTTGATGCCTGTGCCGTTGGCGTTCATCACATAATACTCCCTGTCGAGGGTAGCGTTGCAGGGGAAGGGGTTGCCCACCAGGTTCCAGCACTTGCGGATGTCGAGGGAATCATAGACCAGTTCGATTTTGCCGTTGCCGACATAGGGCCTGCCGTTGAAGGTGAGGGCTACAGTGTCCGTGTTGGCGTAGAGGTAGCCTTGGCCGGTTTCGAGCATGAAGGCACTGTCAGCTTTGAAGTTCTCCCATTCGTTGCCTTCGTGAGAAGGGTTGAAGCGGTAGAGGTCGTAGTGTGCTTCGGTGTCGGGAATGAGGTTGCCGACGGTGGCGGGATTGATGGTGTCAAGCATCGGCGAGGCGATGAGGTGCCAGTTGCCATTTTCCGTGCCGTAGCCGGCGATATCCTTGGTGACTGTGATGGGTTCGATATAGGGTCGCAATATTTTGCCAGCGATGGCATTGACTTGGTCGGTGTTGAGCGTGCCGCTGACGATGACTTGTCCGCCTCCGTCGTTTTCGTAATAGAAGAACTGGCCGCTTTTGACAGAGATGGTGCCTGCGTTGGTCTCGTAGCTACCAGCGTGGATGTAGTCGTCTGCATTGGTCCAGCCGAGGGTGATGTTGCTTTGGGCGTATATTTTATTGGTCTCCACCTTGCCGCCGTTGATGATCAGGTTACCGCCATCTTTAGTGGAAATACCAAAGCCTCTGGCGCTGGCATAGAGGCTACCGCCGTTGAGGGTGAAGCTGCTGGCCTCGATGCCTGCCTTATTATTTGGGCTGCTAACGGTGACATTACCGCTGTGCTGGATGTAGGTCATCTCTGTAATGCAAGGATTATTAGTGCAATTGAGGTTGAGGGTGCCAGCCTCGATGGAGTCGAGACTCTGGCCATAGATTGTTAGAGTGTGACCGAATCCTTTAATGGGTATATGATCGGTAGTAACCGTCATCGTCTTGCCGTTGCAGAGGATGAGGTTCACATCGCCGTAGTAGAGTTTGATTCCGTCATTGTAAGTGATGTCGCTGTCCACCATATACCAACCCGCAGCGAGTGTTGTGGCGCCGCCGCCTGTGAGCACGGTATAGTTGGTGCAAGTGTGCATTTCGCCGTTTCCATCGATGTAGTTGATTGGAATCATCCACCGCGCAGTAAAGGTGGTTGATGTCGAGGTCAGCGTGATGTACCCATTGTGGTTCCAGCCGTACCAACCTAGGAATTGTAACCCATCAGGCGCAACAAAAGAACTTGGGCAGTAATTGGCAGGCAGCCTAAAGCCTATCGTGTTGTTGTCCTCATAATAGAATTGGCAAGTCTCGGCCAAGCTAGGATGAGAAACAGCAGTTGTCGTGTCGAAGGCGTAAACGATGGGTTCGCCTCCGCCTATGCCCGGCGAAAGGGTGACGGTAAAATTCTCCAAATCTTCCCATATTGCGGTGAAAGTGGTAGCCGTAGAGGTCAGGGTGATATACCCATTGTTATTCCAGCCGTCCCATCCGTTGAACACGTGCCATTCTGGCGCGGTAAATGAATTGGGGCAGTAATCGGCAGGCAGCCTGAAGCCTATCGTGGTGTTGTTCACATAATAGAACTGGCATATATTGGCACTGTTAGCATTGGGAGCCGCAGTCGTCGGGTTGAAGGCGTAAACGATGGGTTCGCCTCCGCCTATGCCCGGCAAAAGGGTGACAGTGTAGGGTTCGAATTCGATCCATTGTGCGGTAAAAGTGGTAGCCATCGAGGTTAGGGTGATATATCCATTATTGTTCCAGTTGTCCCATCCGCAGAAGCCATACCCATTTGGTGCGGTAAATGAATCAGGGCAGTAATCGTTGTCCAGCCTGAAACCGATTGTGTTGTTGCCGGCATGATAGAACTGGAGGTTTTCTGCGCTGTCAGCGTTGTCAGCAATGGGCAGAACGGTGGAGTTGAAAATAATCGGGATGCCTCCTCCCTCGCCGGGTGAGAGGGTGACGATGTAAACTTCGTCTGTTCCGCCACCAATTCCCATTTCAGAGAGATCGGCATGAACCGTCACATTCGCGGGAGGCATGGAGAAATGGTTGTCGGTGTAAGCGACGGGCACACCATAATCGGTTTCGATGAAAAAACTATTTATAAAATAACCGTCCGGTGTGTTGAACCTGAAATACACGACATCATTCACTGATGTGGTGACGGAAGTACCCCAGGTGGCGTTGTCGAGGCTCACCTGCACCACGCCGTAGATATTCGGGTTGCATTCGACGCTGACGGTGTATCCCAAATAGTGCGGCACAATCGTCACGTTTGCGTTGGGCATGGTCAACGTGTAGGGGTTGCCCGTGCCGCTCAAGCTGGCGTCGGGTTCAGCCATGTAGTCGCCCTCGAAGACATAGCCCCAAGGCACCTCGCAATCGAGGTTGAGGCTCACCGTATCGCCGTTGCCGGCATAGAGGGTGCTGTCATAAACGATACCCGCACTGTAGGCATCGATACCGCTCACACTGTAATTGGTGGGCTGCCCGTCGAATGCCACGGTGACATTCGCGTCGCCGGTGATGCTGCGCATCATCTTGCCTTGGGCTGCGCCGAGGGTCTGCGAGTAATAGCAGTTGGATCCGATGATGACGCTGCTGGAGTTGTTGCCATACCAACGTGCAAAAGTCTGGCTGCCGCTGCCGCTCATGGTGACTTGTTGGGGATGGAAGACGCAGTTGGTAAAGGAGACCGTGGCGTTGTTGCGGCTGTCGGTGAAGCCGACGAGACCGCCCACGTAGTTGGTGTTGGAACCGAGCAGCTTGCCCGTGAAGGCACAGCCTTCGAACGTATTGTCACCCTTTCCGACATACGCCACAAGTCCGCCGTGTGTGCCGTCGCCGTTGATGGAGGAGTTGATGGTGACCTCGCTGACGCAGTTGGTGAAGGTGCAGCCGTTGTAAAAGATGCCTCCCGCAATGCCGGCGCAAAACTTTTTCGAGGTGTTGATGGTGCCGTCCACCTTCAGGTTCTGGAAGGTGGCGCCGTCAACATAGCAGAAGAGGGAGGTGAATTGCATGGTGGCCGTCATGTCGAGGGTGATGGTGTGCCCCTGCCCGTCGAAGGTGCCGGCGAAACACATGTTCTCGACTCCCGCCACGGCGCTGACGGTGATGTCGTCGTTGAGGCTCACGAATTGGTTTGCGTAGGTGGTGCCGTCGGTGACGCTTTGCGCGAACCAGTTCCAGTCAATGCTGTCGTTGATGAGATATGGGTCGGTGCTTGTGCCTGTGCCTGACAGTCCTTGCGCCCAGGCAGTCTGCCCGAAAGCGAGAAGGGCGAGGAGCAGCATCGCGCTCCGTCTTATCTTGGGAAAGGTATGGTTTTTCATGACCGTTGGATTTATCGGAACAAAGATAGAAAAAAATGACAATCAATGGGAAATACATGTTTTTTTCGTTGAAATCCTTGTATAGTGAAAAATAGTTGATTCTTTTGTGTTTCCAAACGATGGTCAAATTAAGGAAGTGCGAAGCCTAACCAATGATTCAGGGGAGAAAAGAAATAATGTGTTTCTTATTGACAAGGTCACTTATAAGACCATCGCCGCTGATATAAAGACATGTGGAAATCCGTCCGTTGAAACCATCGTGGCTCATCTATCTGGAGGTGTGAATCAAGCACCGAATCTTATTCTTGACATCACAGGAAAAGTTAGTAAGATGAAGCTTGTAAAGGGATTGAGGGGAGGTTGGTCGAAGAGGCTAAAGTTTCTTTATCTCAATTATCATGGTCAATGGTATCTCTTGGATAAGGCAAAAGTGTTTGACAGCACTTGGCTGACTAAGACCTTGAAATAAAAAAGAGCGATCTTAATGACCGCTCTAATTTATGATGCTTTTAACTTCGGTGATCTAACCTGTCAGCCCATTGTCTGCACCGAAATGGTGTTGGCGTTTCATAGCCAAATGCCGACGTAATGGTTGTTTAAAGTGGCCAAGCCCACTATCTGGGTGCAAAAGTATATCACTATTTTGATATCCGCAAGTGAAAGTCTTAAAAAATTGAATTGTTTCGATCATTAATCTCAATTTGGTACTGTGGTTTATGGTGTCACTATTTACAATTCCACGCCACCCTCTGAAGGAGTGCGGAACTGAAAGGTGGTGCTGTCTTCCGCATTGGTGATAAGCATATCGCCGAAAGTGATCACATCCATGCCAATAATGACATCATAATCTTGGAAATCGCTTTCCATTACTTCCACATTAGTGACGAAATCACCAGTGGGAACCAAAATGTGGACAAGATAGATATTTGAGTCGCTTGCGCCACCGATACCAGCTATGCCCCCCTGCTGGTAGGGTTTGAGTTGAAGGTCGTGGACGATTCGCGAAGAAATGAAACTGGCGACCGTCAGCAGAGTAGATGCTGCATTCTGAAAGAATTGTATCAACAATTCCGGGGTATTCCTTTTTAAATGTTGTCATCCGTTGAATCTTTTTTCATGGTATTAATAAACTCTTCCCTACTCATGAGCGTTGGATGGGTGTTTTTTTTCAGCCCTTTCAACATGTTTCTTGTTCGTGCCGATGACATCTTGGCTTTTTCAGAATGTGTTTTCTCTTTTTCTTGAAGTACCCTGCCTTCACTATCAACTAATTGCATCATTGTTTATTTCTTTTTTATGAAACCGCTGCAAAAATACTACTTTTTTTGATATATTCTACTAAAAATAATAAATATTCTAATAATATTTTATATATTTTTTCAATTTTATAATATCAAAAGAAATAATCAAAACGGTTTCTAAACGTATTTGACGGTTTTTCTTGATGGAGATTAGGGAGAGTGTTGGCCAATCCTTTTGGAATGGTTTTACGGTGTCACCCGAGTGAACACCGCCTTGTCCCCGGCAGCCACGGCTTTCACGAAGACGGCGGTGTAGGGCGGGATGGGGGTGGTGGCCGGGATGGGTTCGGGGTTGATGTCTGTGCCGTTGGCGCTCATCACATAATACTCCCTGTCGAGGGTTGCGTCGCAGGTGAACGGGTTGCCCACGAGGTTCCAGCATTTCCTTTCGTCGGTCGAGTCATAGACCAGTTCGAATCTGCCGTTGCCGACGTAAGGTCTGCCGCCGAAGGTGAGGGTGACATCATCCGCATTGGCGTAGAGGTAGCCCTTGCCGGCTTCGAGCAGGAAGGTGCTGTCAGCTTTGTAGTTCTCCCATTCGTTGCCTTCGTGAGACGGGTTGAAGCGGTAGAGGTCGTAATGCGCTGCGCTGTCGGCAATGAGGTTGCTGACCCAGGCGGGATTAATGGGATTGAGCAGCGGTGAGGCGATGAGGTGCCAGCCGCCATTTCCCGTGCCGTAACCGGCGATATCCTTGGTGACTGTTATGGGTTCGATATAGGGTCGCAGCGTCTTCCCTGCGATAGTGCTGTTGGGGTTGTTGATGGTGTCGCTGACGATGACGTTCATGTCCTCGTTTTCGTAATAAAAGGCCTGGCCGCTCTTGACAGCAACAATGCCGTCGCTGTCAAAGTTGGAGTACTCACCAGCAAGAATATAGTCGTCGGCATTGGTCCAGCCGAGGATGATGTTGGAATCAACGTAAATTTTGTTGGCTTCCACCTTGCCACCGTTGATGACGACATTGCCGCTGATACTGAGGCCGGCATTCGAACCATTGGTTTGGGTGCTGTTGGCGATGACTGTGCCGCCGTTGATGGTCAGGTCACCGTAATTGTTGACAGAGATGCCGTTAGTTCTGCCGCTGGCATGGATGCTGCCACCGTTGATGGTTAAGTTACCAATTGCATAGATTCCAATACTTCTGCCGTTAGCATAGAGGCTGCCACCGTAAATGGTGAAGCTTTGAACAGAGATGGCATAAGAATGATTCGGGCTGTTAACGGTGACATTGCCGCTGTGCTGGATGTAGGTCGCCACTTCAATGGTTCTTTTTGCATTATTAGTCCCATTGAGGGTGCCGGCCTCGATGGAGTCGAGGCTTTGGCCATAGATGGTTAGGGTGTGGTTGTTCCCGTAAATGCAATTATTAGAGGTGGAGACCGTCATTGTCTTGCCGTTGCAGAGAATGAGGGTTACATCGCCGTTGAGGGTGAGGGTACTGTTGTAGGAAATGTCGCTGTCCACCACATACCAACCTTCCTCAAGTGACGTCTCGCCACCCGTGAGCACGGTATAGTTGATGCAAGTGTGCGTTTCGCCGTTACCATCGACATAGTTGACGGGAATATAGTAGGGCCGCAGCATCTTGCCTGCGATGGCATTGATTTGGTCGGTGTTGAGCGTGCCGCTGACGATGACTTGTCCGCCTCCGTCGTTTTCGTAATAGAAGAACTGGCCGCTTTTGACAGAGATGGTGCCTGCGTTGGTCTCGTAGCTACCAGCGTGGATGTAGTCGTCTGCATTGGTCCAGCCGAGGGTGATGTTGCTTTGGGCGTATATTTTATTGGTCTCCACCTTGCCGCCGTTGATGACGATATTACCATTGCTATTGATGCCGGCATACCCAGCATCGGTGCTGATAGCGGTGACTATGCCGCCGTTGATGATCAGGTTACCGCCATCTTTAGTGGAAATACCAAAGTCTCTGGCGCTGGCATAGAGGCTACCGCCGTTGAGGGTGAAGCTGCTGGCCTCGATGCCTGCCTTATTATTTGGGCTGCTAACGGTGACATTACCGCTGTGCTGGATGTAGGTCATCTCTGTAATGCAAGGATTATTAGTGCAATTGAGGTTGAGGGTGCCAGCCTCGATGGAGTCGAGACTCTGGCCATAGATTGTTAGAGTGTGACCGAATCCTTTAATGGGTATATGATCGGTAGTAACCGTCATCGTCTTGCCGTTGCAGAGGATGAGGTTCACATCGCCGTAGTAGAGTTTGATTCCGTCATTGTAAGTGATGTCGCTGTCCACCATATACCAACCCGCAGCGAGTGTTGTGGCGCCGCCGCCTGTGAGCACGGTATAGTTGGTGCAAGTGTGCATTTCGCCGTTTCCATCGATGTAGTCCACAGGACCCGCCCATTGTGCTGTAAAAGTGGTTGCCGTCGAGGTCAGCGTGATATATCCATTATTGCTCCAGCCATCCCAACCTAAGAACTGTGCTCCATCAGGAGCAGTAAATGAATCCGGACAGAAATCGCCAGGCAACCAAAAGCCTATCGTGGTGTCGTTCACATAATAGAACTGGCATACATCGGCATCGTAAATATTGGGAGCTGCATTTTCCGGGTTGAAAATGAAAACGATGGGATTGCCTTCGCCCATGCCCGGCAAAAGGGTGACATTGTAGGTGACGGGAGCGATTATATCGAGGGAGAAATCGGCATGGACCGTCACATTCGATGGAGGCATGGCGAAGTGGTTGTCGGAATAACCGACTGATACACCACCCTCGGTTTCGATGAAGAAACCGTTCATGACATAGCCGAACGGTACATTGAACCTGAAATACACGACATCGTTTGCTGATGTGGTGACGGAACTACCCCAGGTGGCGTTGTCGAGGCTCACCTGCACCGCACCATAAATATTTGGGTTGGCCTCGACGCTGACGGTGTATCCTGTATAGATGGGGACTATCCTCACGTCTGCGTTTGACATGGTCAGCGTGTAGGGGTTTGCTGTGCCGTTCAGGGTGGCGTTGGGTTCGGCTAAGTAGCTGCCCTCGAAGACATAACCCCAAGGCACCTCGCAACTGAGGTTGAGGCTTACCACGTCGCCCTCGCCTGCATAGAGCATCTCCCCCTCTCCCTCTGGAGAGGGGGTAAGGGGGGGGAGGCCTATTCCTGTGCTATACGCACTGATGCCGCTCATGCTGTAAGTGGTGGCTTGGCCGTTGGCGGTCACGGTGACATTCGCCTCGCCGGTGATGCTGTGCATCATCTTGCCTTGTGCCGCGCCAAGGGTCTGCGAGTAGTAGCAGTTGGCTCCTGTGGTGACGGCACTGTTTCCCGAACGCCAGCGCGCGAAGGTCTGGCTGCCGTTGCCGCTCATGGTGACTTCCTCGGGAATGAAGAGGCAGTTGGTGAAGGTGACCGATCCGTTTTGGTTGGTTTCCGTAAAGCCGACGAAACCGCCGACGTTGGTGGTGCTTGGTCCGAGCAGCTTGCCGGTGAAGGCACAGCCTTCGAAATAGTTGGCATCCCATACATACGACACAAAGCCGCCATGCGTGCCGTCACCCTGTACCGTGGAGTTGATGGTGACATCGCTGACGCAGTTGGTGAAGGTGCAGCCGTGGTAAACGACCGCCCCCACGAGGCCGGCGCAGAACTTTTTCGAGGTGTTGAGTACACCATCGACTTTGAGGTTCCTGAAGGTGGCGCCGTCGGCATAGCAGAAGAGTGAGGTGAACTGCATGGTGGCCGTCATTTCGAGGGTGATGGTGTAGCCCTGTCCGTCGAAGGTGCCGGAAAAGCACTTGTTCTCTATACCCGCCATGGTGCCGACGGTGATGTCGTCGTTCAGGCTCACGAATTGGTTCTCGTAGGTGGTGCCGTCGGTGACGCTTTGCGCGAACCAGTTCCAGTCAATGCTGTCGTTGATGAGATATGGGTCGGTGCTTGTGCCTGTGCCTGACAGTCCTTGCGCCCAGGCAGTCTGCCCGAAAGCGAGAAGGGCGAGGAGCAGCATCGCGCTCCGTCTTAGCATGGAAATAGTATAGTTTTTCATTTGACACTTATCTTTTGGCTCCAGCAACCTTCGTTGTTGCATAGTTTTACGATATAGATGCCTGGAACATTATGCTGTAGGTTGATTTCTATGGTTTGACCTTTGGTCAGGTTTTGGAGAACCTTGTTTGTTATTCGTGTGCCTAACACATCAAATACTTCAATCACCGACTTGCCTTCGAGGTCTTGGCCAAGAACCAAATTGACTTTTCCGTCGGTCGGGTTGGGATAAAGGGTGAAAGGAGAAGTGCTTTGCTCACTGATGGCAAGAGGATTGATTTCGATCACTGTGGAGAGTGACTGGCTGCAACTGCCGTTGGCAGTGACGGTGAGAAGTGCCTCTTCGATGTAGATACCTTCATGCCAAACGATGTCAACAGTATTGTGATAGGGGAACAAGAATCCTGCATCAGCGGGTTCCAGTTGCCATATATAATCGAGGCCTGTTTGGCCTTCGATGTAATAATGGCTATAGGAAGTCTCTGCTGGATAGATGTGGTTTTCGCCGAGGATCTCATCGTCTAATGTGATTTCGTCGGTCAAGATGAGATGCAAGGGCTTGTTGGAGCCATCAACGTTTAAATATAAGGTAGTGCCACCATTGTTATTGTCTTGAAGACCAGGAACATAAATAGGATGCTCGGCGTGACTATCAATGAAATGACCGTCACCAGTGGTCGTCCACTCCAGATTTTGGTACTGGTAGGCATATCCGCAATCGACATTGACTTCCGTGTTCTTGCAAGCGATTAATGTGTCACCTGTATAAGAGATGGGCGTAATGCCTGGCTCAATGAGGATGTCATCCACCCAGGCACAGTCCAGCCCTCCACTCATTGATTGGTCTTTGGTGTAGGTCCAGGTAAAGGTATGTGTGCCTTGTGAAATAGGGTATTTTTCCTGACTCCATGGTACGGAACCTGTCCATTCATCCTTTTTCACGTTGTCAATGTAGAAAGCCATTTTGTCGTAGTTTGCTTCTGAGGATACCTTTTTATAAAAGCTAATGCTGGTGCCAGGGGTCGTTTGGGTAAGGGATAGGGAACTGGATTGTCCATGAGTGATGGGACCTGATTGGGCGCTTCGGTTGCCAGTATATGCTTCTTCGTTTGTGATTATCCAAGGAGCGCTGCCTGACATCTGCCAATTATGCTGGTTGAAGTCATTGACGTCGAAAGTCTCGTTGAAACCTCCAAAGGGCAGCAAGGTGTCGAGAATGGATTGATAGGAACCGTCGTTGAGGATTATTCTCGCTTTCAGCCAATCTTCTTCAATGGTGCTGTTGTGAGCATTTGCCTTGAAAACCACATTCAAGGTGCTGCCTTTTTCCAGGGTGTTAAACATTCGGTTGGGATCAATGATGCTGATGAAGGGGGCAGGAATCTCGAATTGCAGGTTGACAGGTTTACTGTCGAAGTGTCCTTCGTTTGCTATTTGAATGTGAATGTCAGTAATGCCTTCGTTGGCGATTTGGAGGATGGGATGCCTGTTGTTATCTACAAAGGAGATATCAGGCTTGATCATAATCAATGGCGCGACAATATTTTGTGTATATTCATATTCTCTAATATTATTGCCGTCATTTATACGGATAAGGAAGGCCACTTCCGTCATGTCGGGTGTGTCGTCGGCAATCTTGAACTGGAAGGCATGGTCTATGGTGACCGCTTGGTTGGGTGCCATATTGGAGTATTGGTTGCTGCCTTGGGTGATTTCAATGTAAGGTGAATGGCAGGTTAATTCCATGGTGGTGTTTGCTGCGGTTGAGTTCCCGTAGTTATGAAGTATGAGACCCAAGTGTGCGTTTTCACCGTTGTGGAGGGTATTGAACTCGTTTTCTATGATGATACCGTCTTTATCGATGGCAACGAAGGAGCCGCTGCTTGGGATGATGGTGACCTCTTGTTCGTACCGAATCCGGTTTTGTTTTGTGGCGGTAAGGGTGAAGTGTTCTCCTTCAGCCAGGTCAGGGAGTATGAAGGTGATGGCTTGTCCTTCGGATTTCGCTATGTCAAAAATCTCGCCGTCTATTGTGAGGCATATCACAGTGCCTTCCTCCGCATTGACGATGTATTCATTCGTCCCGGTGGGTTGGAAAAGTCCATGCGCAATTTGCAGGGGTTGAGGTGTCTCGGTATAGAGGTTGAGATAGGTTTCTCCGGTATATCCAAAAAGGTTCATGGTGGATTGTTCTTTGTCAGGCCACCAATTAGGCAAGAAGACATGATAGCCCAAATAGTGTTTGGCTTCCGCCAGCACGTAAGAAGGTCTGATGAATTCGGCTGGAGTCTCACTACCCAAATCGGGCATATAATCCGGCCAGATGCAGTCGATGATGCCCCAGGTGAGGATGTCGTTGAAGATGGAATAGGTGAGGCTGGCTGCGCCGATGCCTCCTATGGCGCCACCGTTCGGTTTGGTGCAGAAGGCGTCAACAATACTTTTGTTATATTCCGTAAAAAGGGTGGTGCTGCAGCTGATAGAAAGCACGAAGGTAGGAAGCTCACCGTTGTACGAATTCACATCTTCGTCATCGAATAACGGGCACCACCATCTGTTGTGATTGGAGTGATCGCGGTATAATGTCAGGAAAGACCCCTGTTGAAGGGCCGAAATCAGAGGGGCATTGTTTTCTCGGTCCATCCATTCATGCAGGTCGGTTAAAAGCGTGGGAATATAATTCTGTCCGTTGGGGCCGAAATAGTCTAACATTACAGAGGTGTTGTAGGCTGTTGACCAGATGGAGTCGGGCGCTTCATAGTCGTCAACCATCATGTAATGATTGACAGGATGTTTGCCTAATTTGTTGCGATAAAATCCGTTGAGACTTTGCGAGGTGAACATAAACCATTTGTTGCTTTCGTGGCCTGAAGTGATGATGGGATGGTCGTAGTAATTCTCATCGGTAGTGGGGTTGCTTTCATATTGAATGGTTTTTGTTACAAAGGTCTGGTATTCTTCCTCCGTCAACGCGGTGACTCGGCTGAGGGCTATATCAGCCAGGCTGTCACCGTTCAGGTCGCTGTAAGGATAGTCGGTGGGATATTGGGTGGAGGCATAATCATCGGCAATGGTATAGTGAAAGAAAGGAGGGATGCCTTGTCCGTTTTTGTATCCACTGAAAAGGAGCACAGCCGCGGGTGGGATGGCCCAGTTGTTATAGGCATCAAGGATATAGTTGCGGATGCTGGTGGTTGTGGCGACTCCACATTCCGAAAGCCTCACTATTTTGGTCAGGATGCCTTGCTTGGTGCGGAAGGCCTTCAGGGTGTCGGCCCATGCCAGCGCAACATTGTTGTCGGGAACGATGATGAGGTATTCGCATCCTTCCTCGTCTTTCTCTTGAGCCGCTTTGATCAGGTCGTAGTAGTTGGTTGAGGGAAGCATGTCGTTGTTGATGACGAGGTTGCGGAGGATATGCTCCCAGTCGGGGTTGAAATAGCGGCTTTCCCCGAATTTTCCATTCCCGCCTTCGAAACGGATGTCGATATCGATATCATGAATCACCTCCAAGGTCCGTTTCACGGGGTTGTAGCGGAAAGGTGTGATGCTGAGGAGAACCACGTCGAGGCTACGTATCTGTGTGGGGGTGGAAAGCACGATGTTTTCAGTTGGGAAACAGGCGTCCTTGCCATAAATGCGCTCGTCCCATCGTAGTTGTGGAAGTCCTTTGTCGAAGTCGGTTAGCAAAGGTGCCGACGGGAGCAGGTTAATGTCGGAAAGGGTGGTGGAGGCGTTCTCCTTGACTTGAAGTTTGAGGGTGGCTCCTTGGGGGATGGCGATGTATCGATTCACCACGGGCAGGTTCGGGCGGCCTTCGCCGTTGGGCGCGAACTGACCTTTTAGGATGATTTCTTGTCCTTGGATCTCACCATGTTTGGTGTCGGCAATGCCAAGTTCCTGAATAGCATAGTGCAGTGATAGTCCTGATGAGGAGCTGCTTTTAACGCTGAGTCCTTGTGGCGCGTCAGTGCGGAAATGAAAGGTTTCCTGAGCATTCAATGCTCCGAAGAGCAGAAAAATAAAGAAGAAGAATACGAGTGATCGTTTCATAGTTTTAATATTTTTTTGAAGCGGTAAAAGTAAAAAAAAGAAAAAAAATCCGCCAAAAAATTTGACGGATTTTTGATTCAGATTATCGGGACAGCCTTCAATCCTCGTATTTCGCGGCTTGTGTCTCGTGTCCCGTAGTCTTGTGTCAGTCTTTTGCCAGGAACGGATATCCGTATGCGGCAGCAGGGACGAAGGTGTTCTTGATGGCGCGTGGGCTGGTCCAGCGGATGAGGTTCCACAGGCCACCGGCCTTGTCGTTGGTGCCGCTGGCGCGGGCGCCACCGAAGGGCTGCATGCCGACCACGGCTCCCGTGGGCTTGTCGTTCACGTAGTAGT
>CAMIWN010000003.1:0-115284 GCA_946402445.1 uncultured Bacteroidales bacterium
CCTGCGACCTTTGGGTTATGAGCCCAACGAGCTGCCTCTGCTCCACCCCGCATCATGAATATGGCTGCAAAATTACACTTTGTTTTAATACGGCGCAAGTCTTTTTAGGATTTTTTTTGAATTATGGCACATAAAGCAGGCTATGTCAACATTATAGGGCGACCCAACGTGGGCAAATCGACCCTCATGAACCAATTGGTGGGAGAGAAAATCTCCATTATCACCTCCAAAGCACAAACCACCAGACACCGTATCCTCGGTATCGTCAACGGTGACGACTTCCAGATGGTCTTCTCGGACACGCCGGGCATCATCAAAGATCCCGCCTACAAGATGCATGAGATCATGAACCAGTTCGTCAACGTCGCCCTGATCGACGCGGACCTCATCCTCTTTGTCGTGGACATCACTGACAAAAAAATAGAGGAAAACACCGTCGAGAAACTGAAAAAAACAGACATCCCTGTTTTCGTGCTCATCAATAAAATCGACCTCTCCAACCAAAAAGGAGTGGAAGAAGCCATCACATACTGGGAAAAAGAACTCCCCAACGCCACTGTGTTCCCCATCTCGGCGCAACACAACGCTAACATCCAACACGTCTTCGAGCAGATCCTCACCAAATTGCCGGAATGCCCGCCTTACTTCCCCAAAGACGAACTGACCGATAAGTCCATGCGGTTCTTCATCACGGAAATCATCCGAGAGAAAATCCTCCTTAACTACCAGCAAGAGATCCCCTATTCGGCACAAGTCGATGTGGACTCCTACGAGGAACGCGACAAGCATATCGTCATCCGTGCTACCATCTACGTGGCACGCGAGTCTCAAAAAGCCATCATCATCGGAAAGGGCGGCAGCGCCATCAAAAAACTGGGCATGCAGGCCCGAACCGACATCGAGGAGTTCACCGGAAAGAAAATCTTCTTGGAACTATTCGTGAAAGTCGATAAAGACTGGCGCGACAACGAACAAGAACTGAAACGCTTTGGATATGAAGCGTGATCTGGAATTAAGAATTTAGAATTTAGAGGGAGCGGGGAAATCTCTAAATTCTAAATTCTAAATTCTAAATTAGTATTATCTTTGCAGCCAAAATATAGGTTTATGTCAAACATCGTAGCAATAGTAGGCCGTCCCAACGTGGGAAAATCAACCTTGTTTAACCGTATGCTAAAGCAGCGTCAAGCCATTGTGGAAGAGACCAGCGGCGTGACGCGCGACCGCCACTATGGAAAAAGCGATTGGAACGGAAAGGAATTCACCGTCATCGACACCGGCGGCTATGTGGTGGGATCAGACGACATCTTCGAGGAAGAAATTCGCAAACAGGTGGACCTTGCCATCGATGAGGCCGACGTCATCATCTTTGTCGTGAACGGACGCGACGGCCTCCATGTCCTCGACGAAGAAGTGGGACTCGTCCTTCGACAACAAAAGAAGCCTGTGCTCCTCGCCGTGAACAAAATCGACGAACCCAACAAAGAAGTGTTGGCCAGCGAGTTCTATGCCCTGGGCTTAGGAGACCCCTACCCCATCTCAGCCATGACGGGCACCGGCACCGGCGAACTGTTGGACAAAGTGTGTGAGCTGCTTCCCAGCGACACCACCGACTTCGACACCTCGCTGCCCCGTTTCACCGTGGTGGGAAGACCTAACGTGGGCAAATCATCCCTCATCAACGCCTTCCTCGGTACTGACAGACACATCGTCACCGACATCGCTGGCACTACACGCGACACCAACGACACCCGATACAACGCCTTCGGCATGGACTTCATGCTGGTTGACACCGCAGGACTTCGCAAGAAAAGCAAAGTGGAAGAAGACATCGAGTTCTATTCCGTGATGCGTTCCATCCGCGCCATCGAAAACTGCGATGTAGCCATCCTCATGATCGACGCGCAAAACGGCTTCGAGGCCCAGGACATGAACATCCTTCGACTTATCGAGAAAAACCGCAAAGGACTCGTGGTGGTGGTGAACAAATGGGACCTCATCGAGAAGGACTCCAACACCCATCTCGCTTTTGAGCAACAAATCCGCGCCAAGACAGCGCCCTTCACCGACTACCCCATCATCTTCACTTCGGCTATCAACAAACAACGCATTTTCAAAGTGCTGGAAACCGCACATCAAGTCTATGAGAACCGCGAACGACGCATCTCCGTCCGTGAGCTTAACGATGTCATGCTCGAAGTCATTGGCTCTGTGCCACCCCCGACTGCATCCCGTGGACGCTATATCAAAATCAAATACATCACTCAACTCAAGAGCGTGTTCCCACAATTCATCTTCTTCTGTAACCTTCCCAAGGACGTGAAAGAATCGTATGAGCGTTTCTTGGAGAACAAAATCAGAGAACACTGGAACTTCTCCGGAGTGCCGATTCAGATGATTTTCAAGGAAAAGTAATTAATAATTAAGAATTTAGAATTTAGAGGGAGCGGGAAAATCTCTAAATTCTTAATTCTAAATTCTAAATTCAATGGAAGAACAAGGGGTAAGACTCGACAAATGGCTGTGGGCGGCAAGGCTCTTTAAGACCCGTGCCATTGCCACTGATGCCATCAAAGGGGGCAAAGTCAAAATCAACGACACCGCTGTGAAACCCTCAAGGGAAGTCAAAGAAGGGGAAATCATACAAGTGCAAATCGAACAACTGCACAAGGTGGTTCAGGTGAAGACCGTCATCAAAAACCGCGTCTCCGCCAAACAAGTGCCTGAAGTCTATACCGACCTGACTCCCAAAGAAGAATACGAGCGTATTGAGTTTATGCACGCCTATAAAAGCGAGTATCGTGACAGAGGCGCGGGACGCCCCACCAAGAAAGAACGCCGCATGATTGAGAAGATGAAAGACGAGTTCTGATCACTCCCCATCCCCATAATCGTCGGTTCTCAACAAATACCCCTGCTCATCATAATAAGTCCATACACCACTGTGATGATTGTTGGTGTAATTGCCTTCCATGTAAAGATGCCCGTTGGGGTGATATACAGTAGCTTTGCCCGTACGAAGCCCCTCGTGAAAAAAGCCAGTGGTCTGCGTTTTGCCATCTTCATAATAGCTCGTCCACGGCCCCTCGCGATGCCCATCCTTTATGGCACCTTCCATCATTAAAGCACCACTCTCATAGTACCCTATTTCCTTTATACACGTTCCAGAACGGTCGTAAACACGCACCAAATAAGGCTTCCCGCTATCATAACTTTCAATTATTTTTTCCGTATAGCCATTGCCGCACGAAACCATCAGCAATGCCCAAATAAACACCAAAAATATCCTTTTCTTCATCATATTATATTCCCTGGGGTTGCACCCCCGACTGTGGTATGTCGCCCTTTCAGGGCTCTAAATTCTTAATTCTTAATTCTCAATTAAATTCCAGTCGTTCCCCTTTGTTTTCCTCGTGGAAAACGCCGTTTTCATACGCCAAATGGCCATTGACAAAGGTATGCGTCACTATCGAATGAACCTCCAAGCCATCGTATGGAGTCCATCCACATTTCGACAGCTCAGTAGCGTTGGAAATCATCCCTTGATGGTTGAGATCCACCATGACCAAATCAGCATGATAGCCTTCACGGATAAAACCTCGACGGTCAATACGATACAAAATCGCTGGATTATGGCACATCACCTGCACCAGCTGAGGAAAATCAAGGCCATTGTCACGCATCACCTCCACCATCACTTGCAAGGAGTGCTGGATGGAAGGGAATCCTGACTTGCTGGTGAAATAGTCATCGGTAAACTTCTCCTCTCGCAAATGAGGCGCATGGTCGGTGCCAATCGTATCAATAATTCCCGTTTGCAAGGCCTGAAGCAAGGCCTCACGGTCACGATGCGACTTGATAGCGGGATTACACTTGATAGCAAATCCCTTCTTCTCATAGTCATGATCATCAAACCACAGATAATGAGGGCAAGTCTCAGCAGTGATTCTCTTGTCGCGCAATGGGATGTCGTTTCTAAACAAGGCCAATTCCGCTTTTGTGGAGATATGCATCAGATGCAGCCGTGCCCCGAACTTCTCCGCCATATCGACGGCCTTTGACGAGGATTTATAGCACGCCTCCATGGTCCGGACAAAAGGATGGATGCCAGCATCCGGAATCACTTCTCCCTTCGCCACAAGGTCTTTACAACGCACGGTGTTGGCATGAATAGTCTGCTCGTCCTCACAATGGGCGGCTATCAAACAGGGAGATTCTCGAAACAGCCGCACCAGCACCTCATTTTGGTCCACCAACATGTTACCTGTGCTGGAACCCATGAAGAGCTTGATGCCACACACCTTTTGGGGGTCAGTCTTCACCACTTCTGCCAGGTTATCGTTCGTCGCGCCAAGATAGAAGGAATAGTTGGCCAGTGACTTCTCCGCAGCGAGGTCGAACTTCTGTTGCAGCAGCGCTTGCGTAGTGGTTTGCGGGAGCGTGTTAGGCATGTCCATGAACGAGGTCACCCCACCAGCCACGGCAGCGCGGCTCTCCGTATAAAGATCCGCCTTATGGGTCAATCCCGGCTCACGAAAATGCACGTGTTCGTCGATGATGCCGGGGATAAGGTATTTACCCGTACCATCAATTACGGTGGCAGAGCCCGCATCAAAAGGCTCGCTCTCAGGCACGATTTTGGCTATCTTGCCATCAGAAATAAAGACACTTGCCAGGAAGGTCTTACCTTCGTTGACAAGTGTCGCATTTTTAATCAAATAATTCATCAGACTTTCTTAGGTTTAATCTTTCCTGTCATGCCTCTCCAGCGTAAGTTAAGCACGCCAAAGATGGCTTCTCTGAAGATGCCTTTGCTCATCTTCGACTGTCCTTCGCGGCGGTCGGTGAAGATAATCGGCACCTCTTCGATTTTGAAACCCAGCTTCCAGGCGGTATATTTCATCTCGATTTGGAAGGCATAGCCCACGAACTTAATACGGTCGAAGTCGATGGTCTCCAAGACCTTTCTCGTGTAGCACACGAAGCCTGCCGTGGTGTCACGCACTTTCATGCGGGTGATGAAACGCACGTATGCCGAGGCGTAGTACGACATCAGCACACGACCCATAGGCCAGTTGACCACGTTGACACCCGTCTTGTAGCGGGAACCCACCGAGAGGTCGGCACCATTAGCGCAGGCATCATGTAGTCGTGCCAGGTCGTCTGGGTTATGGGAGAAGTCGGCATCCATCTCGAAAACATACTGGTAGTCCCGCTCCAAAGCCCATTTGAAGCCCATGATATAGGCGGTACCGAGGCCTAGCTTGCCAGGACGTTCCAGCAGGAACAAACGGTCGGAAAACTCAGCCATCATGCCTTTCACGATATCCGCGGTGCCATCGGGACTGTTGTCGTCGATGATGAGGATATCGAAAGCCATCGGCAGGTTAAAGACATAACGGATAATCTTCTCGATGTTTTCTTTCTCTTTATAGGTGGGTATGATGACTAAGTTTTCTGACATGTTCAATAGTTATTTTATGGATTAAATTACCTTCCAAGCACAAAGTCACTCTCCGTGCCACCACTGTCACGAAGGCCTGCCTGACCAAAATAGGTGCGAAGCTTGCCATTCACTAACAAGACCTTTCCCAAATTTTCCGGATGATCCTTAAGGTTCACTTGAGCACGCAAAGGCTTACCTGCAGGCAGGTTCACAATGATACATGAACTCACATCCTTGCAATCTGGATCGTCAGCAATAAGCACATTGGTGTCAAGATCGAAAGGAGCGGCCCAGTTAATCTGGTCGTTAGAACTCACAGCATTGTTTCCACTCTTCACTGAACCCACAATATAGCCTCTCACCCATGCAACAGGCTTTTCACTCTGCAAGGCGATTCCTGCTGCAACATTATACGGGTCAGCTTGTGTGCCACTGCCTTCCCCTTCACCCGGGGTAGGAGGTGTGGGAGGCGTGTCGCCACCACCATTGGCCTGACCTTCTTGGACGGTGATACGCTTGACCTCAAAGGTTCTGGACTCAGAATCCGTGGAAGTGAATTTGATGGCCACCGTGACATTCTGTCCCATAAAGTCATTCAGGCTGGTTTCAACCGTTTGGAAATCACTCCAGTTTGCTGTGTTTGGATAAACAGCCGACATCTCTGTCCATGTAGCCGTAGTCGGATCGTTTCCATAAACATAATTTGTAGAAACCTGCAAGGTCACGTCTTTGGCATTGCTATTTTGATATTGAGCTGCATAATTAACAGAGACCTTGGCATCACTGACTCCAGTGACAGCCACCGGCGAAGAGATGAGCCAGTCTTCGTTAGCATGAGACGAGCCACTCACATAACCCGTCATCTTAGCCGTGTTATAATCGATCATCCAAGACTGAGGTCCTAACACGTCTTTCGTGATGTAGCTTCCAAACTCAGAATCGAAGGACTGAGAGTAAGGCATGTTTTGAAGCTCACCATCTGGGGTAGGAGGCGTGGGAGGCGTTTCGCCACCGTCAGCATGGCCTTCCTGAACCGTGATGCTCTTAATCTCGATGGTTCTGGACTCAGAATCCGTGGAGGTGAATTTGATGGCCACCGTGACATTCTGTCCGATAAAGCCATTCAAGCTGGTCTCAACCGTTTGGAAGTCGTTCCAGTTGGCTGTATTTGGATAAGTGGCCGACATCTCCGTCCACGTAGCCGTAGCAGGATCGTTGCCAAAGACATAATCCGTAGAAACCTGCAAGGTCACATCACGCGCATTACTGTTTTTGTATTGAGCAGCATAATTGACAGAGACCTTAGCCTCACTGACTCCAGTGACAGCCACTGGTGAAGAGATGAGCCAGTCTTCGTTAGCGTGAGACGAGCCACTCACATAACCCGTCATCTTAGCCGTGTTATAATCGATCATCCAAGACTGAGGTCCTAACACGTCTTTCGTGATGTAGCTTCCAAACTCAGAATCGAAGGACTGAGAGTAAGGCATGTTTTGAAGCTCACCATCTGGGGTAGGAGGCGTGGGAGGCGTTTCGCCACCGTCAGCATGGCCTTCCTGAACCGTGATGCTCTTAATCTCGATGGTTCTGGACTCAGAATCCGTGGAGGTGAATTTGATGGCCACCGTGACATTCTGTCCGATAAAGCCATTCAAGCTGGTCTCAACCGTTTGGAAGTCGTTCCAGTTGGCTGTATTTGGATAAGTGGCCGACATCTCCGTCCACGTAGCCGTAGCAGGATCGTTGCCAAAGACATAATCCGTAGAAACCTGCAAGGTCACATCACGCGCATTACTGTTTTTGTATTGAGCGGCATAATTGACAGAGACCTTAGCCTCACTGACTCCGGTGACAGCCACCGGCGAAGAGATGAGCCAGTCTTCATTAGCGTTTGAGGAGCCACTCACAAAGCCCGTCATCTTGGCAGTATGATAATCGATGATCCAGGACTGAGGTCCTAACACGTCTTTTTGGATGTAGGTCCCGAACTCCGAATCGAAGGACTGACTATACGGCATGTTTTGAAGTTCACCATCTGGGATAGGAGGCGTGGGAGGTGTAGGACCATTGCCAGGCTCGCCTTCTTGTACAAGGATATATTTCACCTCAATGGTTCTGGACTGTTTCTCTGACGAAACGAATTTGATAGCCACCGTGACAGTCTCACCAAGGAACTCATCAAGGCTGGTCTCAACCGTCTGGAAGTCTGACCAGCTTGCGGTGTTGGGATAAGTGACAGGCATCTGGGTCCAATCAGCCGAGAGAGGATCTGACCCAGCCTTATAATTCTTGGAGATTTGCAGCGTCACGTCTTCGGTGTTGCTGTTCTGATATTGAGCAGCATAATTCACACACACCTTCACATGATCAACATTCGTAAGAGCGACAGGAGCCGACAGCAGCCAGTCTTCGTTGACATAATTATTGCTACCGACATGACCGGTCATCTTCGCGGTGTTATAGTCAATTTCCCACTCCTGGTCACCCGCCACACTGTAAGTCGTGTAAGTGCCAAAAGAAGTAGCGAAATCTTGGAAGTAGGGCAAGCCCGAATTACCTCCTGGCACATAGTCATCGAATTCCAACTCTTTGGCAGAGCGGATATAGAGTTGCCAAGTGCTGTTATAGACCGAAGCGATGGCGACCAGATTACCTGTGCCTTGAGGCAGGGAGTCATTGGCGAAATTAGCATAGTTGCTGGTACGGACGATGACGTTGTTGGAAGGATCCAAGGCGTCGATCAAGGTACGGTTTCCGTAAGTGGAGGGATCTGCAAAGGTGTTCTGTTCGGTGAATTTCACATTCTCCAAGCGAACCAAACCCGCAAGGTATTTGCCTTGGTTGATTTCCGCAATGGTAGCTTTGGAAGGCTCAATGTCCTTGTTGTTCGCAAGGATCACGATGTGGCCGTCGGCCTCAAAGTTAGTCAACTGGGGCAGGTTGTTATACAAAGAGTAAGTGACATCCTTCAGATAGACACGGATGGAGTCACCGATACGAACGCCACTGACAGCGTCGAGATGAAGCTCGAGGGCAGCACCCGTATTGGGATCTTGCATGAAGGCAGCCTTGTAGAGGTTACCCGACTGTTCGTCAGCAGTAATGATGCCATACACCGAGGCGTCTTCCTTGAATACCGTGCCAGATTCCATGGCAAGTATCGAGTCAATGGTATAAACCTTACCTATCGGAAGAGGCTGGATAGGGGGTTCTGGATAGTCTTTCTTGCAGGAGACAAACACAATGCTCAGCAAAGCAAGAAGCAAAAAACTAGATTTTAATACTTTTTTCATATTTACAATATTTATATTTAACTATTCTCAACTATCAATTACTTCCTCACTGTCAAGCTGATGAAATAATTCAGCCCATACATATAGGAATACTTCTCGGGGAACATATCGGGATTGTTGGCGTTGAAACGCAACTGCTCGTAACCGTACAGGACGGTGCTCTTGTTGTTAAGCAAGTTGTTGATGCTTACGTTCACCAAGAAATAGTATCCTTTATAACGTTTGGAGAACCCGCCGTAGAAGTCGAGTGTGAAAGCCGGCTTCAGGGGATCCTGAGCCAGCACGTCCTTAATACGGATGTCATCCTCAGCATAATGCAACATACCTTCTGCGGTATGGTTGTAGGGGTTCACATCGAAATACATGTTAGCCATATAGTTTCCGTTGAGGCTCACCCACCAATATTTGGGCGAGTTATATTTGATGCCCAAAGAGGCCACTGTCTCGGGACCTGATGACACATGGTAGTCTTTCAGGTAGGCAACACTGCTTGGGATATAAGCCATGGCGTTGTTATCATCATATACTGAGAAGTTGGGGTTGTTATTATAGACATGGATGCCATTGGCGGCAGCGGCTTGCAAGGTGATGGTAGGAGTCACCTTGTATTCTGCACCAAGTTCCACACCAAGACTCTTTTGCTTGATGTCGGTCATAATAAAGTTGACAAACTCGCTGGTATAAGAGTTGGCACTCGTCGTGGTATTCTGGTACACATTCTCACAATAGAAGCTGCGGTTCCAGATGAGATTACTGTACATGCTATAATAACCAGTCAAGCGCAACTTAAATTCCGGCGAGCGGTAAAGATAGCTCAAGTCAAAAGCACTGATGCGTTCGCTCTTCAAATCGCCTTCCACCACGGTCTGACGGGTACGCGGTGACACATAGATATCTCTGAATTGAGGAGACTGAAGCATATAAGCCATGTTTGCCACGATGTGGTTACGACCATTGATGGCGTAAGTAACACCCGCCTTGACTCCTGGGTCGAAGAAGTTATGCATCTTGTCCTTGCCGTATGAATTGTCGGCGAAGGAGCCGCTCTGCCAAAGACCCTCGCGCCAGATTTGCGTGAATTCGGCTTGAAAACCGAGATAGAGGTCGAAGTTGCCGACCAGCCAGTCGATCTGATCCCAGATACGACCATAGTTGCGGTTGGCGTAATAGTTATAGCCGATGATGTCGCCGACTTTAGCCACATGGTTGGGGTTGAGCAAATTGGTTTGGCATTCGGCAGTTTCGAGGTTTTCGGCATACTTATTAATATCATAGTAGTATTGGCCCCCGAGAAGGTCGTTGACACATTCATAGTAATGGGTTCTGGAGGCATTCACAGCAAAACCGCCTGTCATGATGAGGTTAGGTTGGAACTCATGTTTAAAGTAGGTGGCACCGCCCATTTGCCGTTTGTCATAATGACGCTCGGCAAGGATATATTTCGAGAACGCACCCGTGATAGTGCCATCCGTTCCGTTGTTGGCGTTTTCAACCGTGAAGACATGGTTGCGATTGGCGTTGTAGAGTTCATCCCAATTAATCTGAGTGATGTTCGGATCTCTATTTTCCCAAGCATGAATCATATCTTCAATTTCCGCTGTACTATGAGCATTGGTCAGATAGTAGCTCGGCAAGTTCTTATAATAGTCTGGACGCGGATCTTTGGCTTCACCCCATTCAAGGCTGGTTTGGCCGCCCGGGCCGCTGAAATAATAAACCGAAGTGTTAAACTCGGTGTTCTTGTTGGGTGTCCAATACCAGGTGAGTTGAGCGAAAGGTTGGTGGTAAGTGCTCACGCGAGAGTTACGCTTGAACTGTTCTCCTGTCGCGCCATTGGTTTGGTAACCCCAGTTGGGATTGTAGTAGTTGGATCCGACAAGGTCGTACACCTCCTGTACCACGGGAGCCGACCCACCACGCTGCGAAGGAGCACCAAACACGGTGACATCGATGCTGTGCTTTTCGTTAATCTTCTTCTCCAAGGAGAGGAAGTAACTGTAAGCACGGTAGAAGGTGCCTTCGGTATAGCCTTCACCTGCATAACGGCCACTGGCCGCAGCCATCAGATACCAGCCATTGCCCATCTCACCTGTGCCGATGGAGGCCATGGCGCGGTGATTGTAGGAACGGTTGGAAAAGGCATAGCTCACCGAAATCTGTTTGCGATACTGGGAAGCGCGGGTTGAATAAGCGGTGAGGCCACCCAAACCACCAAAACCAGCGTAGGTCTTTCCAAGACCTTCGACAAGGACTGAGTTGCGGAAAGCATCGTTGAGACCTCCCCAGTTGGAGAAGACCGGACGCCCTGTCTCCGGATCATTCATCGAGATGCCGTTAATCATCACATCACTGTACTTCGAGTCATTGCCACGCACACGATAACGCAACGAACCGAAATTGTAAGCAGCGATGCTGTTGAACACGTCACGCGACGAGTTGAGTAAGGTAGAAGCATCGTTAACCGAGGTGGAGGACTCCTCGAAGTCGGAATCCATCAAGATCACCGTCGGCAAGTCATTTTGGTTCAGGTCAGTGGAATCGACGACCTGGGCTCGGACCCCTGTCAGCAACAACACTGTGACCATTAAGAGTAGAGTTTTTTTCATATCGAAATGATTGTGATTTGTTACGCTAAAAATAGGACTTGTAATAAACGAACAAAGATAGGAAAAAAAAACATACCGTCTTGAACTTTTAGCATACATTTTTAATGAATTCAAAACTTTTTTGTTTTCAATGAAAAAAAAACTAAATTTGCAGCGTAAACTATCATAACAGTATTCATCACGATGAACAAGCACATTGCATTCATATTCATCCTTCTCGCCTTCTGCTTTGGGATGAATCGTGCTTCCGCACAAGAAAAACAAGCCTATAAGATAGGCCTTGTCGGCTTCTACAACTTGGAGAACCTCTTTGACACCATTGACGACCCGTTGAAAGACGACGCGGAGTTCCTGCCTGACGGAGCCAACCAATGGAACACCGAGAAATACCTGTCGAAGCTGCACAACATGGCCTACGCCATCTCCACCATCGGCACGGATTACACTCCCGACGGCGTGGCCGTTCTGGGTTTGTCGGAAATTGAGAACCGTCATGTGATTGAAGACCTGGTGATTCAGCCAGAGATCAAAGACCGCAACTATCAGATTGTGCATTACGACTCCCCCGACCGACGCGGTGTCGATGTGGCGTTAATCTATAATCCAAAGTATCTTAAGGTGACTGGCACCAAGTCGTACCGCACCATTGTGCCGGGCGAGCCCGACCACGTCACCCGTGACCAGCTGTTGGTCTCCGGCCTCTTCGACGGAGAGCCCATGCATTTCATCGTGATGCACTGGCCCTCACGTTACGGTGGAGAGAAGCGCTCCATGCCAGGCCGTGCCGCAGCTGCGACCCTATGCCGCCATATCGCCGACTCGCTGATTGCCGAAAACCCCAACGCCAAAGTGGTCATGATGGGCGACTACAACGACTACCCCACCAACAAAACGGTCACCAAATACCTCCGTGCCACTGGCGACATGAAACGGCTCAAAGAAGGAGAGTTCTTCAACCCCATGTATGAGCTTCACAAAAACGGCATCGGAACCAACTACTACAACGACGTGCCAGGTGTCCTCGACCAAACCGTCATCACCCCGGGACTGCTGCCCACCGACTACAGCACCTATCAATATAAAAACGCCAAGGTTCACAACAAGGAGTTCCTGAAACAACACGGCGGACGCTACAACGGCTTCCCCTTCCGAACCTTCGGCTCCGGTGTATGGATGAACGGGTACAGCGACCACTTCCCCGTGTACATTATCCTGCTGAAGAAAATTTAGAATTAAGAATTTAGAATTTAGAGGGAGCGGAGAACAACTCTAAATTCTAAATTCTAAATTATCAATTGACTTCGATTTCATCGACAAAGAGCCACGCTGGGTTCCCGTAGCCGCTATGGTCTTCGGGTAAGTCGAAGCCCTCAATGAGGACCTCCACGTAACGCGCAGCAACAGGCTCAAACGTCAACTCGTAAGTGAAGATACCATCCTTGTCAGCCCATCCCGAGATGGGAAAGGTCTTGTCACAAACCCAATAGAAATGCTGGCCGTCATTAGACAATCTCACCGTGGCCTTTTGGGGATTATAGATCCAAGCTCCTTTGTTGACGTTGGCACGAAAACGCACTTGCGACATCTTCTGAGGTTCTTTCAAATCAAAAAAGGCGTCTAATGGTTTTCCATAAAAGCCCAGCCAACGTCCTGAGTTATAGGCACCACGACCCAAGTTTCCGTCGTTGAGCACCGTGGCACCTTCGTAGGCATAGCGTTCATCAGGCTCCTCTTTCAGCATAACAGGTCGATGAGTAACCAAGTTGGGGGCTACCGTATCAATCCAAGGCTGAGGGTTAAAGATATGCTTGGCATAATTGTAATGATATAAGTCGTAAAGTTGAGTCATTTTGCGGCAACGTTCCACAAAAGCCTCAAAGTCACGCTGTTCAGGGTTGTTCCATTGAATCTCGGTCAAGGCATCCATACGGGGCATCGCCATGTATTGGACATGATTGAACGAAGCGATATATTCTGTCCAGATGTTCGCCTGCACGCCGATGATATGTTTCTGCTGTTCAGGTGTCAGCTCCTCGGGAAGAGGTTTGAATTCGAAGACGCGCTCCACGGGCAGGTAGCCTCCAATGCAAAGAGGTTCATTGGCGATGTCTTCGCTTTGATAATAGTCGAAATAGAGATGCGAATAAGGAGCCATGATGACATCATGCCCTTTCCGTGCCGCCTCGATGCCCCCTTCGGTGCCACGCCAGCTCATGATGATAGCCGTCTCGGAGACATTACCCTCGAGGATCTCGTCCCAGCCGATGACACGACGTCCACGGGCTTCCACCACCTTAGCCATCCGGTTCATCACATAGCTTTGAAGATAGTCCTCTTTGGAGAATTTTTCATCCCCCTTGATTCCCAGCTCCTTGATCTTCTTCTGGCATTTACGGCATTGCTGCCAGCGCACCTTGGGACACTCATCGCCACCGATATGGATATACGGTGAAGGGAAGAGGTCCATCACCTCGTTAAGCACATCCTCAGCGAACTGCATAGCCTGTTCATTACCAGCACACAACACATCTTCCGACACGCCCCAACGCTTCCAAACCTCGTAAGGGCCGCCCGTGCAGCCCAGCTGAGGATAAGTGGCCAAAGCCGCCTGCATGTGTCCGGGCAGGTCAATCTCAGGGATGATGTTGATATGACGTTCAGCAGCATATTGAATAAGGTCGCGGAGCTCATCCTGGGTATAATAACCGCCATGGCGAATCGTGTCATAAAGGTTGCCATTATGCCCAATGACGGTGCCATTTCGATAGGCTCCGACTTGGGTCAATTCCGGATATTTTTTGATCTCGATACGCCAGCCCTGGTCCTCGCTGAGATGGAAGTGGAACTGGTTCATGTTATGCAACGCCAGCATGTCGATATAGATCTTCACCGAGTCGAGGTCCATGAAGTGACGGCAAGGGTCGAGGTGCATGGCACGATAGCTGAAAGTCGGCCAATCGCGGATGGTGCCACAAGGAAGTTGAGAGTTGAGAGTTGAGAGTTGGGAGATGGGGAGGCTTTTGCGGAGGGTCTGGATGCCGTAGAACACACCCGCGGCATCAGAGCCTTTGATGATGACTTGCTTCGGGGTGATGCCGATTTCGTATGCTTCAGCATGATCAAATTCTTCGGGGACAAGTTGAAGCACGATGCCGTCAGACTGACCGTTGAAAGGGGAAGTCTCAAGCGCAACGCCAGTGATATCACGAACATATTCACTGAGGAACTGCGCCTCACGCTGAAGGCCTTCTTCATAATAAATCTTCGTGGATTCCTGAAGCACAAAAGGCTTCTCTTCGTTGAGTTTCACCTCTTTAGGCTGAGGGATGACATCGTAATTGGCTTGAGGGAGCTGTTTTGAACAAGCAGAGAGCAGCAACAATGCTACGCTAAAGAACAGAATAGTTTTTTTCATAGTAAATATATTAATCTTCACTCCGCAAAGCTACATATTTTTTCGGAATGCACTATTCTTGGAATTACAACTTTGAATTGCTCCCCTTCTTTATCATTACACAATTCAACATTTGGCTGGTTCTTTACAGCTCGCGCTACACCAGAGCCTAACCCCCTATATTTCATCAGTTTTGAGGCGTAGGAAACAATCAGGTTGTTACGGACTACTGCATTACCCATCAGAATGTTCTCAATAGTAAGACTATTAGGCAAACACCCGGGACTGACAATCTCTATTCTGTTGTCAAAAACAAAGAGACGCACTGGCGCGTTCTTCGAGTAGTCACGATGCGTCAAGGCGTTTTGCAACAGTTCCTGCAAGGCAATTTCGGAAATCTCCAACTTTCCGACACTATTGAAATCTTGACCCTGCTGCGTGTGAAACAGATTCATACTGAAAAAACGCATTCCCTCCTCAAACATCTTTGGAATTGTACCCGTTATGTCAATGCTGTCGCGGTAATGAGTGTCGGCAATGTCATTCCCATAAAACGACACCGCTTTGATACAGAAAGCGGGTCTATATCTTTGCGGATACTTGCCGAAAAACAGCAAGCCAGCCAAGGACAGACGACCGTTCTTTAAAATTCCTATATTATTGTAAATCTGTTCCTTATCAACATCCAAATCAAGGTCGTCCTCATTAATTTTCTGAAGATATTCCAACACCTTATCCTTATCAATATCTGAGATGCTCGTTTCCGGCACAACCATTTCATCAACAAACAACAATCCCGACTGTTGGAAAAGCTTGGCCATCCCTTCGGAAACGGTTGCGGCAATGCCGTCCATACTATCCAATTGCAGCTTGAACTGAACCGTGCTGGTCTCGCCTCCTGCAATGATTCCCTTTAATTCGTCAGCCGTCATGCTTCCGTGTTTTTTTAACCCACACCGCAAAAATAGTCATTTTTCTATAAAACACGGAAGGGGAACAAAAATATATTTTATTAAGGGATGGCCAAAAAAATCATTCCTGATAATAAACTCTCTTCACCCGTTGTGAGATACGTGTCATCACCTCGTATGGAATGGTCTGGCAAGCATTGGCAATGTCGTTGATGCTATGCTCCGCATCAAAAATCACGACGGTATCACCTTCCTTGGCTTCCACGCCAGTGAGGTCAAGCATACACATATCCATGCAGATGTCGCCGATGATGGACACCTGTTGGCCGTTGATATAGAATTTGCCGTTGCCATTGCCCAGCAGACGCGAGAGGCCGTCAGCATAGCCGATGGGCACAATGCCGATTCGCATGTCGTGAAGCGCCCTGCCATGACGATTGTAGCCGATGCTGTCGCCCGCAGGGATGTCTTTAATCTGGTTGATGGTGGTCTTGAGCGACACCACCGTCTCCAACACACCTTCATCTTCCTTGCAGGTGGCGACGCCGTAAAGGCCGATGCCGAGACGTACCATGTCGAACTGGTACTGGGTGAATCGGGTGATGCCCGCCGTGTTAAGGATGTGACGCAACACCTTGTATGGGAAGGCCTCCACAATCATCCGGCTGCCTTCCTCGAAGACCCTGAACTGACTCATGGTGAAGGCATCTTCATCAGGATTGTCAGCAGTGGCCAGATGGGAAAACACGCTACGCACATGAATCAACGGGTTCGCTTTAATACGTTGAATCAGTTCGGGAAGCTCCTTTAACGAGAAGCCCAGACGGTGCATCCCCGTGTCGAGTTTCACATGGACGTTAAGCGGGATGGTGACCCCGGTGACTTCCAAAGCCTTCTCGATAAGCGCCAAGTTACGGAAACTGAACACCTCCGGCTCAAGATGGTATTTGATGATGTTGTCGTAGCTGTTCACCTCGGGACTCATCACCATGATAGGCAAGTTGATACCCGCGCGACGCAGTTCAACACCCTCGTCGGCAAAAGCCACTGTCAGGTAATCCGCACGATGGAACTGAAGGATGTTCGACACCTCGTAATTGCCACTGCCATAGCCGAAAGCCTTCACCATGACCATGAGCTTGGTCTCCGGCTTGATGAGTGAGCGATAATGATTAAAGTTGTTGACCAAATGGTTGAAGTTAATCTCCAGCACGGTTTCATGAGCCTTCTCTTGCAGCTCCATGCCAATCAGCTCAAACTCGAAAGCGCGCGCCCCTTTCAGCAGGATGGTCTGGTTATGGAACTGAGAGAACGGGAAACGCTGCATGAACTCGTTGACATCCTTGAAGAACCAGCTCTTCAAGGGGAACAGCTTGGCTTGGCGCATGAGGGCGGGTCCTATGCCAATCAGCATGTTCACCCCCTTCTCCTCAATGAGACGGGCGATGGAGCCATACAGCTCCTGCTCATCACGACCACTTTGCAGAATGTCGGAGAGGATCAAAACCTTGTCTTTATGTTGCCGCTGTTGGTTCATCACATCGAGAGCAATCGCCAAGGAGTTGACATCAGAGTTGTAATAGTCGTTGACCAAGGTGCAGTTGTTGATTCCCGCTTTAATCTCCAAGCGCATGGCGATGGATGACAAGCCCATAAGCCGCTCCGCCAGCACCGCTGGGTCCATCTTCAAAAACAAGCATAGCACGATGCAATGGATGGCGTTTTCAATGGAGGCATCGTCAACAAAAGGAATGTCAAACTTCATGGTCTCATTTTGATACACCACAACCAACGATGACAGTCTTTCTTTTTTCTCCACAGCAGCGACATAGACAGGCACCTCTTTGAATTTACGGCTCCAGGGCAACAGATGAACCTTTTTGCCAAGGTCGGCACGCAGAATCACCTGCTGGATGTCGTAGTAATCCATGCAATAGACCAAGGTGTCCACCTGAGTGAAGAGGTTAAGCTTCTCCCCTGCCTTCTGCATATAGCTGATGAAGTTCTCTTCGTGGGCCTGCCCGATGTTAGTGAAGATGCCAATGGTCGGCTTGATGATTTTCTGCAAGGCCGACATCTCATCCAACTTGGAGATCCCCGCCTCAAAAATCCCTAACTGATGCGCTCCGTTCATCTGCCACACCGAGAGCGGCACACCCACTTGGGAGTTGTAGCTCTTGGGGCTGCGAACAAGATTATAATCGGGCGAAAGCAGCTGAGCCAGCCATTCCTTGACGATGGTCTTGCCGTTGCTACCCGTGATTCCGATGACGGGGATGTTGAACTGTGAACGGTGAGATGCCGCAAGACGCTGCAAGGCCTTCAAAGTATCCTTTACCACCACGAAACCCGCTCCGTCCCAGTCGCCCGCAGGAATATGATTCACCACAAAGGCGCGGACTCCTTTTTGGTAAAGTTCTTCTATATATTTATGGCCATCATTCCTACTTGTCACCAAAGCAAAAAACAAGGTCTGATTTGCCGAGATCACCTGCCGGCTGTCGATGAGCAGATCCATCACCAAGCGATCCTCTTGGCAGCCCATCCACTGGCCGTCAACGATTTCCACAATTTGTTGTAACCGATACATTGATACGGATATTATAAATAGAGACGCATGGTTATGCGTCTCTATATTTTTCTTCTAAACTATTTATTCTTAATTATTTACTAAGTTAAAGGTATCTTGAGCGATGACAAACTCTTCATCAGTTGGATAGACCACCACGGTGACTTTGGAGTCGGGGGTGGAGATGATGCCAGCGTCGCCAGCGATTTCCTTGTTGGCGCGATGGTCGAGTTTGATGCCGAGGAACTCCATGTCTTCGAGGATCGCCTCACGCATGAACCAGGCATTCTCGCCGATGCCGCCTGTCATCACCACGACGTCGGCACCGTTCATGACGGCCATATAGGCTCCGATATATTTCTTCACGCGGTGAGCGAACATGTTAAAGGCGTAGGTGCAACGCTCGTCGCCTTCTTCTTTGCCAGCGCGGACGTCACGCATATCCTGTTTGCCTCCGGTGATGCCCACAAGACCCGACTTCTTATTTACTAAGGTGTTCATCTCTTTGGTAGTGAACCCTTCTTTGTCCATGATGTACATAAACACGCCCAAGTCGAGGTCGCCGGTACGGCTGCCCATCACGAGGCCTTCCACGGGGGTGAAGCCCATGGAGGTCTCCACCGACTGTCCGTATTGCACAGCTGCGATGGAGGCGCCACTTCCGAGATGGCAGGTCACAATCTTGCTTTTTTTCCAGTCCTTGTCAACGAAAGCGGCGGCTTTCTCAGCGACAAACTTATGGCTGGTGCCATGGAAGCCATAGCGACGCACGCGGTATTTCTCATAATACTCGTAAGGCACGGCATAGAGATAAGCCTCGGGTGGCATGGTGCTGTGGAACGAGGTGTCGAACACCGCGACCATCGGGATGCCGGGAAGCACTTCTTCCATGGCGTGGATGCCTTGCAAGCTGCCCGGGTTGTGCAACGGGGCGAGATCGCAAAGCGCCTCGATGCCAGCAATCACCTCTTTATTAATAACGACGCTCTTGGTAAAGGTCTCACCACCATGAGCCACGCGATGGCCGACGGCGTTAATCTCTTTCAAGTCTTTGATGACCCCCATCTTGGGATCCACCAAGGCTTTTAGCACCAACTTGATACCCTCGGTATGATTCGGGATAGGAAGTTGTTCGTAGTATTTCTCACCATTGTATTTGTGGGTGAACTCGCCCATTTCGAGGCCAATACGTTCAAGGAGGCCCTTGGCCAGCAGATGAGCGCTATTTGCGTTTTCCATATCCAGCAGCTGATATTTAATAGAGGAGCTGCCGCAGTTTAATACCAATATCTTCATTTTTACGAACTTTAAGCCCTATCGGGCTAACTCTAATTTCTTAATTCAAAATTCTCAATTTTTTTGGGCGATGGCTTGGTTGCAGGTAATAGCAACAAGTTTATAGACGTCGTCGATGGAGCATCCGCGGCTGAGGTCATTGCAAGGTTTGGCGAGTCCTTGAAGCACGGGGCCCACAGCTTCGGCACCGGCCAGACGCTGGACGAGCTTATAGGCGATGTTACCCACTTCGAGGCAGGGGAACACAAGGGTGTTGGCCTTGCCGGCGACGGGGCTACCCGGGGCTTTGCTGGAACCCACAGAAGGCACGATGGCGGCATCGGCCTGCAGTTCGCCGTCGAGGACGAGGTCGGGGCGGCGCTCTTTGGCGATGCGGGTGGCCTCGATGACTTTGTCAACCACCTCATGTTTCGCGCTACCCTTGGTGGAGAAGCTCAGGATGGCAGTGACAGGGTCAATCTTCGCGATGGCCTTGGCAGTGTCGGCGGTGCAGATGGCAATCTCGGCGAGCTGCTCAGCAGTCGGCATCGGGGTGACCGCGCAGTCAGCGAACACCATACGTCCGTCGGTGCCGTAGGGGCAACCTTCAGGCAGGAACATGGTGAAGGCGCCGCTCACACAGCTCACGCCAGGGACGGTCTTGATGATCTGCAAGGCAGGACGAAGCATGTCACCCGTGGTACTGCGAGCACCACTGACGAGACCATCAGCCTCTCCAGCCTTCACCAACAGAATGCCGAGATACATGAAGTTACCCGCCAGGTCGTAGGCCTGTTCCGGGGTCATGCCTTTGGCTTTACGGATCTCATAGAGAAGGTCGGCATATTTTTGACGATCAGGGTTGGCGCTCGGGTCGATGATGCGGGCTTTGCCAATATTTTGGAGACCGAACTCGGCGGTCATCTCTTTGATTTTCTCGGCGGGACCGATAAGGATGATGTCAGCGACGCCATCAGCGAGAAGGCGGTCAGCGGCTTTTAAAGTACGGGGTTCGTCACCCTCGGGAAGCACAATGCGCTGCTTATGAGCTTGGGCATTGGCAATGATTTCTTGCATTAAGTCCATGTTGATTGTTGAATTGTTTATTTGTTATTTGTTGTTTCGTTTGGGTGTGCAAATATAAAAAATTCATGATTATTTATTATTTTTGCAGCCCAAAAAATCACATCCATGCCCGACTCTCTTTTTGTCACCTATTGGAACCCCCTCGTTGACAGCATCAACGCCGACACGCTGCAAGCCTCGGATTCGTTGTGCTGCGACAGCGTGGTGCCGAGTTTCATCACGTCGGGATTCAGGAGTGTCATTAGTCCCATGACACGTGTCACACACGAGGTGTTAGCCGGATGGAACCTTCTTTTACTGGCCGCTGTGTTGCTTTTGGTGGTCATCAACAAGCAACTCTACCCTCGCCAGTTCCGCCAGCTGCTCAGCGTGCCAGGTGGCGTGGCTCACACCAACCAGCTGCTTCGTGAATGGACACCGACCCGAAGTTTCATCGGGTTCTCCTTCATCCTCTCCTATATTTTGGTGATGACACTCTTCGTGCAAAAAGCTTGCGTGGTATTTTCACGTGACGTGCTCACCTATAATGGATTTAACACTTTCGCCGTCCTGTTAGGCTTTGTTTCAGGCTGGGTGTTATTGCGCTACCTGATCCTTGGATTCATGGGATGGCTTTTCAAACAAAAAGAAGTGGTGCTTCGGCAATTTACCGTACAACTTTCCGTGTCAACACTATGTTTCTTGATAATCCAACCCGTTCTCTGGCTGGTACTTTACATCCCCAACTCCATCTTCACATGGATTGGCATCGGCATTCTGATTGTTGCCGCGTTGACACGAACGACTTTGGAATGGATTGAGACACGAGTTTTTTCAAAATTGCCTTCATTTTATATTTTTTTGTATTTTTGCACGCTCGAATTGGCACCTATGTTATTGGTTCTTGTTGCAGGAATGCGCTATTTCAGCCATACCCCTGTGCTTTAAAATGAAACTGCATGAAAATCAAATCAATATTAGTATCCCAGCCCCAGCCTGCTGATGTCTCAAAAACACCGTACGGCGACCTGATGAAGAAATACGGGGTCAACTTCACCTTTGAGAAATTCATTAAGTTGGAAGGTGTCACCGCCAGTGAACTTCGCCAAGAACACATCAAGCTTCCTGAATATACCGCCATCATCCTTTCCAGCCGCAATGCTGTTGACCATTTCTTCAGAGTGGCTAAAGAGATGCGCTATGCCGTTCCGGAGACCCTGAAATATTTCTGCATCAACGAGTCCACGGCTTTGTATCTGCAACGTTATGTGCAGTATCGCAAGCGCAAGGTGTTTTATGGCAACCAGACCTTCACTGACTTGCTGGAAATCATCAAGAAACATAAAGACGAGAACTACCTCTACTGTTGTTCCGATATCAGCTCCGACAGCAACACCGACCTGCTCACCGAAGCGAAGATTAACTTCACCAAAGCGGTGATGTTCCGCACGGTTTCCGCCGACCTCTCCAAGACCATCAAGATTGGAGATTTCGACATGCTGGTGTTCTTCAGCCCCGCGGGTATTGAGTCGCTCAAGACGAACTTCCCGAAATTCAAACAAAAAGATGTCGCCATCGGAGGCTTTGGAGAAGCCACTTGCCATGCCATCACAGAGGCCGGCTTCCGTCTTGATTTCCATGCGCCTACAGAAACCGCCCCTTCGATGACCATGGCCATTGAGGAGTTTGTCGCCGCAGAAATCAAGAAGAACAAGAAAAAATAAAATGGAGGATTTCCCGAAATACGAACGGATCTGCAAGGAAAATGACATCCAGTCTCTTTTCGAAAAAGGGACTGGTTTTTCTTGTTATCCCTATCGGGTCGTCTATCGTTTTCAGCCTGTCGGCGACAAGCCAGTGACTTGCCGCCTGCTCCTCTCGGTGTCGAAGAAACGCTTCCACCACGCTTTCAAGCGCAACCGTGTGAAACGGCTGATCCGTGAGTCGTGGAGAAAAAACAAGTCAGCACTCTATGAAATGTGTCTGCAACATACGATTTCCGTCGATGTGGCGTTAATATACACAGCGACTGTCATCCATTCCTACGAGGAGATGTTTCATAAAACCGGCAAAGCCATCAAGGAACTCATCCGACGCCATGAAAAAGAGATTCAGACCATTGACTAAACTCCTGATCGGACTGATCCGACTCTATCAGATCACCCTTTCACCCTGGCTGGGCGGCGCTTGCCGATACACCCCGACCTGCTCAAACTACGGCATCCAAGCCTTAGAGAAGTACGGCGCGTTCAAAGGCAGCTGGCTGACAATAAAACGAGTGTTATCATGCAACCCCTGGGGCGGAAGCGGATATGATCCTGTCCCGTAAGCAAGGAAGAAGTAAGAAGAAAGAAGAAAAAATATGAAAAGAACCACCATCATCGCCATCGTCATCGGACTGTTGGCTCCGTTGGCGACCATCGGACAAGAAAAACAAAACAACTTCGAGATTTCGAAAAGCATCGACATTTACAACAGCCTGCTTCGGGAACTCAACTTGAATTACGTCGATGAAATCAACCCAGGCGAGCTCAACGAAATCGCCATCGACGCCATGCTCAAGGAAATGGACCCCTATACCGTATTCATCCCAGAGTCAGAAATCGAGGACTACAAGCTCATGACCACTGGCGAATATGGCGGCATCGGAGCCCTCATCCAGTATGACGGGGAATACACCCGCATCTCCGACCCCTACGAGGGATGGCCTGCCCAAAAAGCCGGACTGGAAGCTGGCGACGTCATCCTCTCCGTCAACGGTGTCGATACCCACAAGAAATCCACAGAACAGGTCAGCGAGCTGCTGAAAGGCCAACCCGGCACCGAGGTGACCATCAAAATACGCCGCTATGGCGAGAACAAACCCATCGAGAAGACCCTGAAACGCGAAAAGGTGAAAATCGAAAACATCCCTTACACCACTGTGTTCGACAACGGCATCGGCTATGTCACCCTCACCAGCTTCACCAAAGAAGCCGCCAACGAGTTGAAACAACATCTGGTTGACATGAAAAAAGAACACGCGCTGAAAGGCTTCATCATCGACCTCAGAGGAAACGGCGGAGGCTTGCTCAACGAAGCAGTTGACATCGTCAACCTCTTCATCCCCAAAGGCAAACCTGTCGTCTCCACCAAAGGCAAAGCTCAGAACTCAGGACGTGTCTATAACACAGACAAAATGCCAGTAGATGAAGAAATCCCACTCGCGATCCTCGTCGATGGCGGAAGCGCCTCCGCAAGCGAAATCGTCTCTGGCTCCATCCAAGACTATGACCGCGGGGTCATCATCGGACAACGCACCTTCGGCAAAGGCCTCGTGCAAAACATCCTGCCCCTCACCTATAACACCCAGATGAAAGTCACCATCGCCAAATACTATATCCCCAGTGGACGTTGCATCCAAGAAATCGACTACTCCAAAAAACACAAAGCTACCAGCGACACTCTCAACCCCCAACCCTCCACTCCCCAAGACACACTCGGCAAACCCTTCAGCACCATGGCCGGTCGCACCGTCTATGAAGGCCACGGCATCATGCCCGACGTGAAAATCGAACCCACAAAATACGCCACCGTAACCGCCTACCTCTACGCGAAAAACTATATCTTCGACTACGCCACCAAATACGCCCATGAGCACAAGAGCATCGCTCCCGCCAACGAATTCAATATCGATGACGCCACCTATCAGGACTTCATGAGCTTCGTGAAATCAAAGGAATTCAATTACACCACCGAAAGCGAAAAAACCCTCGCCGACCTTAAAACCTCGGCCAAAGAAGAAGGCTATCTCGAAAGCATCCAACCCCAGATTGACGCTCTTGAGAAAAAGCTGAAAGACGACAAGGAAAACGACCTCATAAAGAACCGCAAGGACATCGAAGAACTGCTCCGCCTCGAAATCGTCGGTCGCTATTACTATCAAGTGGGACGCATCGTGGCATCCCTCGAAAATGACGACGAGCTACAGGAAGCCTTCAAAATCCTGCTCGACAAATCCCGTTACGACTCCATCCTGAAACCGTGAGCTGGAGAGAAACAACACAACCCTACGAGCCCACGGCCTACTTCATCGCCCTGGCCCTGATGGCGGCAAGCCTTACCCTGTCGCCATTTATGATGAGTGTCTCCCAAATCCTGCTTCTCGCTATTTGGCTCTTCATGGGTGACCCCATCTCTGCCAAACTCAAACGCTTTGCACACAACAAAGTAGCTATAGTCCTTATTTCAATATATATATTGCATATCATTGGACTTTTTTACACCACTGACTTTGCATACGCCTGGAAAGACCTCAGGGTGAAGCTCCCTTTGCTTATCTTCCCATTGATTCTCTCCTCCACAAAGCCCCTGGACCAACGTTATACAGGTTGGCTCCTGCTAGTCTATGTGTTGTCAGTATTAGTGGCCACCAGCATCAGCTTCAGCCATTACCTCCAGCACGACTATACCGACATCCGAAAGATCTCCCGTCACATCAGCCACATCCGCATCTGCCTCAACATCGTGTTGGTGATGGGGATCATCGGCTACCATCTCTTCACCCGGAAGATGCCCTGGTGGGAATCGCTTATATGCGTCCTGCTGATGGGCTGGTTTGCCTATCAACTCTATATCTTTGAGTCCTTGTCGGGTTACGCGGCACTCCTTGGCATCATCGCCGCAGCGGTGCTGTATCTTTTCTTCAAAAAAGTAAAAAACAAAGGCTGGCGAATAGTGTCCCTCGTCATCATCCTTGGGGTTCCCATCCTAGCAGCGTGGCTGCTGTACCGAACCATCAGCCCGATGCTTCATGTCGCGCCCGTTGACCTCGCTGCGTTGGACAAGAAGACCGCCCAAGGCCACGATTACTGGCACGACACGATATACTTCCCGGTGGAAGACGGGCATTACGTGGGTTTATATATCTGTCAGATGGAGATGCGGGAGGCCTGGAACCAACGGAGTTCCTTGGACTATGACGGCTTGACCACCAACGGAGAAAACCTGGAAGCCACCCTCATCCGATACCTGGCCAGCAAAGGCTTGCGAAAAGACGCTGAAGGCATCGCTGCTTTGGACGACCAGGACATCCGCAACGTGGAACAAGGCATCGCCAACTATGTCAACTGGTCCCGTTCAGGTCTCTACGCCCGCCTCTCCGAGACTTTATTCGAGTACGGCCAGTACCGTAGGTTCAACAACCCCAACGGCGGGTCGTTGTCACAAAGGCTTGAATACACTCGGGCATCCTGGCATCTCATAAAAAAGCATCCCGTCTTCGGAGTCGGGACTGGCGACATCCCACAAGCCTACCAACAAGCATACGACGAGCTACAGTCGCCCCTCGAGGCACAATACCGGCACAAAGCGCACAACCAATATCTCTCCATCACGGTGGGATTCGGAGTCATCGGACTGCTGCTGTTCCTCTTCGTCTTGCTTTATCCTTATCTTGCATCCAAAGAAAACCGAACCATGCTATATACCCTTTTCATGGTCATCATTTTGATCTCCATGTTGCCTGAAGACACCATTGAATCACAAGCAGGGGTATCTTTTTATGCATTTTTCAATTCTTTGTTTATCTTTGCGTTCAAAAACAGGAAGGGGAACACCCCATTGACATCATGAAAAAGCAACAATTCATTTCAGACTATCTGGTCTATGAAGACGAGCGGGAACTGGAGCCGAACGATGCCGAGCTCCTCCGTCAGGCTCATGAAGCGGCAAAGAACTCGTACGCACCTTACTCACAATTCCATGTGGGTGCAGCCGTAAAGCTGGCAAACGGCGTCATCGTAAAAGGGAACAACATTGAAAACGCGGCATATCCCAGTGGTTTATGCGCTGAGCGTGTGGCTTTGTTCTCGGCGCAGGCGCAGTATCCCGATGTCCCAGTGGAAGCCATCGCCATCACCGCTCAATCCGACCACTCCGAGGTAAACGAACCCATCCCGCCTTGCGGAGCCTGCCGGCAAGTCATGGTGGAGACGGAGCAGCGGTCGCAACGTCCCATGAGAATACTCTGTCAAGGCACGAAGGGACCCGTTTTCGTCTTTGATGGCATTGAGACGCTGATGCCTTTCATCTTCCTCACCAAGTTCCTCTAAACATGAACCAAGTCCTCTTGAAATTCCTCAAGTTTGGCGCGGTGGGGTTCTCCGGGGTTTTCGTGAATTTCGGAGTGACCTGGCTGTTCAAAGAGGTCTTTAAATGTAATAAATACCTCAGCAACATCCTGGGTTTCATTGTGGCAGCCACAAGCAACTATCTCCTTAACAGGTGGTGGACCTTCCAAAGCACCAACCCACAAGTCGGAACCGAATACGCCAAATACTTTGCCATCTCCCTTGTCGGCTTGGGCATCGACACGCTGACGGTGTATCTGCTCAACGGCAAGCTGAAATGGAATTTCTACCTCAGCAAGATTTTCGCTGTGGGAGCCTCTACCTTGTGGAATTTCTTTGGGAATCTACTCTTCACGTTTAATTGAGCATTTAGAAAATACTCAATTCTCAGCTCCCCCTATCATAATGCGGCATCTCTTCGGGAAGGATGATGGAGAACTCCACCAGTCCGGCAGGAGTGGTTTTGTCATCCTGGTCGTACCACGGAGTCTGGTAAATCAACTTCTTCTTGCCTTTTTTTGAGATTGTATATACGTTGGAGACGTTCTCCTTCAACATGTGGCAAATCATTTCCCAAGACTTGGGGTTGTGACATTGCTCCAAGTTACGGCCACGCGCGTCGCCGTTCACATCGATGGAACTGTCGTTCTGATAAATCACGTTACCGTCTTTGTCGCTAACTGTGACAGCAATATTAATGCCTTTGAAAAAATCAATCATAATCAGTTGTTCAGTTAATTCAGTAGTTCAGTTGTCCAGTTAATTAGTTGTTCTGTTGAACGATTCAAAAGAAACAATATTATTAACCCAAGAAACTTCTTTTTATTATAAAAAAGTTGTAGTTTTGCAATCAATCTCAAATAGTGAAAAAGCTATATAAACTCATATTACGATCCTTTTTGGGGACCTTTATCTTCACGTTTTTCATCGTGATTTTTGTGCTATTAATGCAGTTCTTGTGGGTTTATGTGGATGATTTCGTAGGCAAAGGACTGTCATTCAAGATTATAGGCGAGTTATTCTTTCACGCTTCTGTGACCTTTGTGCCGATGGCTTTGCCCTTAGCAATTCTTTTGGCATCGATCATGTGCTTTGGTGACTTCGGCGAGCATTATGAGTTGGTGGCCATGAAGGCATCCGGCATCTCCATTTGGAGGGTCATGCGGCCTTTGGTCATCTTGTCGGTCTGTCTCAGCGGACTGGCCTTCATCTTCTCCAACAGCATCAATCCCATTGCCATGTTGAAATTCAAGACGCTGTTGTTCGACATCAGGAAGCAGAAGCTGGCTTTCGAAATCAAGGAAGGTGTGTTTTACAAGGACATCGAGAACTACGTCATCTATGTTGACCGAAAAGGTGAAGACGGCAGCAACATCTACGGGGTAAAGATATACGACCACACGGACCGTGAAGGGAATACCAAAATCATGGTAGCCGACTCGGGATCCATGGCGATCAGTCCCAACCAGCGCACGATCATCTTCACGCTTTACAACGGCTTCAACTATACTGAGGACAACTCCGACAAGCAGACTTTCCGCACCCATCGTCCTTTCGAGCGAATGTCGTTCAAAGAAGAGCAAATCAAATTCAGTCTGGAGAGCTTCGACCTTACCCGATCCAGCGAAGACTTGTTCAAGAGCTACCAAGCCATGATGAACACCCATCAGCTCAGCACTGCCTTGGACTCCTTGGAACGGCGTTATGACGAGAGGACTGAGAAATTCAGCGAGAGTTTCGTTCAACGCTTAAGCAATTACGAAACCGGGAAATCGCTCGACACCACTCATTTCTCAACACTCAACGCTCTTCACTCACCTCTCACCTGGCCTTTGGTGGAACATCTCGACCCGAACACCCGCGCCAACGTCATCGAACTCGCTTCCGGGCTCTCACGCAACGCCAAGGAGAACGTAGCATTTTACAAACAAGACTTAGGCGCGCAAATGCTGAACATCAAGAAACACAAAAAAGAGTGGCACAAGAAATTCACGCTGAGTTTCGCCTGCCTGATCTTTTTCTTCATCGGGGCGCCACTCGGCACCATCATCCGCAAAGGCGGGTTGGGATTGCCCGTGGTGATCTCCGTCCTTTTTTTCGTCATCTATTACATCGTCTCCACCGTGGCGGAACGCATGGCCGAATTCGGCGACCTGAACATGTTCCTCGGCGTGTGGCTATCCTCCCTCCTACTGTTCCCTATTGGCGTCTTTTTGACTTTCAAGGCGACCAGCGACGCCTCGTTGTTTGACGGTGACAGTTGGAAGAAGGCCTTCCGAAAAATCATCCCTCGAAAAAACACCGCATCATGAAGATACTCATCCTGTGCAATAAACCACCTTATCCCGCGACAGAAGGCGGTCCCATGGCCATGCACAGCATTGTCAACGGCCTCCTAAACACGGGTAACCAGGTCAAGATCTTGGCTGTAAACAGCAAGAAATACAACGTCAGCTACGATGACATCCCTGAGGATTATATGAAAAAAACAGGCATCGAGTTGATTGATGTTGACTTGCGGGTCAAGCCCATCCAAGCGTTCAAGAACCTGTTCTCCAGCAAGTCATATCATGTGGAGCGTTTCATCTCCAAAGAGTTCACGAAACGTCTTGTGGAGGTATTGAAGAAAGACAGCTTTGACGTGGTGCAGTTAGAGACCCTCTACATGACACCCTATATCGACACCATCCGCGCGCATTCCAAGGCCAGCATCGTGCTTCGGGCGCACAATGTGGAACATCTCATCTGGGAGCGCATCGCCAAAGGGACGAAGTTTTTCCTGAAACGCGCCTATATCCGTCATCTGGCCAAGACCCTGCGCAACTACGAGCTGTCGGCCATTGACAAGGTTGACGGCATCGCGGCCATCACCCGTAAAGACGCCGCATTCTTCCGCAAATACTGCGCCACCACTACCATCGACATCCCATACGGTGTCTATCCCGAGGAATTCCAGCCGCAGTATGAGTGCCATGAAAAGCCCCAATTCTATCATATCGGATCTATGAACTGGATGCCCAACGAAGAAGGCATCAGCTGGTTCATCGACCATTGTCTGGATGCGGTCGTCGCCAAGGTGCCGGAGTTCGTCTTCCACCTTGCAGGGCGCAACATGCCCGAGTGGTTGAAGAACTTGCAGAACCCCCATGTCGATGTCATCGGTGAGGTCGCCGACGCCAAAGAATTCGTCACAAACCACGATGTTGCCATTGTGCCCTTGCTCTCGGGCAGCGGCATACGCATCAAGATCATTGAGTCGATGGCGTTGGGCAAGACGGTCATCACCACCTTCGTCGGTGCCGAGGGCATCCTTTACGAGGAAGATGTCAACATCATCATCGCAGAGAATCCCGCCAAGATGGTTGACAGCATCCGACGCATCAACGAGAATCCCTCCATGGCCACAGAAATCGGGAAAGCCGCGCGAAAGCTGGTGGAGGAGGTTTACGACAACCGCAAGATCATACAACGGCTCCTGTTGTTTTACGAACAGATCAAACCCACGTCGAAAATCACATTTGTATGAAGCTATTTGTCCTATTGCCCCGCATACCCTATCCGCTTGAAAAAGGCGACAAGCTGAGAGCATACAACCAAATCAAGCAGCTGTCCAAGCGCAACGAGATTGTGCTCTGCGCCCTCAACGACGACCCACACGTCGATGAACAGCAAGCCTTCCAAGCGCTTCAGCCCTATTGCAGCTCCATCAATTTCATCAAGCTCTCGAAAATCAGCATCCTTTTCGGGTTAGCCAAGGCTTTCTTCACTGGACTTCCCCTGCAATGTGGTTATTTTTATCATAGGGAAGCCGCCCGACGGGTAGATGAGCTCATCGCCAAACACAAACCCGACCTGCTCTTCGCCCAACTCGTCCGTGTGGCAGAGTACATCCGTCACAAAAAAACACCCAAAGCCATCGACTACCAAGACGTGTTCTCCTACGGCATGAAACGTCGGCGTGACATCGCCAGCTTCCTCACCAAGCCGATTTACAACATGGAATACAAACGACTTTGCCGTTACGAGGCAGTGGTGTTTGATGACTTCGAGGTCAAGACCATCATCAGCCAGTCGGACCGCGACCTCATTCCGCATCCTCGGCATCAAGAGATTCTCATCGTCCCCAACGGTGTGGATCATGACTTTTTCAAGCCTCAACAACAAGAAAAACGATACGACATTGTGTTCACTGGCAACATGAGTTATGCCCCCAATGTGAACGCGGTGAACTACCTCGCCAACGAGATTCTGCCGCTCGTCTGGAAACAGTTGCCCCAAGCCACCATGTATATCGCGGGTGCCACTCCCGCTCCGGAGGTCAAAAAAGCCGCCTGCGAACGTATCATCGTCAGCGGTTGGCTCGACGACATCCGCGATGCCTACGCCCAAAGCCGAGTCTTCATCGCTCCCATGCGCATCGGCACAGGATTACAGAACAAATTGTTAGAGGCCATGTCGATGGGACTTCCCGCCATCACAACGCCGTTGGCGAACGGCTCGTTAGGCGCCAAATCCGGCGAAGAGATCCTGGTAGGCAGCAACGCCGAGGAGTTGGCGAATAATATCGTCACCCTTTTAACCGACAAGGAAAAAGCCCATCAAATCGCCCAAGGCGGGTTCGACTTCACCAACCGCGTGTATGACTGGGGGAAGGCGACGGAAAAATTGGAGACAGCCATGAGGAAAACGATTACCAATGCCACCGAATAATGCCCCACAATATGAGCCCGATTGCGCAACAGAAAGCCGCATGCCGATTCGCCGAAACATGGCATGACAAAGGTTACGAGAAAGGTGAAACACAACGTTTTTGGTTGGATTTGCTCCACAACATCTTTGGCGTGGACGACCCCACCAAAATGATGCAGTTTGAAATTCCCGTAAAGACCATCACCAAAGAAAAAGGAGCCGACTACATAGATGGCTACGTCATGCCCACTAAGGTGCTGATTGAGCAGAAAGGCTCGCACGTTGACCTTTCGGCTAAGGCCAAGCAAAGTGATGGCACTGAACTCACACCTTACCAACAGGCGCGTCGCTATGCATCGGGACTGCCGCTGTCTATGGCTCCACGCTGGATAGTGACCTGCAACTTCAAGGAGTTCTGGGTATATGATATGGAGCAGCCCAATGCCGATCCTCAGAAAATCATGTTGGAGAATCTTGAAAAGGAATACTATCGACTTCAATTCCTTGTAGATAGAAGAAGCGAGGAAATCCGTCGCGAAGAGGAAATATCGTTAAAGGCAGGCGAACTCGTTGGAAAACTCTACGACGCGCTCATCAAAGAATACATTAACCCCAACGATGAAAGCCTTCGTTCGCTCAATATCCTATGTGTCAGGCTAGTGTTTTGTTTTTATGCAGAAGATGCGGGACTGTTTGAAACACGCACCACTTTCGTGGATTACATTAAAACATTCCACCCTGAAGAACTACGACATGGTTTGATAGAACTATTCAAGGCACTAGATACAAAACTGGAAAATCGCGACAAGTACGACTTGAAAATCAATCCGTTCCCCTATGTAAACGGAGGACTTTTCGCCGCTGACGACATTGAAATCCCGAACTTCACGCAGGAGATCGTAGATGTCATTGTGAACCATTGTGCACCCTTCGACTGGAGCGAAATCTCGCCAACCATCTTCGGCGCGGTGTTTGAATCGACCCTCAATCCTGACACGCGCCGCAAAGGCGGGATGCACTACACCTCCATTGCCAACATCCATAAGGTAATCGACCCACTTTTTATGGACGACTTAAGCGCGGAGTTTGAAGCGATCTTAAGTGCGCGAACCACCACATCCGATAGAAGACAAGCCTTGCTCAATTTCCAGCGAAAACTCGGCAGCCTCACCTTCCTCGATCCCGCTTGCGGCAGCGGTAACTTCCTCACCGAAACCTATTTGAGCCTCCGCCGCATGGAGAACAAAATCATTTCCATTTTGAACAATGGCGAGAAGGTACTTGGTTTCAACGAGGAGTTTATCAAGGTGACAATCAACCAATTTTATGGCATCGAAATCAACGATTTCGCCGTGACGGTGGCCAAAACCGCCCTTTGGATTGCTGAGTGCCAAATGATAGAGGAAACCGAAAGACTCATCGGACAAAATATCGACTTCCTTCCGCTCAAGAGCCACGCCAACATAGTGGAAGGCAACGCTTTGAAACTCGATTGGACCACCCTCGGTGAGGAAAAAACAAAGGGATTTTTGTTCACTGACAAACTGAACTACTATCTTGAAGAAAAGTCTGGCGCAGGTCTCGTTGTAAGCGATACCAAGCCTGAATATGGCAAACATTACAAGGAGTTGAACGTCGTGGCAAAGGAAGTAGAAGAACTTACTGGACTTCCCAAAGCCCAGCCCAAGCCTATGGTATATGACTATATCATGGGCAATCCGCCGTTTGTGGGGTATTCGTTACAAAGCAAAGAACAGAAGGAAGAAACGCTAGCAACCTACCTTGATTCAAACGGAAAACCTTATAAATCAGCGGGAAAAATTGACTATGTGGCCAATTGGTACTACAAGGCGGCGCAACTCATTCAAAACAAGCCTACCAAGTGTGCTTTTGTTTCTACCAACAGCATCACGCAAGGCGAGCAAGTAGCTACTGTTTGGAAGCCCCTGTTTGAGCGTTTCGGAATCCACATTGACTTCGCTTACAGGACTTTCCGTTGGGACAGCGAGAGCGAGCAAAAGGCACAGGTGCATTGTGTTGTCATCGGGTTCTCGTCCAACAATTCCAAAGCCCAGCCCAAGCGCATTTTCATCGATGAAAAAGAGTCGATCGAAGCCGCAAACATCAACCCCTATCTGATTGATGCTGAAACCGTTTGGATTGAAAGCCGCAACAAGCCGATTTGTGAGGTGCCATTTATGACCACGGGCAATCGGCCAGCAGATGGAGGCCATCTAATCATCGAAGCAGACAAATACGATGATTTCATCAAGAAAGAGCCTAATGCCATCAGATTTATCAAGAAACTTGTTGGTGCAGAGGAATTTATTAACAACAAGAAGCGATGGTGCTTGTGGCTTGTCGGTGCAAGTCCAACGGAATTGCGGAGTTTGCCGGAAGTCAACAAACGAGTTGTTTTGTGCCGACAAGACAGGTTGAAAGGAGCACCTGACAGACAGAAACTTGCCGATACGCCCGCATTGTTCAGAGAGTTGAAAAACCCAGAAAAATATATCATCATACCGGCTACATCGTCAGAGAATCGGAAATACATTCCGATGGGATTTTTGGGCTACGAAACCATTCCTACCAATTCGGCGCTTATCATCCCTGATGCTGGACTATTTGAGTTTGGCGTGTTGACAAGTTCCGTCCATATCGCTTGGACTAAGATGGTTTGTGGTCGGTTAAAAAGTGATTTCAGATATTCCAAAGACATCGTTTACAACAACTTCCCCTGGCCCAACCCCACCGAGGCGCAAAAGACTAAGATTGAAGAAACCGCGCAAGCCATCCTCGACACAAGAGCGAAATACCCCGATAGCACCCTGGCCGACATGTACGACGAAACCTTCATGCCCGCCGACCTCCGCAAAGCCCACCAAGCCAACGACCGCGCCGTGATGCAAGCCTACGGCTTTAACCCAAAAATGACGGAAAGTGAGATTGTGGCGGAATTGTTTAGAATGTATAGAGAATTGATTACAAAATAAACAAAATACAATTGGCATAGGTATCGATCAAAAAAAATAATAACAAAATTCAATATAAATGGCACAAACAGACGACAAAAAAATCATCTTCTCGATGGTGGGCGTGAGCAAAGTCATCCCGCCGTCACGACAAATTCTCAAAGACATCTACCTCTCCTTCTTCTATGGAGCGAAAATCGGCATCATCGGCTTGAACGGAGCGGGAAAATCCACCCTGTTGCGCATCATCGCTGGCAAGGAGAAATCCTATAACGGCGAAGTGGTCTTCTCGCCCGGCTATTCGGTAGGTATGCTCGACCAGGAGCCGCAGCTCGACGACAGCAAGACCGTCCGTCAAGTGGTGGAAGAAGGCGTGCAGGAAATCGTTGACATCCTCAAAGAATACGAGGAAGTCAACAACCAATTTGCCGACCCTGACGCTGACTTCGACAAGCTCATCGCCCGTCAAGGCGAGCTCACCGAACTCATCGAGCAACACGACGCTTGGGAACTCGACAGCAAGCTGGAACGTGCCATGGATGCCCTTAACTGTCCCGAGGGCGACACCCCTGTGAAGAACCTCTCAGGAGGTGAACGCCGCCGTGTGGCCCTCTGCCGCCTGCTGCTGCAAGAACCCGACATCCTGCTCCTCGACGAGCCCACCAACCACCTCGACGCAGAGAGTATCCAGTGGTTGGAGAGCCACCTGCAACAGTACAAAGGCACCGTCATCGCCGTCACCCACGACCGTTACTTCCTCGACCATGTGGCTGGATGGATCCTCGAACTCGACCGTGGCGAAGGCATCCCCTGGAAAGGCAACTACTCGTCGTGGCTCGACCAGAAGACCGCCCGCCTCGCCATGGAAGAAAAGACCGAGAGCAAACGCCGAAAGACCCTGGAACGTGAGCTGGAATGGGTGCGCATGGCCCCGAAAGCCCGCCACGCCAAAGGCAAAGCCCGTCTCGAATCCTACGAGCGGATGCTCAACGAAGACGTGAAAGAAAAAGAAGAGAAACTCGAAATCTACATCCCCAACGGCGACCGCTTAGGAGCCAAGGTCATCGAGGCACACGATGTCACCAAAGCTTACGGCGACAAGCTGCTGTTCGAGAACCTCAGCTTCAGCCTGCCACAAGGCGGCATCGTCGGCGTCATCGGCCCCAATGGAGCAGGCAAGACCACCCTGTTCCGACTCATCATGGGCTTAGAGAAACCCGACTCGGGAACCTTTGAGGTTGGCGAGACCGTCAAAATCGGCTATGTGGACCAACAACACGCCGACATCGACCCAGAGAAGACCGTATGGGAGGTCATCAGCGGCGGCAACGAACTGATTCAACTCGGCAAACGCAGCATGAACTCACGCGCCTACGTGTCACGATTCAACTTCGGAGGAAACGACCAGCAAAAGAAAGCCGGCGTGCTCTCGGGCGGCGAACGCAACCGCATGCATCTCGCCCTCACCCTGAAACAGGAAGCCAACGTGCTCCTCCTGGACGAACCCACCAACGACATCGACGTGAACACCCTCCGCGCCTTGGAAGAAGGCTTGGAAAACTTCGCCGGCTGCGCCGTCATCATCAGTCACGACCGCTGGTTCCTCGACCGTGTGGCCACCCACATCCTCGCCTTCGAGGGTAACTCACAGGTGTATTTCTTCGAGGGAAGCTACTCCGAATATGAGGAAAACAAAATGAAACGCCTCGGCAACGTGGAGCCAAAACGCTTCAGGTACAAGAAACTCAAAGTCGATTGATCAGACAAAAAAACGGGAGCCGCATCAACGAGCTCCCGTTTTTTTTCTTATTGCGCAGTTTGCAGCTTCACAAACCGCGCATTCACCGAATCCATAATCCGCTCCAATATCGGAAGCTGATAGGTATAATAGGCCATGTTTTCGTCAAAGATGCTGTCGGTGATCCCGTAGTGCTCAAAAAGCTGCTGGTAATAGGCGACCTGTAACTCCGTCACGTTCTCGCCCAACGACTTCCTTTGGTTCAGCTCGGCTTCAATAAGATAGGAGTCGGCAAGCACATCCACCATTTGTTCTTCCGTCAACAGCAACTGCGGCTGCTTCATTCCGCCCCGTTGGCATCCGACAAGCAACACCAGCGCCAAAGCCAGAAAAAAACAGGTTCTCCCCATAAAGCCATCAATTGCCGACATCCGACATGAACTTGATACGCATCAGTCGAACCTCTTCCTCACTGTATTCGTCCTCACCAAGCTCACGAAGCGCTTGCTGCACATCGTCCGACTCAGCCTCTTGGAAATAATCGAGGATGTCTTCCTGATGGTAGATGTCGATATTTTCCTCGATGTAGTAATTCAAGTCAAGACGGGTGCCACTTGAGACGATGCTCTCGATTTCCGATAACAACTCGTCAAACGAAAGCCCTTTACCGTAGGCAATGTCCTCTAAAGGAATGCGCTTGTCGATATTCTGGATAATATGAATCTTTAGAGCCGACTTGTTGACCACCGACTTCACCACCATGTCGTTGGGTCGGGTGATCTCGTTCTCCTCCACATATTCCTTAATCAGCTTGATGAAAGGCTCACCGAATTTCTCCGCCTTACCGGCGCCCACACCTGCAATCTGGGTCATCTCCTCTTTGGTGATGGGGTATTGGATTGCCATATCCTCCAGCGAAGGATCCTGGAAGATGACGAAAGGCGGCAGGTTATTCTGTTTGGCGATGGTCTTACGGAGGTCTTTCAGCATGGTGAACAAGGTGCGGTCGGTGCCGCTGTCCTTACCCATGCCCATGGCGAGGGCTTCCGATTCCTCGTCATCGACCGCGTCATAGTCGTGGTCTTTGACCAGCATGATGCTATAAGGCTTCTTGATGAAGTCCTTGCCTTCCTTCGTAATCTTCAGCACACCATAGTTCTCGATGTCTTTCGAGAGGAACTTGTTAACCAAGGCCTGACGGATGATGGCCGTCCAGTATTTCTCGTCATGATCCCCTCCTGCGCCGAAGAACTCGCTGTTTTCTTGTTTGGCAGCCTTGATGTCGCCCGTCAGTTTACCGACGAGCAGTTCCGCGATATGTTTGGTCTTGAACAGCTGTTTAGTTTCCAGCACAGCCTCAAGGATCAGCTTCATGTCTTCTTTGCCGTCGAATTTCTCTTTGGGGAACCGGCAGTTGTCGCATGAGCCGCAATTCTCCTTGGTGTATTCCTCGCCGAAATAATGAAGCAGCAGCTTATGACGGCACACGGCTGACTCGGCGTAGGTGACGGTCTCGTTCAGCAACTCGCGGGCGATTTCTTGTTCAGCGACATTCTTTCCTTTGTTGAACTTCTCCAGTTTATGGATGTCCTCGTAATCATAGAAGGCGATACAATTGCCCTCGCCGCCATCACGTCCAGCGCGGCCTGTCTCCTGATAATAGCCTTCGAGGCTCTTGGGGATGTCATGATGGATCACGAAGCGCACATCCGGCTTGTCGATTCCCATGCCAAAGGCGATGGTAGCGACAATCACGTCCACTTCCTCCATCAGGAACTTATCCTGGTTCTCCTTACGGGTCTGGCTATCCAGTCCAGCGTGATAAGGAAGTGCCCGAATGCCATTCACCACGAGTGTCTCCGCCAGTTCCTCCACTTTCTTGCGGCTCAGGCAATAGACGATGCCCGACTTCCCTGGGTTCTGCTTGATATATTTGATGATATCCTTGATGACATCCTTGGTCTTGGGACGAACTTCGTAATACAAATTAGGACGGTCAAACGACGACTTGAACACCTTGGCATCGAGGATCTCCAGGTTTTTCATGATGTCTTGCTGCACTTTCACCGTAGCGGTGGCTGTCAAGGCAATCACGGGCAGTTTCGGCGAGATGGCGTTGATGATCGGGCGGAGACGACGGTATTCTGGACGGAAGTCATGTCCCCATTCCGAGATGCAATGCGCCTCGTCAATTGCCACAAAAGAAATCTTCAAGGTTCTTAAAAACTCCACCGTCTCATCCTTTGTCAATGATTCCGGTGCGACATATAACATTTTCGTCTTTCCACTCTTCAAATCCTCCTTCACCTCCAACAGCTCAGCCTTTGACAAAGACGAATTCATCACATGCGCGATGCCAAGTTCAGCCCCAAAATTGCGAATCATATCCACTTGGTTCTTCATCAAGGCAATAAGAGGGGAGACGACAATGGCGGTGCCAGGCTTCATCAAGGCAGGCAACTGATAACAAAGCGACTTGCCACCACCCGTAGGCATCAGTACGAACGTATTATTACCCGCAAGCACACTATTAATAATGGCTTCCTGGTTTCCTTTGAACTGGTCAAAACCAAATACGTCCTTCAAAAGCTTGTGAATTGATGTCTCTTCTTTCTTAGCCATATTTTCAATGTTGGTAAATCCAAACTTTTAAACTACTTTTGCAATCTAAAATAAAGTGTATCGTTATTGTTACAAAGTTATAATAATTAGTTTGTATTTGGCAAGAATTATTTGAAGAAAAAATGCTTTCTTTTGAAGAAATAAAACATATCGCAACCGAAGTTATTGAAAATGAGGCTAATGCAGTAAAAAACATACTCACTTTCTTGGATGATGATTTTGCGAAAACAGTAGGTTTGATGCTGGAAAACCAAGGAAACATCGTCTTTTCGGGCATTGGAAAGAGCGCCATCATCGCCCAAAAAATCGCCGCGACCATGAATTCCACTGGCACATCCTCGGTATTCATGCACGCGGCGGATGCGATTCACGGGGATCTGGGCATCATCAGAGACAAAGATCTGGTGGTAGTGCTCTCCAAGAGTGGAGAGACATCTGAGATCAAAGTTTTGGTGCCTTTGATCAAGTTAAGAGGCAACCCGCTCATCGCCATCGTAGGCAACCGCAACAGTTACCTTGCGCAACAAGCCGATTACGTCCTTGACGTCACCGTGCCCAACGAAGGTTACCCTGACAGTCTCGCACCCACATGCAGCACTACGGCTCAGCTGGTGATGGGCGACGCCCTGGCCCTTTGCCTGATGCAATGCAGGGGCTTTTCCTCCAAAGATTTCGCCAAATACCATCCTGGAGGTGCCTTGGGCAAACAGCTGTATCTCCGCGTCAAGGACCTGTACACCCGGAACGAACGACCCGAAGTCAACCCTGACGACTCACTCACGCAAGTCATCATCGAGATGACCCAAAAACGGTTAGGAGCCACCGGAGTCACCGAGAACGGCCAATTGGTTGGCATCATCACCGACGGTGACCTCCGCAGGATGCTTCTGAAACACGCCGACATTGAAAGCGTCAAAGCACGCGAGATCATGACACCCAACCCCAAGACCATCGAAGACAACGCCCTCGTCGCCGATGCCTTGCACAAGATGCGGCACAACAGCATCACCCAACTGCCCGTGATGAGCAACGGCAACTATGTGGGCGTGATTCATCTACACGACATCTTAAAAGAAGGAATACTATGAAACTAAGGACCGAGAACCTCATCAAGAAATACAAGCAGCGTACCGTAGTCAACGACGTCAGCGTCGAAGTGGAGCAAGGGAAAATCGTGGGTCTGCTTGGCCCCAACGGCGCTGGCAAGACCACCACTTTCTATATGGTTGTGGGACTGATCAAGCCCTTTTCAGGAAAAGTTTACCTTGACGACCGCGAGCTGACCGGAGAGCCCATGTACAAAAGAGCGCAGATGGGCATCGGCTATCTGGCCCAGGAGGCCTCGGTGTTCAGACAAATGAGCGTCGAGGATAACATCTTCTCCGTGATGCAGTTCAAGCGCGACCTCACCCGTTCACAACGGGAAGAGAAGCTGGAATCGCTGTTGGATGAGTTCGGCTTGCAACATGTGCGAAAAAACAAAGGCATCCAGCTCTCAGGCGGTGAACGCAGAAGGACAGAGATCGCCCGCGCCCTCGCCGTCGATCCCAAGTTCATCCTCCTCGACGAACCCTTCGCTGGCGTTGACCCCATCGCCGTGGAAGACATCCAACGTATTATCTTCAAATTGAAACAAAAAAACATCGGGGTCCTCATCACCGACCATAACGTCCACGAGACCCTCTCCATCACCGACCACGACTACCTTCTCTTCGAAGGACGCGTGCTGACTTCAGGACCGCCTGAGGAACTCGCACAAAATCCTCATGTCCAAGAAGTGTATCTCGGGCACAACTTTATCTTCCACAAGAAGGAGTTTTAACGGTAAAACAACACCGAAAGCAAGATATACAGCAACAAGATAAACGGCAACGCCACAAAACGAAAAACGGCGAAGCCCACGATGGCTATGGCCAGAAAAATCCATTGCAGCGCATAGCCCTTCCATGCCAACGCCTTCATCTTGAACGAGAAGAAACGCAGCCTGCTCACCATCAGGAAAGAGAAGATGAGAGTGATGCCCAAGCACACCCAGAAGCCCAACGAGCCATCCGTGAGATGACCAACTTTCGCCAAAGCCAAAGGCAACGAGGCGATGAAGATGGCCATGCCCGGAGCAGGCAACCCCCTGAACGAGGTCTTCTGCGTATCGTCGATATTGAATTTCGCCAACCGAACGGCAGAAAACACCGGCAACAAAAAAGCCGAGCATGACACCATGAAGGCCGTGACCTCAGACATATCGGCGAAATGGACAAGCGAATGCCGCATCAGATAATACATGATAAAACCCGGTGCCACCCCAAACGACACCACATCCGACAAAGAATCCAAGTCAGCCCCAATGGGTGAATGCGCATGAAGCAAACGCGCCGTAAAACCATCCAGAAAATCGAACAGCCCCGCAACAAAAATCATCAACGCCGCCTTGACCGGCATCCCAGACATGAGGAACAGCACAGAAAGACAACCCGAAAACAGATTGCCACAGGTGATTGTGTTCGGTATATGATGTTTCAATGCCATCTTATCTCACCGTTTTCAAGGTCCATCTATTGTCACCAGCACAGACTTCCAACAGATACACGCCTGGGCAAAGCTCCTCCGAGAAACCACCCAGGTCAAGCATGTTTTTCCCTGTACCACAACTTCCAAAACGACGGGATGCCAACCGTTGTCCTTGCAAAGAATAAACACTCGCCGTCACCTCAAAGGAGGCATCCAAATCGAGCATCAAACGGCTCTGGGAACTTAAGGGGACACCAATGACACGAGGGCCATCCAGCACGGTCGCCGTTTCATCAGCCTTGACCACGGAATACTCATAAGCACCTATGTCAACCCTGCCGTTCGACAATCGAGGTTGACCAGCCAGGTCAAGTCCGGCAAGAACATCATCAGGCGTTGAGACACATCCCGCATCTCTGCATGGACTGCTTGCTGAAAGCTGGTAATCATGATGCTCGGGATCAACAAAAAGCGGATCCGCATCAATGACCTCCTCAAGCAGCTGTATGTACTCAGGAGAATGAATCTGACTCGTTCCACCTTCAATCAAACAATTATAGAACTTGGGGCCGTAACCTTCATACGTCCACATCCACATCTGCGCAAAATCCTGCTCAAATGTAGAGTCAATGGACGGATAATTCCCATAAATGATGCTGTTGTACAGTCGCGGCGAACTCTCCTGATAGAAAAAGATGGCGTTGCAAGAGACCCCAATAGAGGCGTTGCCAGTCACTGTCATGTTATATACATCAGGAGACGCGGCACAAAACGCCAGTCCTCCTGCAAAGTGTCCCGAGACATTGTCATGAAACAACAGATTCGACAGGACACAGCGCTTATCGTTGCATCGCATGAGATACAGTCCCCCTCCGTTCAGACCTAAATTGTGGTGAAAAACCGCCCGGTCGAGGATGAGCGAGCAGCTATCCAAGCTGAGAGCTCCACCCACGCAAACCGACCCATCGTTGTCATGAAAGTCCATGTCGCTCATCTCCACATCACACTTCAGGAAATGCAAGGCACCGCCATATCGGTAAAAGAGGTTGTCTTCGGAAAACACCTTATTATTAGTAATCACGCAATCCGACATCTTCACCGACGATAGGACGGCACTGATGGCACCACCGTTTTCACGGGAGAAATTGTGACGGAACGCACAATGGTTAATCTCTATATCATCGGAAAGCATAGCCTTTATGGCACCTCCCGACATGTCGAGCGTATCGGAAGCCTTGGCATATTGAAACACACAATAATCAAGTTTCAGATGCAAGGCTTTGGAGCATTCAATCCCATTCCAAGCCCCCCTGTTATTGTTATACTCGAAGAGGGAAGTCGTGTCGGACACAGTGAAGACAATGCTGTCATCCACGGCTCCTTGCGCAATTAAAGATGCGTTATTACCCACCAGAATACCATAAAAGCCTTCAAACAAGACCACGGTACCTGGCATAATTCTCAAGGTATCAGTCACTTTGACATTACCAACCACCTTGACGGTATCCACACCCCACACACCTGACTGAGCCCCTTCGACAGAGATATTTTGCGCGCTCAAACTAAGAGACGCTAACAGCAACAAAAAGAAAAAAACACGTTTCATGACAATTCGCTTTGATACTTTGCAAAAGTAGTAAAACTAAATATTACTTTTGCAAAAAAAAAGCTCCAACATGGACGAAATACGTTATTTGTCGATAGAAGATTACGACTATCCCCTACCCGAAGAGCGGATTGCCAAATACCCACTTCCAGAACGCGATGCCTCCAAGCTACTGGTGTTGAAAGACGGTGTTATCAAAGCATCGCAGTTCAAGCACATAGGTGATTTCCTACCAAAGCAAACCCTGCTGGTATTCAACGAGACCAAAGTGATTCGTGCTCGGTTACGTTTCCAAAAGGACACCGGATCGCACATTGAGATCTTTTGTCTTGAGCCGGAAGACGACTATCAGATTGCTTTCAGCAGCCCTTCGCCCGTTCGGTGGAAATGTTTGGTCGGGAACTCGAAACGCTGGCGTGAAGGAACGTTACAGCAGCATCTAAGTTCAGGAGGCCAAGAGATTATGTTATGTGCCGAAAGAGTTTCGAGAAACGACCAATATTCAGTGATTGAATTCTCGTGGGAACCAGCCACCCTGCCCTTTGCCACCGTACTCGAAGCGGCTGGGGAGATTCCCTTGCCACCCTATTTGCATCGCGAGGCGGAGCCAGAGGACCGGGACCGTTACCAGACCGTCTTCGCCCGTTATGACGGCTCCGTAGCCGCCCCTACCGCGGGACTCCATTTCACCAAGCCCCTGCTGGAACAGTTGAGAGACCAAGGCGTTGACATGGACGAGGTAACCCTCCATGTGGGCGCTGGCACCTTCAGACCGGTTGCCACACAAACCATCGGTGAACATGCCATGCACTCCGAGACCATCATCGTGAAGAAATCACTCATCCAACACTTAATCCAGCACATCGGCCACCCCATTATTCCCGTCGGCACCACCAGCACACGCACCCTCGAAAGCCTGTATTGGATTGGCATGATACTCGAAGAACAAGGGATGGCACTGCGCGACCTCCACGTGGAGCAATGGTATCCTTACGAGACCCACCCGCAACTCTCCACCCGCCAAGCCCTTCAACACATCCTCACCTACCTCGACCAACACCAGCTTCAACGGATAGAAGCCTCCACCGCCCTGATGATCGCTCCCTCCTACCAGATGAGAGTCATCACAGGGTTGATCACCAACTTCCACCAACCCAAAAGCACCCTGCTACTCTTGGTGTCCGCCTTGATCGGTGACCGATGGAAAGAAGCCTATCAATTTGCACTTGACCATGATTTCCGTTTCCTGAGTTATGGGGACAGCTGTTTGTTTTTATAAAAGTGCATAGAAGTGGTTTTTTGGTATAATATTTGCATAACTTATACTGTTTATTCAACAAACATTAATCAATAAAAACATCTATTATCATGAAAAAAGCGATTGTTTTAGGCGTCATGGCATTCTTTGCCATCAACGTTGCCACTGTTCAACAAGCCAATGCTCAGGACAAGAAAGCTGTTAAGACTGACAGCAAAGAAGTAAAACACGAAAAAGCTGCCGTTAAACCCGAGGCCGCTCAATTCCAAAACGCTTCCAAAGCACAGCAAAAAGCCGTCAAAGAAGGCGACAAGAAAGCATGTGACAAGCAAGCCTGCGACAAAAAAGGCAAAGGCGACTGCTGCGAGAAAGATAAAAAAGCTGAAAAGAATGTCAAGGCTGCCGAACCCAAAGCCACTCCTGACAAAATGAAACCCAAGGAGATCAAGATTAAAAAAGCAAAAGAGACTCCAAGTGCAACCAGATCAGACAAATAACTAAACAGCCCATCACAGCTGAACATGAAGAGGGCGGCCTGCATGCAGGCCGCCCTCTTTCATGTTTCATCTGTATCATTTCGACCGTCCCAACAACATCCGCGCGTAATCCCTCAAAGGCTGTTTCCGTTCCTCCGGGATGCGGACTGAATCCAATAAAGCGTCAGCCTGACGGTGGTAGTCAGCAATCACTTGCTCCGCCTCAGCCTTTACATGAAGCGCGTCATAACAGGCTATGACAGCCTGTATTTTCTCCACAGGCTCCACGGTGGGCGTGGAGCACCACCGCGTCAACGTCTCTTTCATCTCCGGGGATGCCAGCTCCAAAGCCTTCAGCAACATGTAGGTCTTTTTGTTCTCGACAATGTCGCCACCCGTCTTTTTCCCAAAAACAGACTCATCCCCATAGCAATCCAAGACATCGTCCTGAAGCTGGAACGCCATCCCAATGGCAATTCCGAAATCATAAAGGGCACGCTGGCTCTGCTCGTCAGCGCCTGCCACCACAGCGCCCATCTGAAGACTCGTGGCAAGCAACACCGCCGTCTTCAGGCGTATCATTTCCATATACTCAGGAATCGAGACCACTGGCTGGGTCTCGAAATTCAAGTCATACTGCTGACCCTCACACACCTCGCGATGCACCTGAGCCAAAAGACGAGCTGTCTCTGACGACCGGGGAGTCCTCAGGACGAAATCGAAAGCCAACGCTATCATGGCATCGCCAGAGAGAATGGCCATGTTGGTGTTCCATTTCTTATAAACGGTCTCCATGCCACGACGCAAAGGAGCCTGGTCCATGATGTCATCATGAAGCAAGGTGGAGTTGTGAAAGGTCTCTAACCCCAAAGCGGGATAAAGCGCCTCGTCAAGCGAGCCACCGAACAGGTCGCAAGCCAACAGACATAACATCGGACGAAGCCGTTTGCCTTTTTGAAACAAGGTATAGGTGATGGGAGCATACAGCTCAGCGGGACGATAGTCGAAGGCTACCGAATCCATAAAAGAAGAGAATTTCTCTTGTAATTGCTTAATCTTTTCCATGCGGCAAAGATAACGAAAAAAAATGGCGTGATATTTGCATATTAAAACTTTTTTGTGACAAAGACAATGATCATGAAACGACTCTTATTACCCACGGCATTATTTGCCTGCCTGCTTTTCTCCGCATGCAACACAACCCAAAAGTTATACGAAGCCGAGGAATACGACCAAGTGATTCTAAGAACCGCGCCAAAGATCTGTGCGGGACGGATTCACGCTGACGAAGTCACCTGGGTCGCCAACGCCTACCACAAAGCCAACCAAGCTGACCACGAGCGCATCCAACAGCTGAAGGCCACGGGACAACCCGACGTTTGGCCGGAGATCTACGAACGGTACACCAGCATGAAAGGACGTGAAGACGCTCTGTCCTGCTTCCCCAACCAACTCAAAAAAGAGATTCATTACCAGCCGTTGAATCTGGACGATGAGCTGAGCGGCTCGAAAAACAAAGCGGAGGCTTATCTCTCGGCAAGAATCCGACAGCTGTTAGAGACCGGCGAGCCCGCCAACATCAAGGAAGCGAAGAGACTCACACGCACACTCACCCGTGTCAGCACCGATGCCTCACTGATCAACGAATATCAAGTGATGGCGATGCTGAGACAGACCTCCCATCTGGAATCGGAGTTTGACTACAACGACTCACGCCGCCCCTTGCCACAAGGCCTCGACGAAGCCATCATGTATTTCGACGAAACGGAAATCTCCCACTTCCCCATCGCCAAAGACAGCCTCATGAAAACGGCCAAGATGATTGTCGAACTCACCGATTTCATCGTCACCCCTGACCGCGACGAGACCGCCTCGTTCAAAGAAAGCAACGGCGACCTCACCGCCATGGTGACGGACCACAACCTCAGCAAGAGCGCCACAGTCAAAGCCGACCTGCATTTCATCTTTAAAGACCCTGAAAGCGTCACCGGAAGCGACTGGAACGTCATCACCATCCATGGCCTGGAGGCAAGTTCCAAATTCAACTACAGCTACACCTCTATAGAAGGAAAGGCAGAAGCCTGCTCCGCACAAACCCTTGAACGTTTGGCAAAACAGCCTCTGCCCTTCCCCACTGATGTCAGCCTGCTGAGAGACGCGGCTTTAAAGCTCAACAATCTCATCGCTGAACAGCTGAGCAAATGATAACATCGAAAATTTTCGATGTTCAACTTACCACCTTACCAATGTAAGATTTTCTTGAAGTCGTATTCTTCAGGATTCGGCAGGTAGCGTTTGGCTGCCTCATAATCCTCTGGAGTGATATATTGCAGACCATCGTTGAAAATCAACTCAGCCTTGGGACCGTTGAGGTTGACCAGACGCGGTTTGATCTTGCCGTTCTCGTCTTCCACATCCTTGAGATACAACGGGATAATCTCACCCTTGGGGTTGGTGGTGACCATAGCACCCGTGACACCTCTGTCGAACAGCTTCTTCACGCCATAGCCCAGCAAGGAGCAATAGGTCAGGTCATAGCCGTTCGGCTCCACGCAACGGATACCGTAGCCAATCTCAACAGGACGGCTCTTCACGCTGAGGCCGAGCAGACGCAGACGCTGTTGCAGCAGCAAGTTGAAGATATGAGCCTTGCTCACGTTGCCCAGCTCAGGATGACCGTGTTCATCGTAGGTGAAAGCCACACCCGACTTCTCAATCTCGGCATCCGTCATGAAGTGGAACACACCCTCGCTGATGATGACGACGCCATATTCCACACCCAACAGCTTACGCTTGACGATGGAGCTGACCATCAAGTTGATGATGGCGTCGAGGGTCACATCCGTTTTGTTGAACATCTCGGGGATGACCACCATCGGGCAGTGGCAGGCGGAGGTCATACCGAAAGCGAGGTGTCCGGCCTCACGACCCATGGCCGAAAGGACAAACCAGTTGCCACTGGTACGGGCATCCTCATAAACCGTTTGCACCAGATGCACGGCGGCATCCTTGGCGGAATAATAACCAAACGTCGGCTGACCGTCAGGAAGCGGCAAGTCATTGTCGATGGTCTTGGGCACGTGGATGTTCTGAATCTGCACGTTGTTCTCGCTCAAATATTTCGAGATGCGGTTTGCAGTGGATGCTGTGTCATCGCCACCGATGGTAACCAGGAGCTTCACGTTGTTCTTCACGAAGAAATTGGTGTTGAATTCCTCGTTCTTCGGTTTGTAACGGCTCATACGCAAAGCCGAGCCACCTTGTTTTTGAATCTCATCGGCATAGATGAAGTCGATTTCATCCACCAAAGGATTTTCCTTGAAAAGGTTTTTGTAGCCTTCGTTCAAGCCAAGCACACGATAACCGGCTTTGAGGAAGGTTTTAGCCACTGTGCTGATAACGGTGTTGATACCAGGAGCTGGACCACCGCCAGCAAGGATTACAATGGATTCTTTCATTTTGTTGAGTTGTTGAATGGTTTAATTGTTGAATTGATTATTATTCGATGATAAATTCGTCACAGAAGATCCAGGCTGGCTGTCCGGCACCGACATGCCAGTCGGGGCAGGTCTTGATGTTTTTGGCAGCCATCTTCACATAACGGGCGTCGCAACGGGGACGTACGCCAAGATCTTGAATCACGGCATCGTCCTCATCCAAAGGCACGTCGTTGACGATTTTGCCCACACTGCGGAAACGTTTTCCGTCGTCGGAGACAAAGAACTCCACTTCCTTGGGCATGAAGATCCACGAGCCTTGTTCTTGGAGGAAGCCACCTGCGAGTCTATTGATACGCTGTTTGGAGCCAAGGTCCACCGTGGCGATGAGATCCACGCCGCTATAGCCCTGCCAGGTCCCAGTACGGAAATTCTCGCCACCTCTTTGATGGTCGATGAGTGCCTTCAAGCCACCTGCGTCATACTGGTCGGAGAAAGGATGTTCCAGTTTTACAGCCCGTTTTGCGTCGATGAGATAGAAGTCAGACTCGACGACGCGGCTCCAGCGTCCCCCTTGCAAGGCAGCAGCACGAAGGGTGACCGCCTGCTTCAGCATCAGAGGCTCGGTATAGCGCAAGCTGTTCTCATTGGGATCGCTTCCATCGAGGGTATAATAGATGGCTGCCCCTTCCAAGGGATGACTCATGGTGACCATGAGACTGTCGAAGAAGGTGTTGGACGAGGCATTGATGGCGGGGACCACCAAAATTGACTCGGTGGGGATGCGCATCACGGGGCAGTTCTCAGGCTGGGTAGCCCAAGGCGAATCCGGTGTGGCGGTCATGGTGAACACCAACTCGCCGCCAGCCAGCACCTCGTCAACAGTGACATAGCTTCGTGCCAGAGGCTTTCCGTTCAGTTTCACCGACTTCACATAACGGTTCTGCGGAGTCAAGTTCTTGGCCTTCACGACAAAGGTCTTGCCTTCCCCGAGATGGAGGGACACCTTGTCGAAGCGAGGCACGCCCAACACATAATAGCCCGATGCGGGAGTGGCCGGATAGAAACCCATGGCGGAGAACACGCCCCAAGCCGACATCTGGCCACAGTCCTCATTGCCACTAAGGCCATCACGTCCATCGGTATAGAACTCATCCATCACCTGGCGCACATAACGTTGCGTCTTGGTGGGTTGTCCGACGAAGTTATACATATAAACGGTGTTATGGCTCGGCTCATTGCCATGCGCATATTGACCGATCAAGCCGGTGATATCCACCTGTTCGCGGCCCGTGAGCTTGCTGGATGCGGTGAACAGCGCGTCGAGTTTTTGGGCATACTGTTCTCTTCCTCCCATCAAATCGACATGGGTGTTGATATCCTGTGGAACGAAGAAGTTATATTGCCAGGTGTTGGCTTCCGTAAGGGTGAAGTTGACCTGAGTGGGGTCGAACGGTTCCATGAAGCCACCGTTACGACGGCCTTGGAAGAACTGGTTTTTCGGGTTGAAGAGGTTCTTGTAGGCCTGTGCCCTTTGATAGAACTCATTGGCGATGTCCTGTTCACCCAAGGCCTCTGCCATACGGGCGACGCACCAGTCGTCGTAAGCATACTCCAGGGTCTTCGAGGTGGCCTCGCCTTCCAAGTCCACGGGGATGAAGCCATACTTCATATAGGCCCCCATGCCACGGCGGTCTTGACGCGACGAGTTCACCATGGCCTCCAAGGCTTTCCGTGCGTCGAAGTCACGGATGCCACAGAAATAGGCATCGGCAATGACCGGAATGGCGTGGTTACCAATCATGCAATGGGTTTCATTACCAGCCAATTCCCAAATAGGCAGCATGTGTTCGGGATCCGTTTCGTAATTATTAATAAAGGTATTAATGAAATCGACGGTCCGCTCACGCTGGATAAGGCTGAACAAAGGATGCAGACTGCGGAAGGTGTCCCAGAGGGAGAACACCGTATAGACGGGACGGTCGGAATGATACACCTTCAAGTCATGCGCACGGTAACGTCCATCGGCATCGGAGAACAAGTTAGGCGCAATCATCGCATGGTACAGATTGGTATAGAACACTTTCAAATCGGCAAGGTCGCGGCCTTGGACTTCGACCTGCTTCAACTCCTTGTTCCAAAGCTCGGAAGCGCGTTGTGCCAGGGCATCAAAGTTGAAATCCTCTCCAGGAAGCTCCGCAAGAAGATTGCCTTTGGCCCCTTCCGCGTCAACGGCGGAAATACCGATACGCATCATCACAGGCTCACCTTCCACCGTCTGGAAATCGAAGACAGCTTTCAGATGGTCACTGCTAATCTCGTTCCCTTCGGCAGGTTGTCCGTGGTCAAACACAGTGTATGACTTGAATGGTTTGGAGAACTCCGCATAGAAATAAAGGTATTGGTCATAAGCCCAGTCGCGTGTACGGCGGAATCCGCTGACGGCATGGTCGGAGATGACATTCAGCGAGGACTCATAGACGAACTCATCGTTGACCCCTTCCACCATGTCGAGGAGGAGATGCGCGTCGTCAGCCGTTGGGAAAGAGCAACGCATCATGCCGATGCGGTTACCTGCGGCAAGTTCCACCTTCACTTGGTAGTCATCGAGCAGCACGCTGTAATAACCCGCGCGAGCCTCTTCGTTCTCATGACGGAACGAGGAGCGGTAACCCGAAGCAGGGTTTTCCTCCTCCCCTTTGTCGAGTTTCACCTCGCCCACGACGGGCATGAAACGGAAGTCGCCATAGTCGGAGCAGCCTGTGCCGCTGAGATGGGTGGTGCTGAACCCGAGGATGGTGTGGTCAGAGGTATGGTAACCCGAGCAGCCGTCCCAGTCGTTCATGCGGGTGTCGGGACTGAACTGCACCATGCCGAATGGCACGGTGGCTCCAGGAAAGGTATGGCCGTGCCCCCCTGTTCCAATAAAAGGATCCACATAAGAAACGGGGTCTTTCGACATCCCCGCGTCTTGTTGTCGTTCACAAGACATCATGGCCACGAAGGCCCCTAATAGCAATAAAGCAATGTGTAGTTTTTTCATAGGACATTATTCATAAAAACATTTTCAAAAATACAAAGAAAAAACAATCGGCAATCATTTATGGATTTTTTTCAAAAAAAAAGTTTTTTCTCAAAACCCCTTGCGGGAAAAAATATTATTCGTACATTTGTAGGCTCAAAGAAAAGGAAACAATTAGTAAAACTAACACTATTATTAATTAAAAATCATCAAAAAATGAAAAAACTGTTTACCTTACTGATGATCTTGGCCATTGCCGGTGCTGGTTATGCCCAAGTAAAGCAAGCTGCTAAGAAAGACTTCCGTCCGAAAGCTGCTCAGATGCGCACTGTTGCTCGTGACGAAGCCGCCACTATGCAAAACGTCCAGGTCGAACCCTCTATGATGAGAGTGGAAGGTGCTCAAATCGAAATGACCATGTACGACTGGCAGTCCAACTGCGGTGCTCGTACTTGGACCCACGTTTGGGAAGATGGCAAAGTGAACTTCTGCTTCACCACCGCTGCCACCAGCAATTTCGCTGACCGTGGTACTGGTATCATCACCTACGATCCTGAGACCCAGGAGTTCGTAAGCCTTGGTGGCCGTATCGAAGCTGACAGAACTGGTTTCGGTTCCATCGCTCGTTATGGTGAGAATGGCCTTGCCATTGCTGCTCACACCGCTGATGAGTTACATCTTTACATTGCTGAGGACAAGGACAACATGACCGCCAACAGCCTGCAAGCTGTCAGCGTTCTGGACAACACCACTGGTCCCGCTTGGCCTGCTGTCATGACCTCCGGCCCCAACCGCGACATCATCCACGTCGTGGCTACCGCTGGTAGCGGCACCCTCCCGGGCATGGACTCCGTGACCGATCCTATCGTTTACTTCCGTTCCATGGACGGTGGTCAAACCTGGGACAAGCAGAATGTTGTTCTTCCTTTCATGGGTCCTGCTGACGGCCTTGACTGGGGTTCCAACGTGTGCTACTTCATGGAAACCACTGAAGACAACACCCTCACCCTCGTGGTCAACAACGCTTGGTCAGATGGTTTCGTGCTCGTCAGCCATGACGATGGTGAAACCTGGGAAAAGAAGATGTACTACTCACACCCCAACATCCACGGTGTTGATACCGCCGACTGGTTCTTCTATCCCCGTTGGGTCTCCCCCGTGTATGACAGCTATGGCAAGCTGAAGATCGCTTACGAATGGAACGGTTCTACTGGTGAAGCTGGCTCTGGCAGCTACTATCCTGGCATCGGTGGCGTCGCCTACTGGGCTGAAAACCTTCCTTGCCACGATTCAGTCGCTGGTAACAGCGCCATCGAAGGCAACCTGGTTCCTGGCGAACCCTTCATCCTCGACACCGCTTACCTCGATTTCGACATCTACCAGTCCTCATGGTGGTGGAGCGATCGTAACCACATGCAACTCCCTGAGTACATTGGTTCACTGCTTCCTCAAGCTGAAGAAGGTTATGTGTCATGGGACGGCTCCGATGAGTCCGTCATGTTCGACTTCTACAACGAAGGCAACTCAACCACCAACCACGGCCACTACAACAACGGCGTCTGCGCTATGCCTGTCCTGATGAGAGTTCCTGGTAGCGATGACCTCGTGGCTGTTTGGACTGCTCTTGACACCCGCTGCAAAGACGGTGACCTCAACTACTACTATCACCTCTTCGCCAACTATTCACCCGACGGCGGTCTGACCTGGGACAACGAGGTCTGCTTGGTCGCTGGTGAAGACTACTGGATGTATGAGAACTCAGAAATGGTTTATCCTCAAGCCGCTATCGTTGACGGTCAGCTGGTCGTCGTCGCTCAGGTTGACGAAGGCTGCGGTACTTTCGTCCAATCGGATGAAAGCGTCGGTACCGACAACTTCTACACTGGCTTCGTCTTCAATCTGAATGACCTCTGGGGTGACAACGTCGCCGTTCCGGAAGTGTCACACAACACCAAGATGGCTGTGAGCCCCAACCCGGCTACCACCCAACTGAATGTGACCCTCAACCAGAATGAAGAGATCTCCATCTACACCATCACTGGCCAACTCGTCCAGAGAATGAAAGGCCATGTTGGTCTCAACACCATCAACGTTTCTACTCTGAACAGCGGTATCTACTTCATCAACGCTGGTTCCGACACTCAGAAGTTCGTTGTTAAATAAGCCTTTGATTATTTAAAATATCCAAAGCAAGAAACATCGCCTGGCGCATCGCGTCAGGCGATGCTTCGTTTTTATTGGCAATGTCGTAAGCCGGCCCGTGGAATGGCGAAGTGCGAACCACCGGCAAACCCGCCGTGTAAATGGCACCGCCATTCACCGACAACATCTTGAAGGGCAATGCCGCCTGGTCATGATACATCGCCAACACCGCATCATATTTCCGCCATGCACCCGTCCCAAACAAACGGTCAGCCGCAAAAGGTCCAAAGGCAAAAAGCCCGTTTTTTTGAGCCATCGCAAGCACAGGAGTAATCACGTCACGTTCTTCAACCCCAGACATCCCAGCGTCGCCAGCGTGAGGATTTAGCCCCATAACGGCAATCTTTGGCGAAGCAATATTGAAATCCTTCTTCAAAGCCTGAGCCAATATGACTAACTTGTGCATCACCATCTCTTTGCTAACCACCGAGACCGCATCCTTCACCGCAATGTCAGAGGTAACCATGCCAATGCGAAGGTAATCGCTGACCAACATCTCCACATAATCCTGCCCGTTGAACAAGGAAGAGAGATAGTCGGACTGCCCATTGAAAGGGAAAGACGATGACTTCAAGACCGAGGGACTTAACGGGGCCGTCACCAAAGCGTCAATATGACGTTTCACCAAGTCATCAGCAGCACGCTTCAACGAAAGCGCCGCCATCTTCCCTGCCTGCTCCGTCATCATTCCAGGCTCAATCTTCAACTCGTCGTCAGTGATGTTAACCACATTGAACTTCTGCAAATTAGCCTGACGCACATCACGGGTCAAGGAATAATTAAAATCATCAATGCCCAGACTTTTCTTGTAATAAGACAAGACCTTCGACTGACCATAAAACACAGGAGTCAGCATCTGAAGCATACGGGAATCTGAAAACGATTTCAAGATAATCTCGTAGGAGATACCGTTGAAATCACCATGGGTAATACCTATCCTGATAGGCTTGGAAGACGAGTCGGAATTGTGCATATTACTGAATTTTAAAGGGTTATGAAAATAACCCTCAAAATTAGCAAAGTTTTTTCATAAAAACAAGAAAATCAGCACTTTTCTTTTTTAACACCCCATAAGCCTACATCGGATCTACATCAATCTGAACTTGAACCGACTTAAAATCAGAGTGTTGTTGGAATAAATGAATCTGCTGCATGATCAGTTCTTTGACCTGCTGGGCATTGTGCTCACGGTTGAATTTGACCAACATTTGCTTGATATACAAATTTTTCACCCTTGAAACCATGGGATATTCAGGGCCCAAAAGGTCTTGTTTGAATATCGGTCGAAGCATGGAAGCCAAGGTGGCGGCAGCTGGATTCAACTTTTGGAAATCTTTATGTTTAAGCCTGATAAGGACGAGCCTGTAGAAAGGAGGATAGCCAAATTGACGGCGGTTGACCATCTGTTTGTCATAAAGCCCTTTGAAATCGTTACGAAGCACATCTTGAAGCACAGGATGCGAAGGCTCGTAGGTTTGGATGATCACCTGGCCATGGCCTCCTTTCCGGCCTGCGCGACCGGCAACCTGCGACATCAGCTGGAAGCTGCGTTCATGGGCACGGAAATCCGGAAAAGAAAGCATGTTGTCGGCGTTGAGGATGCCCACGACCTTTACCGAATCGAAGTCAAGGCCCTTGGTCACCATCTGCGTACCCACAAGGATGTCCGTCTCCTTGTCCTGAAACGACTCCAAGATGTTTTGGTAATCGTTCCGAGAGCGGGTAGTATCAAGGTCGAGACGGGCGACTTTGGCCTGTGGCAACACCAGCTGCAAGTCTTCTTCCACCTTCTCAGTGCCAAAACCATGCATCTTGATGTTAGTGCTATGGCATTGCGGACATTCCGTGGGAACGCTGGCGGTATAACCACAATAATGACAGCGCATCACATTCTGTTTCTTGTGATAGATAAGACTCACATCGCAGTTGATGCACTGAGGCACATGATGGCAGTCGTCACACTCGATACGGAGGGAGAATCCGCGACGATTTTGAAACAAGATAGCCTGGTTGTGGTCATCGAGGGTCTTTTTCACCGCCTCGAGCAACACACTGCCGAAGTCGGCCTGCATGGTCTTGCGTTTACGTTCCACCCGCATGTCGCTAAGGATAATCTCCGGCATCTCCACGCCGCCATAGCGTTCGGTAATCTCCACCAGTTTATAGCGACCGTGAAGCGCATTGTAATAACTCTCGTAGGAAGGGGTTGCCGATCCGAGCAGCACATTGGCATGATGCATCGAGCCAAGGACGATGGCAGCGTCGCGGGCATGATACCGAGGGGCAGGATCCACTTGCTTGAAGCTGCTGTCGTGCTCCTCATCAACGATGATCAGACCGATGTCGGAATAAGGGAGAAAAATGGCCGAACGAGAGCCGATGATGATTTGACGCTGGGCACTTTTGTTTTGCGCAAAGTCGCGCACCTGCTGCCATACCTCCACCCTTTCATTGGTGCCGTATCGTGAATGATAAACCCCGAGTTTATCGCCGAAATACTGTTTCAGACGGTTAATAATCTGGGCGGTAAGTGCTATCTCCGGCAAAAGATACAGTACTTGTTTCCCCGCATCAATGGTGTCCTGTATCAGTTTTATATAGATTTCTGTCTTTCCACTGGAGGTAACCCCATGCAACAGGACAGGCTTCCCCTCGCCGAAGCCCTGTTTGATTTGGTCGAAGGCTTGTTGCTGGGCGGTGGTCAGGTGAATAGAGGCGACGTCTGACTGCACGGCAAAGTCCTTCAGACGGCTCACTTGCCGTTCATACACCTCGAAGACTCCCTTTTCGACCATGGCTTTCAGCACGGCACTCGTGGCTTGGGCTTTCTTCAGCAACTCCGATGCTTTCAAGTCGTGGTCGCAGTCTCCGCCCAAAGTAAGATAAGCCAACAGCACCTCCAATTGCTTGTAAGCCCTTTTGGTCAAGCTGTCCATCAAGGATTGAAGTTCCTCCTCGTCGCGGTACTTTCCCGCAAGCCGCGCGAAACGCTCATATTTGGCCTTGTATTTCTCGTTCAGCTCCTCCTCCATCACCAGGATGCCTTTCTCCATCATGGTATGAATCAAGGGCATGACTTTTTTAAAGCCGATGATTTTACTCACTTCACTGATGGCGATCTTCGGTTGTATCTGGAGAGCCTCCACAATCATGTATTCATAGTCGTTGAGGGCAACACTGTCGAGGACGAAGTCAGGTGCCATGGCCACCTTCGACTCACTGCTGAGCTTCAGCGCGGAAGGAAGGGCAGCCTGCATCACCTCGCCGAGATGACAAAGGTAATAGGACTTGATCCAGTCCCAGAACTTAAGTTGCAGGTCATTGACCACAGGCACATCGTCCAGCAGGTCGGTCAGGAATTTCACTTCGACCCCAGGCACGGTTTCGGTGATGGACATGACCAATCCCGACATAATCTTGGTCTTGCCAAACTGTACCACAGCCCGCTGCCCTACCCTAATGGCATTATTCAACGTATAGGGAACACGGTAGGTGAAAGTTCCAGGTACCGGGATGGGAAGCAACACTTCGGCGAAAAGGGTGATTCGTTCAGTGGGAGGTGAGGGTGGTGTAACCGATAAGTTCGTCATAGCCTTTGTTGGGGTTATAATAATAGAAATAGATCCTGTACAGATTCTCCGTATCCCAGTGATTGCCCGCGGTGAGTTCGGTGGAGACCACCCCAGTATCGCGGTCGGCGGTGACAAACATGAAGTTGTAATAACCCTGTTTGAGCAACAACTGGCAGAGATAGCCGCCCAGTTGCGCGTCATAATTCATTTGGTTGCGCTCGTCGAAGTTCCAATCGTTGATGGCACCCATCACATAAAAATCCTCGTGGGTTAACGGAGCAGGCCATTTCAAAAAAAGATTGACCCAAGCGTAATCAGCCTCGGTATCAGTCTCCAGCCCATCGTTGGACACGTAGATGTATTTCTCCCCATAGATATCCTCGTAGGTGATGTAAGGTTTCCGCGCACGGGACTCACAGACCGCATAGTCAACCACATAATAATCGTCCGTTTGATAAATACGAGCGATATTCTCCGACTGGAAAAAGAAGTTGCTGAAATTAATCCTCCGGTATTGGTTAGCCCCTTCAAACACGGTTTGAGGAAGATGCTCGTAAGTGATATAATCGGGATAGATAAAACTGGGCTTCAGACCTATCACGGCATTGTCCCAACGACCGTTTTGACGGATGGTGAGATGGGTATATTGCTGCACGTTTCCGGTCATGATGCTCGGAAGCGTGACTTTGATATTCAACTGCTGATGGGTGTTGCTCAAAGTCAGCTCATCACAATAACGAGGCACAAAGGCGTCGATGTTGGCTTTTTCATCCACTATCATAAAACGACGGGTGAAATAGATTTGATCCTCCGTGAGCTCATCACCATAAACGATGAGCAGATAGTTTCCTGAAGCAATCGGCATCATATCCTCCTCGGGGAAAGAGAGTTGATAATGCACGTAATCGATGAGGGTGTTCCTGGAAAACTTAAAGTCATCGATTTGTCCATAGTCATAACCGGTGGCAAAATAAAGCCGTTGCACTTCGGAAGGATACCAGTCGTTGGTGCAATGAATAAAGGTATAATTGAGCACATCGGCTTCACTGCCAAGAATATCGAACGACAAGGTGAGCCGGCCCGTCATGTTGTCGAGCGGGATCAAGGGCTCTTTGTTCTGGTTTCCATCGGCATACAGAAGAACGGTCTTGACCGACTCCTTGTAGTCAAGGTTATCACATGGCCATTCGAACTGCTGGGCATAGCATCCCAAGACCAAAAACAGGGTGCAGAGGAGGGAGAAGAGGCTTTTCATCCGATTCTTTTTTGTTTTAACGCATTTACTATTGCAAAAGTACAAAAAAAGATGCTATCTTTGCGAATTGAAAACGCATATCACTCATTTCAGATGAAAAAGAGCATTCTATTCATACTCTCAGCCGTCTTGATGCTATCCTGTGGATGGTTGCATGCACAGGATTACGGCATTGAGAGTCCAATCACTGAGAAAAACATTGGCATTGGTATTAAGGGAGGCATCAACGCCATGGACATGGCCTACCATATCGGGGATCGCAGTTTCGTGAACCACACGGTGTTGTACCAGCATCCTGAGCAAGCCTTCCATTGTGTTACGGGAGGCCTATCTGTAGAGCGCATCACCCCGCTCCTTTCATACGGAGTGGAGCTGATGGTCTCCGGAGTGGATGCCAGGATGCCTAAGGACACGATTCGATATGCGGAAAGAGACTCCTCGTTTTTCGTCCAATTAAGGCTGCCTGTGCGGTTAAACCTCAAGCACGGGAAGAAGTTCATTCCCTATCTGTTCGTCGCCCCAGAAGTCAGCACATACCTTTATTTGCCCATCAACGACAAATACACCATCAATGGCTATTCCGTTTGGAACGGAGTTGCCATGAACTGGGGCACCAAGAACGCCGCCACCCTCCATCTCAATGTGATAGCAGGCGCAGGTGTGAATTACAAGATTGAGATTGGCAATTACGAGTTGTTGGCAAGGCTTGAGGCCGGATATAAGATGGGACTCTTGAACACGCTGCCCAACGACATCGGGATGACACGAAAGATGATGGGATGGGAAGCCACGATAGGGCTGGTCTTCCCGTTGTTCAAAAACCCGCATTACAGCTGGTTGATGTAAGACTCCAAGACACCAATCACCTCAAACTCACTTTTTCCAGGTAGTTTCCCTGACTTGAAGAGAGTTTGATGAGATAGATCCCTGATGCGTAAGAAGACAGGTCGAGGGTGAGCTGCTCGCCTTTCATCAAATGGCTCATGGGACGGCTGACGATACGTTCACCCATCAAGTTGAACACTTCCAATTGGACTTTTCCCAACAAAGTTTCCTCGCAAACCAGGTTGACTTTCCCGTCGGTGGGATTGGGGAATACTTTGACCATCCAGGAAGGCTGTTCTGAGGTAGAATGCCCGATTGTCTGGATGCTCAGGGTTGACGGAGCCGCTTCGCATCCGTTGTCCGTGGTGACGGATAAAGTTGTGGTTGTGATGTTTTCAAAGCGGTTCCACAGGATATCCACCTCATTTCCGTTGGCGTACAACCAACCGGCATGGGCGGGCTCCAGTGCCCAGATGTAACGAACACCCTCCTGGGCTTTTATGGAATAATGGCTGATAGGTTGCGTGTAAATGTTGACCAGGCTGTCTCCTATGATGTTGTCCAAAAGGATTTCATCCAGGAATGTAAGGGTTATCGTGCTGGCAACGGTGTCGCTGCCGTTGAGAGCATGAAGGGTAAGTGCAGTCGAGCCTTCTTGCAGGTCGCTGGTTCCCGGGTAATAGATAGGGTTGATTAAGGCATCCTGTTCAAAATGGCCGTCGCCCTCGGTGGTCCAATAGTAGGATGTGCCATCGTATGCATAGGCATCATGAAGCTCCACACCCGCTTCTCCACAATGGATCAAGCTCTCTCCCGCATGGGCGATGACACGGTGCTGAGGCGGGAAGCAGATGTCGTCAATTTTGAGGATGCCGACATGGTCATCAACCACCTCATGTATGGAACGGGACCAGGTAAAAGTTTTCTTGCCTGCTTCATTCGTGAATTCGGAATAACACCATTCAGGACTGTTGAGTTCATAATTGCTGTTTGTGATTCCAAAATTGCTGTTTGTGGTTCCAAAACGGAGGGTGTCGTTTTCACCCGTTTTATATCGGAAGGATACCTTGGCTTCATGATTCAGGTATTTGTTCCCGCTAAATGACGCTTTGAAGGGGTAGCTGAGAATGTCACTGGCTTCGGTGGTTAGGATGAGACACCGTTGTCCTTCGCAAGCATCCTCGTCGGAGTATTGCCAGCGGTTGCTATTGTTGTTCCATCGAAAGAGGGGATTCAGCGTGTCGGTCTCAAAGTTCTCGAAGATTCCACCGTATTGCATGGTTGATTCGATTTCTTGGTGGTTGGTTCTATCCACGAGCTCGAAGTGAGTCTGCACCCATGCGCCTCGGCTTTCCTCCTCGGCTTTGAGCAGGAAACTGATTTCTTGTTCTTCGTTGGGGGCGAGGGGCTCCACGAGGATGGATGGCTCTTCAATGACTATGAAAGGCGCTTTGACGGCAAGGCTGGCTCGCATCGGGGCGGTGGTCGAATGTCCCTCGTTGGTGACGCGGTAGGTCAGTTTGGTCGTGCCGGAAGGGATGATGTGGGTGGTGGGCTCGCCTTCCATGGAATGAAGCTGACAGATTGAATCAACGCGGATGACGGGGGCATTAAGGGTGATGCTAAAATGGTCTTCGTGTGTGTTCTCGTTTTCGTCAAATTGGATGAAGAACGGAATGATTTGCTGATCCACAACGTTCTCTGCAATTTTGAAGCGGAAGGCTTTTTTAATCTTGAATGTGGCATCGGGACCTAGCGACGGGTAGGAAGCGGTGTTTTGGGTTATTTCAACAAAGGACGATTCGCAACGGAGGGCAAGGATTCCCTTGTCCGAATCGAAATTGCTGTAGTTGTGCAAAACAAGGTCGATGTCAACCATTTCGCCAGCGTCGAACTGGCCGTTGTCATCACTACTGTTGAGGCAGAACTCTTTCACATAGACGTAGGGTTGGTCGGATGCGATGACGATGACTTCCTTTTCAAATCGGACACAGTTTTGTTTGGTTGCGGTGAGCCAGAGGTGTGTGCCTATGGGCAGATTGGGCAAGGATATGGTTTGAGGTTGTCCAGTGCCTTGGATGACGCTGAGGATTTCTTCGTTCAGTGTAAGGCATACGGTAGCACCTTCCTCCGCCGTGAAGGTGTATTGTGAGGGGTCGGTGGTGAAAGTTCCAGCTTCCATGGCTATTTCATGCGGAACTTCAGTATAAAGGTTGAGGTAAGCGTCGCCTAAATCATGGAACACGTTTTGGGTAGTAGTGACTTTGACCGGCCACCAGTTGGGCAGGAAGACGTGTTGGTTGAGGAAGAGCTTACCTGCCACAAGGGCGTATGAAGGTCTGGTGAACAGGGGTTGTGTCGTGGTGCCCTTGTCGGGCATATAGTTGGGCCAGAAGTGGTCGATGACACCCCAAGTGAGAATGTCGTTAAAATGCGAGTGCGTTACCGTAACGGCTCCAATACCGCCCAGAGCTCCTGTCTTGGCATTGCAGAACTCGTAAATCATGGGATCCTGCCCAAAATAGATTTGGTTGTGGTTGGTTTCATAGAATATCGCTTTGGAGTATAATGCGGCATCACAGCCGATGGAAATCACAAAAGTAGGCTCTGTACTTGTCAAATGCTTAATCTCGCTGGAGTACATCCACGGGCTGCACCACAAGTCAAAGGAAGAATGGTCGCGATACAGCGTGAGGAACGAGCTTTGGTTGAGAGCCTCAACAAGGTAAGATTCATCCATTGCGTTACGCCAATCTTGAAGTGTGTCGGGAGACTGTGCAATATAGTTTTGTCCGTTAGGCCCAAAATAATCCACTACAGCACCTGTGTTTGGGTCGGTGGACCATTCTGTTTCGGGGTAGATAGGGTCTGACTGAGCGTAAATCATGTAAAAATTCTTGGGATGTCGTCCGAGCTTGTTGCGGTAAAATCCATTCAAGCTTTGGGAAGTGATTAAAAACCATTTGTTGTGTTCGTAGCTGGAGGTGATGAGGGGACGGTCATAATAATCCAACTGGGTGGGAGGATTGGTTTCGTATTGTATTATTTTATTTACTTGTGTTTTATAATCGTCTAAATTAATGGCAGGGAGGCGACTAAGGGTTATATCAGGGATGCTGTCATCGTTCATGTCAGCGTAAGGGTTGTCGGAACTGTAATAGTAGTCCCGCGAAGAATAGCCGTCGTTATAATTCTTAAAAAGAAGGTTGAATCCAGGGATGCCTGATGTGGCGGCATAGTAGGTGCTTGTGGCAAAAAGAGTATCTACTCCACTGAAAATCATCACAGCTGCAGGAGGGATTGTCCAGTGTTCGTATGCGTTTTTGATGTAGCTTTTGATGGCACTGGCATCATTGCCGCCACATTCCGTAGTGGTGACCACCTTGGTGAGGACGCCTTGCTTGGTGCGGAATTGTTTCAATTGGTCGGCCAAGGCCACAATGCTGTCATCGTCAGGGGAGATGATAAGGTATTCACAGCCTTCCTCTTTGTTTTTAACAGCCTCATGAAGGAGATTGTAATAGTGTGCCTCGGGAAGCATGTCACTATTGATGACCAGGTCGCGCAAGATACCGTCCCAGTCGGGATTGCGGTAGCGGGGATCACCGAACTGCCCGTTTCCGCCTTCAAAGCTCACGTCGATATCCATGTCATAGATGACCTCCAGGGTTTTCTTTACCGGGTTGTACCGGAACGGAGTCACGTGAAGCAAGACGACATCAAGACCGCGTATTTGGGTGGTTTGGGCGATGGCGACATTCTCTGAGGGGTAATTGGCATCTTTGCCGAAAACACTCATATCTTTGGTCAAACGAGGCATCCCCACTGCTGAATCGCCCTGCAAAGGAGCGACGGGGAGCAAGTCGATGCCGGTCAAGGTCTGGCATCCTTTTTCTTTGACTTTTACGCTGACAGTTGCACCATGGGGCACGGCGATATAGCGGTTTTCAAAGGGCAGGTTGGGCATGCCCTCAGCAAAAGAGCCGAAACTTCCTTTGAGCGAAATCTCCTGGCCTTTGACATCGCCATAATCGATATTGCGGATGCTGATTTCAGAAAGTGCATAATGCAGTTGAAGTCCTTCGGCAGAGCTGCTTCCGATATGGAATCCTTGTTCATTATTAGTACGGAACTGATAGTGTTGTTGGGCATTGAGAACACTCAAGGCAAGGCAGAGTATAATAAGGGAAACAGCTTTTTTCATGGCCGGAAGATTTTAAAGATTGATATGCAAAGATAAAAAAACCTTTAGAAATAAAAAAAAGCACGCTTGAACGGCGTGCTTTTTTTAAGCTTAGAGAGCTGAGGTGATTTTTTGTTGCACCTCAACAAATTCCTCTGGAGTCAGTTTCAGATGTTCTTTTTTGAAGTCAAGGTCACCTTCGTTGGTAATTGGAACCAGATGAATGTGGGCATGAGGTACTTCCAGGCCAATGACGGCGACGGCGATACGTTTGCAAGGCATGGTCTTTTCAATAGCCTGAGCGACTTTTTTTGCAAAGACCATCATGGCACCAAGCTCTTCATCCTCGAGGTTAAAAAGGTAATCCGTTTCATGTTTAGGCACTACCAAGGTGTGACCTTTTGAGAGCGGGTTGATATCGAGGAACGCAAAGAAACGGTCATTCTCAGCGATTTTATAGCAAGGGATCTCGCCTTGTATGATTCTGGTGAAGATAGTAGCCATAATGAAAGATTAACGGGTTATTTCAAGGATTTCAAAATACATCTTGCCTGCGGGCACCATGATTTCAGCGACCTCACCCACTTTCTTGCCGAGAAGGCCTTGTCCAATCGGTGAGTTGATGGAGATCTTGCCAGCTTTAAAGTCGGCCTCTTTTTCAGGAACGATGGAATAGGTCATCGTCATATTAGTTTTGGTATTCTTAATCTTCACTGTGGAATAGAGGAGAACTTTTGAGGTATCGATTTTTGACTCATCCAGAATACGAGCGTTGAAGATGAGATCCTGAAGATCGGCAATTTTTGCTTCCAGAAGGCCTTGAGCTTCTTTAGCCGCGTCATATTCAGCATTTTCTGACAAGTCACCTTTATCGCGAGCCTCTGCAATGGCTTGAACAATACGAGGACGTTCACGGAGGATCAAATCGTCGAGCTCGTCCTTCAATTTCTGCAACCCTTCAGGGGTAAAGTATTTGATTTCTGACATGATAATAGGTTTATTTTAAACGTGAAAAAAGAGACCCTTACCGAAATAAGGGTCTTCTTTTCAAATGATTTGCAAAGATACTAAAATTCTTTCAAATGTTGCAAGACATTTTTAGAAATTTAGTCTCACGCCAACGGTGTGCGTACCTTTGTAGTGGTAGGTAGTGCGATAGGAGTAGTCAACAGCGAACACAGGAGCGTTCTCAGCTTTTGAGAGAGGCACCTGGACGGAGAGACCGGCGCTAAGACCATTGTTGAGGTTCATGCACTCATCGCTCAAAGAGCCATTAAAGATACCACTCTCGTAGGTATAGCCAACACGCAGGCCAAGATATTCTTTCCAGCCATACTCAAGACCAAGCACATACTGGTCCTTGGTGAAGGAGTTGGAGATGAAGTTACCAGCAACCGTGAGGCGGTTCGTTTCAGCGAAGTAGAAGTCGTAAGCAGCGGCAATACTCAGCTGAGTGGGCAACTCGAATTGGTCAGCACGTTGAATAACGGTGTTCTGGAGTGATGTGTTTTGCAGGAGGAAGGCCTTAATGGAAAGACCGTCGCCCGAGAACTTCAAGGTAGGTCCAATGTTCTTCAAGGTGATACCGAAGTGGATATTGTCGAACGGGCCCGTCACATACTGGATACCAGCGTCGAGAGCGACACCGACAGCGTCCATATTAGCGATTGACTCGCTGATGATCTTCAGGTTAAAACCACCACTGATACTATTGGAGAAAGTCTTTGCAAAGGCAAGGTTGATGTTCATCAAGCTGGGTCTGAAGGTACCCAAACCTTCGCCATCAGGGCTTTCGGTTGTGGTTTGATCGACTTCACCCAAATTGAAAGACATGAAAGAAAGACCGAGCACGCTGGACTCACCCACGCGGACAGCAAGTCCGAACGAGGAGATGCGGATGCCAGAACCGGAAAGCCAGTCGGTATGTGAGAAGTTGACATCGAGGCTACGAATGCCCGTGATACCAGCCACATTGCCATACATGGCTTCCACACCATGCACAAATGACATGCCCGCATTACCGAAGCCAGCGGAGGCAGCCCAAGGGTTAATTAACAACTCAGATGCACCAGCTTGGCCTGAACGGTCTTCATTACCTGCAAATGCCATAGGAGCGTTGATCCCGAAAAGGAGGACAAGGCTCAAAACGATATATTTAAATGATTTCTTCATGATTCTGAAATTTTTAATGTTAGCATTTTACGATAATTAGAAAGTATTCAGGTCGATTTGACGCATGGCACCAAAGAACTTAATAGTACGTTCACCACCACTAGTGTTGTCTTTAACGTGGATCAGATAGAATCCAGAAGCAACAGGCGTATTAGCGAAGTTAGTGAGATCCCAATCAATGGAAGGCTCTTGGTTATCCTTCTTGAACTGACGAATCTTGGTACCAGCGATGTTATAGATGGTAACCACGCAATTGTCAGGAAGGTTGGTAATCTTGACGCAGTTCACCAGAGCGTTGGCCTCGTAGGAGCTATAAGCATAGTACGGGTTAGGCACAACGTTGATCTTGTCAAGGTCGCTTTCGGTCTTCGTAGGATCATTGAGATCGGGGTCAAGACCCTTAATAGCAAAGGTGAACTTAGGATATTGGTTGTTGATGTCTAAGTCAGCGTACAAGGAATCGAGTGCAATGCAACCATATCCAGCGGTATAAGGTTTGCCGATACGGATACGGATCTTCGCATCGTTACCTTCAGGCAGCCAAGGCATACCTTCAACAGCCATAGGCATACCAACCCACAAGCATTGACGCCAGAAACGTTTGCTGTACTGAGTAATCAAGTTTTGGGCACCAGCATTCTGGATAGCGTTGAGCACCTTGAACAGATACTTACCAGCATCGTAGGCCGGGCTGTTAAAGTCTTTGTACTTGAAGGCAGGCGTTTGAGGAACATCGGTAGGTCTATCAAGACCCCAGATGTAAACGAAATGCTTACCACCAAGGACAGGCTCGCCATCAACCTGACGGAAGAGGACAGGATCAGCGTCTTGTTCAGTAGTACCATCAACAGTAGTCTTTTTCAGTTGAGGAGGATTGAACATCATGTCATTACCGTTCAAATCGGCAAGGTAGGAGTCTTCACCATAGAGCAGATTCAGACGCATACCCGACTCAACATCGATGACATAGCCCGGGAACCAACCCATACCCTGAGCAGCGATATAGTTAGGATCGTCAGGATTGTCAGAAGCCTTGATGAAGGATTCACCATTCGCAAGGGTGGAGTCACCATAGAGGGTGTAATCCCATTCACCACCAGTATAAGGTTTACCATCTTTATCGATGGACGGAGCCTTACGGAGACGGAAACGAGCGGCACCGCCTTGTGAGAGGGCAGGATCCATACATTGTTCGACAACAGGGCAACGGGTCCACTTAGAACGATCGGCAGTGAACACGATATCGATGCTGTTCAGTCTGGCGAAATATTCACCATAACGATAGATCTTGTCCGGCAGAGGTCCAGGGTTGCCAACAGGTTCATTGTTGATAGAAGTAAGCACGAAAGGAGCCCATGTACGGTTAGCAATCTTCTCGTAATTCTCATTCGGGTCATACGGGATACTGTTACCACCCGTTGCACTGGACATAGAGTAGTCGTGATAAGCAGTTTGATCTTGGTCAACATAGGTACCAGACCTGATCCAGTTCAACACTGGAGTGACATCCACATCATGGATACCATCAAGCCACTTCTGAGTACTATCCTGGAAAGTAAGTGAAGAGGTGATCATACCGTTGTTCGGGGCCAAAACTTCCTTAGCAACCTTATCACCATTGTTATCGTGAATAGTACCAGTGGTAATGGGGCCAATAGCATACTGCTGATCCACAGTGATAGAGATACCACGGTCGATAAAGAGTTTTTCATCGGCATAAACCGTAATGGTATCACTCTTCAGGGTATCGTTGGTCTCGCAATCTCTTAAATACCAGTGGGAGGCAAGACGAAGAGCAGAGTCACCAATCACAGACTGGTTGGAAGAAACACCATGAGTATAGTGCGGATACAGCGTGTCGAACCAAAGCTCGTAGTTGCGTGACTTCACCATCAACGGGTCAATAATCTTCACGGAAAGAGGACCGTAACCCACTTTGTAAGTAGGATGATAAACGACCGGGTAGTCGGGGTGACCGAAGCAAACCACGTCAGCGGTATCAGCATTAGTGTTGCTATAGGCAATGTGTTCTTTACCATTTGCAAGGATGACAGTGTTAGCAAGTTTCTTGGTGAAGATTTGATCCACACATTCCTGAGTGAGTTCAATCTCATTGCCACCATTGCCTTGACCGACGATACGGGTAATAGAAGGCATGTCACCATAGTTAGCTTTCATCACAGTACCGTTCATAATCTGATGAGGAACGGCGGTATAGACTTGGATGTTTTTACGACCTTCGAGATAAGGAGTCATCTGGCCATGGAGACCATAGAGGTCTGAAGGCTCTTGAGAGTAGGTCAAGAAGTTGTTGTAGGCGTAAGCCACAGCCATATAATAATAGGTCTTGTGGTTAACCAGCGCAGGGCTTTCATTGGAAGAGAACTTATCCTCGGTAATGACAAAGCTATGAGTGATACCACCATCAGCGCCAGAGACCATCAATTTAGGAACGTTGCCGCCAATGTAGTTATCCCACTGATAGTTGACAAGGTTGGTAACCTGGTTCTTAATATCAGCCTGGAACACGAGACGAGCTTTGCTGTTGTCGTTGAGTTCATCAGGACCGACTTCACCATTAACCAGCTGATACACTTTGTAACCCTCGAAACGGTAGTAACGGTCGGCAGGAACCTTGAGTGAATCAGGCTGAGAAGGATCGAATTCCGGAATCTTATCATCGCGCTCAACATAGCCTTCACGATAGTTGTTGGAAATAGGGCTGTTGGAGAGATAGATGATAAACTTCTTGTCAAGCTCACGGATTGTCAAGTCAGGAGCGTTAGGACCATCGATGACTTTGAAGCAGTTGTCGAACAAAGCCTGGCACTTATCGTCAGTGACACGCAGCAGTTCAACAGAAGCCATAGGACCACCTGAAGAGGCACGAGCCCACGGCACACCGAAGGTGATATAGTTAACAGCACCAGGTTTCAGGGTGAAGGGGCCTGCTGACTGCATGAAACGACGGTCATCGGGAGGGTTCTTCTCATTCTCTTCAGTCCAATACTTACCATTGGTGTTGTAGCCACCATTGGGTGGAAGTCCGTGAGTACCCCAGTTACACGGGTCAGTATTACCCGGGAACATGAAGTCGCACTCAGGACCCACAGCAGCATTAGAACCGGTAGGATAACCAGTACCACCGAACATCATCTTGAAACCAGTTCTCCAAACAGACTGGAGAAGCAGGTAGGTCTCAGTAGCATTGTCAGGGTCACCAGTAGGACCATTGGAGTTGTTGTGATAGAGGAAACGGCGCATACCGAAACGCTCATCATCAACAATGCCATTACCAAAGTTCACACCGTTGATTGACTCGTCGCAGATCTGCTCAAACGAGATGGTGTCGCTGGTGACGATAGAATCACCAGTGGCGGGGTTAAAGGTGCTAGTGGTATTGATCGTGTATCTGAACTTGGGGTTATCGATACCATCGGCATCCATGTAAGGACCCTGGAAGAAGTCGATACCGACCGCAGGAGGCTGGTTGCCGTAGGCTTCAGGTTCACCGGAACCATCCACAGCGTCACCATTGTAACCATAACCAAGACCACGGGCAACGTCGCAACCGACGTAGTCGTCCTTGGCATAACCCAGGTCAACGTCAGTCCAAGGGCAGAAGAAGGTGTTGGTCAAGGTATAGGTGGAACGGTTGATAATCTCATAGCTGCAGAACGACATGTTATTGATTTCATCGTTCGTGGAGAAAGCAAAAGCTTGGGCGCGAACCTCGAGGCCGATAGCGGCACCATTGGACTCAGTGTGGGAGTTACCTTTATCATTGAACACCCACCACAGCGTCTGGTCGCCTTTCAGCACTTGGTCAACAAGGATAGAACCCTTGATGGTACCCATACGCTCTTCCTCAGCAGTCGGGATTTTGGTATGACACAGTTTGTTTTCAATGTCATAGTACGGATAGTCACCAGCGTAAGGATCATATTCGCCATTACCGTCTCTGTCGAAGAACGGTGCCATATAATGGCTCACACCGGAGATGTTACCGCCGACTACATCAGGATGGGCAGGCCAATCCATGATGGACTTAGGGATGGTATAGCCATCTTCAGGTTCCACAAAAACACCAGAGACCGGGTCGCAGTGCATCAAGAACTGATCCACTTCATCACGGGTAATTCTGAAGATCTGGTCCCAAGCGGCGCAAGTTGCTTCATCGATAGAAGCACCCACAATATTCAGAGGGCCAGTCCAGAAGTCATTACCATCTTGACGGAAACGCACGGCTGCGCACTTCAGCTGGCCGTTGACGTCGGTACCAGCAATCCAAAGTGAACCAGCGTAAAGAGAAGTAGCGGAACCGTTAGCGGGGATGTAGTATTGGGAGCCGATACCACCGGGGAGGTCCCACCACATATCACCGCCCGCATTGATACGGGTCTTAACATTGTTGATATTCAACCACTCGAATGCTGAGGAGGGTGAACATCCGGCTGTTGTCTGTTTCAAATTGCGATTGCCATTTTCAGGCTTGCCTTTGAACATTTCAGCCTTTACGGAATTTGCGACACCTGCTACGAGGAGTGCAACAAACAATAAACGTAGTGTATTTTTCATAGCATCTGTATTTATTCGTTAAGATTACGCCTCATCGATTAGAAGTTAAAGCTTGCTCCAATTTTAATTTGGCGAGGAGTTGAGTAAGCACCGCCATTATTCACGAAGATCTGATACATTTGGATAAATGCCTCAGGATCGATTTGGGTGTGGATTTGGCTTTGATACTTCGGAGAGGTGAGGTATCCGTCATCGTCCGGGGCGCCAGTTGCATTATAAACCGAGAGGATGTTTTTAGCATTCAGAAGGTTGGTGAAGTTGACGTACACGTTGAAGAAGACCTCACGGCCTTGTTTTCCTTCCTTGTTGCCACCGAGGGTGAGGTAGAAGTCCTTGTCCACACGGAGGTCGATCTTGAAGGAAGCAGGCATTCTGGAGCCGAAGTAGCTACCAGCGAGGAGGTAGTTGCCGCCAGACAGCGGAGAAACCACGGTACGTGATGCGGTATAAGGCGTACCAGAACCACCGGTCAGCGTCATAGAGGCACCAGCATTGGCGAGCAATTGGATAGGTGCTTTCTCTGACTTCTCACGTTTGATAACGGGGCCGTCATATTTCTTGCCTGAGCCGAAACGATAGTCGAGGTTAAGACTGAAGTTATGACGACGGTCAACGCTGGTCGGGAAGGTGGATCTCAAGTTCGGCACACCGGCGTTAATCAAAGCGGCGGCGGTAGAGGTGGAAGCACCAGTCATGTTAGCATACTGCAAGGTATAGCTGGCACGGACACGGACGTTCTTGGTTCTACGAAGGTCATATTCAGCAGTGATACCCTTGACGGTACCGAAGTCGAGGTTGCTGAAGGAGGAGTAGTCCTTAGGATAAGCACCCGTCAGACGGTACATCTGGATCATGTTACGAATTTCGTTATAGTAAGCAGTGATCGTCAATGATGAAGTGTTGGTCAGCTTCTGGGTGAAACCGAGTTCATAGTCGATGGTCTGCATCGGCTTGAGGTTCGGGTTGGCCAGGGTACCTGACACATCATTGAAGTAATAGTAATTCAGGGGGCTCATGAAGAATGAGCTGGTAGGACGTTGGGTCAGCACATCGTAGTGGGCGAAGAACAAGGCCTCATCCGAAATCGGGAAGGAGAAGGAGATACGAGGCATGAAGCTCCATTGCGGCTCGTAATCCTCAAAGGACTTCATATCCACACGCTGCTGTGAGGCGTCTTTAATCCAGGGGGAGATACCTGAACCTTTGTCGAGGACTTTGGGTGAGGAGATCTCAGCACCGACCTCGTTGTACCAGGTGGTTCCGTTACGATAACCAACGATTTCATTGATATCGCTGATCTTGTTGACATACATCGCGAAGTCATCACCCATGGTGCTGGGGATGGTCGCATTCGGAAGTTTCTCTTGGAGTGAGGTGTTCGTTCTGAAGTCACCAACGGTATAGTAGTCATAGAGGATAAACGGATCTTTCAACACATATTGGTTAGCGTCGAAACGGTCGGCACGCAGACCGATTTGGAAGATCAGGTCTTTGAAGGCGAACTTATCCTGGATGTAACCGGCAGTGTAGATAGGCTGGCTGGAGCCGACAGGACGAGTGAAGTAGGTTCTTCCAAGGGCATCGGTAGCCGTCTCAGTGAAGAAGTCTTCCAAGGTCGGGCGTTCACCCCAGGAGTGTTTCTCGCCGTCGTAGGTGTAGCCATAGTAGCTCACATAGAAGCTACCGTCGCGGGTGAGCTCATCAGGAGCGAACATGCTGATGTCGAGGCCTCCGTTGACATAACCTTTCTTGAGGTTGCCTTGTGGATCATAGTACATGATGGAATGATCGCTGAAGTCATAGGAGTCCATAAGGATGTATTCAGTGCCTTTGAGATCAAGGCCCATGGCTTTACGGAGGTTGATGTCGAAGACATATTGAGCGTTGCCGTCATAGAGTCTGTTGAACCAAACGGTATCGACATAACCGTCATTGCTGTGAGCGTAGGGGTTGGCGACATCCAACTGTGAGATATGGGCATTGGCCAGGTTTCTCATCAACAGCCAGTAGTTGGTGGAATAGCCCATATAGCTGGAGTTACGTTGCTCATATTGGAAACCGAGTTTGATTTCATGGGAGCTTTCACCCTTGCCGATGGTCATGGAGGCGTTGACGTTCATAGCGATCTGGTCGCTCAAGCTCTTGTTATAGCCTGTCATCAAGGTGCCAGGGACAGCGAACATCTGGTAGATAGGATCTGGAGAGTCACCGTTCAGCAAGCCCTTGCCGAGTTGGATATTGTCGAAGTTATCATAGAACCCGGGTGCTCCGTATGACTGGTAGAGGTCATAGTAGTGCTCGGTATATTTTGCCAGCAGCGGGTTGAACTCAGAGGCATAGAAATCGACGAGAGTGTCATAGTCCCAGGAGTTGAGCACCCACACGTTGCTGAAGTTTTGCAGGTTGGCGGTGTCACCATCGACAGCGACTCCGGAGTAATTACCCAGTTCGAAGGTAGGAGTCTTGTGGGTGATGTAACGACCGAGGTTACCGTAAGCGAAGATGTTATCCCAGAGGTCGGGGTCGCCGTCTTCGCCGGTGGAACGGGTGTAGTCTGCTTGGATGCTGTAGTAGAAGTTACGGATCAGCGAGGTGCTTTCAGGAGCCGTGGGGAAACGCTGGGTGAACTTGATATATCCACGGGTGGTTCCCGACTTGCTGATGCCGTTCTTCGCCGTATTGAAGAATGAATACGAGCTGGCGAAGTCATGACCTTTGTAACGATAGAACGAACCGCCGAGGGTCAAGTTGATGGTCTCGGTGGTACGGACGTTGATGTTACCGGAGAGGTTGATGGAGTAACTGCTTGAATTGGTAGAGAACTTGGAGTGCACCAAGTCGGTTCTCTTGGTGAAGGAGGCCAGCTGATAGGTGCTGTTTCCGATACCTGAGAGGACGAGGGGGGTCTCTTCGATACGTTTCTGCCAATCCTCGGTCGCGGTGTAGAAACCGGTGGCGGAGAGGGCACCTACTCTGTGGTAGGTGAGGTCACCTGCGAGGAAGAAGCCGAGAAGAGCGGTCTCCATGTTCTTGCCCTTGATGAGAGGTCCCTGGACGTTGAAGCCCAGACGGTCGTGGCCATAGCCCTCGACAGAGCCTTCAAGTTCCAAGCCGAAGCCAAAGGTACGGCTGGGGCCCTTGGTGGTCAAGTTGATGATACCACCCATGGCGTCACCGTACATGGCGGGGGTACCACCCAAGATGACGTCCACTTGGTCGATGGCGCTTTGAGGCACACTGGCACTACCGATAACCTTCACACCGTCGATATAGTACACGGCACTCTCACGAGAACCACGCACACTACCGACCTCACCGTCAACGGAGACGACGCCACCCACAGTAGAGGCAACGCCGGATGCGGTACGGTTTGGCAATTTCGCAATTTCCTCTGCCGTGATGGATGCACCAGAAGTGGTGTTGTCCTTCGAGATCAGAGGCACTTCGTAATCAATGACGGTGACCTCAGTCAAACTGATGGCACCACTCGTCATCTTAATGTTCCAATCGGTGATCTTGTTGGCAGGAATAATAATGCCGTTCAAGACATAATTGTTGTAGCCAACGAAAGTCGCCTTCAAATCATACGTTCCCGGAGGAATCGGGTTGATGTCATAGTTACCATCGAAATCCGAAGTGGCACCGCCAATCATCGTACCTCCTTTTTCAAGGACGATGTTTGCGAATGACACGGGCTCACCCGTTTCATCGGTAACCTTTCCTTTCAGTCGCCCTGTCTGCGCGAGAGCCAACGTACAAGTGGCTAACACAATCGCTAGGGTCATTAGTAAATTTCTAAACATACCTTGTAATTTTATGTAATACTGCTTTTAGTGCATTAAAAAGACTCCAAAATTATAAACTTTTTGCAAAGCTCACAAGAAAAATTCGCTTTTCCAACCATTTTTTTACTCATAAATTTTTTAACATTTCTTGAACACTATGAAAATTAAGCTGTTAAGATATCGACAGCTCGTTCTTCAATTACGCCTCAAATGCCGATTCAATTGCCTGGCTCGCTTTCGATCCTCACGAATCATTTTTTTTGTCTTAGGTGCTTGATGCTTGTAATGCGCCGCCTTGGCCTTTTTATATTCACGGCGCGCCTGTGCCTCTTGTCGCTCCGCCGCCCGCTCCGCCTTCCGGATGGCACGGCTGGAACGAGTGGTCTTGCAAGCACTGCAAAACAACACAACGACACCTATTAATATAATATACCTCAAAGCCTTCTTCCGAAACCTCTTCATAGTGATGAATATTTTGCGCAAAAATAAGAATCTTTTGCGATTACCCAATGATTTGGCAAAAAACTGTAACTTTGCGACATGAAAAAAATGATTTTGATAGGACTTCTTCTCATCGCCATACCCCTGTTTCATGGCTGCAAGGAACCCATGGTAAGTCCCTATTATCCAAACGCCATCATCAACTTCACCATCTATCCTAATGAGATTCATTATCACGACCTAAACACGGTGAGTGGCTGGATGTATCTCACCTCCGACTATGAAAGCACAAGCCGAGGCATCATCGTGTACCGTCTTTCTGAATATGAATTCATAGCCTACGACCGTCTTCCCCCCAACGAGCCAAACGCCTGCTGCGACGCCCAAGGAAACTGCACGCGATTGGTGGTGGAGTTCCCCTACGTGGTTGATCATTGCAACAACGCATATTATAACATCATTAACGGCGAAATCATCATCAGCGAATCACTTGACATGGTTCCTGATTTCCCCACTGACAGCGTCATTTATCCGTTAATTCAATATCACACCAGCTATAACGGCAATGAATTACATATCTACAATTAATCATTTAATTCAATGATTATCAGATAGATAAAGACATTTTGTTGATTCCAATCGAAATAATGGAAACGTTTTTTTCTACGTAATCCGAGCCAAGGATGTACTTTCGCAGTGGTATTTGTAACCACTGCTTTTAGTTTTTACTGCTCATAATCGTCCATGATATCCGTTTGACGGCGAATGGAAGCTTGGTGGATAGCTTCAAAGATGCCCGCGACGAGGTCTGGCGACAATCCTAGATCCACTCCCACCGCGACATGGTCGGAGAGGATTTTTTTCCATCGGTCCATCTGCACCACCGTGATGTTGTTCTTCTTTTTGTACTCGCCGATACGGGCGCTGACTTCCATGCGTCGCGCGATGAGCTGAAGGATCTCGCTGTCGATGTCATCGATTTCCCCACGAAGGCTGGCAAGGTCGCGTTCCACATCAACGGAGCTATGGGAACGAATGATGAGACTGTCGAGCAAACCTCTCAGGGCTTCAGGGGTAATCTGTTGGCGCGCATCGGTCAACGCCTCCTGGGGGCGGATGTGGCATTCAATCATCAAGCCATCGGTGGCAAGGTCCAAGGCTTTCTGAGCCGTGGCCTGAAGCAGCTCGGTACAACCACAGATATGGCTGATGTCGGTAATCACCGGCACATCGAGCAACCTCTTCAGCTCGATGGGGATCTCCCACATCGGATAGTTGCGGTAAGGTGACTCCTTATAATAAGAGAAGCCGCGATGGATGGCTGACAGATGAGTCAGCCCTGCTTTTTGAAAACGCTCGAAAGCGCCGATCCAGAGTTTCAAGTCGGACGAGACGGGGTTCTTGATGAACACAGGGACATCCATCCCTTGCAAGGCATCGGCCAGCTGTTGCACCGAGAAGGGGTTGACCACGGTACGAGCGCCGATCCAGAGGGCATCGACCTCATAACGCAAAGCGAGTTCCACATGTTCAGGAGTTGCCACCTCGGTGGCGGTGGGTAAACCCGTCTCCTTTTTGGCTTGAAGAAGCCATCTAAGGCCTTCGACACCTCGGCCCTCGAAGGCATCGGGGCGGGTACGCGGTTTCCAGATCCCTCCGCGTAAAAGCTTCACGTCGGGGAACGCCGCCAAGGCACGCGCGGTGGCGAGGATCTGAGTCTCACTCTCCACACTGCAAGGGCCGGCGATAATAAATGGATATTTCATAGTTGCAAATATACGTCATTTTTATTCGTTCATGATTTTTTTTCGTAACTTTGCACATTATTAACCTCCTCCCCCTTAGGGGGAAAAAATATTATATCGTGAAAAGAGTAGAAATCAAGCAAGCCTTGCAGATGCAGGCTTCGGAAGAAGAGATTACAGTAATGGGCTGGGTGCGCAACAAGCGCGGCAGCAAAAACGTGGCGTTCATCGCCTTGAACGACGGATCGACCATCAACAACCTGCAATTGGTCATTGACCTGAACGTCATCCCTGAAGAAAAGCTGGCGCTCATGCACGCTGGGGCCTCTTTATGGGCCAAAGGCGTTCTGGTAGCCTCGATGGGCAGCGGTCAGGCCGTGGAGCTCTCCGTGAAGGAGATCGGGCTTTTCGGTCCCGCCAATCCTGATGAATATCCTCTGCAACCCAAGAAACACTCGTTGGAGTTCCTCCGCGACATCGCCCACCTGCGTTTCCGCACCAACACCTTCGGCGCTGTGATGCGTCTGCGCCACGCCATGGTGTTCGCCATCCATAAGTTCTTCACCGAGCGGGGCTTCTACAACATCCACACTCCCCTCATCACAGCCTCCGACTGTGAAGGTGCCGGCGAGATGTTCCAGGTCACCACACTCGACCTGAACAACCCTCCTCGCGACGAACAGGGTAACATCGACTATAAACAAGACTTCTTCGGCAAGTCCACCAACCTCACCGTCTCCGGACAACTGGAAGGCGAGCTGGCTGCCACGGCATTGGGCAAGATCTACACCTTCGGCCCCACTTTCCGTGCCGAGAACTCCAACACCACTCGACACCTGGCCGAGTTCTGGATGATTGAGCCTGAGATGGCCTTTTACGACATCAACGACAACATGGACCTCGCCGAAGAGATGCTGAAATACTTGATTCAGTATGCGTTGGATAACAACATGGAAGACCTTCAATTCCTCAGCAAGCGCCTCCAAGAGGAGGAGAAAGGCAAGAAAGAGGAAGACAAATCCATGGAACTCATCAGCAAGCTCCATTTCGTGCTTGAGCATGAGTTTGTGCGTTTGACCTATACCGAGGCCATCGACATTCTGCGCAACTCTAACTACAACAAGAAAGGCAAGTTCCAATATCCCGTCACAGGATGGGGCGTTGACTTGCAGTCGGAACACGAGCGTTACCTTGTGGAGAAACACTTCCAGAAGCCTGTCATCCTGACGGACTATCCGAAGGAGATCAAGGCCTTCTACATGAAACAGAATGAAGATGGCAAGACCGTCCGCGCCATGGACGTGCTATTCCCCGGCATCGGCGAGATCATCGGAGGCTCGGAACGCGAGACCGACATCAACAAGATCCTCGAACGCATGCACGAAGTGGGCATCCCCGAGGAGTCGATGAACTGGTACCTCGACAGCCGTCGTTTCGGCTCCGTGCCACACTCCGGCTACGGCCTCGGCTTCGAACGTCTGCTGCTCTTCATCACCGGCATGACTAACATCCGTGACGTCATCCCCTTCCCAAGAACCCCGAAAAACTGCCTTTATTAATTAATAGTTAGGAGTGAGGAACAACCTCTTAGCTGTTCCTCACTCCTCACCTCCCGAATAATCCTCACTCCTCACTCCTAACTCCAAAGAAAATGAGCGATCAAAAGTTAACACAGATTCAACGCCAAGAGCTGAAGCTGTCACCACAACAGATTCAGCTGATGAAGCTGTTACAACTCCCCTTGATGGAACTGGAACAGCGCATCAAAGAAGAGATTGAGGCTAACCCCGCCCTCGACGACAACGAGAATCCCGACGAAAGCGAACCCCTCACCGAGGATGAGGGTATGCCCAGCGACAGCGACAACCCTAACGACAATGATGACAACGGTGAGAACGACGACTATAACGACGACGAAATCACCATCAACAAAGACGAGGAGTTCGACTTGAACGACTATCTGCCCGACGAGGACGAATACGACTACGCCTACAAGCTGCAAGCCAACAACCACAGCCGCGACGACGAGGAGTACCAGGCCCCCATCACCCACGAAGAGTCGTTCCAAGATTATCTGATCCAACAATTGGGGTACCATGAACTAACCGAAGAAGAAGAAATCATCGGCGAGACCATCATTGGAAACCTCGACGACAACGGATACCTGAGCCGACCCATCACCAATATCGTTGATGACCTGTTGTTCACCATGAACCTGGAAACCACCGAAGAGGAGGTGCGCAAAGTGTTGAATGTCGTTCAGCAACTCGACCCGCCAGGCATCGGCGCCACCGACTTGCAGGAATGTCTGCTCATCCAGCTTCAACGACTTCAAGATGAGAACCGTTTCAACGACTATTCGCTCAGCATCACCATCATCAAGGATTATTTCGAGGAGTTCACCAAGAAACACTACGACAAGATTGCCAAAAAAACGGGTGCTAACAACCGACAGCTGAAGGCTGCGTTGGATGAAATCCTCAAGCTTAACCCGAAACCTGGCGACACCTCCACATCTGGTGCAAGAGTCAGCCATTATATCACCCCCGACTTCTTCATCTCCATCAAAGACGGCACCCTGGACCTCTCGTTAGATGGACGCAACAGTCCCGACCTGAAAGTCAACAAACAATATGTGAGGATGCTCGACGACTTCTCGAAGACCAAGGCCTCACGGAGCCAGCAGGAGGCCGTGCAGTTCGTCAAACAGAAGATCGACAGCGCGAAATGGTTCATCGACGCCATCAAACAACGTCAGCATACCCTTTACATCACCATGAGAGCCATCATGGACATGCAACAGGAATATTTCCTCACCGGCGATGACACCAAGCTGAAACCCATGATCTTGAAAGACATCGCCGAGAAGGTGGGATTGGACATCTCCACCATCTCAAGAGTGGCCAACAGCAAGTACGTGCAGACCCCATACGGCACCTTCCTGCTGAAGACTTTCTTCAGCGAAGGCATCACCAACGAGGAAGGCGAAGAGGTCTCGACCCGTGAGATCAAGAAAATCATGCAGGACTGCATCGAAGAAGAGGACAAGCGCAAGCCCATGACCGACGAGGAGCTGATGATCGTCCTGAAAGACAAAGGCTACCCTATCGCCCGCCGTACCGTCGCAAAATACCGCGAACAGCTCGGCATCCCCGTAGCGCGGCTGAGAAAAGAGTTATAAGAATTGAGAATTGAGAGTTGAGAGTTGAGAATTTTTTCCGATAGGCAACTCTCAATTCTCAATTAAACAGGTCCAGTTCTCCGGTTTTGGAGATTCGGGTTTTACCTAAGTGTTTATAAGCGATTTCGGTGCATTCACGGCCACGTGGGGTGCGCATGAGATAACCTTCCTGGATGAGGAAAGGCTCATACACCTCCTCGATGGTGCCTGGGTCCTCGCCTACTGCCGTGGCGATGGTGTTGACACCGACAGGACCACCTTTGAACTTATCGATGATAGTACACAAAATCTTATTGTCCATGACATCCAAGCCATGTTCATCGACATTCAAAGCTGAGAGGCCGACGCGTGCGATCTCCACGTTGATGCGTCCATCACCCTGGATCTGGGCGAAGTCGCGCACCCGGCGCAGCAACAAGTTGGCGATACGCGGGGTGCCTCGGCTACGACGGGCGATCTCGTAGGCAGCGGTGTCGTCGATAGGCACCCTTAAGATACCTGCGGAACGTTTCACGATACCAGCCAAGGTCTTCGCATCATAATATTCCAGACGAAGGTTGATGCCAAAGCGGGAACGCAACGGAGCCGTCAGCAGTCCCGAACGGGTGGTGGCACCGATCAGCGTGAAAGGATTCAAGGCAATCTGGATGCTACGGGCATTGGGACCCGACTCAATCATGATGTCGATCCGGTAGTCCTCCATGGCTGAATACAGATACTCCTCCACCACCGGACTCAGACGATGGATCTCATCGATAAATAGCACATCATTGGGTTCCAGTCCTGTCAACAGTCCCGCAAGGTTACCCGGCTTGTCAAGCACCGGACCCGAGGTCATCTTCATGTTGACACCCAGTTCATGGGCGATGATATGCGACAAAGTGGTCTTGCCTAACCCAGGAGGGCCGTGAAGCAAGGTATGGTCCAAGGCCTCGCCGCGTTGCGCCGCCGCTTTGACGAAGACACGGAGGTTGTCAACCACCTGTTTCTGTCCGGCAAAGCTGCTGAACGCGTCAGGACGCAACACATTTTCCAGGTCTTTTTCAGCCTTGGAGAGATGGGAACTGTTAGCATCGAGATTACTATTCATCGCTTTTTCTTTCTGGGCTACAAAAATAAGAAAAAAGATTTGTAATTTAGCAGCCCGAAAAGAGATACAAGAAAAATGAGGAGAATTTTGTTTATGGCTCTCTTAGCCATCCTTGCCACCAGTGTTTATGGGCAAAAGAAGGGGACACTGAATGTTGACCAAGACAGCCGCGTCGAGAGGCTTATGAAGAAACAACGTGACGTGTATGCGGCGAACAACACGATGAATGGCTACCGCGTGCAGATTTTCATGGAGATCGGCAACGAAGCCATCCGTCATGCCGAGTCCATGAAACGCAAATTCACCGAGGCCTTCCCTGAACTACCCGTTTACCTCTCTTACGACCAGCCTTATTATCGGTTAAGGGTGGGCGACTTCCGCAACCGCGTGGAAGCCGAGAAATACATGAGGCTGATCAAACCCAAGTTCAGCCTGGCTTTTGTCACCGCCGACATCATCAACCCGCCCAAGGCCTTGCCGGAAGTTACTCTTGAAGAGTTGTTCGAGGACGAAGGAGAAGAAACTTTCGACGAAGAGTAAGGGAGTGAGAGGTTAGACGTTAAAGGTTAGAGGGCTCCTTCAGAATTATGGCCTTTTACCTTTTACTTCTTAGCATTCTGAATCTCGTTGAGGATGAGACCTGCGAGACGGCTGGTGCCAACACGGAAGAGATTCGGGTTAAGCCATGGTTCGCCAAGGATATGTTTCACTAAATAATAATAGGTGAGTGCGTCCTCTGGGGTCTTCATGCCACCTGCGGGTTTGAATCCGACCCTGATGCCTGTGGCATCATAGTATTCCTTGATGGTGTCTATCATGATGATGGCGGCCAACGGTGTGGCTGCTACTGGCACCTTGCCCGTGGAGGTCTTGATGAAGTCAGCTCCAGCGAGGATGGCCAGTTCAGAGGCCTTGCGGATGTTCTCCACAGTCTTCAGCTCACCAGTCTCAAGGATGACTTTTAAGTGGGCCTTTTCACCGCAAGTCGCTTTGATGGTCTTGATTTCGTCGAAGACCTCGTCATAACGACCTGCGAGGAAAGTGCCGCGCGAGATGACCATATCCACCTCGTCAGCACCCTCATTCACACAGTACTCCACCTCTTTCACCTTGAGGTCGAAAGGCATCTGCCCCGAGGGGAAGCAACAAGCCACCGTAGCCACACGGATGCCACTACCCTTCAGCAATTCCTTGGCTTGACGCACAAAGGGACTATAGATGCAGATGGCAGGAACGGAGAGATGCGGATTTTGTTTCGGGAAGTCAAGAGCCTTGGCACAGAAGTCGCTTATCTTTTCAGCATTGTCAAAGGCTTCCAAGGTGGTGAAGTCGATGCTTTGGAAGATGGTGCGCAGGGCTTCCATTTCGTTATCGTGTTTCTTCTCGATGTTGATGATTTGCGCGATGCGCTCGTTAAGAGCGGCTTCGCTATGGGTGTAGGGTTGGAATTTCATGATGATAAATGTTGATGTTGCAAAGATAACAAAAAACTCCTACTTTTGTAAAAAATTTTCGTCATGACCTTCAGCGAGAAACTGCACATCTTCTGTTCTATCCCCAAGACTTTGAGGTTCAACTTCCATTATTTTCCTTTCAAGACGGCTGTCAGATGCCCTGTCATCGTTTCAAGAAGGGTGTATTTGAGGGAACTCCACGGAAAAGTGACATTACCCGAGAACGCCGAGACCGCCAGTGTGAAGATTGGCTTCGGTGATGTGGGGCATTACGACCGCAAACGCTCGAGGAGCATCTGGCAGGTGAGCGGCGAAGTCGATTTCAAAGGCAAGGCCTCCATTGGGCACGGCTCAAAGATTTCCGTGAGAGGCAAGCTGGAGTTGGGCGACAAATTCAACATCACGGCGGAGAGTACCGTGGTGTGCGCAAAAGAAATCAAGTTTGGCGAGGATTGTCTGCTAAGCTGGGATGTGCTGGTGATGGATACCGACGAACACCCCATTTATAATAAGGAGCAGGAACGCATCAACGAAGACCGCCCCATCACGGTTGGAAACCACGTGTGGGTTGGCTGCAAATGCCTTCTGCTAAAAGGAGCCGTGCTACCTGACAACACCGTGTTGGCTGCGGGAACACAACTCAGGACTGCCTTCCAAGGCGAGGAACAAATCATCGGGGGCAACCCACCGTCAATCCTGAAACGGGAAGTCCACTGGACCCACTAACGGCGAATGGATTGATCGGCGAATTTGGCGAATTATGCGAATTTTTTTGGGGGATCGGCGAATTAAGCGAATTAAGCGAATTAAGCGAATTAAAAATTAGCCAAATTCGCTTAATTCGCCGATTAATAATTAGCCAAATTCGCTTAATTCGCCGTTTAATAATTCGCCGATTAGAGGCTGTCGATGACGGAGCAGAGGTTTTGGAAGATCACCGGGATTTCGCCGACACCGTTCACAGGGTAAAGCGTGCCGCTGCCATGATAATAATCCAAGACAGGTTTGGTCTTAGCTTCATATTCCACAAAGCGATGCTTGATGGAGTCGATGTTATCATCAGCACGTCCGCTGACCTTGCCACGTTCCAACATACGTTCAATAAGGAGGTTCTCAGGCACATCAAGACTCAGCACACCGGTGAGGGCTATGCCATATTTCTTCATCATCTCGTCAAGAATCTCAGCCTGCCTCACGGTACGCGGATAGCCGTCGAAGAGAAAACCTGGAGAAGTGAGATTCTCGGAGAGTTTTTTCTCGATGATGGCAGCGACAATCTCATCGGAGACGAGACCTCCTTGGCTGATGATTCCCTTCACTTGAAGTCCAAGCTCGGTTTCGGCGGCGATCTCCTCACGCAGGATCTCGCCAGTGGAAATATAGGTTAATTGATATTTTTCGCGAAGGAACTGCGATTGGGTCCCTTTGCCGGCTCCTGGAGGACCGAAGAGGATAATGTTCAGCATATTGATATTATTTGTAATGAGTTGACAAAGATAAGCATTTCCTAAATACAGCACAAAAAAAATATCATAAGATAAATTATTGTCAACTAAAACATTAATCTTATAATCTATGTTTGAGATTTTTTTTATAAAAATTAATTGATTTTATTTTCTATTATTTATAGAATTAATTATACCTTTGCAAGGTAATTCCATAATAATAATAACATGTTTGATTTGAAAAACGCTAAATTAGAAGACTTTGAAATCATCAAAGCCAGACCCCACAACCCGAACAAAAAAGCACGATGTACTTTTTATAGCATAAAGCAAGGCACCCATAAGCCAAGACGAAAAGCGTACCGTATAACAAATCTTCCAAAAGGTTTTTTCGATGGACACATTCAAAAAGGAATACACAGATTTGGCTGAGGCAATTGGTTTGTGATCACATCACCTTATAAATATCGGGGAGGTTACGGCCTTGCTGGTCATAGTCGAGGCCGTAGCCGACGATGAATTCATTGTCGATATCCATGGCTTTGTAGTCGATGGGATAGTCATACTGGAATGATTTCGGCTTGAAGAACATGGTGGCGATACGCACATCCACGGCGTTCAAATGGCGAAGCTTCTCCAAAGTGTATTTCATGGTGTGACCCGTATCGACGATATCCTCCACCACCACCACATGACGGCCTTCGAGAGAGTGGTCCAAGCCGATTAGCTCACGCACCACGTTGGTGGTTTCCGTCCCTGAATAAGAGGACAATTTCACAAAGGAAATCTCGCAAGGGATGGTGAGGCGTTTGAAGAGCTCGGAGGCAAACATGAAGGCACCATTGAGCACCACCAAAAACAAGGGGTTTTTTCCAGCCATATCTTTATTGATCTGATCAGCCACAGTTTGAATGGCGTTTTCGATTTTCTCCTGCGGGATGTAAATGGAGAATTCCTTGTCTAAGACTTTTACCGTTTTCATGAGCTGCTATTTTGAAAACACAAAAATAAGAAATTCCCTGGTTATTGAAACAGAAAAAAAACTATTTTTGCTCAATTCTAAATTTTCAATTACCATGTCTCCAATAGTAAGCATCATCATGGGAAGCACCTCTGACCTTCCCGTTCTCGAGAAAGCCGCACAGTTTTTCGACGAAATGGAAATCCCTTTTGAAATGAACGCGTTGAGTGCCCACCGCACGCCACAGGAGGTGGAGCGGTTTGCCCGTGAGGCAAAGGACCGCGGCATCAAGGTGATCATCGCCGCTGCCGGTATGGCTGCCGCCCTGCCCGGAGTCATCGCTGCCAACACCACTTTGCCCGTCATCGGCGTGCCGGTGAAAGGCATGCTCGACGGACTCGACGCCATGCTTTCGATCATCCAGATGCCCCCTGGCATCCCGGTAGCCACCGTAGGTGTCAACGGAGCTTTGAACGCCGCCATCTTGGCCGCGGAGATGCTCGCCCTGAGCGACAAGGATATCGCCGAGAAAGTGGCCAACTACAAAGAGAATCTGAAAAACAAGATCACCAAAGCCAATGCGGAGCTCAAGGAGGTCAGCTATAAGTATAAGACGAATTAGTATAAGAAAGTCACCAGAGTTCCCCAAAGCCTTCTCATCAAATCTTTCGAATCATCATCAAGCCATCACGGATGGGCAGCAAGACGTTCTCCACACGAGGGTCGTTCTGAACCTTGTCGTTGAAGGCTTGTAGCGCTTGCGTATCACGCTCTTTGGCTTGGGCATTAAGAACCTTGCCGTCCCATAACACATTGTCAGCCAGAATAAAACCGCCTGGCGCCACCTTATCGATCACCAAATCGAAATACTTGGAGTAACTGATTTTGTCAGCATCAATAAAAACCAAATCGAAGGTGTCAGGCAAAGTAGGGATCACCGTTTTGGCATCCCCGATCATCAACGCTACCCGATTCTCAACCCGAGCCTTTGAAAGATAGCGACGGATAACACCCTCGTATTCCTCATCAGCTTCAATGGTGACAAGCCTTCCTCCCTCAGGCAAGCCTCTCGCAATGCAGATAGAAGCGAAACCCGTATAGGTGCCGATTTCGAGCACCCTTTTCGGCTTCAGCATCTCGCAGAGGAACTGCAAGAGCCTCCCTTGCACGGGCCCCGACATCATGCGGGGATTCATCTGATGGAGAAACGTGTCACGATACAATTCAGCCAACACCTCATCCATGGGGGTGGTGTGTTGTTCCAAGTATTCATCCAAACGTTGACTCCAGTCGTTCATCATTTCGCGCCTCTGAAAATCAACGTTGAGAGCTGGTCACGGTCGAACACCAGGTTGGCTTCCTCCATCAGGTCCTCCGCAGTAATCACCTCGATGGTATGGATGATGTCGGACACTGACTCGATAGGCTCATGCATGAGCATGGAGCGGGTAATGGCAAGTAACTCACTCATCCCCGACTCCCGGCCAAGGGCCAGCTGACCCACCAGCTGCTGTTTGGCGTGATGCAGCTGCATGGTGCCCATCTTCTGGTTGCGCAACTTGTCGAGTTCCTTGTACACCAACCCGACCGCCTTGTCGAGGGAGTCAGGATCCACGCCCATATAGACGCTGAACAAGCCCGTGTCGGAATAGGCGTTGTATTGGGACTCGATGGTATAGGCAAAGCCATATTTCTCACGGATGTTCAAGCTGAGACGAGAGTTCATGGCAGGTCCGCCGAGAATGTTGTTAAGCAGCACCATGGTGCGTTTCTTGGGATGGGTAAACTCAGGGGCGAGCCCTCCTATCATACAATGGCTGAGATGGTTTTCTCTTCCCATGGCCTGTTGCCGAGGTGCATACGAAACGAAAGCTTGTCTCCTTGTGGGGACGAGATGCGCGGGATACTGACCGAAAAAACGCACGGCCATCCGCTCGAAATCCTTGAAACTGATGTCGCCAATGGTGGCCAGCACCATCGAGTCGGTGCTATAATTTTCATTGAAAAAAGCCAGAAGGTCATCACGATGGAACCCCTTCACCAAATCAACCGTTCCCAAGATATTGCGACCGAGGGGATGATCCTTGAACATCATGTCCTCGAACACGTCATAGATCTCCTCCGAGGGCATGTCGAGGTAGGAGTTGATTTCATCGAGGACCACCTCTTTTTCTTTCTCCAGCTCGTTTTCTGGGAAAGTTGCCTGGAAGGCGATATCCGAGAGCAAGTCCATGGCACGATGATAATAGGTGTTCAGGAAAGAAGCCTGCAAGCAAGTCTCTTCCTTGGTGGTGAAGGCATTCAAGTCGCCCCCCACGTTGTCAAGGCAACTCAGGATATGATATGGTTTGCGTTTCTGGGTGCCTTTGAAGACGGTGTGCTCAATAAAATGAGCCATGCCATTCTGTTCCTCACGCTCGTCACGTGAGCCAGTGCCCACGACCAACACCAAATGGGCAATCTCCCCTTTCTTCTGCCGATGCAACAGACGGATGCCATTCGGCAAAGTAGATATGTTATATTGTTCAGTTTCCATAACTTTAAAAAAACGCGGCAAAGGTACGAACTTATTGCAAACTTTTAGTATCTTTGCGAGTTTAACTGTGTACACAAAACGCATTTGATCCTATCAACCATGAGAAAAGCGACCCTATTTTTATTCCTCATCCTTTTCAGCATACATCCTGTGTTCTCACAAGCAAAGCTAAGGAACATCGCCAAAGACGTGGTGCCAACCACCATGTTTCAGGTCACCTACGCCGCGCAGTTCACCGGCCTTGACACGAAATCCACCTTCGGTTTCACAAACACCATCGGTGGCAGTGTGATTTACAAGACCCAAGGCAACTGGTTATTGACGGCCAACGGCAACTTCATCTTTGGCAACCAGCTGAAAGGCTCCCGTATTGACATCTTCGGAGAGGGCATCACCACCACGACGGGTGAAATCATCGGTGGTGGCGGCTTGTTCACCTCGTTAGCCACCTTCCAGCGAGGCCTGCATTTTCAGGTAGAGGTCGGCAAGCTGTTTCCCGTGCATCCCAATCCCAACAGCGGCATCTTTGTTCAAGGTGGCATCGGATACCTGCGCAACCGCATCCGTGTTGACTATCAGATCGAGGCCTTGAACCCACCCTATCAGCTCTTCAAAGACTACCAATATGGATATGACCAAATGCGCGGCGGCCCTGCGGTTCATTTAGAAGCCGGTTATTTCCTCATGAGTGACTCCAAGATCTTCAACCTCTCTGTCTCCTTTGAGGTGAGTTACGCTCGCACCAGGCACCTCAGAGACTATGACTTCCGAGTGTTTTACGATGAGAATGGCGAGCCCACCGTCATGGGGTACAACGACCCCCGCGAACGGTTCAATGACTTATACTACGGCATCCGTCTGAGCTGGATGATCCCCACCTACCAGCGTCAGCCCGAGGACTATTATTACTATTAAAAGAAGCCATGCGCGGGCTATACACCCTTTCCATCCGTTTGTACGCCGCAGGTGTCAAGGCTGCCGCACGATTCGGCCATGCCAAGGCCACCCAATGGGTGGAAGGGCGGAAGACCTTCCCCGCCCCGGGCCACGACCAGGACTCGTGGGTGTGGTTTCATGCCGCCTCGTTGGGAGAGTTCGAGCAGGGACGACCCCTGATTGAGGCGTTGAAGGCACAACATCCACAGCTCAAGGTGTCGCTAACCTTTTTCTCCCCTTCCGGCTATGAAATCCGAAAAGACTACCCCTTAGCCGACGAGGTGTTGTATCTGCCTATCGACACGCCCCGAAACGCGAAACAATGGGTGGAACGTCATTCTTTTGTCGCCGCCTTTTTCATCAAATATGAGTTTTGGTTCAATTATATGAGGGCATTGCAAGAACACGGCATCCCCTTGTACTATATCTCGTTGATTCTCAAACCCGACCAATATTTCTTCAAAGGCTACGGGCGATGGTTTCGCAAGCAATTCGACGCAGTAACGCATTTCTTCGTCCAGGACCAGGTCACGGAAGACCTGTTGAAAGGCATCGGATACCGCAACGTGACCCTTTGCGGTGACACCCGTTTCGACCGGGTGGCCGCCATCGCACGCCAGGCCAAACAGTTTCCCGAAATAGAGGCTTTCATCAACCACCGGCACTGCATCATCGCAGGCAGCACCTGGCCACCCGACGAAAAACTGCTGCTGTCATACCTCCGCAAACTGCCTGAGGACTATTGCATGATCATCGCTCCTCACGACATCTCCGAAAAACACCTCCATCAGCTGACCAGCCAGCTCGACGACTACCAGCTGTATTCGTCGTTCAACCCAAACCAGAACTGCAAGGTGCTCGTCATGAATACCATCGGCATCTTGTCGCAGCTCTATCAATACGCCCGTTTCGTTTACATCGGAGGAGGCTTCGGGGTCAACATTCACAACATACAAGAGCCCGTCACATTCGGCTGTCCCGTGGTCTTCGGCCCCAAGCATGAAAGTTTCAAGGAAGCCGTCGATCTGGTAAGATTAGGCGGGGCTTTCAGTGTCAGCGACCAACCCTCGCTCGACCACATCTTCGACCGTCTCGTGCATGAACAAGCATTCCTTCAAACCGCCTCAACAGTTTGCAAAGACTACTTAAACGCCCAGTTAGGAGCCACTCAAAAAATCATGGAAAAAATCACATCCACTTTCTCCGTTTGAAGATGATGATGAACATTGCGGCGACCAACACCATCAAGACGATCAGGCCGGCGAAAGCCCAGGGGTTCGACTGGAACGGCAGTTCCACATTCATGCCATAAAGACCCGTGATGAAAGTTAACGGAAGGATGATTGACGAGATGATGGTCAGAATCTTCATCGTCTCGTTAGTCTTGTTGGTCTGCATGGAGTCAAACGTCTGCGACAAGCCTTCAATCAGCTCTTCATAATCCTCGGTCATATCCCATACCTTCTGATAGTAGTCAAGGATGTTGCCCCAGTAGTCTTCCATATACTCGATATCCTCGGTGAAGCCCCGGATTTTACCATTCTCAAACATCTGGAACAGACGAAGTTGCGGTTTGAAGATGGTGTTGATTAAGATGAGGTTCTTTCGCGTCACCGAGATACGTTCGATGATTCGGACTTGTTTCTCTTGAAGCAGTTCACGGTTAATCAGCTCCACATCAAGACCCACTTTACGGAGCAGGTAAACGGACTCCGTGATCAGTTTTTCGAGGATGCGGTAAAGCAATTTATCAGAACTCTCGATGCTCACCTCCTCTTCGTTACGGAGACGTTCCTCATACTCACTGAAAAGCTGCGACACTTCCCAAGGATTTTTCTCTATAGAAATAATATAATCTTTACCCCAGAATAATTTCATTTCTTTAATTTTCACGAATTTATTCTGGCGATCAAATTCAGGAAAGTGGAGGATGAGGAAATAATAATCGTCGTAGATATCGATTTTAGGGCGTTGGTTCACCGACTTGCAGTCTTCGATATCCAAAGGATGGAAATGGAAGCGGTCCTTGAGGAATTCAAAGTCCTCTTCGCTTGGGTTATTCAAGTGACGCCAAGTTATTTCGCCGATTCTGAGGCTGTTTATCATGTCTATCCCCCCTTCTTTTTGACGATTATTAGATAGTCAGCAATCCGAAAAGAAATTGCGATGCAAAACTAAACAAAAAAATTTGAAAAAAAAGCGATAAACAGCAAAAAAAAGGTCGCAAATTATGCGTAAGTTATTATCTTTGCAGTTTGTTTCTATTATGAGCAATATGTACGCTTTCATCTCCGGAAAAGTCGTTGAGTTGACCCCCGCCTACGCGGTGATTGACAACAACGGCATCGGTTATTTCATCAACATCACGTTGAACACCTTCACTGCCATTGGCGAGCAAGCGCAGGTGAAGCTTTACACGCATTTGCAGGTGCTTGAGGACGCTCACAACCTGTTTGGTTTTTACACCACGCAAGAGCGCGACTTGTTCGAGATGCTGATCACGGTGAGCGGGGTGGGTTGCAACACCGCCCGTTTGATCCTGTCGTCACTGACGGTGAACGAGCTCAGCACGGCCATTGCCAACGAGGATGTCCGAACCATCCAAAGCGTGAAAGGCATCGGTACCAAGACCGCCCAGCGACTGGTGGTGGACCTCAAGGACAAGGTGAAGAAAACCGACTTTGTGGAGGAAATTGTAGGAGTGGTAAACAATACCGCCAAAAATGAAGCGTTAACAGCATTAGTGACATTGGGCTTCGGCAAAAACGCCGCTGACAAGGCACTGAACAAAATCTTGAAACAACAACCTGACGCTTCGGTGGAAGTCATGATCCGCGAAGCCCTTAAACTATTGTAAAACGGAAAGATAATTACATTGACATTGAAATACGCAATGAATCGATATATCATCCTCATGCTGTTGCTCGCCGTCTTGTTCCCAGGACTGGCCCAACAGCGCGACACCACCCAGCTGATCTACCCCATTCCCGTGGACCATGGCGACCCCAATGAGCGACTGTACAACCAGTCTCCCTTGTATTTCAAAGACCCGAGCAACATCACCCATGAGGTCATCTACGACCCCATCACCGGGCAATACACCTTCAAGAACAAAATCGGCGACTTTGAATACACCTCACCGACCACGATGAGCCAACAGGACTATCTCAACTACAAGAGCCGCCAAGGGGTGATGGAATTCTGGAAGGAACGACGCAAACAAAACTCGCGTTCCACCACCGACGGCAACTCAATCATCCCCCCGTTGTATGTGGGCGGAGAGGCCTTCGACATGATCTTTGGCAGCAACACCATCGACATCCGTCCACAAGGCTCCGTTGACCTCACCTTCGGCATCAAACATAACTACAGAGGCGACCCCGCCATGACCGAACGGCAGAAAAACCAAACCAACTTCGATTTCGAACAGGACATCCAGTTGAACGTCATCGCCAAGATCGGCGACAAAATCAACTTCAACATCAATAAAAACACCAAGGCCACTTTCAACTACGAGGACTTGATGAAGCTGAAATATGAAGGCAAGGAAGACGAAATCATCCAGCTTTTGGAGGCCGGTGACGTGAGCTTCCCGCTGAATAGCACCCTCATCACGGGTACACAACGCCTGTTCGGCTTGAAGTCGAAGCTGAAATTCGGCAAGACCACCGTCACCTCCGTGGTGTCATACCAGGAAAGTGAGTCGAAAAACATCGCCGTGCAAGGTGGCGCCCAGACCAATGAGTTCATCATCAACTGCCTCGACTATGAGGAGAACCGGCACTTCTTCCTGAGCCAATATTTCAGAGACCAGTACGAAGGCGCTTTGGTCACCCTCCCCACGATTACCTCCAGCATCAACATCACCAAGCTCGAGGTCTGGATCACGAACACGAACTCATCCACGCAAGACACCCGTAACATCTTGGCTCTTACCGATTTAGGTGAAGCCAAAGACGAATGGATTTACAATCCGGAGATTTCACCAGCCAACACCATGTCCGTCTATCCACGCAACTCTGCCAACGACATGTTGATGCGGATTGACACCACCCAAATCCGCAATATCAGCACGGTGACCAACTACATGACGGGCGACCCCTTGCGCATCGGAAAGCAAAGCTATATGGCCTCGGGACGCGACTTCGAGAAAATCGAGAACGCCCGTCGTCTGTCGCCAAGCGAATATTCATTGAACTCCAAGTTGGGTTTCATCTCTTTGAATATCAACCTCAACTCCAACCAGTCGCTGGCTGTCGCCTATCAATACACCATTGTCGGCAGCGACCAGGTTTATCAAGTAGGTGAGTTCTCCGACCAAGGCATCAACACCCCTCAGGTGTTGGTAGCCAAGCTGTTACGCGGCACCACCGTCAACACCTCCATGCCGATATGGAACTTGATGATGAAAAACGTCTATAACATCAAGGCCTATCAAATCAGCCCAACCGACTTTATGCTGAACATCTTCTACAACGGAAACTCCAACAGCACGCCGATGGGTTACTTCACCGAAGGTCCGGAGAATGTGAAAGGTGTGTCGTTGCTTCACCTGCTCGGTCTCGATAACCTGACCCAGCAGAACAACCCCATCCCGGGTGGCGATGGTGTCTTCGACTTCCTCAACGGGGCGCAAAGCACAGGAGGTACCATCAACGCCGCGAACGGACGCATCTACTTCCCCGTGTTGGAGCCGTTCGGCAGCCAGCTGCGGAAAGTCTTCGCCGACGACATCGACCTGGCCAACAAATATGCCTACGACTCGCTCTACACGATGACCAAGACCTCCGCGGAGCAATTCTCCGAGAAAAACAAATTCACCCTCCAAGGATACTATTCCTCGCAGTCGGGCAGTGAGATCCCCCTGAATGCCATGAACGTGGCACAAGGCTCCGTGACCGTGACGGCAGGAGGACGCACCTTGGTGGAGAACGTGGACTACACCGTGGACTACACCCTGGGACGTGTGAGCATCATCAACGAAGGCATCCTGAACTCAGGCACTCCCATCAACATCTCGTTGGAAAGCAACAGCGGGTTCAGCGCGATGAGAAAGACGTTCTTGGGGTCGCGCATCGAGCATGAGTTCAATCCCGACTTCAGGTTGGGCGGTACCGTACTTTATTTAGGTGAGAAGTCGTACACCCAAAAGATTAATTATGGAGAGGAAGCCATCTCCAACATCATCTACGGCTTCGACTTCAGCTACCACACGGAAGCCCGTTGGCTCACCACCTTCATCGACAAACTGCCTGGCATCAGCACCAAAGCCCCCTCAAGGATCAACTTCGACGGTGAGTTCGCCCGCTTCATCCCGGGCCTCTCAAAATCAGCGAATGAGAAAGGCACCTCCTATATTGACGACTTCGAGGGATCGAAGGCCACCATCGACCTGCGTTTGTTCGGCGCATGGCACCTTGCCAGCACCCCGCAAAACCAGACCGACCTCTTCCCCGAAGCAGGACCCAACACTGGCCTGGCCTACGGCATGAACAGAGCCAAACTGGCATGGTACACCATCGACCACAACGTTTTCTATGACCGCAACGCCACCATCCGCCCGAGAAACATCTCCAACGATGAGCTATCGAAAAACAGTGTCCGTCAGGTCTTGGAGAACGAAATCTTCCCGAACAGGGATATCGCCGCAGGTACGCCGACCAACATCTCGGTGCTCAACCTCGCCTATTACCCCTCGGAAAAAGGCCCTTACAACTTCGACGTGATGCCCAGCCAGTTCACCTCGGGTATCGCTGAAGACGGTACCCTGAACAACCCGCAAAACCGCTGGGCTGGTATCATGAGGAAGATGGAGACCACCGACTTCGAGGCCACCAACATCGAATACATCGAGTTCTGGATGATGGATCCTTTTGCCGACCCGGAATACCAAAACAACCCTGGCAAACTCTATATCAACTTAGGTGACATCTCGGAGGACATCCTCAGGGACGGACGCAAGTTCTACGAGAACGGACTGCCGGAGAACGAGAACGTGATCCACGTTGACACCACCATCTGGGGCCGCGTGCCCACCATGCAAGACCTGGTCGGCACCTTCAGCACCGACCCCGACGCCCGACAATATCAAGATGTCGGCTATGACGGCTTGCGCGACCAAGATGAACGTAGCTTCTACGAAGAAAGTTACTTGAATGTCATCAAGAACTACTTCGGCGAGAACTCCTCCGCATATCAAAAAGCCTACGATGACCCCTCGTCCGATAACTACCATTACTTCCGTTCCTCCGAATGGAACGACGACGAGTTGCACAGCAGCATCCTGGAACGTTACAAGAACTACAACGGCGTGGAAGGCAACTCCCCCTCGGAGAGCCAGCGCGTGGAGAGTTACACCACCAGCAACTCCACCCTGCCTGACGGTGAGGACATCAACTCCGACAACACCCTCAGCGAGTCGGAACGCTATTATCAATACGAAATCGAACTCGACCCGAACAAGATGGTTGTGGGCAAGAACCATATCGCCGACATCTACGAGGCCAACGACATCACACTTGCCAACGGCGAGAGGACCAGCGTGAAATGGTATCAGTTCCGCGTCCCCATCAAACAACCTGATAAGGTCATCGGACGCATCGACGACTATTCCTCCATCCGTTTCATGAGAATGTTCGTCCGCGGATTCCAGAACCCCATCGTGCTGCGTTTCGCCACCCTCGACCTCGTGAAAGGTGAATGGAGAACCTACACCCAAAGCATCCAGGCACCTGGAGAATACCAGCCGAGCGACCTGACCAACATCACCTCCATGGACGTCTCCGCGGTGAACATCGAGGAGAACGGTCGCCGTTCGCCAGTGCCTTACGTCATCCCTCCGGGAATCGTACAGGAACAGATCGTCGGCACCACCGCAGTCACCAAACTCAACGAGCAAGCCCTTCAACTCACCGTTCAAAATCTCGTCGATGGTGATGCACGCGCCATCTACAAGACCACCGACTTCGACCTGCGGCAATACAAGTATTTAAGGATGTTCATCCACGCCGAGAAAGCCAACGAGGAAGACCTCATCAACGATCAGGATGTCACCGCGTTTATCCGACTTGGCACGGACTTCACCCAGAACTACTATGAATACGAGATCCCCTTGAAGATGACGCCCTGGTACACCGCCTATACCAACAAAGACGCCATCTGGCCAGAAATCAACAACATGGATATCCTATTGGAAGACCTGGTCTCCGTCAAGGCGAACCGTAACGCCGCCATGAACCAGCCCGGTAGCAATGTGAAGCTGAACTTCATCTATTCCGAGCGTTTCAAGAAAGGCACCATCGACGGCAAAGACTACTATCATACCATCAAAGTCATCGGTAACCCGAGCATCAGCGACGTGGAAGCCATGATGATTGGTGTGCGCAACCCGAAACGCCAGCAACTCGACAACACCTTCGACGACGGCGAAAGCAAGAGCGTCGTCCTCTGGATCAACGAGCTGCGCCTCACCGAGCTGAGCAGCAATGGCGGCATCGCAGGTACGGGTCGTTTAGAGGCCACCTTGGCCGACTTGGGACGTGTCGTCGTCAGCGGCTCCTACAGCTCAGGCGGATTCGGCGCACTCGACAGCGACATCACCTCCAACACCTTCGAGGCCAACACCCAATTCAGCGTGTCAACCGACCTCGAGTTAGGCAAGTTCGTGGAGAACACCGGACTGCGACTGCCACTGCATGTGGACTATGGCAGAAACGTCACCTCTCCGTTGTATAACCCCTACGACCCCGACATCAAACTCAACGACGCCCTCAGCGCCTTGAACACGCAACATCAACGCGACTCCTTGACCTCCATCGTGCATAATATGACCCAATACAAGAACATCAACTTGATGAACGTCAGAAAAGAACGCACGATGAACAAGAAAAACCGGAACAAAGGGGAAAACACGCCAGAGGGCAAGAGCAACAGCCGTGACCCCAACAACATGGGCCGCAACAGCAACGTCCCCACCGTCCACATCTACGACATCGAGAACTTCAACCTCTCCTTCGCCTATAGCGAGACCAAACAGGAGAACACCGACATACAATATTACAATATCAGGACGTATCGTGGAAGCATCGGCTACAACTATGTAGGCAATCCTAAGAATATCTCCCCGTTCGCGCAAAAGAAATGGGCCTCGAAATCTTATATGGCTCTCATCAAGGACTTTAACTTCTACTACCTACCCAAGAGCATCACGTTCAACACGGAGATGTACCGCTATTATTCCGAGAAGCTGATGCGCAACAAGAGTGGTGGAGAGATCATCATCAACCCGACCTTCTCGAAACAATGGGACTGGAGCCGTAACTTCCAGTTCAGATACGACATCACGCGAGGCTTGAACCTGGAATATGCGGCGGAGGCCAAGGCCTACGTCTATGAGCCCGCGGGCAACCCCGACAAAGGCACGGAGGAATGGAAGATGAACCGCGACACCATCAAGAACGAACTGCTCCATCTCGGCTCCATGTCGCGTTTCCACCAGACCGTCAACGTCAACTACACCGTCCCGATTAACAAACTGCCTTTGCTGAGCTGGGTCAACGTCAACGCCAGCTACCAAGGCCAGTATTTCTGGACCGCATCCGCCCAATCCATCCAAGACCGTTTGGGCAACACCATCGAGAACTCCAACTCCATCCAAGCCAACGGCTCGCTCGACTTCAGCAAGATATACAACGCTATCCCCTATTTGAAGAAACTCAACTCCAGTGGCAACAAGCGCAGCAACCGTGGTGCCAACACGCCGAAAAACGGCAGAGACAACAAGAAAAACGGCAAAGACGGCAAAGATGGCAAGGCTGCGTCAGACAGCACCAACGTGGCACCCAAGCTCAACATCGGCAAGGAGATCCTCGACGGGACACTCAAGATCGCCACGATGGTTAAAAAAGCCTCGGTAACCTATTCTCTCGCCGGAGGACAAGAGCTTCCAGGTTTCATGCCCAAGGCACGGTTCCTTGGTATGGATGCCAGCTTCAAAGCCCCAGGATGGGCGTTTGTGGCCGGTGCGCCAAGCGACATCTTCAACCCTGCGGTCGATAACGACTGGCTGACACACGACTCCATCCTGAGTGAGCCTTACGTCAAGCGCAGCACCCAGACCATGAACTACCGCGTGAACTGCGAACCCGTCTTCGGCTTCAAACTCGACATCCAAGGCAACCGCACCTACACCGAGAACTTCCAGCAATACTTCAGGTCCAACTCCTTGGGTGAATTTGAAATCTTCACCCCCACCAGAGGAGGTAACTTCAGCATCACCACCTTCCTGATCAAGACCACCTTCGCCAAGGAATATGACGAAAACGGAGGAAACGACAACACGGGCAACGGCTCACCGCTGTTCGACCAGATGCTAGCCAACCGTTCCATCATCGCAGAACGTATCGCCAGGAACAACCCGCAATGGGTGGCCAATGTACAAGAATACTATTTCGACACCATCTCAGGCGAGCGTTTCCCGAAGGGCTACGGGCCTTCCACCATGGAGGTGTTGCTATACTCCTTCCTCGCCGCCTACTCTGGCGAAGACGCGACCAAGATCAGCCTCACCCCCTTCCAAAAAATACCTTACCCCAACTGGACGCTGACCTACAACGGTCTGTCGAACATCCCCGCAGTAGCCACGATCTTCAAGACCATCAACATCACCCACGGCTATCGTTCCACCTATTCCATCAGTAACTGGGCCAGCAACGTCTATTTCGACGAAAACAACACCATCCAGACCTTCGACAACTCAAGCAACATCATCCCGAGATACGACATCACGCAGTTGGTCCTCAACGAGCAATTCACGCCGCTTATCGGTGTTGACGTAGGCTTCCAGAACACCTTGACCTGCAACGTGCAGTATAAGAAATCGAGATCGATGACCATCAGCTTCTCCAACAACCAACTCACCGAAGTCAACGGTCGTGAGTTCGTCATCGGCGCGGGCTACCGTATCAAGAACCTGTCGTTTAACGTCTCGTCACTGACCGGTAGCAAAGGCAAGAGAACCGTGAAGAACGACTTGGTGTTGAAAGTTGACATCGGCTTCAAACACGACAAGACCATTCTCAGACGTATTGACGAGAACAACAACCAGGTGTCATCCGGTCAGAACAAAATCAACATCTATGTCACTGGCGATTACCAGTTCAGCACCCGTTTGAGTGCCCAGGCCTTCTTCAGGCGCGACATGAACAACCCGTTCATCTCGACCTCATTCCCCACCGCTACCACATTCGCGGGTATCATGATTCGATTCAACTTAGCGCAATAAGAGGATTTTTTTAAAGAAAAAGTGAAAGTGAAACGTTAAAATATGTATTTTTGGCGTCGCAATTTGTAACAGTTTAATACCAAATAAAAAAATGAACATTCCATCAAACCTGAAGTACACGAAAGACGATGAATGGATCCGCCTGGAAGGTGAGTTCGGCTTCATCGGCATCACTGATTACGCACAACATGAACTGGGTGACATCACCTTCGTTGACATCGACCCTGACCTCGTGGGTGAGACCCTCGAAGCCGAGGAAGTGTTTGGTGCCGTCGAGGCTGTGAAGACCTCCGCAGAGCTGATGATGCCCGTCGCCGGTGAAATCGTCGAAGTCAACGAGAACCTGGCTGACGAAGAGAACGCCAAGCTGGTCAACACCGATCCTTACGGTGAAGGCTGGATGCTGAAAATCAAAGTGAACGACGCTGCCGAGCTCGACAACCTCCTCGACGCCGCCGCCTACGAAGAGAAGATCAAGTGATCCGTTCGTTAGAAAGATTCACAAGAAACAGCTACCCGGGAGTCGCTTGCGCAGTGATTATCTTGCTGCTCACAGGACTTCCGGGTTCTTATTTGCCCAAAGCGAAACCCTTGATCGGTTTGGACAAACTGGCGCATCTGATCATGTATTTAGGATTCGCCTTCATCACGCTATGGGGCTATCGCCAACCCTATCAGGAACAAGGGAAAGCCTACCAACGCAAAGCCATCATGATCACCCTGGCCATCAGCCTGGCTTTCGGAGCCCTGACCGAAGTCATGCAGCACACCCTCATCCCAGGCCGCGTCGGAAGCCTCTACGACTGGATCGCTGATGCCATCGGAAGTCTCATCGGCGCCGTATTTTTCTATTTTTTCTTCAGAAACAGAAATAATTTGAAAAATCAAGCGTTTTGTAAATAAATTATTAGTAATTTCGCAACGCAAAAAGTATGCGAATTAACAAAAAGACACAATACCATGGAAGAGAAGAAATCACCTAAAGCGAATCTTGAGAACAAGAAATTGATGTTCATCCAGATAGGCTTAATCATTAGCTTAGCCATTGCATGGGCAGTTTTCGAGATCAAAAGTTATGACAAACAGCAATTTGCTGATGTCGGCAGAACTGTAGAAGTGGTTGAAGAAGAGATGGTGGAGATCACCAAGCAGGAACAGAAGCCCCAGCCGGTGGAAGTCCCCAAGCAGACCACTCAAATCCAAGTTGTGGAAGACGACGTGGAAGTTGAAGACGTTGAAATCAACGCCGATGTCGATCAAAACGAAGTCATTGAAGAGTATGTCGCTCCTGAAGTCGAGGAAGAAGAAGTCGTCGAGCAGGAGATCTTCCAAATCGTAGAAGAGATGCCTGACTTCCCAGGCGGAACCGCAAAACTCGCTGAGTACCTGCAAAAGAACATCAAGTATCCTCAGATGGCACGTGAGAGTGGTATCCAAGGCCGTGTGTTCGTCAACTTCGTGGTGGAACCCGACGGTCACGTCTCCAACGTCAAGGTGCTTCGTTCACTCGGTGGCGGCTGCGACGAAGAAGCTATGCGCGTGGTGAAAACCATGCCGAAATGGAAACCTGGCAAACAACGTGGCAAGGCAGTGCGTGTCAGCTACATCCTGCCTGTGAACTTCAAGTTGCAGTAATCGGGTGGAAGTGGTCATAGACCAACTTCGCCTTTGCTGGACCAATCAAGGAAGCTAAGCTCTCGAGCTCAGCTTCCTTGATTGTTTTTACAGACTTCATTTCAATGAGCAGCTTCTCCGCAGTGGCCTTGCCAATGCCTTTGATATCAGCCAACTCGGAATGCATGAAGCCCTTCTCGAACTTTTTCCTGTGGAAGGTGATGGCGAAACGATGCACCTCATCCTGGATATGGGTAAGCAGACGAAACAGCTCAGAATCGGCACGGATGCCCACCGCACGGGGTGGGAAGCCATATAGCATCTCCGTGGTACGGTGACGGTCGTCTTTCACCAGTCCCGCAATGGGGATGTCGAGATGCAACTCATCCTCTACCACCTGGCGCACCACCTCCATCTGACCCTTGCCACCATCGGTGATGATTAAATCAGGCAAAGGCTGCTCCTCCTCTACCAGACGGGAATAGCGGCGACGCACCACCTCCTTCATCGAGGCATAGTCGTCGGGACCCACCACCGTCTTGATGTTGAAATGACGGTAGGCGTTTTTATTGGGCTTGCCGTTGACAAACTGCACCATGGCCGCCACCGGATAATCCCCTTGAAAGTTGGAGTTGTCGAAACACTCGATGACCTCAGGCAGGACGGGAAGATGCAACTCTTCTTTCATCTGGTTCAAGACCCGTTTCTGATGCCGTTCGGGATCCGCCAGGGTACGTTGCTTCTCTATATCCATCTTATACTGCAAGGCATTACGGCGCGACAACTCAAGCAGCTTCATCTTGTCGCCCCGTTGAGGCACGGTGACCTCCACGCCGCCGAGGTCGAAGTCGAGGCGCATCGGCAACACCACTTCATGCGACTGGCTTTCAAACTGACACCGCAGCTCCGTGACCGCCAAGGTGAGCAGCTCCTCGGCACTCTCATCCAGCTTCCGTTTCATCTCCACCGTATGCGCCTGGACCACCGCTCCCTCAACTACACGCATGTAGTTCACATAGAAAAGCTCCTTGGCATCCACATACGAGAAGACATCCACATTATGAATCGTCGTGCTAACCACGGTGGAATGACTACGATAGTTTTCCAAAAGGTCATACTTCTCTTTCAACAGCTGAGCCTCCTCGAACTCCATGCGAGAAGCATGGTCCATCATCTCAGTTTTCAAATCACGAAGCACCCCTTGAAGGTTGCCACGGATCACCTCTCGGACCTCAGCAATCATCTTGCGATAATCCGACATGGAGACATGACCCTCGCAGGGACCCGAACACTTGTGGATATGATAATCGAGACAGATACGGTATTTCCCTTTTTCCACATTCGACTCGAGCAAGGTGGTCTTACAAGAACGAATCTGATAAGCCTGACGCAACAGCTCCAGCAACACATTGGCAGTGCGCACCGAAGGATAAGGGCCAAAATACTCCGACCCGTCGTTGACCTTCCGGCGCGTCAGGAAGACACGTGGATAAGGCTCTTTTTTGATGCAAATCCAAGGATAGGTCTTGTCATCCTTGAGCATGATATTATAACGAGGCTTGTACTGTTTGATAAGGTTGTTCTCAAGCAACAGAGCCTCCGACTCAGAATCCACCACGATGAACTTGATGTCGGCGATACGGCTTACCAACACGCGAGTCTTACCGCTCTGTTCCTTGTTGAAATAGCTCGACACACGCCGTTTGAGGTTCTTCGCCTTACCCACATAGATGATGGTACCGTCTTTGTCATAATAACGATACACCCCAGGTTTGTTAGGCAAAGTAGCCAATATCGCCTTTATTCCCTCTCCCATCTCAACGCTCAATTCCCATCTCTAAAATGATTCCAACCCTGCGCCTTAAGCGGGATGACATGACGGTCGGGCGTGATCAGTTCAGCAATGCCTTTATCAGCGGTCATATAGCCAATCACGGTGACATCATCACTTATTTTTTGAATCTTCTCGTAGTCTTTTTGGTCGATGGTGAACAACAACTCATAGTCCTCACCACCACTGAGGGCAGCCACGCTGGGGACAATCTGGAAATCCTTCGCGATTTTATCGGTAGAAGGATCCAACGGTATCTTCTCCTCATAGAGTTGACAGCCCACCCCTGATTCCTTGCAAAGATGCAGGATCTCCGAGGCCAAGCCATCCGAGATGTCAATCATGGAAGTGGGTTTGATATCCAGTTCTTTCAGGCGTGCGATGACATCCTTACGCGCTTCAGGCTTCAGCTGACGTTCCAGCACATAGTCGAAGCCTTTCAGTTGAGGTTGCATGTTGGGATTTGCCAGGAACTCAGCCTTTTCACGTTCCAAGATGAGAAGACCCATATAGGCGCCTCCGAGATCACCGCTGACACAAAGCAAGTCGTTCGGTTTAGCCCCGCTACGGTAAACGACCTCGTCTGCTTTGGCCTTGCCAATCACCGTGATGGAAATCACCAAACCCGAGCGGCTGCTGGTAGTGTCGCCACCCACCATATCCACCCCGTAGGTATCACAAGCCAAACGGATGCCCGCATAAAGCTCGTCGAGAGCCTCCACCGAATAACGGTTGGAGATGGCTAAACCCACCACAATCTGGGTCGGGGTGCCATTCATGGCATAGATGTCGGAGAAATTGACCACCGCTGACTTATAGCCGAGATGCCTCAACGGCGTGTAGGTCATGTCAAAATGCACGCCTTCAACCAACAAGTCCACCGACACCAAGGTACGGTAACCCTCATGGTCGATGACAGCGGCATCATCGCCAACCCCTTTCAGGCTGGAGGCATTACGCAAAGGAAAGTCCTGTGTCAGCTGGTCAATCAAGCCAAACTCACCCAACTCATCTAATTCTGTCCGAACATTTTCTTTATTATCTTCCATATTTTTATTGATTCTAATTCATTTACAAAACTTGCTTTCCCTGAGGTACTGCTTTGTTTGAGAGTTTTCGGCTCAGCCAAAGCAACGCAATGGTAACCACGAGGCTAAGCAGGATCACCCACACCTGATCCGCAGTGCCAAAGCTGTCGGCATCCACCTGAGTAGTCCCATGATATCCCAGATAAGCTACCACCACCGCAGTGCCGTTGTTGATGAAATGCATCAGGATGCTCGTCCAAAGTGACCCGGAATAATAGAACATATAACCTAAGAGGAGACCCAAAAACATCCTTGGCAGGAAGCCGTAAAACTGGAAATGGGTGAAGGAAAAAATAGCAGCGGAAAGCACGATGCCAACATGAACATTCTTACATCTTCTCACCAGCGATTGCTGAAGGACACCTCGGAAAGTCAGTTCCTCACCGATGGCGGGGATTAGCGCAATGACCAACAAGTTGCCCAGCAAGCCCCAAAATGTATTCACTTGAAGCAGCTGTTCGGTAAGCTTACTCGCTGTCTCTTCCATCTGTTGCAACCAGTGTTCAAGAACCTCGAACGACGGCCCGAGGCTCATGGATTCATTCCAAACCATCAGCTGTCCTGTCACTGGCAGCGAAGCAAACATCAAGACCACCCCGATAAGTAGCAGCCAAGAATTAGTGACCGGCCTGAAACCGATAGCCTGAAACGGTTTAAAACGCGTGAAACCATACAAAACCAACGGAGGAACCATAAAGATAAGAGCATGACTGATGCCCTGCCCTGCTTTGATAGCGTTGATATTGCCATCATCAGCCAGCAGCATCGTCACCGCCCCACCGACCAACAAGCAAATCAGTAAGGCAATCAAATAAAGAAAGACGCGGAATCCCGACGATTCTCTGAGATTTTTCTTGAACTCATTCATCATAATAAGCAGTTGAATTTGCAAAAGTACGTATTTTTGCAACAAAAAACAGCCCATGTATAAAATTGCTCATCTCGAATTTGAACATTATCCTTTGTTATTAGCACCGATGGAAGACGTTTCGGATCCACCGTTCCGTTATCTTTGCAAGATGTTTGGGGCGGACTTGGTTTATTCTGAGTTCATCTCGTCGGACGGATTGATACGCGACAGTGTGAAAAGCATCAAGAAGTTGGATTTCGAGGAATACGAGAGACCTTTTGGAGTTCAAATCTTCGGCAATGCGGTAGCGCCCATGGTAGAGGCGGCCAAATATGCGGAGACAGCACACCCCGACCTAATCGACATCAACTTCGGCTGTCCTGTCAAGAAGGTGGCCTCGAAAGGCGCAGGGTCGGGCATCATGAACGACATCCCCAAGATGGTGGCCATCACCGAAGCGGTCGTCAAAGCAGTGAAGATTCCCGTGACAGTGAAGACCAGGCTAGGATATGACGAAGAGCATAAAGAAATTGTGGATATCGCCGAACGACTCCAAGACGTTGGCATTGCCGCGTTGACGATTCACGGGAGGCTGAGGACCACGAAATACAGCGAGCCAGCCGACTGGACCTTAATCGGGGCGGTGAAAAACAACCCAAGGATGCATATCCCCATTATCGGCAACGGCGATGTGGTGGACGGCCCTTCGGCGAAATACTACAAGGACACGTTTGGCGTGGATGGTTTGATGATTGGCAGGGCTTCATACGGAAATCCATGGATTTTCAGGCATATCAGGCATTATTTAGAGACGGGCGAGGAAAGCACAGCACCCGACCTGAAAGAACGCGTAGAGGTCGCTAAAATCCATTTACAGCGATCTGTGGAATGGAAAGGCGAGCATATCGCAGTCCTCGAAATCCGAAAGCACTGGAGCTCCTATTTCAAAGGCCTACCCAACTTCAAACCCTACAAAATGCGGCTCATGGAAGCCAAAACCGCGGAGGAAGTTGTAGAGGTGTTAGCGGAATTGAGTTAATTTATAAATTCCCCAAAGGTCTATCCTCTAATCTTATCCAGTTCAGTATCTGGCTTAAGTATGCCTTCTTGGAAGAAGTTGCGTACCAGTTCGTCGCGATGGATATGGAAGACATGGAGGCCGAGCTGCATAGCTTGTTTCACGTTCGTTTCGGTATCATCAATGAAGAGGGTCTCTTGAGGTTTGAGGCCTTGTTGGTCGAGGATATATTCGAAAAATAGCGGATCTGGCTTCAGCAGGTGGGTATCGAAGGAAAAATAGGATTTGTCGAAGAGGTCGTCAAATTGCTTATAGCCGAAACGAAGCTGGAGGTCACGGATATAGAGGTCATAGTGGATCTCATTGGTGTTGCTCATCAGGAAGATGTTGTAATGCTCCTTGATTTCTTCGAGTGCCAAGATACGTTCACGCGGGATGTCGAGCAGGACGGAGTTCCAGACATAATCGAAATCGGCGTCGGAGAGTTTGGGGAGCTCCACCAGAGCCTTAACCTGTTTCCGGAACGTATTGGCGGTGATGATACCTCTTTCAAAACGTTCATCAATAGCTTTAAAGGCTTCACTGTTAACCAGTTGTTGACTATCAACACCGAGTTTTTGAAGTTCATGAAGGGCTGCGTTTTCGTCAATATCGAGGATAACGCCTCCAAGATCGAAAATGATATTCTTGATTTTATTCGACATATCAAAAAAAGTTGTATTTTTGCAACGCAAAGATAAGCAATAAACCGTTTCAAACAAAGGGAAATGCTAAAATTTGCGGTCCCATAGCGCAGTTGGTTAGAGCAACTGACTCATAATCAGTAGGTCCTAGGTTCAAGCCCTAGTGGGACCACCCGTAGAGACGCCACGGTGTGGCGTCTCTTTTTTTTGGTTATAACGGTATAGCGTGAATATGACGCGAAATAAAAAAAAGAGACGCCACGAATGTGACGTCTCTACAAGGTTTGAGACGCCACGATGTGGCGTCTCGACAAATATTAATTATCCAATGCGCTTCCTTTGAGGGTTGTATAGTTGATACGGAAGGCACCAACTTTACGGAGTTCCTGTTTCACGTCAGTGACAACGCCCATACGGGTTTCTTTGTGCACTTTAAGAGCGGTGGTAAGGAAGGGTCTATCGGCTTCGCTACGGGACTCGCGTTCTTGGAGCACCCAGTCGGCGATATCGTCAGGACGAGCAAATTGGTCGTTCAGTTGGATACGGGACTCGGTACCGAGTTTAGCGTCGCGCGGGGGGCCGATATAGATAGAGCTAACCAAGGCTTTCTTCTCGAGTTTTTGAATCTCGGAAGCTTTAGGCATGGCAGTCTTGACTTTCAGTTCGACATCACGCATAGAGGTGGTGATCATAAAGAAGAAGATCAACATGTAAACGATATCCGGCAAGGACGAGGTGCTAACTTGCGGCACTTCCTTTTTACCTTCTTTTCTAAATTTACCCATATCTATATTCCTCCTTATTAATATTCTGCGGGTTCTGCCTCACTGACACGAACAGGAACTGCATCGTTGACAGCTTTGGTTTGGTCTTCATTAAGCTGGTCGTAATGTTTATGGAAGTGTCTCCATGCCATTTCTTCCTTCAACTCATTGAAGGCGCGTGCCAGCTCATTTTGCACACTGATATACATAGCATACGATGTACCACGGTCGTTCTGCAGAGAAATCACGCCTTTTGACATCAAGACTTCACCAATAAGGTCGAACGTCTTAGGTTCCACCTCCGGGGCGGTTTCATCGCCTGGGCGAGGAGTCATGAAGTGTTTGGCTTCATCCTTAAGCAAGGAGATGTCAGAGGGACGGCCGTTAACCATCAGCCTGTTATTCTTGTTAATCAAAACATTCATCACGTTTCTTTCCTTGACTTTGACGTCATCGTCATTTTGTTCCACAGGAGGGGGCAGACGACGGGTGATACCGTAGTCCACGTCCATGGAGGTAGTCATCAGGAAGAAACACAACAGCAAGAATGCTATGTCAGCCTGCGAACTAGAATTGATTTCTGGAGTTTTCTTGGCCATGATGAAGTTGATTTATTTGCCTGATCTGATAACTGAATAGATAATACAAAGGATGCTAACTCCGAGGGTTACATAGAAGAAGTTAAGGCCCCATTCGACCAATCCGTGGGTTCTGCCTGAATAGACCTTGTCGCCGGCGGGATATTCGATGCCGAAGCTACCTCTTGACATGATATAGGCAATCACTGCGATGACAGCGATGGCGATTACTGCAACTAAGATTTTCTTGATATTGACACCTTTCACAATAGCGGCCACGATGGCTGAGATCACTGCTGCGATGATGCCGAGAATAATCAATATGTAGCCCCAATTCAGGAATAAGTCTGCGCGAGGTGTCGGGTTACCTGCCTGATATTCCGGTTTTATTGTACCCACGACGAGGTAGTATAGAACCGCAATGACAACGGTAACTGCAGCCAAGGCAAGAAATACCCATCTTGCAATATTAAGCTTACCGTTCATGATTATTACTTTTTATTTGTGATACTTAACAAGGATATCCATGAAAGAGATGGAGGCGTTCTCCATGTCGTTGGTGATACCTTCGATTTTGGATGCGATGAAGTTGAAGAAAATCTGAAGGATAATAGCGGCGATCAGACCGAACACGGTGGTCAACAGAGCGACCTTCATACCGGAGGCAACGACCGTCGGGCTCATGTCACCGGCAGCGGCGATGTCGTCGAAGGCCTGGATCATACCGATAACAGTACCCATGAATCCGAACATAGGAGCCAAGCTGATGCAGAGGCCGATCCAACTCAGACCGCTTTCGAGTTTGCCAGCGGCGACAGCGCCGTAGGAGACGAGTGACTTCTCGACTTCCTCGAGGGACTGACCATCTTGATAACGGATGAGGCCTTGGGTGAAGATGCTTGCAACAGGACCGCGGGTGTTCTTGCAGAGTTGTTTTGCGCCTTCCACGTCACCGGCTTTCATCTTTTCCTCGATGCCAGCAAGAAGTTTCTTGGAGTTGCCATCGGCCATCGTCAGATAGATGATTCTCTCAATGGAGATAGCCATACCGAGCAACAAAATGACCAACACAATGCCCATGAAACCAGGGCCACCATCGATGAATTGTCTCTTGATGGACTCGCGGAAAGTGGTAGGACCTTCCGTGGGGGTGAGTTGGGTGGTGGCAGCCTCTTCAACAACAGGGGCTACAGTTTCAGCGACCTGTTCGGTAGCTGCTTCTTGTGGAGCTTGCTCTTCTTGAGCAAAGAGATTGCTGATTCCAAATGCCATAAAACCAACAATCGTGAGTAAAGCAATTAATTTTTTCATGATTTAGTTAGTGTTGTGATTACTATTTTCTAATTCCGTTAGCGGAGAGAGCGGGATTCGAACCCGCGGTACCCTTTTGGAGTACACACACTTTCCAGGCGTGCTCCTTAAACCACTCGGACATCTCTCCAGTAAAAACCCTTCCTGTCTTCCCCTCTAAAAATCGTTGCCAAAATTACATATTTTTTTGTTAGAAAAACAAAGTTCCATGTATTTTTTTTATCAAAAGCCTATTTCGTCATCTCGCCACGGATGGAAACTGCAAGAATTTCAATCACTTTCTCACGCGAGAGCCCCTCGCCGATGAGGTACATTAACTTGGCGACAGCGGCCTCTGTGGTGAGGTCATAGCCGCTGACAACGCCGATTCGGGCCATATCGAGGCTGGTTTCATAGCGTCCCATCTCCACCGAACCGCCTTTGCATTGCGTGATGTTAAGGATAATCACCCCCCTGTCGATGGCTTCTTTCAGGGCATCAAGGAACCACGGCGCCGTGGTGGCATTGCCCGACCCGAAGGTCTCCATGACGATGGCCTTCAGCCCGGGTGTGCGCAAGGCATGGCATACAAACTCCTCGGAGATGCCCGGGAAAAGCTTCAGGATACCCACATGACGGTCCATGTTGGTGTGCAGCTTCAGGCGTTTGAAGTTGGGTTTGAGGATGCGCTCCTTATTATATTTAATATGGACACCCACCTCAGCCAAGGCCGGGAAGTTAGTAGAGGCAAAGGCGTTGAAGTTCTCGGCATTGAACTTCGTGGTACGGTTTCCGCGCAACAGCTGGTCTTGGAAGAAGATACACACCTCAGGAACAATGGAGGTGTCGTCTTCTTTGGCGGCAGCGATCTCGATGGCGGCAAGGAAGTTCTCGCGTCCATCGGTGCGCACCACTCCCATCGGCAGCTGCGACCCGGTTAACACCACGGGCTTGTTGAGGTTCTCAAGCATGAAGCTCAAGGCCGAGGCGGTGTAAGCCATCGTGTCGGAACCATGCAGCACCACAAAGCCGTCATACTGCTCATAGTTATCCGTGATCTTCTGCGCCAGCTTGGCCCAGAAGTCGGGCGACATGTTCGACGAGTCAATCAAGGGGTCGAAACTGTAAAAGTCGATCTGATAGCCGAAGTTCTGCAACACTGGCAGGTGTTTGTAAATATTGTCAAAGTCAAAAGGCACCAAGGCCCCTGTCTTAGGGTCTTGCATCATACCGATGGTGCCGCCTGTGTAAAGCACAAGAATCGAGGTCTCTTCTTTCTGGGTCACAGTATTGGGAATTTAGAATTTAAAATTTAGAATTTAGAGATATTTACAACGAGGAAAAGAGGGGAATATTATCATCCAAAGAGTTTTTTGGCGTTGGTGGTGGTGATTTTGGCGAAATCTTCCAATGACACGTTATAGATTTCCGCAATCTTGGCAGCAGTGGCGACCATAAAGGCGGGTTCGTTGCGTTTGCCGCGGTGCGGGATGGGTGACAGATAAGGGGCATCGGTCTCCAGCACGATACGATCCAAGGGGATACGGGGCAGGAAGTCCTTCACCGCGCAGTTCTTATAGGTGGTCACGCCACCCAAACCGAGATGGAAGCCAAGGTCGAGGTAGGTTTTGGCCTCCTCTTCCGTGCCTGTGAAGCAGTGCATCACACCGCGGAGACGGCCATCTTGTTGCTTCTCCAAGATCTTCACCATCGACTCGAAGGCGTTGCGGCAATGGATCGAGAGTGGCAGCTGGAGCTGTTTGGCCCAGTCAAGCTGGGTTTCAAAGGCATCTATCTGTTCCTTTTCGAAGGTGCGGTCCCAATAAAAGTCGAGACCGACCTCCCCTACCCCAATATAGATACCACGTTCCAGTTCTTTCTCCATCAAGGCAAGCACCTGGCGATAGTCGCCTTTCACCTCTTCAGGTTGCAGTCCCATCATCACACGGGTGCAGTCGGGAAAACGTTCGTGTGTCTCCAGCATCGGGGCGATGGTGGAGGCATCCACATTAGGCATAAAAAGCATGCCCACATTTACGTCCAAAGCACGTTGTACGGCTTCGGCACGATCCACATCAAAAGCGGGATCGTAAATGTGAGCATGAGTGTCAACAAAAAGCATCATTGATTCTATTAAAACAAAATGCAAAGATACAAAAATGTGAATACCACAAGCACTCTTCGAAAAACCGAACGGATAATATAGAATCTATTTTGATTTAGTATTATAAAAAATTAGAGAACGGCTGAGCCGTTCTCTAACTTAAAAAACATTTATTATAAGTAAAACAATTTTTAGTCTTTAGTGAAGATCTTGGTAGATCCTTCCTTATGCACTAAACGGACGCCATGACCGTTGTCAGGAGCCATCGGATAATCGTCTTCCAGATAGGCATAATTATTAGTGGTTTTGAAGCGAATACCCCATGCGGCGGCAGCCGTGCTCATCGAAGACGAATGATATACTCCGTGATCTTGATCCGCATTCGTACCACCATCGAAATCAGTACCATTACGATAACCAGCGCATGGCAGGAAGATGGCACCGCCAGCTTCTGCTGCCTTCCATTGTTCCGTAGGATTTTTGCCTTCAAGGTGGTAGGCAACATCTCAATCTCGTTTTCGCAGGTGGCGCGGCGGATGAAAGGCGCCTGGGCTGTTGCGTTTCCCACTTGCGTGACCGTGGCGGCCCAGCCTTCCTCTCTGTATTGTCCGTTCGACTTGAAGACGAAGGTGAGGGCACCAGTGCTTCCAGTGGCCACAATGGTGAAGGCTTGTTGTGAGTTGCCGGTGTAGGCAGCAATCAGCTTGGTGTCAACGACACGGTCACCGTCATACACGTAGAGGAAGTCATCGTTCAAACGGATAGACCAACTGCCGATGCTGACACCCGTAGCGGCATCAGGATTCGCCGGGTCAGGGCCGTAGGCGGTGAAGGTGTTGAAAGCCACCTGAACCTTGTAGCCCGAAGTACCAGGCTTGAAGGTGTGGACAAACTCTTCGTTGTGTCTGTAATAGTTGTTCCAATAATTGGTCGCTCCCACAGCAGCGCCTTGGGAGTCATAAAAGCTGATGGTTGACGACACAGGGGTCGTACCATCCTTCATGTTGAGTGTTGTCTGCGCATGGGCAATGCCAAAAGAAAGCAGCAGGAAAACACCCAGGATGAGTTTTTTCTTGTTTTTTTCATAAAATGCAGACCATTAATCATGGTTTTGTGAAACGTAGAAATAATTCTCATATCTGATATTGTTAATATATTCAAAATCAGTGTGTTATGCATTAAAATTAGCCATTTTTAGACTAAAAAACTGTGTAAATTTACAATTTATTTATTATAAATATATTTTAACACTTAATTTTTTTAATTTTTTTCGCATCAAAATTGGCAACAATCTACGGATATAAAATCTTTTAAGCTTTAGAAGAAGGGGGATTTAGCATCTGGCGTATGAATAGAGCCATGAACCAATTATAAAGCAAATCCCTAAATATTAAAACATCGAAAAACACGAAAGGCACGAAAAAAAACCTTTCGTGTTTTTCGTGCTTTTCGATGTTAAAAAACCGATGTTAACAATAATTTCGATGTTAAACTTACGACAAAATCAGTAAAGGAAATTGTCGTAGGGATAGCGAATGGCGTGCATATCCCTGATTTCCTTATAAAGCAAATTCCTGAATTCTTGGTAGTTGTCGCGGTTCTTAGCAGAGATGAAGATGCAGTTGTCGTTCATCTTGGCCATCCAGGTTTGCTTGAGCTCTTCGTATGAGATGTTACGTTTGGTGGCTGGGGTGAGGTCGGTAGGGGCTTTTTCCTCCCAGGTGTAGGCATCGGTCTTGTTAAAGACGACGATGGTCTTTTTGTCGGCGCAACCCAGCTCCGCAAGGGTTTGGTTGACCACTTCCATCTGTGCCTCGAAGTCGGGGTGTGAGATATCGACCACATGCAACAGGATGTCGGACTCACGCACTTCGTCGAGGGTGGATTTAAACGACTCCACGAGGTGATGTGGCAGCTTGCGGATGAAGCCCACGGTGTCGGAGAGCAAGAAAGGCAGATTCTCCACCACCACCTTACGCACGGTGGTGTCGAGGGTGGCGAAGAGCTTGTTCTCGGTATAGACCTCCGACTTGCTCAGCAGGTTCATAATGGTAGATTTGCCCACGTTGGTATAGCCCACGAGGGCCACACGCACCAGCTTGCCGCGGTTCTTACGCTGGACGGTCTTCTGCATGTCGATCTCTTTCAGTTTCTCCTTCAGCACCGAGATACGGTCGAGGATCAAGCGGCGGTCGGTCTCGATCTGGGTCTCACCTGGTCCGCGCATGCCGATGCCGCCGCGTTGGCGTTCGAGGTGGGTCCACATACGGGTCAGTCGAGGCAGCAAATACTGGTATTGTGCCAGTTCCACTTGGGCTTTTGCATGAGCGGTATGGGCATTGGAGGCGAAGATGTCGAGGATGAGGCTGGTACGGTCGAGCACTCGGCATTCCAGTGCTTGTTCCATGTTACGCGCCTGTGTTGCGCTCAGCTCATCGTCGATGACGGCAATCTCGATGTTTTCCGCCTTGATATACTGATGGATCTCCTCCAGCTTACCGGAGCCGAGATAGCTCACACTGGAGGGGTGGTCCATGGCTTGCACGAAACGCGCCACGGGGATGCCTCCGGCCGTCTCCAACAAGAAAGCCAGTTCGTCGAGGTACTCCTCGGTACGCTCGCGAGTTTGCTTTTTAGTCGCCACCGCGATTAAGACCGCGCGTTCAGGTATTTTTTCGTATGTGATGAAGTCTCCCATAGTAGATTATTTCGAGCCACAATAAAACAAGTAACACCCTAAAGCCTTAGTTTTTCCCAGGATAGGGAATCCCCAGTTCCTTACAGATTTCTTTGACAAGATAGTCATTGATGTCGGGATGTCTTGGTATAGCTACTTTTTTGAGATTTGAGTTGTTAATAAAAACACTGTGCCTACTGCCTTCTCTATAAAGAACGCAGTTCTGTCCAGCAAGGTATCTTATGAACAAACTCCGTTTCATACTAAGGCTACTTTCCTGTAAAAAATTTTTTGGCCAGCATAGGCTTGACGGGCCTCGTCTTTGTAACAATCAAGCATAAGCCTAATGGCATCCTTCATATTGTCAATAAGCTCATCAAGAGTTTGCCCTTGGCTCATTGCGCCAGGTATCTGGAGGCATTTCCCCGTGTACCAACCGCTTTTCTCGTCTTTATGAATGATGATTGAATATTCCATAACAAAAACCTTATTTACATTAGTAGGTTCTAAATCCAATGATTTTCCTCACTTCGTTCAGCGTTTTCGCCGCGCTCTCGCGGGCTTTTTCGGCGCCGAGGCGGGCGATGCGGTCGAGACGTTCTGTGTCGGAAGAGAACTCGTTGATGCGCTCGCGAATCGGGTTGAGGGTTTTCACCATGTCTTCGGCCAGCTGTTTCTTCATGTCGCCATAGCGCAGGGTGCAGTCGTTCCATTTCTCGTCGAAATACTTCACCGTCTCGGGTTCGCTGACGATGCCCATCATGGTGAAGAGGTTTTGTATGACCTCGGGTTTGGGGCTGTTAGGCTCCTGGGGGCCATTGTCGGTGACGGCACGCATCACTTTCTTACGGACGGTCTTCTCATCCTCGAAGAGGTAGATACAGTTACCATCGCTCTTGCCCATCTTGCCGCTGCCGTCGAGTCCCGGCACTTTCACGGCATCACCGCCGAAGTAGTAGTTTTGGGGTTCGGGGAAGAACTCCACGCCATAGATGTTGTTGAACCTACGGGCGCATTTGCGAGCCATCTCCATATTTTGTTCCTGGTCCTTGCCCACAGGCACCCATTTGGCGCGATGTTGCAGGATGTCGGCGGCCATGAGGGTCGGATAGGTGAACAAGCCGGCATTGACATTGTCGGGTTGTTGGCGTGCCTTCTCTTTGAAGGTGGTGACACGGCCCAGTTCACCGATATAGGCGTTCATGTTAAAATAAAGGTACAGCTCGATGGTCTCAGGCACATCGCTTTGGATATAGATGGTGGCCTTTTCGGGGTCGATGCCACAGGCGAGATATTCAGCTAATATGGTTCTGGCGGACCGTTGTATGTTCTCCGGTTTGGGGTGGGTGGTGAGTGAGTGCCAGTCGGCGATGAAGAAATAGCAGTTATAATCTTCTTGCATTTTCACGAAGCTACGGACGGCGCCATAGTAGTTGCCCAGATGGAGGTTGCCAGTGGGGCGGATGCCGCTTAGGACGATGTCTTTCATGAGTTAATCAGTTGGTCAGTTAATCAGTTGATCAGTGTTCTGAGGGGCAAAGATAAGGATTTTTTGGCACATGGCGGAAAAAAAGTGGAGACGATAGGCGCATCGTCTCCACAATGGTTTTTTCAACAACACAGGGTTCAGATCTTGATGTCGTCGCCGCTGGCGTTCTGGAAATTGTATTGGAGCATGTGGAACTCGGGCATGGCCTGTACTTGGAATGACTTGCCGTATTTTTTCATCCACTTGCGCCGGATCGAAAACAGGCCTTTGGTGAGATAAGCTTCGATAAACGGGTGGACCTGCAAGGTGACATGGTTCTCGTTTTGGTCGAGCAGGAGGTATTTGAGGTTGTTTTCGATTTCGTCAATATAGAGGATGGCAGGTCGGATTTTGCCTTCGCCGTCGCACACGGGGCATTTTTCCTGCACTTGTACTTCCGTGGCGGGGCGGACGCGTTGACGGGTGATTTGGATGAGGCCGAACTTGGTGGCGGGGAGGATGGTATGTTTGGCACGGTCGCGGGCCATCTCCTGGCACAGCACGTCGAAGAGTTCTTTGCGGTGTGCTGCTTCCCGCATGTCGATGAAATCGACGATGATGATGCCTCCCATATCACGCAGGCGCAGTTGTCGCGCGATTTCCTTGGCGGCTTCTATGTTGACCAGAAGCGCGTTTTCTTCCTGTGTGTTTTCCTTATTGACGCGATGGCCGCTGTTGACGTCGATGACGTGCATGGCCTCGGTGTGTTCGATGATGAGGTAAACACCGTTTCTGATGGTGACCACTTTGCCGAAGAGACCTTTGATTTGTTTTGACACGCCGAAGTTGTCGAAGATAGGTTCTTTGCCTTTATACAGCTTGACGATGTCGGTCTTTTGCGGTGCGATGGTCTGGATGTAACTCCGAATTTCTTCAAAAAGTGCTTCGTCGTTCATATAGATGTTGTTGAACGACTCGTTCAATAAATCGCGCAGCATGACGGTGGTTTGGTCCTGTTCGCTGACCATACGTCCACAGGCGGTCATCTTCTTCATCTCGATGACGCAGCGTTCCCATTTCTCGACCAGGGTCTTGAGGTCGGCGTCGAGGTCGGCCACTTTTTTGTTCTCGGCCACGGTACGGATGATGACACCGTAGTTGGCGGGACGGATGCTTTGGATCAGGCGTTTCAGGCGGCTTCTTTCCTCGCCGCTGCGGATTTTTTGGGATACCGAGATGCGGTTTGAGAACGGCACCAGGACGAGGTATCGTCCGGCGAACGAGATCTCAGCGGAGATACGTGGTCCTTTGGTGGAGATGGGCTCCTTGGCGATCTGCACGGGGATGAGGTCGCCAGTGTTCAGGATGTTGACGATCTTGCCGCTCTTTTCGATGTCAGGTTCCAGCTTGAACTTGTCCATCGTCACCTCGCCTTCCTTGCTGGAGATGAGCATGTTCTTGAATTTGAGCAGCGAGTTGATCTGCGGGCCGAGGTCGAGATAATGCAGAAAAGCCTCCTTCTCATAGCCCACGTCAACGAATGCGGCGTTCAGACCCGGAAGGATTTTCTTGACACGTCCCAAATACACGTCTCCAACCGCAAATTGGTTGTTAGTCTTCTCTTTGTGAAGTTCGACAAGTACCTTGTCCTCCAACAGAGCGATGTCAACCTCCGAAGC
>CAMIWN010000004.1:0-112191 GCA_946402445.1 uncultured Bacteroidales bacterium
GGAAAAAAGCCGGATTAGCCGAAGGAAAAGAGCTAGGATTAGCCGAAGGAAAAGAGCTAGGATTAGCAGAAGGGAAAGAACTCGGCCTTGCCGAAGGTAAAGAGCTTGGGCTTGCCGAAGGTAAAGAGCTTGGAGTCGCCGAAGGCGAAGCCAAAGCGAAACTGGATATGGCACAGAAACTGCTGGCCATGGGCTTGAGCAAGGAAATGGTGTTTGAAGCGACGGGATGTCCTCTTTGATTATTGTTTTGAGAAAGCGCCGTTTCGTTCAGGTTTTAAGAAGCTATGTTGATTTTATAAGATGTGTTTTTTCATCAAACGTGGCTACAACAAGTTCTTGAACATAGGCAAGGACATCATAGTCTTCATCAACTACGAAAAAATCGTTAGGAAAAAAAGAATAAAAAATAGAAACGGGAAAATAGAATAAAAAAATAGAGACGCAAAATTTTGCGTCTCTACCTTTTTTACTTCTTAAGAAGATCTCTAATCTCAGTCAAGAGCTTGATATCCTCTGAAGGTTCGGCGGGAGCTGCCGGAGCGGGTTCCTCTTTCTTCTTCAGCTTGTTCATGCCTTTCACCACCAGGAAGATGCAGAAGGCGATGATGATGAAGTCGAAGATCACCTGGATGAAGTTACCCCAGGTCATCGCCAGCTCAGGCTTGACGACCTCCTCGCCGTTCATCACAGCCTCACGGATCACCCACTTCCAGTCGGTGAACTTAAGCCCACCAGTGACAGCGCTAATCAACGGCATGATGATGTCCGACACCAATGAGGTGACAATCTTGCCAAAGGCACCGCCGATGACGACACCAATAGCCATGTCCATGACATTGCCTCTAACGGCAAATTCTTTGAATTCCTTTAAAAGTCCCATAATCAGAATAATTTAAGTTTTACGTTTTGGATGAAATTTCCATGCAAAATTAGGAAAAGATTCCAATAATCAAAACTCTGAAGTGAAATGAAATTCAATGTCGGGATACTTTTCTTGAGCGATCTGCAAAGCGTAGGGCGACTCGGCCAAAAACACGTCCCTTCCCTCTTTGTCTTCTGCCAGGTTCATGGTCTTCCTTGTCTTGAAGTCGTTCAGTTGCGCCTCATTCGTGCTGGTGATCCAGGCGGTCTTGTAGAGCGAGATGGGCTCATAGCGGCAAGAGGCATTATACTCATGTAACAGACGGTACTGAATCACCTCAAACTGCAACTCGCCCACGGTGCCGATGATCTTACGTCCGGTCATCTTGCCAGTGAAGAGCTGAGCCACGCCCTCGTCGGTGAGTTGTTCCAAGCCCTTGGCTAACTGTTTCGACTTCATCGGGTCGGCGTTCTCTACATAACGGAACTGCTCGGGCGAGAAACTCGGGATGCCCTTGTAGTTCAGGATCTCTCCTTCGGTGAGGGTGTCGCCAATCTTGAAATTGCCTGCGTCGTAGAGTCCCACGATGTCGCCTGGATAAGCCTCATCGAGGACGGATTTCTTCTGAGCCATGAAGGCGGTGGGATTGGAGAACTTCAGCTCACGACGCTGACGCACATGGAAGTAGTTCTTGTTGCGCTCAAAGCGTCCCGATACCACCCTCACAAATGCGATGCGGTCACGGTGGTTGGGGTCCATGTTGGCGTGGATCTTGAAAACGAAGCCCGTGAATTTCTCTTCGGAAGGCTCGATACGGCGTTCCTCGGTGTCGCGACCGATGGGCGTGGGAGCAATCTCGATAAAGCAATCCAACAGCTCTTTGACACCAAAGTTGTTCAAGGCGGAACCGAAGAACACAGGACACACCTCCCCTTTCAGATAGGCATCACGCGAGAACGGGTCATAAACCCCTTGCACGAGGTCCGTCTCATTGCGCAAGGTCTCGGCATCATCCCCAATCATCTTGTCCAACTCCGGGTTGTTGAGGTCGTCGAAGGCAATACCCTCGGTGATATGCTGTTTGTCGGAGTTGAAGAGATAGAGGCTCTTGTCGTAGATGCTATATACCCCTTTGAACTTAGGACCATTGTTGATGGGCCAGCTGAGTGGGGTGAGGCGTAGTCCAAGTTTCTGTTCGATCTCGTCGAGCAGCTCGAAGGCATCTTTGCCGGGACGGTCCATTTTATTAATGAAGACGATAATGGGAGTATTACGCATCCGGCACACCTCCACCAGTTTCTCGGTCTGTGACTCCACACCTTTGGCTGCGTCAATGACAACAATGACGCTATCGACGGCGGTCAGGGTACGGAAGGTATCTTCAGCGAAATCCTTATGGCCTGGGGTGTCGAGGATGTTGATCTTGATTCCCTTATAGTCGAATCCCATGACGGACGTGGCGACGGAGATGCCTCTCTGTCTTTCAATCTCCATCCAGTCAGAGGTTGCTGTCTTACGGATCTTGTTCGACTTCACGGCACCGGCCACCTGGATGGCACCGCCGTAAAGCAACAGTTTCTCAGTCAAGGTGGTTTTACCCGCGTCGGGGTGGCTAACGATGGCGAAAGTCCTGCGCCTGTTGATTTCTTCAATGAATGTCATACGCTCAAATAAAATGTCACAAGCTTGAAAAAACAAACTTAAAAAAAAGAGAGCAACCCTTCTGTGGATTGCTCTCTGTTGAGCGGTCCGGACGAGGCTCGAACTCGCGACCTCCTGCGTGACAGGCAGGCATTCTAACCAAACTGAACTACCGGACCAGCCTGAAAAAGAACATTATTGTTTGCTTTGCGGATGCAAAAGTACAACGTTTTTTGAAATGCGCAAGCATTTTTTTCACTTTTTTTTCAAAAATTTTTTATTTTCTTGATTTACAGTATTTTAAATTTACTCTTTTTTTTACAAAAAACATCAAAACCAGCTTCCATTCGACCCAAAAGAGTCAAATCCCTCCCAAATATAACACCCTTCGGCGAGACAATAGCACTCAATCTGCATGGATTCGGCTTGCGTTTTCCACTGTTGGGCTAGAGAAGAAGGCACCGAACCATCGATAAGCAACAAGGCTGGCCGGTACCATGAGAGCGCCTTGCGCAACGCTGGCTTTTGTCTCCCCAGCACCATCAGCATATCCACTTCCATAGGGGAATTGTGGGTGGAGGCTGGCAGATCTGGATTCCAAAAGGCGAATAAGGACCCTTGGAAAGAAAGCAGGTGCCGTCGTTTCACGCCAATCCAGGTGTCCACGTCCTCATCGAGGGTATAGCAAGGGGGATTCATGTCAAGCTGCATACTAGCCCAAGCCCCTTTGAGGCTGTAGTCGATGGTTGAGGGGTCTCGAAGCAAGGCTTCATCGCAGAGCAGCAGATGCGAGGTGCCTTGAATCAAGTCGATGGCGGTATGGTTCTTCAGCGAATAAAATACCATCCGGCGTTGTTGTGCGTTGCGCTGGCTGCATGCAGCCAGCGCAACGGTGAAGACCACCGCTACCGTCAGCAACTCCAACATCATACGCTTCCGCCTGAACGTGACCAACAGAAAGAACAGCAGCAACATCAATAGACTCAGTGCAAACTCCAACCGGTTCATAAAAAGACCTTTTACCAAAGAGCCAGGCAGTCCTTCGATCCACGACACTGACAGATTCATCACACGAAGACTCGCCCAGACCAGACGGCCCATCACCATGCCTAACCCAGGCACCCATGCCACCAACAACAGCACCATGCCCGTAAGAATGACCAGAAAAGACAAAGGTGTCATGAAGAGGTTGCTAAGCCAGAAATACGGCGTGAATTGATGAAAGTAAAAGATGGTAAAAGGCAGGGTGGCCAACTGAGCGGAGAGTGCCACCGAGGTAATCTCCCAGACCTTGTCCAATAACCGACTCTTCACATAAAACAGCAGATAGATGGGACGTTGCAAAACGACAATCCCCACCACCGCGGCGTAGGAGAGCTGGAAGCCGATGCCGAAAAGGTCGTTGGGGTTCACCAGAAGGATGAGGAAAGCTGAAGCCGCAACAGAGTTCAAGGTCACCCCTTTCCGATGCAGCAGCTCGCCGACAATCATCATGGAGATCATCAAGGTGGAACGTAAGATGGATGGCGACAAGCCCGTGAGGAGCGCATAGAACCCTATCAAAAACAGCAGGATCCACTTCTTCAGCCGTGCCGCGCGTTTGCCACGACCGATGAATCCCAACACATACGAGGCAATGAGATACAACAAACCCACATGCATCCCCGAGACGCACAAGATATGCATGGCACCTGCTGCCACATAACGTTGACGCAGCTGAGGGGGAAGGCTCTCGTCATAACCCAGCAAGATGGCCGCGGCAACACCAAACTCCTCTTCTGTCACTCCATTGCGACGTAAGGCATCGAGCAATCGAACACGGAAACGACCCACAAAGCTAAGCAAGGGATTGCCTTCATTAAGGCCAAGTGCCCACCAAGTACCGTCCTTGAGATACACTCGGCCCGTCACACCCAACCGCTCCAGGTAAGAACGATAGTCGAACTCCTCGGGATTCTTCGGGCCAGGCACCTCCTCCACAGCAGCCGCGAAGCCCAACACATCACCATAACCCAGTCGCAGAGCCGCATCGGTCTTCTGAAGATAGGCCAACAAACGACCCGACACCTGCACCGTGGCCGTGTCGGAGCGGAATCCCCTCAACTCCAACAGTACCTTTACGGTCTTCTCTTTCTCGACAGGAGGCTCCACCACACGCGCCAAATAACAACCCTGCGGCGACTCACCCAACACCTTATTATAATAGTTCCGACACATCGTTGGATCACACTGCATTCCCCTCAACACGCCCACCATCACAAATGCAATAAACAACGTCACACCCATCACCCAACGATAACGATAGTTCCTCATCCATCGATGCAAAACCATTGTCAACAGCAACAACGCTACCAAAATCCCAAAGACGAGGACAATACGTGAACGCCCTACTGCAACCCATCGGGAAATGAGAATCCCCAAAGTCAATGCGGCAAGAAGCCGAAAAAAAGGATACTTATTCCAGTTCATTTCATAGAATCATAAACTGGCGCAAGTTATAAAAATAAATAATACAAAAACAAAATTATTGATAATAATTTTACTTTATCATTGACAACACCGCATCAGCTGCTTTCTCGGAGGCCCCCACGTTACCCAAACGGTCTTTTAAGATGTCGAGATCCTCCAGCATCTTGCGTTGTCTCTTGGGATCTTTCAGCAGAAGGCCTAACTCACGGGTAAGGTTTTCCTCGTTGCAGTCATTCTGTATCAGCTCTTTGACAACTTCCTTATCCATCACTAAGTTGACGAGGCTGATGAAGCGCACTTTGATAAGGCTTTTGGCGATGAGATAGGACAACTGACTAGCCTTGTAGCAAACCACTTCGGGTACCGCCAACAAAGCTGTTTCAAGGGTAGCGGTACCCGAGGTGACGAGTGCAGCGCTGGAACTTTGAAGCAGCTCGTAAGTCTGGTTCTCCACCCATCGCACGTCTGTATTACCCATCCTCTTGATATACAGGTTCTTGTCAAGAGAAGAAACCCCAGCAATCACAAATTGATACTCTGGGAAATGGGGAATCACCTTCAGCATGGTCTCAAGCATTCGTTCCACCTCTTGTTTACGGCTTCCAGGGAGCAGGGCGATGATCTCTTTTTTCTCCGACAGGTTGTTACGGTGCACGAAGGATGAACGCGGGGTGGTCTCCAGCTTGGCCAGTTCGTCGAGCAGCGGATGTCCCACAAAGACCGTGTTCACGCCATAGTCATGATAGAAAGACTCCTCAAAAGGCAGGATGACCAGCATCTTGTCAACATAGCGTTTGATTTTGTAAACACGGTGTCGTTTCCAAGCCCAGAGCTGTGGGGAGATGTAGTAACACACCTTCATCTTGTTCTGATGGGCGAACTTGGCCATACGGAGGTTAAAGCCCGGATAGTCCACCAGGATCACCACATCGGGTTGATATGCTTTGAGGTCTTTTTTGCATTCGGTGATGTTACCCAACACTTTATGGATGTTGAAGGCGACTTCGAGAAAGCCCATGAAGGCGGTATGGCGATAGTGTTTCACCAAAGTCGCCCCTTGTCTCTTCATCCTGTCGCCGCCCCAGGCTCTGAACTCGGCTTTCGGGTCCTTACGCTTGATGGCAGCCATCAGATTCGCGGCGTGCATATCGCCGGAAGCCTCGCCTGCAATGATATAGTATTTCATCTTTTGGTCGTTTTTCAGACAAGGAAGAACACCAGCAGCATGCCCACGAAGGTCACCACGAGGATGCCTTTGCCGCAACGTTCCATGTTCCATCTCACCATGCACATCCTGAAGAGGACGATGCCCGGGATAAACGACAACAGATAAGGTGCTCTTGTGTAGGCAGCCCCCCAGGGGATGAAGTAAAGCAGCAGGAAGCACAAGGCGCACAACGCCGCGCCAATCAGAAGGCCGAGCCAGAAATTATCCTTGATTCTCATGATTCTCAATTCTTAAGTGTTCAAAACGCCGTAAAGGCTCCATATATTGTTTTGCGGTAAGGTCAAAATGGGTTGGCACCACTGACACATAGTGGTGTTGCAAGGCATAGCAGTCGGTGTCGTCACCCTCGTCTTCAAGGATGAACTTTCCACCCAGTTTAAGGCAAGTGCCTCCCATTTCATCCGTGCATTCACTATAGGCCTCAACCCATTTCGCTTTGGCTTGCCGGCACACCCTCACCCCCTTGAAAGGCACCACGTGTCTTTGCGGGAAGTTCACGTTGAGGCACACGCCATCGGGGAGGCCATGTTCCAGCACATCACGGGTGATGGCGACGATATAGTCATCGAGATGGTCGAAGTCGGCATCGGGGTCGTAGCAGTCGAGGCTGAAGCCGATGGCGTTAATGCCGTCCATACAGGCCTCGATGGCGGCTCCCATTGTGCCGGAATATATGACATTGGTAGAGGCATTGGAGCCATGGTTGATGCCCGACACCACCAAATCGGGTTTTCGGTCAAGCAGCCATTGGTAGCCCACCTTCACGCAATCGACCGGCGTGCCGTTACAGACATATTCCTTGTATCCTTGGCATGCGTCCACCAGGATGGCCGTCAAAGTAGGCGTAGTGGTGATGGAATGGCCTTTGGCCGACATAGGTTTATCGGTAGAGATGACCACCACATCGCCTAAAGGCCGCATCAGCGACACCAGCTTTTTCAACCCTTTGGCATTGCAGCCATCGTCGTTGGTAATCAGGATAAGCGGTTGACTTGTATTGCTCATGACAAAATTCAAAAAGTTTTCAAAACCTGATAGAGCCGTCGTGTAGGCAGCCCCATAACGTTGTAAAACGAGCCGTTGAGTCCGCTGATGCCCACATAGCCAATCCATTCCTGGATGCCGTATGCACCGGCCTTGTCGTACGGCTTATAGTTATCGATATAATACGCCATCTCCTCGGGATCGAGGCGGGCGAAAGTGACTTTGGAGGTCACGGAGAAAGACCGTGTCTTGTCTTTAGACCGGACGGTGACCCCGGTAACCACATGATGCGAGGCTCCAGAGAGGATGTGCATCATCCGCAGCGCATCGTCACGGTCGCGGGGTTTCCCGAGAATCTCACCACCCGCGATGACCACCGTGTCGGCAGTGATCAACAGGTAATGCTCCGGGAGTTCGTCATCGGTGAAAGCCAGCGACTTCTGAAGACTGAGATACGCTGGCACTTTTTCAAAAGGCATGAGGGGATACGTCTCCTCCGTCTCCTTGGTGAGACAGGTGAATGGCACGCCCATGCCCTTGAGCAACTCCTGTCGCCGTGGGGATTTGGAGGCGAGCACCACCGAGTATTGTTCCAAATGTTTTAAAATCATATCCTCGCAATGTTACCATGAATAGGCCTCGGCGGTCATCCACTTGCCTTGTGCCTTGAGAGTCTGTTCAATCACGTCACGCACACAGCCACGTCCGCCAGGGCATTTGCTCACGAAGGCGCTGACCTCTATGACTTCAAGGGCAGCGTCAGCAGGACAAGCCGGAACCCCGACCATACCCATCACCCGAAGATCAGGGATATCGTCGCCCATGAACACGACCTCTTCGGGACGCAGCTGCATCGCTTCCATATATTCTCTCAACTTCACCACCTTGTCGGGAACGCCGGTGAAGACATCCCTCACCCCTAACATATTCAGCCTTTTGGTGATGTTGGTGACCACCGCACCGGAGATGACCGCCAGATGGTAGCCCAACTTGCTGGCCAGTTGGAGGGCATAACCGTCCTTCACATTAGAGGTGCGGAGCGGGTCGCCGTTGCTGTCCATATACACGGTACCATCCGTCATGACTCCGTCATAATCAAAGATAAACGTGTTGACCTGCGATAAGAGTGCCTTAGGATCCTTCATAACTCTCTATTCCATTGAAAGCACGAAAATACACATTTTTTTCCAATCCGATGAAAAAATGAGAGCAGTTTTAAACTATTTGTGTATTTTTGTAGTTTATTAATATTAAGGTATCAGAAGAAACACGAACATGAGAGTTAGACATCAGTCTGATAACACAGAACAAATTGTGGCTACCGTAGTGGAAGCCATGGATTCCGTCAAGGGAAAAGAGATTGTCACGCTGGATTTAAGAGAGACGGGCACAGCGGTGACCGATTATTTTGTGATTTGCCATGCCACCTCGAAGACACAGGTGGAGGCCATTGCCGACAAGGTAGAGGATGAGGTGCTGGAAAAGACCGGTGTGAAGCCTTACCATATCGAGGGCAAGGACAACACCGAATGGATCTTGATTGACTTTGTCGATGTCGTCGTCCACATCTTTTTACAATCGGCGCGCAGCTTCTACCAGCTGGAAGAACTTTGGGCCGACGCCGAGCGCATCGTGAAGGAGAACAACTAAAACAAACCCATTTTTATGGAAAACAACCAACAACCCAAGTCTGGGAACAGAAAGAAATTCAACTTTTATTGGATTTATGCCATCCTGACGGTCGTTTTATTTGCCTTGTATTTTGCAGGCAAGGACGAGACCGTGAGAGAAGACATCGACATGGGGCAGCTGAACGAGTTGCTTCAACGCGGAGAGGTGTCGAAAATCGATTTGGTGAACAAGGAGATTGCGGAGATTTATCTGAAAGAGGATCCTAAGACGGTGAGATACACTTACCGCATCGGCTCACTCGACCGTTTCGAGGAGTCGGTGGACCAGGTGCAGCGCGACCATAACATCAAAGACCCAGTTTACATCAACAACATACAACGCAAGAGCTGGGGAGGCGAGTTTTTGATTGGATGGCTGCCCCTCATCCTCTTGATTGTGTTTTGGATCCTGCTCATGCGCGGCATGGGGCGAGGAGCCATGGGAGGCGGAGGACAGATCTTCAACATCGGGAAGTCGAAGGCACAGCTATTCGACAAAGACAGTGTTCCTGTCAATGTGACGTTCAAAGACGTAGCTGGCTTGGAAGAAGCCAAGGTAGAGATCATGGAAATCGTTGATTTCCTGAAGAATCCAGAGAAATACACCAAGTTGGGCGGCAAGATTCCGAAGGGCGTGTTGCTGGTAGGTCCTCCCGGAACTGGCAAGACCTTGTTGGCCAAGTCGGTAGCAGGCGAGGCCAACGTGCCTTTCTTCAGCATCTCAGGATCCGACTTCGTGGAGATGTTTGTAGGTGTGGGAGCCTCTCGTGTGCGCGACCTGTTCAAGAACGCCAAGGAGAAGTCGCCCTGCATTATCTTCATCGACGAGATCGACGCCATCGGACGCGCCCGTGGCAAGAACGCCTTCACTGGTGGCAACGACGAACGTGAGAGCACCCTGAACCAGCTCCTCACTGAGATGGACGGATTTGGCACCAACACAGGTGTCATCGTCCTGGCCGCCACCAACCGTGCCGACATCCTCGACAAGGCTCTGATGCGTGCGGGCCGTTTCGACCGCCAGATCTACGTAGAGCTTCCCGACCTGATTGGTCGCCAAGAGATCTTCGAGGTACACATGCGCAACTTGAAGCTCGGCAACGATGTGGACCGCGAGTTCCTGGCAAAACAGACTCCCGGATTCTCTGGAGCCGACATCGCCAACGTGTGCAACGAAGCCGCGCTGATGGCCGCCCGTAAAGGCAAGGAATCCATTGAGAAACAAGACTTCCTGGATGCCATCGACCGCATCATCGGAGGCCTTGAAAAGAAAAACAAAATCATCACTGCCGACGAGAAGAAGGTCATCGCCTTCCACGAAGCTGGTCATGCCACCACCAGCTGGTTGCTACAATACGCCCATCCTCTGGTTAAAGTCACTATCGTGCCACGAGGCAAGTCGTTAGGCGCGGCTTGGTATCTCCCTGAAGAACGCCAGATCACCACCAAAGAACAGCTCTACCACGAGATGATCGCCACCATGGGCGGACGTGCCGCCGAGCAAGTAATCTTCGGACAGATCTCCACCGGGGCTTTGTCAGACCTTGAGAAAGTCACCAAACAAGCCTTCGCCATGGTCACCTACTACGGACTCGACGAGGTCGTCGGTAACCTGAGCTACTATGACTCCACTGGCCAGCAGGACTACAGTCTGACCAAGCCCTATAGCGAATCCACCGCTGAGACCATCGACAAGCAAGTGAGCAAGCTGGTCGAAAAAGCCTACCAAGAAGCCATCTCCATCCTCAACAGCCATAAGGACGGACTGACCCAACTGGCCGAGAAACTGATTGAAAAAGAAGTCATCTTTGGCGAAGACCTGGAACTGATCTTCGGGAAACGCCCTTGGAACAACAATGAAAACAATCTTGAGAACCATGAAGGATAGAAAGGGATCGGACAAAGGAACTACCAACAAAGAGCAGATCCTCGCAAAGGTGAGGAACGCCACAATCGAGAAGCCGGAGGCTATGTTCAAGGACATAGACCTACGGACCGACACTTGGAAACCCATCAAGGAAGAAGACGGCAACGCCATCACCTTCGTCCAGAAATTCAAGGAAATGGGGGGCATCTTCATCTACCTTGAAAGCGAGGCGGAGTTTGGGGAATGCATGAGACAGCTAGCTCCTCAGAACGGATGGGAGCCGTTGTGGTGCAACCAACCCTCCATGCAAGCCTTGCTGGACCGCTATTCGGTAAGATACCAAGAGAAGATGCCAGAAGGAGAAAACCTCAAACGCGTCGTCTTCACTCGATGCGAGCATTTAGTGGCGCAAACGGGCAGCATCCTGATCACCGATGAGGACAACATGAGCCGACAGCTCTTCAGCCAAGCCGATGTCCTGCTCGTTCTGGCACATACCGAACAGATCGTCAGTGGTTTGAAGGAAGCCCTTCACAGCCTCAAAAAGCGGCTGGGGGAACAAAAAGCCCGCCAAGCCATCCTCATCACTGGCATGACGAGAACCTACGACATCGAGCAACACCTCGTCTCTGGAGTTTACGGTCCACGGCAAATTGCTGTATTTCTCATTGACAACTAATTTAGAATGAAAATAAATTAAAGTATCTAAATAATTAATTATCAGCATTATAATTGGTTTTTATCGATTTTTTTTCGATAATTTTATACTTGTGTCGGCAATATGAAATATAAATTACTATATTTGCATGGCAAAAGAAAAATTAAAAATAGAAACAAAAAAAAAGATACAAATCAACTATTATAATTACTAACAAACGGCATTAGCGATTATTTCACGTGAAGAGAAAAGCCTAGGAAACATTTCTTGGAACGTCATGGTCACCCGCCATCGGAACAACAATCTCAATATAGCTAGTGTATCATTTCTGTTTTTATGGATGTGGGACACACTATGAGATTACAGGTTTTCCCTAGGCTTTCTGTACACGTGAATAGTGATCCCACATCTTTTTTACTTGTGGGGAGTATTGCCAACAAAACCTGCAATAGATCATGGAAAACACAAACGAGATCAAAGAAACCAAGAAGGTTACGAGAAAGCCGAGAGCCAAGAGAGCCACGGCTGCTGAAGGTGATGAAAACGCCATTTTCATTGGTACCACCATCCAACAAGAGTTGAAAAACCAAGAGCGCACGGTGTCATGGCTGGCTCGGAAGCTTGACTGCGACCGCACCAACGTGTACAACATCTTCCGTCGCCAAGACATCGACACTGAGTTGTTGATGCGCATCTCCATCATCCTTCACAGAGACTTCTTCTCCATTTTCTCCAAAGAGGCCAAGAGAAGAATCTCCTCAAACCAGGGAGTCTAACAAGAAGTTTTTTCCCATTGGAATTCATAAGAAGAGAGACCGGCAACTGTCGGTCTCTCTTGTTTTTATCTCATCAGCTCGTTGATGATGTCTTCGATGCTCACGCCCTCTGCCTCGGCGGAATAGTTTCTGATGATACGGTGCCGCAGAATGGGAATGGCTACCTGTCGCACATCTTCGATGTCGGGCGCGTATTTCCCGGCCAGCAAAGCATTGGCTTTAGCGCCAATGATGAGGTATTGTGAGGCTCGAGGTCCAGCGCCCCAGCTCAAGAAACGGTTGGCCCATTCGTGGGCGGAAGGTGTTCCTGGACGGGTTTTGGCTGACAACGCCACCGCATATTCATAGACATGGTCGGAGACAGGCACCCTACGCACCAGTTGTTGGAAATAGATAATCTCTTCCGGAGAGAGGACTGGGGTTACCTTCACCTCCTTCCCTACCGTGGTGTTTTTCACGATGTCCACTTCCTCCTGATAGGAAGGATAACCCAACTGCAAGTTGAACATGAAACGGTCAAGTTGTGCCTCAGGCAAGGGATAGGTACCTTCCTGCTCAATGGGGTTCTGGGTGGCCAGCACAAAGAAAGGCTCTTCCAGACGATACGTCTTACCCGACACAGTGATGCACTTCTCCTGCATAGCCTCAAGCAAAGCGGCTTGGGTCTTGGGAGGGGTACGGTTGATTTCGTCGGCAAGCACGATATTGGCGAACACCGGACCCTTGACGAAATGGAATTGTCTCGACTCATTCAGGATCTCGGTACCGACGATATCGGATGGCATCAGGTCAGGTGTAAACTGGATACGGCTGAAGCTGAGTCCCAAGGCCTGTCCGATTGTGTTGACAAGCAAGGTCTTTGCCAACCCCGGGACACCCACTAACAAGACATGTCCCTGACAAAAAATAGACAGAATGGTGTTATGGACGATTTCTTCCTGACCCACAATCACCTTGCCGATCTCTTGACGCAACCGGCTATATTTCTCCACCAGAGCTTTGGCTCCTTCGATGTCGGAATTATACATTGATGCAGTGTTTCTAAGTTATACTGGTTATTCCTTTTTATTCTTTCACTTGCCATTCGAAATGGAAGTCGCAATCGGCGAAATCCTTGTCAATATGGATGAAGGCTTTCTTAGCCTTTTGGCGAATCCAGTTTGCGATGGCCTGTTGGTTTTTATCACTGACGGCCCATGTCTGGACACGAGCGTAGTCATCGGTCAAATTCGCCTTGTGGGCGTCGATTTTTTTCTTCACCACGACGAGACGAAATGCGTCTTTATTGTCGCTGGTGGTCATGGGGACTGGGTCACTCACTTGGTTGACATCGAGTTTACTGATGACGAAAGCCAGGTTTTTCAGTTCCGGGAAATAGGCTTCCAGTTCCTGAAGGTCTTGAAGGCCAAGACGGTTGCCTCCGTAGGCAGGGTTCATGATATAGCCACCGTTAGTTTTGGAGTCATCGTCGCTGAACTTTTTACAAGCCTCCTCGAAGGTCATCTCACCGCTTCTGATGAGTGCGGCAGCGGAGTCGAGCTCATGTTGAGCCTCTTCAAGAGCCTCGACAGGTACTTTGGCGGTCATCAAGATATGGCGGCAGTTGACATAGTCTCCTCTTCGTTCAATCAGCTGTATGATATGGAAACCGAACTGAGTCTCCACCACTTCAGAGATCTCGCCTTCTTTGAGATTAAACGCCACGTTCTCAAACTCTTGAGCAAACTCACCGCGTCCTGTGAAGCCTAGTTCACCGCCTTTCTTGGCAGAGCCTGGATCCTCAGAATACAGGACAGCCATCATGGAGAAGCTCTCCCCATCGAGGATACGGCGACGTAACTGATAGAGTTGGTCTTTCACTTTCAGCTTCTCATCGATGCTGATGGGGGGACGTTTCACAATCTGTGCGATTTCATATTCAGTGCCGATCATAGGCAGACTGTCTTGGGGCATCCGCTGGAAAAAACTCTTGACTTCGGCGGGAGTCACCACCACTCCTTTCAGGATGTCAGCTTTGACTTGGTCTTGCAGCATCTTGTCTTTGACCATCCGGCGAAGCTCGTCTTTGATTTCTGACATGGTTTTGTTAAACACTGACTCCAGTTTCTCCTGAGATCCCGCACGACCAATCAAGTCGCTGATACGGCGGCTGAGTTCTGCTTCCACCTCATCATCCGAAACGGTGAGGCTGTCCATCTCCGCCTGATTCAACATCAGTTTCTGAAACAGCAAATCCTCCAGAATCTCACAACGAACTGATGACCCAGCACCTTCCGTGCCGACCTGCATCCGGTATTGCAGGTATTGGCTCTCCACGTCCGACTGAAGGATGATATTCTTGCCGACCACTGCGACCACCTTGTCCACGACTTGCGAGCTGCTTTTAGGCTGAGCCGAGGCGGCCAGAGAGATGGCCATCATTGTCAGTAACACGATTCTTTTCAACATAATTACGTCTTTAATAGATTTCAAACACTTTTTCCTTTTGAGCTTTCTCGTACAAGTCATTGGCCATCTGAGAAAGCAGGGTCTTCTGTCGCATCAGAAGAATGATATTTTTGATGTTCTCACTTTCAATCTCCAAAGGAGAAAGGCTCTCCTCCAAAAGATAGTCCTCGAAGCGAATCATATACACGAGGTTGTCTTTCTCAAACGACACGAATTTGTTTTTCTTGAGAAAACTCTCGGTGTTGTACACTTCGATGGGCACTTGGGTCAGGAGATCGTCAAAACGCACCCAGGAATCAACATCAAGGAAACTGGTCACCGCGTAATGAGTGGCCAACGCATCAAGTTTGGGGAGCATCAAGGTATCACGGTTACTCATCAGCTGTTGAAACTCTTTGCGGTGTTTACAATCTTGATCCAGGATGACATAGGCGGTCTTCACCATCGTCGATCTTAGCTGGAAGTTCTGTTTGTTATCCTCATAATACTGATTCAGTTCTTCCTCGCTAACCACCGTGTCAAGATATTGCTCAATCAGCTTTGACTCGTATGCATAGATCACCAAAGAGTTGCGATAGTCTTGCAGTTGTTTTGAGAAGTCCAGTTGATCGGGGGCAAGGTTTTTTTCCGCCTGATGGATCAGCAACTGACGACGAATCCAGGAGTCGATGAAGGCGTTGACACGGGACAAGCTGTCCAAGCGGTTAGCCTCGGCAGACACCACGCCAGCCAAGTCCTCTGCATAGAGCTTATTCCCGTAGCATTCCGCCACCACCACACGATCTGATTTCACGAGATAATCGCGGCATCCTGTAGCGACGACCAGCAGGGCAAGAACCAAAAGGACAGGTTTTCTCATTGATAGCGTTTCCTAACCTGGTTCAGCACTTTCTCATCAATCTGCACTGGATATTTTTTATGCAGCGCGTCCATCCACTTTTCCTCGAGTTCCACTTGATAGTCAGAGGTCACCAGGCCTTTCGCCTCGCGTAAAGTCTTGATTTCAGGCTTGCGTACTTGGAGGATGTTGACGATAGTGGTGGAGTTGTCGATGGTAGATGGGAATTCTTTTCTCACGCCAGCTTTCCATTCAGTTTCTTCGACATACTGGTTTTCGCCATGCTGGAAGAAGTTCTTTTTCACGTAGGTGCCATTCAGGGAATCACGCACAAAGGCTGCTTTCAGCGTGTCCAAAGGCAGGTTCTCGTCGAGAAGTTCCCTCACTCTGGGAAGCATCTCCTTTTTGGGCACGGTGACATAGAGAACTTCGACGCGGTCTTTCCACATATATTTGGAGGCGTTGCGGTCATAAAACTCTTGCAGGCCAACGGTATCGGTGATGGCCTTGTTCCACACTTGTTGTTCCATGAGGTCAAAGAGCAGGATGCCGTCGTTGTATTCCTGAACCAGGGTTTTGAAATCAGGATATTTCTCTTCAAGATGCAGGTCCGCGTAATCCAGGACTTTCTGGTTCTGGAAAGCGTCATACAGTTGGTAGGCGTAGGTATGGGGGCTGAGGAATCGTTGAGGCGACTGTTTTGATTTGATATAAGTCACAAAATCGCTCACAGTGCTCTTGGCATCTCCGATACGGAAAAGCTCCGCATTCATATCCACTTGTTCGGCTGGCACGAAGGCAGCTCTTACCAACGTGCTGTCCACTGTCTCCATAAAACCATTGAGGTTATTCATGTTTTCCTTGAAGCCATAGTCCTTTTTAATCTGTTGGATGACAACTTCTTCAGTCTTCTTGGAGCGCATATCTTTTTCGATACGGCTTGAAATACCTTGTTTTTCGCTTTCAAAGGTGCCGACGCCGGTGTTGTTCAACAGTTTGACGATATGGAAGCCATAATTGGTGCGGATAGGTTTTGAGAACTCGCCCTGTTTCAAGCCCTTGAGAGCCTCGACAAATTGAGGAACGACGCGGCTGACTGAAAAAGGAGAGAGGCTGCCTTTGTTGTTTTTGGTGCCATTGTCATCAGAATATTTCAGCACCATTTCGTTCCAGTTGGAGCCTTTGTTTTCGACCAGTTGTTTATAGATGTTCTCCGCTTTTTCTTTCACAGCCTGCACATCCTCATCGGAGGCATTTTGTGGCAAAGCGAGGAAGATATGGGCTGCGTCGATAGTGCCCATAGCGTCGGTGATGCTGCTGACCTTGATGAGATGGTAGCCGAAATCGCTTCTTACGGGCATAGAGATCTCGCCTTCGCTGAGGCTATAGGCGGCAGACTCGAAGGGGTACACCATGTCAAACACGGTGAAATAGCCCAAGTCACCTTGGTTGCCTTTACGAGCCGGGGTCTTATCGGTAGCCTTCACATCATGGGCAGAAGGATCTTGTGAATACAGCACGGCGAGATGGCCGAAGTCATCACCTTTGAGGGCTTTTTCTCGGATTTCCATCGCTTTGTTATAGGCCTTCAAGGTGTCAGAAGGCAGGGCATGCTTGTCACAGGTGATCAAGATATGGGAAGCTCTGATGTCCTTCTGTTTTCGCTGATAGGCTTCTTCCACCAGTTCTTCGCTGATATGATCGTCTGTGAAATAAGGCTTGGCCAGCTGTTTCCGGTAGCCCTCGAATTCCTTCTTGAATTTGGCATTGGTATCGAGTTTCAGATCGTAAGCTTCCATCACTTTCATCCGGAAGTTCACAAACAAGTCGAGATATTCATCCACTGACTTTTTCTCGATGACATCGCTTTTGAGATTGTTTTTGTTATACACATCGCAAAACTCCTTGACGGTGACTGGGGTGTCGCCGATGGTCATCAAGACTTTTTTATCCAGTTTCGACTGTCCTGAAGCACCAAGGAAAGCCATAGACATGATGGCCAATGCGGTGATTCTCAAAACATTTATTCTTTTCATGGTTATAGGTTGTTATGAATTCAATCAAAAAAAATCAAGATCTCTTACTATAGTTAGGTGCTTCTTGGGTGATGGTGACATCATGAGGATGGCTTTCGAGGATGCCCGAACTGGTGATGCGGATAAACTTGGCATTTTTCAGTTCATCAATGGTATGGGATCCAGTGTATCCCATGCCGGAGCGGAGTCCGCCGACCATTTGATAAACCACTTCGGAGAGGGAGCCTTTGTAAGGCACGCGTCCTGCGATGCCTTCCGGGACCAGTTTCTTAATATCGTCTTCCATATCCTGGAAATAGCGGTCTTTGGAGCCACACTGCATCGCTTCGAGAGAGCCCATGCCACGATAAGTCTTGAATTTACGTCCTTCAAAGATGATGGTATCTCCTGGTGACTCGTCAACACCGGCAAAGAGGGACCCTGCCATGATGGAAGAGGCGCCTGCGGCGAGTGCTTTGACGATATCGCCTGTATAACGGATGCCGCCGTCAGCGATGATAGGCACGTCGATGCCTCTCAGGGCGTGCGCCACGTCGAGCACCGCTGTCAGCTGCGGTACACCGATGCCAGCGACGACACGGGTGGTGCAGATGGAGCCAGGGCCGATACCCACCTTGACGGCGTCAGCACCCGCCTCGACGAGAGCCAGTGCGGCCTCGCCTGTAGCGATGTTACCCGCAACGATGTCGATGCCACCGAAACGTTCGCGCAAGGTCTTGACCATGTCGATCACCCCTTGTGAATGGCCATGGGCAGTGTCCACCACCAAGGCATCGACACCTGCTTCAACCAAAGCATCCGCGCGTTCAATCGTGTTGGCGGTGATGCCCACGGCAGCAGCGACACGAAGTCTTCCCTTGCTGTCCTTGCAGGCATTGGGACGGGCTTTCACCTTTATGATATCCTTATAAGTTATCAATCCCAACAGGCGGTTTTCCTTATCCACCACAGGAAGCTTCTCAATCTTGTATTGTTGCAAGATATCGGCAGCTTTCTCAAACGACACCTCGGTAGTGGTGATCAGGTTCTCACTGGTCATCACCTCGCTGATCGGGCGGTCCAGGCCACGTTCGAAACGGAGGTCACGGTTGGTGACAATGCCTTTCAGGTAGTTATGGCTGTCAATCACCGGGATACCACCAATATGGTACTCGCTCATCAGGTTCAGGGCATCACGCACCGTGGCATCCACATGGATGGTGATAGGATCTGTGATCATACCATTCTCGGCACGTTTCACCTTCTTCACCTCAGAGGCTTGCTTTCCAATCGACATGTTTTTGTGAAGGACTCCGATACCCCCTTCCTGAGCGATGGCGATTGCCATGCGTGACTCAGTGACCGTATCCATACCGGCGGAGACAATGGGGATGTTCAGCTGGATGTTACGGGTAAAACGGGTCTTCAAACTGGTTTCACGAGGAAGCACATTACTATACGAAGGGACCAATAAGACATCGTCATAGGTCAGACCTTCGCCAACAAATTTATCACTCTCGAATGACATAAATTAAAGCATATAATTTAATCGGCAAAGATAAGAAAAAAATCAATTCACAACAATGTTACGATAAAGTTCCACACCATCTTCATCGACACAGCGCAGTTCATAGCTGCCTTTCTCTACATCGATAGGCATTTGGTGGTTCAGTCGTGTGGTTCCGAGGAAGACATCGTTCATGGTCCAGAAGATAGTCTTCTTAGGGTTACGGTGAGCGATTTCAAAGATGACTTGTTGTCGGTCACCCCGGATGCCGATAGGGATGACAACATGGGCGTCGGACTTGGGATAGACAAAAGCCATCATGTCGTCAGGATGGGCTGTGGCACAGGCAGGGTACATGGCAGGCAGGGAACGGTAGCGTGCGGAATGACGTTTAAAGAACATCTCCTGCACTGGAGGAAGCACGAAATAAGTCTCAAATCTTTTTTGATCGACGGGATAGCAGTCGGGAAGCACTTGGTATTGCCGTGTGGAATCGAGGAACACTTTCTTATGGAAGGGGCATTTGCCGGTTTTGATTTCCACGTCAGGCATGGCCACCTTAAGGGTGTTTTTACACAGGTCAGAGGGAGGATAGCCTGAATCGGCGCACACCTCCACCTCGATGGCTTGGGGTGTGGAAGCAGGATAGGTATAGCTGTCTTTCAGCACACTGGCGACATCGAACATCAGCGGGGCGGCAGAGCCCACGCCCGTGAGTCCAGGTCGCCCCTCTCCATCGGCATTGCCGACCCAAACGCCGATGACATATCGGTCGGTCAATCCGATGGCCCAAGCGTCTTTGAAACCGTAACTGGTCCCCGTTTTCCACGCCACCTGCTTCGAGGACGAGAAGCCACTCCATCCTGTCTGGTTGGTAGGACGGGTCAAGCCTTTCATCACATCGAAGGTGATGGCAATGGCATCTGGGGAGAAAGGCATGTTCTCATCGGAACAGTCCCCGTCAAAATCCTCGTTGAACACGGAGGCGAGCGTCCGTCCCATACGGGCATAGACGTTGACCAGATCGTATAATGAAGCCTCTGCTCCACCCACGATGAGCGACAGTCCATAATGGTCAGCATCATAAACAACACCCGACAAGCCGAGTCGTCTCAACAAGCCATGGAACTTTTGGTGACCGTATTGTTTGAGGAGATAGACAAAGGGAGCGTTCAACGAATGCTGTAGTGCGGTGTTTGCCGGAACAGCCCCCCAATACTGGCCTGAATAGTTCTTCGGGGTGAAACCCGAGAGGTTCATCGGGACATCAGGAAGTAACAGGGTGGGAAGCAAAGTGCCTTCATCGAGCATGGCTGCGAAAAGAAAAGGTTTCATGATGCTTCCAGTGGAACGCTGAGCTTTCACCATATCGACCATGGCAGCATCTTTCGCATGGACGTTGTTACCGACATAAACCACGGTCTCTTGTTTCAAATAGTCAACCACATACACGGCTGCGTTCTCGATTTGATTCAGGGTATTATTTTGGTGATGACGATCCATGATGTCCATCACCGCGCGTTGCAATTGAAAATCCAAATCAGAATGAATCAGCTGTCCATGCCTTGTCTTTTCGTGTTCCATCAGGTAATGATAGGCGAACACAGGCATGTCGTAGGGTTTGGAGGGCAGACGTTCCATCATGGCGAGCTCACAATCGTCAAGACTCAGCTTAGGAAGTTCCCATCGTTTGGGGCTGTGGACTTTTGACTGTGTCATGCGGAGCAAAAGGGCGTCTCTTTTATCGAGCAACCGTTCCCTGGCCTTGCCAGGATGAATCATGGAAGGGGCGTTAGGCAACACTGCCAGGGTGGCAGCCTCGCTCCAGGTCAGACGGTCGGGGGTGGTATGGAAATAACGCCAAGCCGCCGCGTCGATGCCGACCACATTGCCGCCAAAAGGGGCATGGGCGGCATAAAGGTCAAAGATGGACTTCTTGGAATAATGCAACTCCAGACGCATGGCCAAGATCACCTCAAGGAACTTCTCGCCGTAAGTCCTGGGCTTGTTTTTTCTGGCCAGACGAACCACCTGCATGGAGATGGTGCTGCCTCCACGCACCACCTTCCCTGCCCTGCTGTTCTCCACCAAGGCTTGAAAGAAAGCGACAGGATTGAAACCGAAATGACGAAAAAACTGCTGGTCCTCAAATTCCAAGATGCAAGCAGTATATTTCGGAGAGTAATTGTTGCTGGCAGGAAAACGCCATTGTCCATCACTGGCGATATGCGCGCCGAGCAACTCCCCGTCTTTAGCCAGCAACACGGTGGAATACGGATCGTCGAACCTCGGCACGGGGATACATAAAAAAAGAAAGAACAGGCCTGTGATCACCAGGCCTGTTCTGTAAAGGAAGCGTCGCGTCATTTGACGACCACCGGACGAGCCGGCACCTTATAATAAATGTCGTTGTTGTACATGTCCTCACAACGGACAGCAGGCAACATATAAGTACCTTCGTAGGTGGCATTCAGCTTGAGCTTGAAGGTAGCGTGCGACTTGGGAGCCAGGTCGAAGAAGAAGTAGGCACGGTCGTCGCGGATATCCAGATGCTTGGCATCCTGATTGCTATTGACGCCACCCAAGCGTTCATTGACAATCTCCCAGCCTGAAGCCAGATAGTAGGACAAGGCAAGCTCCGTCACCCTGTAATCGCCGGTGTTCTCCACTGTAATCTCCACGGAGAAGTCAGTGCCCATCGGCAATGAGGCGGGATTGAGGGCGGCACCCTTCTTGTCGAAATAGTTCACCTTCATCCGGATGTAGTTACCACCTTCCTGGGTGTCATACTCCGCCAAAGCGGTCTTGGTATAGACTTTTGCCGTCACCTTCTGGTCGGAGTTGTTGGTGATTTCCACCTTGTTAGAGCCAAGTTTCGGGACAGCGTTATAAGCAGCCGAGCCGATGTTGGTGTTCAAGGTGTGCTGTTCACCATTATACTTCACCGACACAGAGATGGGGGAATTGGTGGTTCCCATCTTCTCGGCATATTTACCCAAGGCAAACAACGCGAAGGCCGTCGATTGAGTGTCTAACCATTCGTTGGAATTCAGAATCTCGCAAAGATCGTTGACATGGCTTTGGATTAACTCCTTATCCTTGCCACAGAGAATCTCTGAATAGGTCAAGAAGGCCAAGTCGCGAGTGGTGGAACCGTAAGATGAGATGTAATCGGAGAGCTTCTCCCCTTGCTCCATGGCTGGCCAGAACTGCGAAACCATGTTCTTCTTGCCCACCTGTGCGTAGGTGGCGGCAGTCAACAAAGAAGTAAGGCTGTATTTGAATTTGATTTCCTTAAACCTATTGAGTGCACCCATCTCCGGAGCGTTACCGAGTGCCAGCACAAACAGACGATAGGCCTGGATGGTCTCGCCCTGCGGGAAGTCAGGATTATTTCTCCAAGCCTTGGCGATGTCAGCCTGATGCGCGATGATGCCATCATAGAGGTAAGCAGGCACATCAAAGCCTTGGTTTTTGGCTTCCACCAAGAAATGCAAGGCATAGAGCTCTGTCCAAGGATCGGAATAGTTGCCTCCCACCCAGTTGGTGAGGGAGAAGTCGGCTTTTTGATACGATTTCAGACTGTTGATGCCATTTGCGATGGCGTCACGGGTCTTGCCTTGCTCCTCGTCACTCTGTTGGATGAAGTAATTAAAATATAATTGTGGGAATGCAGCAGACACCACTTGTTCGAGGCAACCGTATGGATAGGTGCTCAAGTAATTAAGACGGCTATAGAAATCAACAGGGATGAGCGAGGCCACCATGACATTACCTTCTTGAGTGCCATTCAGACCTTTGACATCGAAGCTGACAGTCTTGCTGGCTTTGGGTTCAAGCACTTCGGTATAGGTTGTACGTCTCTCCGCGTAGGGCATACGGATGGGGATGACGGTAGTAGTCTGGGCTTCGTAGCCGCCACCAGAGATCTTGACATCCATGGTAGCGTTACCGAGGGTCTCGGGGACTTTCACTTTCATGGCGACCAGGGCTTCTCCATTCTCATCCACCGTGACGGAAGACGGCACTTCACCGAGGGCGTTAAGGTTCTTGTTGTTCACGGTGACGTTCAGGTTCTTGCCTTTCATCGTCGGGGCCAGCACTTGCACTTTAAGGGTCATCTCGTCGCCAGGTGCAGTGACACGAGGTGCCGAAGGATAGAGGGTGATGGGGTCGATGACCTTCATCTCTTTCTCGGCGGAGCCAGAGGCCTTACCATTGCCTTTAGCCACCACCATGAAACGCAAGGCGCCTGAGCATTGCGGCACCTCGAAGTCATGGGTGTTGGTGGCACCGGCTTTCAGCTCGAAAGGTCCCAAGGTGACAGCGTAAGCCTTGAAGCGTTTGTCGAGAGTGACTTCCTGGTTGATGAATCCGTCACCGCCGACTGCATAGAGGGTGCCGAGTTCGCCGGAGAAGGCATCAATGACATATTCGTAGTTATCCCAAGTCCGCACTTTGAGCGACTGTTTCGCATTGAAATAGTTATAAGGACTGGGAGTAGCGTAGTTGGTCAATCCGAGGATGCCCTCATCCACCACCGCCAAGGTATAGGTCATGGCTTTGGAATGCTCTTCCTTGACCGTCACCTGGATATTTTTCTTCGTGTTGGAGGTCTCAGGAACGCCCAAGACAGGCTTCAGTTGCAGGTCGCCGTTTTCCACTTTAACGGGGATGACGCCATACATACGGAGAGGCATGTCGTTGCCTGCGTTACGCGGTTGGATCAAGGAGACATAGACATAGACATTGGGGATCATCTCCTCAGTGGCTTTGATTTCCACTTGTCCCTCATTACTCAGTTTATCCACCAAGATGCTTTGCAGGACTTTGTCATTAGCTTCAACGGTAACCAAAGCTTTGGCTTTCTCATTAGCGGGGAAGCTCACGATGATGTTCTCGCCCACCTTATAGGTATCCTTGTTGCTGTTCATGGCCAGCTGCATTGGTCCGTCGGTGCTACCTGTGGAGTGGATGGCAGCATAGTCCCAGTCGAAGCGCATCACTTTGGCGAAGGTGTTGCCACCTTGCTCATCGGTGATGACCAGGAGATACAGTCCCCATTTCTCGTTAGGCACATTGAGTGTCAGCTCAGTCTTACCGTTGTTGCAGGTCAGCGTGCCACTGCTTTCGGGATTCTTGTAGGTTCCGCTGATGTATTTCTTAAGGGAATAGCTGTCCTCGCTTGACCACCACCAATAGCCATCAAGCTTATAGAACTGATAGCTGAGGGCAATGGTTGACTTGGCAATATCGCCGTTTTCCTTGACCACCGCGATGGGGAATCTCCAGTTACGGTTGGTGAAGTAATAATCTCCGTACTTGGACTCCGTTTGCGGGAATTCAACGCCGACGTAGCGTTCGTATGGAGAGAGCATAGCGGAAGAAGAGGAGATGCTGAAGTCGCCGCCTTGTTCAAACACCTTGGTGGTGAAGGTAGCTTTCATCATCTCGTTGGAACTCAGTTCCGCCAGCGGGTCGAAGCCGACGGAGGCGTTGCCTTGTCCGTCAAGCGGGCCACTGAACAGCGACAGCTCTTCGGGATAGAACTCCTCCGAGTCATTGCCGAAGGTGTAAGTTGGGTAGTTCTTAAAGCTTGTCTGACCTTGACGCACGCGGACATCGATTTCCGCTTTGAGGCCTGAGGCGATGAGGCCATTGAGCCATTTCGCATTTAATTTGGCGACACGAGGGTTAGTGAGGCTGATTACCTCAGGGGTGTTAAACTTGATTTCCAAACGGTTAGGTTTCACTGTCTCCACCCTCAGGTATTGATCGACCATGCTGTTGCCGACTTTGAAGCTGGCTCTCCAGAGGCCAGTCTCATCGTTAGGGCTGGTAGGCACTTTGAAAGTATAGATGCCACCGACGGGGGTGTTGTTAGACTGGCGCGCATACATCCTGTTGGAGGCGTCACGGACTTCCAATACCACGGGATAGTCAGCGGGCAGTGTAGAGCCGAAGTCCGAAAGCATAAGGTTCAGCTGCAGCTCATCACCAGGACGCCAGACCCCACGGTTAGAATAAGCGAAGGCAGCCACACCTTTTTCAACACTTTGGCCACCCACATCAAACTTACTATACGATAGAGAATTACCATTATTTGTCTTAATCACCGACTGACCACCCTTACGATCCTTAGCGACGACGAAAGCCGGACGGTTTTGGCACGACAGCTGGACATGACCTTTGCTATCGGTCTTTCCCGAGCAGATTGGTTGGCGTTGGAAGTTATAAGCGGTGACATCCACACCTGAAGCCGGCGTGGCATCAGAGATGGTAAACACATACACATCAAGATTCTCTTCCCCGCCCATCTTAGCGGTAATGGCGAGGTCGGTAACGATGACGTTCTTCTCGGTCTCCACCCAGTTGTAATAGTAACATGAGAGCGGGTCATCCCATTCGCCGTCATAGTCATGATTCTTGAAGGAATAGGCTTCACCATCCCAGTATTTGGCTTCCAATGCCTCGTCTTCGAGGGTGAGTTGTTTGGACTCATCCGTGGCGAAGGCATAGTCGGCAGGTCCGAAGTCGAGGATGAGCTGATACATGTCACCCGCTTTCACATCGACATAGTTAGAAAGCATGATGGGGAAAGTCTTCCATTGGTTAGGTGTAGGGTTGTCGAGTGAGAGGCGCACTTTCTTCACCAGACGTCCCACTTTTCTGATGCCATTCACCTCATCCAATTCATTGTCTTGATAGAACGAGAGGATGTTATCGTCAAAGACGCGGACGATACGAAGCGTCACGGAGTTAAGGCAGATAGCGTCAAAATAGATGGTGGCGTCACTCACTTCAGGGATGAGGACACCTTTCTCTGTCCAGCGCACCTTAGGTTGGAGGTCCGTCAGGTCGAAGGTGAAGGACTGCGAATCACGGAGCGAGTTGCCGTCCTCGTCCTTGATGCCCGAGCCCACTGTCAGGGTAACGTCTTCAAGCTGATAGGAATAGAGGTTGGACTTATCGAAATAGAGGACGATTTTGTTGCCCACGATCTCGGAACGGTAGCCCATCTTGGGTTCCACGGTGAGGAAGCCATCGATGTTACTATGTTTGAGAGGCTGTGAGAAGATCAGGGTACTGGTGCTTTGTTCCTTATCTACTTTAAGGTCAACGACTTTGAATTCATCTTTGGCGCACACCAGGAGGTTACGGGTGGCTTTTGATTTGGATTTCAAAGGCTTGCCGTTGAGGACCAAATCGATTGAGGTGTCGCTGTTGCCTCTTTTGATGTTAGTCACTTGGAAGTTATACTTCCGGTCGCCCAGATAATGAGGGATGACACTATATTTACTGACAAACTCAGGTTCAAAGATCTTCAGGGCTTCTTCTTCCTCGACGGGCATGGTGAAGAAGACCTTCACATCATATTGCACTTCATCGGCGGTATAGGTAGGTTCCACATCGATGAGGCTGAAATTCTGAACCGGTTGTTGTTCAGGCTTTTTCTCGCCATGATCACAAGAGGACAGGGCGAAAAAAGCCAAGGCCCCGACAATCAGCGTCAGGGTTTTTGACCATTTAAAAGTTTTCATAATCATCAATTTTTACATTGTTAAGCGTCGATATTGGCGTATGTGGCGTTTTGCTCGATGAACTCGCGTCGTGGGCCGACGTCATCGCCCATGAGCATGGAAAAGATATGGTCAGCTTCCATGGCGTTTTCGATGGTCACCTGACGCAAGGTACGGTTGGCCGGATCCATGGTAGTCTCCCACAGCTGTTCGGGATTCATCTCACCGAGACCTTTGTAGCGTTGGATGTCGTAGCCACTCACGGTGCCGTTTTTGGTCAGTTCGGCGAAGGCGGTGACGCGCTCCTCGTCGGTCCAGCAGTAACGGATGGGTTTGACACCGCGTTTGATCAAGTAAAGCGGTGGGGTGGCACAATAGACATAGCCTTTTTCGATCAGTTCACGCATATAGCGGAAGAAGAAGGTCAGGATAAGGGTGGTGATGTGACTGCCGTCAACATCGGCATCGGTCATGATGATGACCTTGTGGTAGCGCAGTTTCTCCAGGTTAAGGGCTTTGCTATCCTCTTCGGTGCCAATGGTGACGCCAAGGGCAGTATAGATGTTACGAATCTCCTCGCTCTCGAAAGCGCGGTGTTGCATGGCCTTTTCCACGTTGAGGATCTTTCCTCGCAGCGGAAGGATGGCTTGGAAGGTACGGTCGCGACCTTGTTTGGCGGAGCCACCTGCGGAGTCGCCCTCCACGAGGTAAAGCTCAGTCTTGGCGGGATCACGTTCTGAACAGTCAGCGAGTTTGCCAGGCATGCTGAAAGAAGAGAGCACCCCTTTGCGTTGCACCATCTCGCGGGCTTTCCGCGCCGCTTGACGTGCTTGAGCGGCCAGCACGACCTTGTCAAAAATCAGCTTAGCCTCTTTGGGATGTTCTTCCAAATAATTGGTCAGGTGTTCGCCCACGATGGAGTTGACGATACCCATGACCTCGTCGTTGCCAAGTTTGGTTTTGGTTTGTCCTTCAAATTGAGGTTCTGGCACTTTTACAGAGATGACGGCGGTAAGACCCTCACGGAAGTCATCCGGGGAAATCTTCACTTTCGACTTCTCCAACAATCCTGACTTCTCCACGTAGGCGTTGAAGGAACGGGTAAGTCCCGAGCGGAAACCCTGCAAGTGGGTGCCGCCCTCAATAGTATTGATGTTATTTACGTATGAATGTAGATTTTCAGAATACTCAGCATTATATTCCAAAGCAATCTCCACTGGCACGTTGTTACGCTCGCCGGAAATGGAGATGGGTTCAGGAATCAGCTTCTCGCGATTGGCGTCAAGGTAGGAGATGAAATCGATGAGGCCGTTTTCGGAATAGAAGGTATCCGAACGATAGGAGTCGTCTTCCAGTTTGTTACGTTTGTCGGTAAGCACGATGGTGATGCCATGGTTCAAATAGGCGAGTTCCCTCATGCGGTTTGCCAGGGTGTCGTAATCATATTCGGTATGGAGGAAGATGCTGCCATCAGGCTGGAAGGTGATACAAGTGCCATTCTTGTTGGTCTCGCCCACCACTTTCACTGGATAGAGCGGTTTGCCGTATGCATATTCTTGGCGGAAGATCTTACCCTCACGGTAAACCTCCGCAGTCAGATGGGTGGAAAGTGCGTTGACGCAGCTGACGCCGACACCGTGCAAGCCACCTGACACTTTATAGGAACCTTTGTCGAACTTACCACCGGCGTGCAACACGGTGAGGACGACCTCGAGGGCCGAGCGTTTTTCTTTTTCGTGCATACCTGTAGGGATGCCACGTCCATTATCGAGGACGCTGATGGCGTTCCCTTCCAAAATATCCACCGTGATATGGTCGCAATAGCCGGCCATTGCCTCATCGATGGAGTTGTCAACAACCTCGTAAACAAGGTGATGCAATCCACGGAAGTGGACATCACCGATATACATGGCAGGGCGTTTGCGAACCGCTTCAAGGCCTTCAAGCACCTGAATCTTATTCGCACCGTATTCTTCGCTTGCTAATTCTCTTTTTTCTTCTTCAGTCATGACTATACCTTAATAATTATTTATTGCATTTTATAAAAATGCAAAGATAAACAATTTAACCGAAAGAAGGCCAAAAAAGTTGAAAAAAATGTTTTTTGCCAAAAATGGCTTAAAGCGAAGAAAAAAGGCCAATTTTTGGATTCATGGTGAAAAATCAGAATCTCATCTTTACGCCCGCAAAGAATTCGATGCCTGTAACGGGATAATTCAGATAGAGTTCATAGCGTTGATGGAGCAGGTTATTGATTTTGGCGAACACGGTCAGCTCGTCCCTGACTTTATAATCTGCGCCGATGCCGAGATCCAGCACTGGTTTCAGCTTGAAACTTGGAGTAAGTGCCAACGGTGCATCAAGCCGTGCGTAACGACCACCTTGGTAAAGGAAGGAGGAATAGAGTGACAGGTCGTCATTGAAATCGTATGTCACCTTGAGTTTTCCCTCGAAGCCGGGGCGATAGAGGGCATGGTCCAACAAGGTCGTATTGTAATTGTTATAAGCCACACCGGCGTCCACGGCCAGTTTGTCCCAGGCCAGCCATCTCGCATCTGCCAGCACGCTCACCACCCGAGTCTCGTCATAGAAAAGCCCGAATCTGTTCTGCACTGGGAGGCCATCCACCTGATGAGAGGAGACCGTAAAGAACGGGTCATCCATGGTATGGCGGTACCGTACTCCAAGATGGAGGTCGAGGGTATTCATGATATTGGTGCGGATGCCACCGTCAAAACCGAGCTTCACATTCGACAGGCCCAGGGTGAACTGTCCACCAAGAAAAGGATTGTCGCCAGCCAGCTCGCTGAAAGTGAGTTGTTTCCGTCCACCAAATAGCCCGGCATAGAACTCCACTTTCTTTTCCAGCACAAAGAGGCTCCCTTGTAAATCGGGGCGAATCGTCACCCTGGAATTGAAATTGACAAGGTATCCTATCACATCGACTCCAAGACCCAGATGCAGGCGGTAGAACTCATCCTTCATCTCCAGATAAGGAGCTATTTTGAACCACAGCTGCCTTTGGTTGACAGGCGTCGTGCTCGCGTCGTACTCAGGATGGAAGGAATGGAAGAGAAGTTCCACGTTGACACCCAGCTTCTGGGGATGATTCTTATCGCCCCACCAATTGTTGAGGTACCCGATACCATAACGGAGATTGGAGTAATGCTCCGCCGCGTTGAAAGCGGAAAACATGTAATGATAATCCAGTGACGCATCATGGATCAGCTCTCTGTTCCGGGTGGAAGTCGATGCCATAGCGACGCTGAAGCCGATGGTGTTATAAGTCTGCCGGGGAGTAGCCTGGGCAAGAGCCGACTCACTTCCGGTCCATGAGGAAGGTCTGACGCCATAATAATGCACCACATCGTTTTTATAATAGACATCACCATTAAGCTGGATGTTGTTGAAGCGGCGGCTGGAAAGCGCAATATCGAACCGGTTGTTCATATAGCCCGAATACGCATAGTCCTTCAGGCCAAGCCATGAGGAATAATGGTCGATACCCACACCCAGTCCAAGCGTCTTGGTCAGCATGGAATGGTGCTTATAGAAGAACTGGGGTGACAACCGGGTTCCGATGCCTGCCATGAGGAAGTTCTTCGTCACAGGCTCCGTGTTGATGTCCTTTGTGTTAAGGGTCAAAGCGCTCAACGGGTCAAGTTTCACCGGAAAACGATGCTGTATCTCCATGATTTTGGTCCCCGTGCCAGGCATGGAGAACGATGGGACGGGAGTCTCAGCCTGGATGAGGATTTTATCCACTTTGTTGACTTTGGGGCGGTAGGTGCCTTCGATGGTCACCTCTTCGTTATGTTGTGCGAAAAGGCTGATGTTCAGCAATAAAGCCAAACTCAATAATACGGGTTTGTATGACATGGCCATGGTGATTTCAGGAGTTATGATTCTTTAATGTGATCCAGACGATGCTGGGCTTCGGTTTTCAGCTCTGTGATGGAGCAGTTGTCGATGACGCTGCGCAAGGTCTCTTTTGCCTGGAAGGTGTTGTTCTTTTCGACGTACACGTCCGAGAGCAAAATAAAGGACTTGGCGACCCAATACTCGTGTGTGGAGAACTTGTCAGAGATGTCGAACACCTTGTTCTCCGTCTCATCGAGTTTGCCTTGTTTGAAGGAGCACACTGCCGAGTAATAAGCGCTCTCTGCGCCAAACACCGACTTGTCGGCACGGGAGCTTTTATCGAGCCATTGCAAGGCCGTTGTGTAATTGCCTTTCATGAAATAAGACTTCCCGACGATGTGGTTGATCTGGTTGGTTTGTTCGACGGTCAAGTCCTTCGACTGGATGAGGTTCTCCCCCATCTCGATGGCCTTGTCGTAGTCATCACGGAAGTAATAGCTTTTCATGCTTCCTTCGAGGGCTTCCAGTTTGCGCAGCGGCTCTTCGGTCACGGCGGCCAGGCGGGCATAATGGGTCCCGGCCTGTTCGTAGTTGCCGCGGTCATATTCGATACGAGCCAATTTCAGGAGGGCTTGGTCGGTATAGTCGTTGTTGGGTTGGTTCAGGATATAAGTCAGATGGTTGATCACTTCGTCCTCTGTGCCCACTTTCTCAGCGCATTCGACCGCATATTGATGTGCTTTCAGCGAGAAGGCACCCCTTTGGAATTGGTCGAAATAGTATTTCAAGGCCTTTTCGGCTTCCTGATATCGGCCATCGAGGAAGAAGTTCTCCGCATTGGCGAAAGCGAGAGAATCCTGTTGTGTCACCTGAATCTGTCCTGATCCTGAGTTTTCCACGAAGGTGAAGTAGCTGTTCAGGTCGTTGCGTTCCATGAAAATACTCCTTATGATGGAGAGTGCCTCACGCGACTCGTCGGTGTTCGGGTAGTTGGTTACCAGCGTCTTGAGGTTGGTCAACGCCTGTTCATTCTGGTCGTTATTATAATAAATCATGCCGATTTTCATGAGAGCCTGACGGGTATAGGCAGAGCGGGGGCGTTCTTTGGTAAGACGGTTGAAAGCGGCGATGGCGGAACGTTTGTCGCCATACACCAAATGGGTATTGCCAATCTCGAACAGGGCGCGGTCATAATAGTTGGTGCTAGGATAGGCGGCCACCATGTCATTAAGGATGGCGATTTTACGGTTAGAGTCGCCCTTGGCGCCATAGCAGAGTCCCTGTTGGAACAGCGCATAGTCGGAATTGAACTTACCCACTCTCGTGGCAAGGTCGTAATAATTGATTGCCAGGTCATAGTTGCGATCCACGAAGAAGCAGTCGCCGAGACGGATGTAAGCGTCCGATTTGAGGTCGGTACGGTTTTCGTCGCAACGTTGGATGAAGCTACGGAAGTTGGCGATAGCTGTTTCGTAATCCGGTTTTTGGTAGTTGACATAACCCAGTCCATAATCAGCCTGTGCTTGCAGCTCACGGGAGGCGTTGCTGTAGTTCTTGACTTGTTTGAAATAGCGTTCTGCCGTCACGAAGTCGTTCGCAGCGTAAGCTGACTCAGCGAGCCAGAAAGCAGCTTCGGCTTTCTTTTCGCCCGACTGTTTGCCATTGAGAATCTTGGAGAAATAAGGCTGTGCCTTATCATACTGTTTGTTCTGGTAGTTCTCGATGCCCGTGGAGAAGAGCAGTTCGTCATAGACGGTTTTCAGTTCCGGGCTTTTGTTGCGCATCTTGTCCAAACGGGAAAGAGCCTCATCGTTGTTTTTGGCGTTAAGCAGCAGATAAACGGCCAGTTCTTCTGCTTCGGCACGACGTTTCGAGTCGGGGTTTTCCTCCACGAAGGCATCCAGTTGCGCGACGGCCTCGCCAAAGGGGTCGGTGCCGGGGATCAGGCTGAGATGGGCATAGTTGAACAATGCGTCTTCGCTGATGGTCTTGTCGAATCCAGCTTTATAGGCCGTATAGAAGGCGTTACGGGCATATTTCGGCTGGTCGGTGTCGGCATAGCAGGAAGCCAAGAAATAGGAAGCATACTGTCCGATGGTATCCTTGTCGGAGGCCGCTTTCTGAAGGTCAGCGATAGCCCCTTTGAGGTTGTTGGTCTTCATCTTGCAGGCACCCATCTGGTAGTAAGCCTCACGGGTCATGGCGCGACCCGTACTGTTACGGCTAAAGATATCGTAATATTCGAGCGCTTTGACATAGTCCTGTTTATGGAAATAAGCGTCCGCCACGATCATGGCCATCTCACCTTTTTTCTTGGTATCGGCATTAAGCACCGCATCGGGGCCATCTTCAAGGACCGCGTCATAGTCGCCGTTACGGTAGTTGATTTGCATGAGATAGGCAGGCACCGTCTTGCCATAAAGCGGATGGTCGCGGAGCATCTCAAAATAGCGCAGGGCCTCCAGGTCTTTCCCCTTAAGATATTGGATATGGCCATAGTAGTAACGGGCGTCGTTTTGAAATTTGCCTTGATTAAGCGCAATACCTTGGAAGAGCGACAGGGCGCGATCCTCCTCCCCCATTTGGAGATAGGCATACGCCATGTTGAACTGCATCTGTTGGGCTTCCTGGTAGCTCAGTGACTCCGCGGGAGTCTGATGATAGATTTCCAAAGCCTCCGCATACTTCTTCTTGTTAAAGAGCATGTTGGCATAAAGGAAGTTGGCATGGACCGACCAAGTGCTACCCGGATAGTCATTGACGAAGGCCTTTATTTTGGCTTCAGCGTCAGCTTTGCCAGAATAGAGGGCGCTGACCGCGATATAATATTGGGCGTCCACGGCAGCCTGCAACTTCTTGTCTTCGACGAGACCAAGATAGTTAGAAAACGACTCCAGGGCGGCACCATATTCGCCATTATTAAACAAGGTTTTCCCTTGTTCAAAAAGCACATTAGGCTCATAAAGAGGAATTTGCTTCTGTGCTGACGCAGTGTGAGATAGCATCCCGAAAAGCAGCACAGGAGCCAGATAGATGATTCGCATTCTCATGTGATAGAAATTTGGTACGAAAATACACATTATTTTGGTACAAACGACCTTGTGATGCAAATATTATGAAAAAAGCGATGAGAGTGGTAAGCGGGATTCTGTTCCCCTTGCGGGGCGACTGTCATTTCTCTAGGCCTACGGTCACCCGCAGGCTCAAGCAACCTACCCAAAAGACTCAGGCGAGCAGCCCTTTCGGTCCTTGCGGATCAGCATCTTCTTACTTGGTCTTGCAGCCCATAAGGTTTACCCCACCATCGTGTCGCCAGATGGCGCGTGAGCTCTTACCTCACGTTTTCACCCTTACCTGTTGAAAGACAGGCGGTAATTTTCTGTGGCACTTGCTGTTGCCCTTTCGGACACCTTCCCGTTAGGAAGTATGGTGCTCTGTGCTGTCCCGACTTTCCTCGCGTCGGCTTTCCCGACCCGCGACAGTCTCCTCTCATCGCGGCGGCAAAGATAGGGATTTTTTAAAAGACAGAAGTAACAAGTAAGGAGAAAGAATCGTATTTTTGCAACAAATTTACATTTTATACATTATGAGAAAAGCGTTTATTTTTTTGGTTTTCGTTTTCTGCTGCGGTCTGGTCTTCGGGCAGAGCAAGCAGCACCATCGTGTCATCGTGGTGATGGCCGATCAATTCAACGAGGTCGAAATGACCCGTAAGACACCTTTTATGGACAAAGCGCAGCGGCGCGCATTGGTGATTGAGGAGCATAAAGCTTTCTGTCAACAATCACAACATGAAATCATGCGTTTTTTGGAAAGTTTCAACGATGAGGTTCAGTCGATCCAGCCTTTTTGGATACTCAACGGATTCTCTTGTCAAGTCACCGACGCGGTGCTTGAACAGCTTGAGGGACGCCGTGACATCGCCAGGGTATATCGTGACGAGTTGAGGAGAATGCTTCCTGAGAATGAGAAGCCATACGTCAGTGCCGAGAAAGACAACGCCTGGCATGTGGACAAAGTGCATGCTCCTGAGGTGTGGAACTACAACGGCGACTCAGGATATACGGGAGAGGGTGTTATCGTTGCCATCCTTGACACGGGGGTCAACTACAACCATCTCGACATTGCCAACAGCCTTTGGGATGGGGGTGCTGAGTTTCCGCATCACGGTTACGATGTCGTCAATCACGATGACGACCCCATGGATGACCACGGTCATGGGAGTCACTGCGCTGGCATCGTTGCAGGACAAGGCACGGCAGGCACGATGACCGGCGTTGCCCCGGGTGCCAAAATCATGGTGCTGAAGATCATGAATGCGGAAGGAGCGGGTGGTGACGCCGAGCTTTTAGGTGGCATTGAGTTCGCCCTTGAGCACGGGGCCGACATCCTCAGCTGCTCTTTTGGCGACGTAGGTACGGGAGGCTATGGAGTTTACCGTCAAGCTTACGAGACTGTGTTAGAAGCCGGTGTGGTGGCCGCGGTAGCCGCAGGCAACGACGGACAGACCCTATACGCCTGTCCCATCCCTTATAACATCGAGTCACCCGGCAACTGTCCTCCGCCCTGGTTCCATCCCGACCAAACCATCACAGGCGGTCACACCGCCGTGGTATGCATCGGCGCCACCGACTCGAACGACAAGCACAGCGGATTCTCATCCATAGGACCTGTCACATGGACAGAAGGCGCACAGATTGGCGAGTACAACGACTATCCTTACGAAAACGGCAACGCCGACATGCCTGGTCTCATCCGCCCCGACATCTCCGCCCCGGGTAGCAACATCACGTCGCTCAACTATGCGACCAATAACGGTTACATCGCTTACGACGGCACTTCAATGGCTACCCCCTGCGCCGCCGGTGTGATGGCATTGATGTTGGAAGCCAATCCCGAGCTGAGTCCTGTCCAGATTGACTCCATCATCGAGCTCACCGCCGTGAAGATCGGCAACTACAAGAAGAACAACATCAGCGGTTCGGGCCGCATCGATGCTCTTGCCGCCGTGAACGCCTTGTTCTTCCATGGCCCCACTGGCCTCACCGCCGACTTCGATGGCGAGACGGTGACCCTTAGTTGGGAAGCCGCGGCACAAGCCGTTTCCTACAGCGTTTACCGCGACGGACTGCGCATCGCCAATGGCCTCACCACCACTACCTACACCGACCATCTGAACTATGGCGGCAATTACACCTATTATATTATTGCGGAGCTCGACAACGGCATCACCACCCTGCCCTCCAACTACGTCAACGTTGAAAAGGCCGTGGACATCGAGACAGAGGTCATCAACAACCAACGTGTGAGTCTCAGCTGGAACATGCCCAACAGCATCGTCGAAGGATTTGAATCGGGCGACTTCTACCAGAACATGTGGCTCAACGACGCCAACAGCCCCTGGGTAATCGCCACCAATAACCCTCACGGGGGTATCTATTGTGCCAAGTCAACCAACGTAGGGATGTTCTCCACGAGCAGTCTCAGCCTTGCCGTGAACGTCCCCGTCACCTGCGTCATCAGCTTCGAGGCGCGCATCAGCTGTTTCCCGCTCAACGGCGGTGGATTCTTCATCGACAATGTGCAGCAGGGCGAGGCCATCAAAGACGAGGTTCCGTGGACACATTTCTCCTACACGCTGTCACCCGGCAACCACCTCCTCGAATGGAAATACGCCAACCAACTTGCCGAAGGAGAGTATGACAACGCTTATTATATCGACGACATCACCGTGGGCAATCCCTTCAACATCTACCGCGACCAATGCGGAAGCAACCCGGAGCTGATTGCCGAAAACGTGGCTGAGCCCCATTATGTAGATTACGACTGGGATGTGTTACCCATCGGACAATACCGATACGGAATCAGCAACAACGGCGGCGAGTACATCGCTTGGTCCGACTGCCTTGATAAGACCGTGATGACGGTTCACGAAGACGAAGAGCCGACTGACATCCAACGCGTCACCATCTTCAACACACTGGGACAAGTCATCTACGACGCTCCCTCCAGCACTGACTCGTCTGCATCCCTCTTGAAAAACCATCCTTCGGGGATTTACATCGTCAGGATTCTGACGGGGAAAGGTGCCTTGGTTAGGAAAGTGGTTAATTAAGAATTTAGAATTTATTGAGTGAAAGGAGTTCATCCTTTATATCACCTTGAAAAGAGACGCAAAAGCGTCTCTTTTTGTTATAGTCTTCTTTGATCACAGCAGAAAGGCCCATCGAGTGGCAAAGATTTGTCATGGCATCCCCCATGGCTTCGTTGATTTCAAACCAAATCGAACCAGTTGTGGTTAATTGAGGAACAGCGAAGGTGAGAATTTGACGATAGAACAGCAAAGGATCCTCATCGGGGACAAAGAGCGCCAAAGAAGGCTCATGGTCAAGGACATTACGCTCCATGGTATTTTTCTCACTTTCACGGATATAAGGGGGATTACTAACCACTAAATCCACGGGGTGACACCAGATTTTGGAATGAGGATGAAGCACATCGTCGCAGATAAAATCGACATTCACCCCATTCCATTCCGCATTACGTCGCGCCGTTGCCAGGGCTTTTTCCGAGACATCAAAGGCCTTCACTTCAGCCAAAGGGAGACGTTTTGCCAGGGCGACAGCGATACATCCTGAGCCTGTACCCACGTCCCACACCCGCAAAGGACGATCCACAGGCACTGAGTTCGCCACCATCCCCACCAATTCCTCTGTCTCTGGGCGAGGGATCAGCACCGCGTCATCTACGTGAAACAGAAGTCCGTCGAACCATGCTTTGCCAGTGACATACTGCACAGGCTCGCCATCCAGCAACCGCCGCACCGCATCTTTGAGCAAGGCATGTTGGTATTCATCGATACGCATCTGCGGCTCCAACAGTTGCCTTTTCAGGTCGATGTCAAAGAGATCCTCCAAGAGGATGCGCATCAGCTGCTCCGCCTCGCGTTCTGAGAACGTCTGGGCCAGCACTGCGGTGAAATGCCTTTTTGTTTTATGTAATTCAAAACCTATCATCACCACAAAAGTAACAATAACCTTTTCATTTTTCACCATGATACAATATTTTTTCTATTTTTGTTCTCCCATTTTTTTCGACTATGATTCATTTGATTTGCGCCATTCTATTCTCCACCGCCATCTTTGTGGTGATGCTTTTGTTCAAGCGTTTTAACCTTGACAACCATCAGGCCTTGGCATGGAACTATGCGGTTGCAGCCGCTTTGGGCATTTTCATGAGTGCCATGAAGGCCCCTGTGACCTCGCCTGTCGGCGAGGCGTGGTTTTCCCTCTCGTTGTTGACTGGCTTTTGGTTTATCCTCACCTACGTGCTGATGACAGTCTCCAGCCAACGCTCCGGTGTCACCGTAACCTCGCTAGCCAGCAAGCTATCAGTGGTCATCCCCACCCTGTTCGGAGTCCTTTTCCTGAAAGAGGAACTCGGAGTGATTCCCGCCATCGGCATCGGGTTAGCCTTGGTGGCTTTGTTTCTGGTAGTCGGCACCGGGCAGCGCAAAGATACATCCCGCAACCTCCATGCAGGTACCGCGATGCTGCCTGTCTTCATCTTCTTTGGCACCGGCATCGGCGACGTGCTGATGAAACTCACTGAGACAGCCAACACTGCCGACGACATCACCCCCATGATTGCATTCATCTATTCCGTTTCCTTTGTGTTCGGCCTGCTTTTGGTGGTTTATGACCTTGTCAAAGGGAAGTCGAAATGGCAATGGAAAAACGCTGTCGGCGGTGCGGTGCTTGGAGCCACGAACTTCTTCTCCACCTATTTTATATATCATGCCATGCGGGTCTTCGACAATGTGGTGCTTTTCCCCATCTATAACATCGGCGTAGTATGCATGACTGCCCTCTGCGGGTGGCTCCTCTTCAAGGAGAAACTCAACTGGAAGAACTATCTCGGTTTGGTGATTGCCATCATTGCAGTGATCTTAATAACGGTGAAACCATGATGTTCGACGACACCTATAAGATGCTATCCGCGCCTGGCGAGGGTCTGTACAAAGAGAAAGGCAGCAAATTCATTGCCTCAGCCTTCACCGTGATGAGCGAGGACGATGTGAAAAAAGCCTTGGCCGAAGTCAAAAAAAAATACTACGACGCGAGACATCATTGTTACGCCTATATGATTGGTCCCGACAAGAGCTGTTTCCGTTCCTCCGATGATGGCGAGCCATCAGGCACGGCAGGAAAGCCTATCCTCAACCAAATCCTCTCGAAAGAAGTCACCAATGTCTGCGTCATCGTCGTCCGTTATTTCGGAGGTGTCAAGCTTGGGGTCAGCGGACTCATCAACGCCTATAAGACAGCGGCTCGCGACGCCCTCGACAACGCCCAAATCATTGATAAAACCGTTGACGAAGTATATAGCCTCCAGTTCCCCTATCCCTTGATGAATGAGGTGATGCGGGTGATGAAAGAGGTAGGTCTGGAGCAACAAAACCCACGATTTGAAATGGACTGTTATTTAGAGTTTTCAACAAGGAAAAGCGAAGCGGAGAACATTGTCTCAAAATTCAAAAAAATCTTCGGGGTTTCCGTTTCTTACCTTAAAACAGTGTAAATCAATAATTTAAATATTGAGCAATTTTTTACAACACTTTGCCATCGTAATTTATAACTAAAAAAGTACAAAGTCAATAGCAAAAAAATTTTTTTATTAACTATTTTCATTAGAACTTTGCGGTCTGAAATTGTGAGAAGAAAACGGACGTTTACCCATGGTCAAAAGCCCAAACGAAATATGGAAGAAGTGTCTTGAAATCATCAAAGACAACATCTCGGAGCAGAGTTATATCACCTGGTTCGCTCCCATTGTCCCTATTGGGTTTACAAACAATGTGCTGACCATTCAGGTGCCCAGTCAGTTTTTCTATGAATGGCTTGAGGAGCATTACATCGACTTGCTGAAAAAAACCATCAAGAAGGTGTTGGGCACAGAGGGGAAACTGGAGTATAGCATCATCATGGACAGTAACGACCAGACCTACCGCATGGTTGTTCCTGGCACCAACCGCAATGATGTTAAAAACACCACTCTTGGCCGCGTTGCGCCTGAAAACCTGACGGAGAAGCCCATCAACCCCTTCATCATCCCGGGACTGAAGAAGATGGAAATCGACTCTCAGCTCAACGAGAATTATTCGTTCGATAACTTCATCGAAGGTGACTGCAACCGTTTGGCTCGTTCTGCAGGTCTTGCCATTGCTGAAAACCCAGGTAAGACAGCGTTCAATCCTCTGTTGATCTACAGCCAGACGGGGTTGGGCAAGACGCATCTATGCCATGCCATCGGGCTTCACGTCAAACACAAATTCCCTGAAAAGACCGTGTTGTATGTCCAGACAGAGCAGTTCATCAACCAGTTTGTCAACGCCTCGAAGAACAACAACCTGAACGACTTCGTGCATTTCTACCAGATGATCGACGTGTTACTCATCGACGACATCCAGTTTTTGGCGAAGAAGACAAAGACGCAGGAGACGTTTTTCCACATCTTCAACTACCTGCACCAGAACGGGAAGCAGTTGGTGTTGACCAGCGACAAGTTGCCCGTCGATCTTCAGGACATGGAGCCACGGCTGTTGTCGAGGTTCAAATGGGGCCTTACCGCCGACCTTCAGATGCCCGACTCCGCCACCCGCGCTGCCATCTTGAAAAACAAGCTCTACACCAACGGCATCGTGCTTCCTGACGAGATCATCGAATATATCGCCAACAGCGTCCGCACCAACATTCGCGAGCTGGAAGGCGTGCTGATCTCACTGGTCGCCCAGTCGTCACTGAACAAGAAAGCGATCACCATCGAGCTGGCGCAGCAGATCATCGAGCGTTTCATCCGTAACTCAGTGAAAGAAGTCTCGGTGGAATACATCATGAATGTGGTTTGCGACTACTTCTCCCTACCGTTGGAGGTCCTCTCGCAAAGCACCCGCAAACATCAGGTAGTCCAGGCAAGACAAATCGCCATGTTCTACGCCAAGAAGTACTCAAACGCCAGTTTGGCCGTCATCGGACAGCAATGCGGTAACAAGGACCACGCGACGGTGTATCACGCCTGTAAGACCATCTCCGACCGCATGGACACCGACAAACAGTTCCGGACGATGATGGCGGAAATTGAAAAGAAAATCCTTATTTGATTTTTCATGGCTTTCGGAAAATTATATCTGGTACCCAACCTGTTGGGGGCGACAAAGCCCGAGCAGGTGTTGCCATCAGGCACCCTTGACCTCGTCAAAAAGTTGAAACATTTTGTGGTGGAGAACACCCGCACCACCCGACGTGTGCTGAGCCGCATCGGCATGGATACTCCCATCGATGACATCGAGTTCATAGAGCTCGACAAACACAACGCGCGCAACCTCGACTTGATGGTGCATCTCGGGCCCTGCCTACAAGGCGAGGACATGGGGCTGATGTCGGAAGCCGGCACACCTTGCGTGGCCGACCCCGGCGCATTAGTGGTTGACCTGGCTCATTCAGCAGGCATTCAGGTGATCCCATTAGTGGGACCGAACGCCATGATCCTGGCTTTGATGGCTTCAGGCTTCAACGGGCAGGCCTTCGCCTTCCACGGCTATCTGCCTATCAAAAGCCCCGAACGGCAAAACGCCATCAAAAACCTGGAACGACGCTCCATGAGCAACAACGAGACAGAGCTTTTCATCGAGACCCCCTTCAGGAACAACGCCATGCTGGCCGACCTCTGCAAGAACCTGCATCCATCGACCAGGGTGTGTGTGGCCTGCAATCTCACCTGCGAAGACGAATTGATTATCAGCCAAGATGTCGGCGAATGGAAGAAATTCAAAGGAGACCTGAATAAGAAACCGGCGGTGTTCCTCCTTTATAAAGGTTAGAGGTGAGAGGTTAGAGGTGCTTCTGGGTTAGCGTATAGACAGAATTCGATGGGTTTGGAGGGAGAGACGCCAGCCTGGGGTGTTCAGCACAGCTTCTACACAAGATTTCATGTTGAGTTCACGCTGGGTTTCGTCATCGGCGAAACAAGGTTGAAGAAATCGGTGTTCGGCATGAATGTCGTCATATTGTGACAAATCCTGGCCCAGATACACGACCTTCAACTCATCACAACGCTTTAAAACACAAGGTTCGGCATCTCCCCCATCGAATCCGGTCTTTGGCGAAAGCGTCACCCAGTCGATGTTGCTCGGCAAAGGCCGGGTGCCGTTGGTCTCCATGGCGACACGCTTGCCGGTCTGCTGTTTCAACGCATCGACGAATGCTTCGTTGATGAACAAAGAAGGTTCGCCACCGGTTAACACGATCAAGGGGGCGACGGGGTGTTTATTCACTTCGGCGATTATCTCGGCGATTGACATCCAGTCACCCGACTCATGCTGGGTGTCGCAGAAGGCACAGCGAAGGTTGCATCCGCTGAAACGGACGAATACGGCGGAGGTTCCGGTGTGAAAGCCTTCGCCTTGTAGGGAATAAAATATCTCGTTAATCTTGTACATGTCTGCGAATTTTTTGGGGAGGGTCGGCGAATTAAGCGAATTTATTTGGGGGTCGGCGAATTAAGCGAATTAAGCGAATTTTTTATACGATTAATAATTCGCTTAATTCGCTTAATTCGCCGATTTTTTCTTTCGCCGATTTCTTCCTTCGCCGATGTCAATCGAAGATTTGGGGGGCGTCGTCCTTGATGTACGAGGCTTTGTTGTCCCGTGACTCCCAGACATCGGCACGATAGCAGTTCGGCACGGTATCGACGATCCACCTGGCCAGGTTTTCCGCCGTGGGGTTGAAGTCGAGAACTTCGTTGATATTAGTATGGTCGATTTTACCGTGAATAAGCTTTTTAATCAAAGTAAAATCGCACACCATGCCATTGCTGTCGAGCTGCTCTGCACGACAAAACACATTGATTTTCCAGTTATGGCCATGGAGGTTTTCGCATTTGCTCTCATAGTCGAGGTAAAGCTGATGGCAGGCTGATATTTCTAGGGTTTTTCTTACGTAGTACATGGGTGAATTTAGAATTAAGAATTTAGAATTTAGAGTTTTTCAAATTTCATATTCGGTGGTGTCAACAATGCCGGCGTCGTGGAGGGCCTGGATGCGTTCGCGGCACGTGCCGCACTTGCCACAATGTTTCTCACCGCCTTTGTAGCAAGAATAGGTCTCGCTGTAATCCAAGCCCAGGGCTTTGCCGTGTTCGGCGATCTCTTTCTTGCTCAGATAGGTGTAAGGAGCCCATACCTTGATGTTTTCATACGTTCCAGCCGACACGGCTTCCGACATGGCGTTGACGAAGGCAGGACGGCAGTCAGGATAGATGGAGTGGTCGCCGGCGTGGTTGGCGATCATCACCCGTTTCAAGCCGTTACTCTCGGCAATGCCGGCGGCGATGGCCAGCATGATGCCATTGCGGAACGGAACCACGGTGGATTTCATGTTCTCATCGTCGTAATTGCCATCAGGGATGTCGTCGGGAGTCATCAACAGGGCACTTTTGAAATAACGGTGCATGAACTCCAGGGGGACGACGATATGTTTGATACCCAAACGCTGGCAATGGGTGACGGCACAGATCCGCTCGCGTCCATTTTGCGTGGAGCCATAGTCGAAGGTAATGGCCAAGGCAATTTCGTCCTTGAACTCGTAAAGCATGGTGGTGGAATCCATGCCACCGGAAATGATGATTACTGCATCCTTCATGGGAATTAAGAATTTAGTATTTAGAATTTAGAGTTGCAAGGAGGCGTTGCTTCACCAGATCCTGATGATCATTATCGCCATAGTTGGCGAAGGGCTTGATGGAGATGCCGCCACGGGGATTGAACAAGCCAATGACCTCCAGGTATTTGGGATCCATCAGCTTGACCAGGTCTTTCATGATGATGTTGACGCAATCCTCATGAAAGTCGCCATGGTTTCGGAAGCTGAAGAGGTAGAGTTTGAGGCTCTTGCTCTCCACCATCAGCGTGCGGGGAATGTAATTAATAATAATGTGTCCGAAGTCAGGCTGGCCCGTCTTGGGGCACAGTGAGGTGAATTCGGGACAGTCGAGGGTCACCAGGTAGTCGTTCTCCGGGTGTTTGTTCTCGAAGGTCTCCAGCACCTCTGGAGTATAGTCATAGCTGTACTGGGTGTTTTGGTTCCCCAATAAAGTAACACCTTTCAATTCTTGTTCGTTTCGTGACATAGTATAATCTTTATTTGAACAATTCGGAATGTGAGCCCAACCTAACCAACTCAACAAGATTTCGATCAGCATCAAACCAAATCAAAAGGAAGTCTCCTTGAATATGACACTCAACACAATCTTTATATTTTCCATGTAGTTCATGCGGTTGGTATTCAGCAGGAATTGGTATCCCTTTCTTCAACATCATCAGCACTTCCTTCAAGGCGGTTATTTTCTTCGGATGATTCTTATATTTCTTCAAATCCTTCCGATACTGGGTAGTCGGCTGTAGTTTCCTCATTCTTCCTCATTAAGAATATCGTTTAACATTTCATCTACATCGTCATAAACCTTATTCTGGTTATTACCCGACATCGCTTCCTCAAGAGCAGCCTTTGTCACCTCATTGGGTTCGTGATACATTATTGAAAGCAAAAGACTTTCCACAAAATTGTTCAAAGTCCTGTTTTCCCGTTCGGCAGCTTCCCTCATAGCGTCCAGCAAATCAGTCCTAAGTCTAAAAGAGGTTTGTTTTCTTTGAATTGTTGTTGCCATAATAATTACTATTGATATCAATGATGGTGCAAATGTAATACAATTTTTTGATATGACATTGTTTTTGCGAAAAACGTAGGGCTGTCACATTGTGGCAGCCCTACAATCATATTACGCCCAAAAAAATCATTTCGTCAGCACCACCCGTTGCGTGAAGGTACCAGAAGCGGTTTCCACACGGACGAAGTAAATGCCTGCTTCGTGGCAGCTAAGGTCGCATTCGATGAGGTCGCCGTTGGCTTGGTTGCTCTCAACCAATTGGCCGAAGGTATTATAGACATTGATCCGTTGAAGGTTTGAAGCATCAATCGTAATAATGCCTTGGGCAGGATTGGGATAGACGGAAACAGCAATGTTGCTGTTTTCATTTACAGAGGTGTTGCCAAACGAAGGTTTCACCACAACGTCAAAGTTCGGCATGACAAAGCCGTTGTTATCACACGGAACCGTCATTGTTTTATCATCGGCCTTATAAACCAGGATGGAATTCAACTCATATCCTGGCTCAGCGGTGTATGAAATTTGGACTTCCTCACCCAACAAGGCCGAATTCACCGATGTGCTGACGGTGCCGCCAGCAGTGCTTTCAACGCTGATGGCATAACTGGCGCAGTCTTCGTGTATGGTGGTAAAGTGATCATGCCAGTCTGATGCCTCGTAGGCCGAAGCGTAGCCGCAAGGAACGGTTAATGTGGTACAAGGCACTTCATACCACCAATCTTCGCCCCAATAATATTCACCAATCATTAACATTGGAGGCGTCTCTGCCAAGCAAGTGATCGCATCTAAACCTTCAAACCAACTAAAAGCATCCGTTCCTATCGTTGCGACAGAATTGCCAATGGTTAACGAAACATTGGTTCCAGAACAACCATAAAAAGAACTGTAACCTATCGTTGTGACAGAATTAGGAATCACCAAATTCCTTGTAAAACCAGAGCAATAATTAAACGAATAATCCCCGAGCGTTGTGACAGAATTAGGAATCACAGTGTTGTTACACCCACGTATCAAGGTGTTGGTGCTCTTTTCGATAATGGCATTACAGTTATCTCTGGAGTCATAAGAGGCATTCCCCGGTTCAACAATGATATGATTAAACGAGCAGCCCCCAAAAGCCCCATCCCCAATCGTTGTGACAGCGCTGGGCACAACCAAATCACCAGTAAAGCCACAATATGAGAAAGCCCCCACTCCTATGGTCGTAACAGAATTAGGAAGAACCAAATCACCGACAATCAAGCGACAACCAGCAAAAGCCTCTTCCCCTATGGTTTCAACAGAATTTCCGATAGTCAACGAAACACTTTCACCACTTCCATAATCTTCACCTCCAAAACACTGGTAGAAAGCATACGCTCCTATTGTTTTCACAGAATTCGGGATGACCAAATCACCTGTTAGAAAATAACGGCAATAAAATGCATTATCTTCGATAGCTATAACTGAATTGGGTATCACGGTGTTATTCCCTCCTATGATCAAGGTATTGGAACTCGTTTCAATGATGGCGTTACAGTTGTCTCTGGAGTCATACACAGGGTTGCCGTCTTCTACTACAATGCTTTCAATGCTGTATTCTTCAAAAGCGCCTTTCCCGATGGAAACCACATTATTGGGAATTACAATCGAAGTCAAATCATTCCACGCAAGGGCGAAATCTCCTATGGTGGTCACCGAAGGTGGAATGACAAAGGAAGACAAGCCACAGTTACCCAAAGCAGAAGCACCAATGGCGGTAACGGTATTGGGGATGAAGGAATTCTTGCAACCGGCAACCAATTTGTTTGTTGCCGTTTCAACAATGGCATTGCAGTTGTCACGGGAATCGAAGTAAGAGTTTCCTGATTCAACAATAATATTGTCAAATCCTCCGCATCCGCCAAAAGCACCGTCTCCTATCGACGTAACGGAACTTGGAATGACTAAATCACCACTTAAATTAGAATAACCAGCAAAAGCATAATCTCCAATAATTTGGACGGAATTGCCAAGAATCAATGAGAAGAGGACTCCGCCGTAATAAAAAGCATAATCTCCAATCGTTGTCACAGAATTGGGAATGATTAATTCACCCCATATACCGCAACCTCTATTCACATCAAAAGCATGGTCGCTTATCGCCGACACGATATAATTCACCCCATTGTAATACACTGATTCAGGAATGACGAGTGGCTCGTAATACCCGCCATACTCACCTGACACGGTCACCGAAACACCGTCTTCATTAATTGTGTAATTCAGACCGTTCAAATTAAAATCTTGTGCGAACCCCTTCGCCATTCCCACCACTATCAGAAGCAGGACAAGCAAGGCGGCGCGCAACACCCTTTTCAAATGTAATGTTTTCTTCATAGTATTGTGTTTTACATTTTATTTTGTCACTGTTAATCGTTTTGCTGCCACTCCATTAGTAGTTTCGATTCGGATGATGTAGATACCCGCAACGAGACCACCCAAGTCACATTCGAAGTCATCACCGTTTGCTGAGCCGTCATAAACCTGCTGACCGATGGCATTGAAAATAGTGACACGGCTGAGGTCGGTGGCTTCGATTCTCACTTGTCCGTTGGTGGGATTGGGATAAATGCAAACCTCAATGTTGAAATCCTCATCCACCGCATTGGACACCGTAAAGGCAGCCGAGACAACCACATCAAAATGAGGCATGATGAAAGCGTACATGGAGTGATTTCTGTCGACAGGAAAAACGGGCACGATTTGCGATGGATCGTTCGCATTACTGACGATGAGCGAGGCCAACTCCATGCCTTCATCAGGTGTAATGGAAAGTCGTACTTCTTCTCCTAATTCAGTAGAATTGACAGAAGCACTCACATTACCGCCGCTCATGTTGCCTTCGTCAATGCTGACATTATGCGGGCTGCAGTCTTCCTCAATGGAACTAACGAAGTTTGCCCAATATGGGACCGCTTCGTAAGCCTCTTTGCTGCCGCAGCAGACGATAAGGTCAGGATAAGGATAACAATCAAAAGCCCCCCAATCGTCACAGGTGGGCGGCACCGCACTCAAGGAAACCACCGTATTGAAGCTGCATCCTCTAAAGGCACCCGTTCCTATTGAATCCAATGAATTACCAAGAACCAATTCTCCACCGAAACAGCCATCTTCCCAACTCTCAAAAGCCATCTCATCAATACAGGTAACGGAATTGGGAATGATGAGATCACCTGAGAGATTATTACAATACATAAAGGCTCTCTTCCCAATTTTCGTCAATGAATTTCCAATTTCAATGGAGGTCAGGTCATAACAACCGAAGAAGGAGTCGTCACCAATCCTTGTCACGGAATTACCTATCGTCAATTTCCCTGACAAACCAGACTCAATGAAAGCTCTGTCACCGATTTCCAATACGGAATCAGATATCTCAATAGAGGTCAGCCCTGAGCAACCTTCAAAAGAGCCAACACCTATCTTTGTCACTGAATTCGGAATCATCGTGTTCTTGCATCCTTGTATCAATGTATTGGTGCTGGTTTCAATGACAGCATTGCAGTGGTTCCTTGAGTCGTAAATGGGATTGCTTTCTTCCACTGTAATTTGTTCAATGCCAATACACCTGCTAAAAACGCACTGTCCAATGGAAACCATTTGATTGGGAATGTTAACCGAGGTCAAATTAGGGCAACCAAGATAAGCATAATCCTTAATGGCTATCACAGAGGAGGGAAGCGTAACAGAAGTCAAAAAACATCCACAAAAGGCATATTCACCGATAGTGGTTATGGTGTTGGGGACAAACGTGTTTTTGCAGTCAACAGCCAACGTGTTGGATGCTGTCTCAACAATAGCGTTGCAGTTGTCTCTGGAATCATAAACCGAGTTTCCGGATTCAACCGTGATTTGCCCGATGCCATCACAGTACGGGAACGGATTGCCTTCAATGGAGGTTACGGAATTGGGAATGGTCAAGGTTGTAAAGCCATTGCAACCCCCAAATGCGCCGTTTCCTATGGTGGTCACCGAATGAGGAATGGTAATGGTTGTGAATCCTGAACATCCTTCAAAAACAGCCCCACCTATCATTGTCACACCATTGCCGATAGTTAACCCCGAAAAGCCAGTACATCCTTGAAAAGCATAATCGTCTATATTGGCAACCGAATTGGGAATGACCAATTCACCCGTAAAACCCTCGCACCATGAAAAAGACCCAACACCTATCGAATGAACCGAATTGGGAATGACCAATTCACCCGTAAAACCCTCACACCAAGCAAAAACATAATGTCCTATCGAGGTGATCGTGTTAGGAATGGACAACGAGCCTGTGAATCCACAATAATAAAAAGCTGCTTCCCCGATCGTTGTCACAGAACCGGGAATCATCAGATCTCCTGTAAAACCGCAACCATGAAAAGCATAATCCCCTATAGTGACCACGGAGTTGCCAAGAGTCAATGAGCCATTGAATCCTTCACACAAACAAAAAGCGGCATTACCAATTGTAGTGACTGAATTAGGAATGACCAGTAATCCGGTGAGATTCGAGCAACCTTCAAAAGCGGACTCACCTATCGTAACAATAGAATTTGGAATGATTAATTCACCCCATAGATTGCCCCAATTAAAAGCATGGTCACCTATCGCCGTCACGGCATAACTCACCCCTTCATGTTCTACAGATTCAGGAATGACAAGAGGGTCATACCACGCGCCATACTCACCTGATACGGTCACCGAAACGCCATCCTCATTGAAAGTATAATTTAGACCGTCCACAGTAAAATCTTGGGCATACCCGTTCGCTATCCCAATCACACTTAACGACAGGACAAGCAGGACGGTATGCGAAGCCTTTTTCAAATCGTATAGTTTCTTCATAGTGTTGTGTTTTTTATTGTTTGTGTTTTCTAGCATCCAGAAGTAGCCTTCTCCAACCGTTTCATGATGGAGAAGATGAACACCGCGGAGAGCAGGCAAAGCACCACGAGGACGCCCCAGACCATCCAGAGCGGCATGCCGGTGCCCCAAATACGAGCGATGACCGAGGTGAGGTAATTGCCGATGGCGGTCACGCAGAACCACAGACCCATCATCATACCCTTGTATTTGGGCGGGGCCACTTTGGTGACAAAGGAGATGCCGATGGGACTCAGCAGCAACTCAGCGAAGGTCAGCACGAGATAGGTGCTAATCAGCCAGTTGGGTGACACCAGCGTGCTACTCACGCCACCTTGTGCCTTCAGCTCGGCTGGGCTGGCCAGTGAGAAGGAACATACGACCAAGATGAGGAAGCCGAGAGCAGCCACAATCATGCCCATGCCTATCTTACGCGGCGAGGACGGCTCCTTCCCTTTCTTGGCAAGCGCACCGAACACCGCCATCGAGACCGGTGTCAGGGCTACCACGAAGAAGGGGTTGAACTGCTGGAACTGCTGCGGCAGGATGTTGATGGTATCGGGCATGGTCCTATAAAGCATCACTGCCATGACCCATAGGAATATCGTAACGCCACACAATATGCCCCTGTTCAAGGGCTTGGTGGCCTGGGCGGCACCGAACATCGTATAGATCGAGACCGCCACCAAAGCCAGCGACCAGATATTGAATCCGAAACGGGTTAATCCGCTTGCTGTACTTTGCGTGTAGTCGCGGGCAAAGTAAGTCAGGCAAAGGCCTGCTTGCTGGAACGACATCCAGAAGAAGATGACCACCACAAACACCAGGGCAAGTGCGGTGATACGCTCGCGGGTCTGTTCCTTGGAGAGTTCCTGCACGTTCACAGTAGTGTTTTCCATCTTCTTGGCCTGCTTGGTGTTGACATCAGCATGCTTGAACCACTTGCGGCAGCTCAGGTAGATGGCCATGGAGAGAATCAAAGAGATGCAAGCTACACCGAAGCCGTAGTTATAGGCTCCAGAGAGGGCATCGATATAGCTATTGGCAAAGCCTGCCAGGTCGTTGATGTTACCTCCTTGCTGCACTGCCAAAGCCTCGAAGTTCGATAGGGCGTCAGCACTGATGGTGCCATCAAGGTACTGGTGTGCCAGCGAAGGAATCTGTGGTACGTATGTATAACCTGCTTTTCCGAGAAAGAGGTCGGTGACCTTGGTAGCTGCCATGGGTGCGAACATCGAACCGATGTTGATGGCCATGTAAAACAAGCTGAAGCCATTGTCGCGGAAGGCGCTGTACTTGGCCTCGTCGTAAAGGTTGCCCACCATCACCTGGAGGTTGCCTTTGAACAAGCCTGTTCCGATGGCGATCAGTGCCAAGGCGGAGAACATGGTGATTTTGGCCGTGGCAGTAGCCATCGGCACTGCCAATAGCAGGTAGCCAAGGAACATGACCACGATACCCGACTTCACCATCTTGCCGTAACCGAAGCGGTCGGCCAGCATACCACCGATGAGGGGCATGAAATAGACGCATCCGAGGAAGATGCCGTAGATATGGCCCGCCTGTGCTTCGTTGTAGCCGAACTTGGCTTGCAGGAAAAGCACGAAGATAGCCAACATGGTATAATAGCCAAAGCGTTCGCCCGTATTGGCGAGAGCGAGGGCGTAGAGACCTTTGGGATGACCTTTGAACATTTTTTTAAGAATATAGAAGATAGAAGATAGAAGTAAGAATTTTTAACATGATAAAGGCTTGCCGGAGCAAGCCTTTACCTTATCCTATTAATATTAATTATTTCGCTACTTTTTCGAGCCATTTCAACATACCAAGCATAATCGCCATAGAGGTGAGGCAGATCAGGGCGAAGACACCCCAAGTCATCCACTGGTGCGGGAAGGAGTTCAACATTCTCACGCCGAGGAAGATGAGCAGGTTACCGATAGCGGTAGCCGACAGCCACAAACCTTGACACATACCCACCATGCTGCGAGGAGCGATCTTGGAGACGAACGACAATCCCAGAGGTGAGATAAACAGCTCTGCCACAGTGAGGAAGAAGTAGGTCACAATCATCACCCACTGTCCAGTCTTCATGGCCATTTTTTCAGCTTCAGGAAGTGCCTTGAAAGCATTGCCAGAAGGATAATTATGTGCCACAGCGACGATGATCAAGAAGATATAGGCACAAGCGGCGATGAACATACCCAACGCAATCTTCTTAGGCGTGGAGACCTCTTTGCCCTTGCGAGCCAGCGAGGCAAAAATCCACATGACAACAGGTGTCAGCACAATCACGAAGAACGGGTTGATGAATTGGAGAATCTCAGGCGGAAGTGTGCTGGTATCCAGGAAGTCGCGGGCAAAGATGGACAGTGACTGGGCGTTCTGGTGGAAGGAGAGCCAGAAGAACACGGCGATACCTAAAACGGCATACAGAGCAGCCATACGCTGTTTGATTTCTTTGGCATCGGCTTCAATTTCAGCTTGGGAAACAGTCTGGGTATCTGTTTTAACCTTCTTCACAGGATTCGGCAGCTTGTGTTTGACAGCGATGAAGATGAACAGGGAGATCAACATGGCAATCACCGAAACGATGAACGAATAGTGCACGCCAGTATTATACACCTGCAAGTAGTTCTCACAGAATCCCGAAAGGTTTTCGGCTGCACCAGCATAATCTTGTGACAACGCCGTAAGATTGGTCATGTCATTGCCTTCCATGGTACCCATGATGTACTTATGGCACAGACGCGGAAGGTCGGCATTGTAGATCAAACCCTTTGTCTTCAAATACCATTCACGGATGATGGGAGCCACAAACGGAGCAATCACACCACCGATGTTGATGAACACGTAGAAAATCTGGAAACCGCTGTCACGCTTTTCCTTGGCTTGGGCCAGAGCCTCCGGGCCTTTCTTTGCGGCCTCAGCCTCGAAGTCATCGTACAGCTGTCCCACGATAGCTTGCAAGTTTCCTTTGAAGAGACCGTTACCACAAGCGATGAGCAGCAAGGCAATAATAGCGAGGACGAAAGGCCACGACTTCATGCCACCACCCGTGCTGAATACCGGAATGGAGAGCAATCCATAACCGAGGGCCATCACAATGATACCCGTGATGATGGTCCTCTTGTAATTCTGTGTGCGGTCGGCGATGATACCGCCAGGAAGCGCAAGCACATAAATCAAAAAATAGAACACACCGAAAATCACGCCTGAGGTCTCATCAGAGATACCGAACTTGGAGCAGATGAACAGCACCAGCACGGCATTCATGATGTAGTAGCCGAAACGCTCGCCCATGTTGCTCAAAGCGGCAGCGATCAAGCCTTTAGGATGTTCGTTTCTCGCCTTTCTCAAATAAAAAATCAAGAAAGGAATGACAATGATTAGGATCATGACAAAAACCACCAATGTCCTATGGTTCTGCCAAAGATTAGCTAATGTACCCATAATTGAGATTTTTAATGATTATTTGTTGTTTCAGATTAATTCTTTCCGATTAATAGGGTGCAAAAGTAAAAAGGTTTTCTTAATTTTCCAAATTTATTAATTCGTTGAAGAGCAGGGATCCTTTTACCGTCAGCAAGTATTTCTGCCGAGGATGATGCGGCTTTTCAGGGTAGAGAGGTCTGACATAGCCTTCGGAAATGGCGGGCGAAAGATAAAGATTTAAGAAGTTATCTCGTCCTTTGAGATTCAAGCTGCTCATCATTTCCTTTACAGATAAATGCTTTATCCCTAACACTTTTACGAGACTGATGATGTCATAATTATCAGTATGAACGAGATCCTGTGCTTGTCCTGTGCTTGTCCTGTACTTGTCCTGTACTTGTCCTGTGCTTGTAGGGTCAGCCAAATTAGGCTGCACGCCCCACTCTTTGGGGGCATGGATATGGAGATAGCGGTTACGCAATTCCCATTTCTCCCCTAACAGGAGATTGCGGAAGAAACGCTCCAAGTAAACGGGGGTGTAATCTATGCCTTTTTGAGCACTCTTATAATTGGCCCTCACCAGCGCATTCCGGAAATACCAGGAATTCTTGGCAAAGAGATCGTTCTCCACATTAAAACCAATCGAGCGAAGATAAAGAATGGTAAAAACAGCCGTAGTGCGCGTATTGCCCTCACCAAAAGGATGAATTTGCCACAATCCAGCCACAAAACCAGTAAGATGTTTGACCATTTCTTCGGTATCGGCACCCTTATAAGAGTAACCCCTTTCCTGTTGAATATCATAATCGAGTGCCCGACGCAAGTCTTCCCAATTCAAGTAGCGCACCGTGTCACCTTCCAGCACCCACTCTCTTTTGGTAATATCGTATTTGCGCAGTTCGCCTGCATGTTTGAAGACACCTTCAAAGATACGACGATGGATGTTAATAAGTCCATTCGTCGTAAAGTCCAACGTGACCGTTGAGAGAATCTTCTTGATGTTCTTTGACGCTTTGTCCGCCTCTTCCTTGTCATCATCGTCAGGCTCTCGGACCGTCTTGCTCTCGTAGTAACTATCGAGCAGCTTGCCCACCTCTTCGATGGTGATTTCTCCCTCGATGTTCCGGCGGGCCAACTCATTCAGATACTCAGAAGTCTTAAGTCCGTCCACTGCCTGGAGTCCGATAGCCGTGCTCCAGGCATAGGCCGCCTCGCGTTTCGAAGGCTCCCCCTGACGGATGTATTCATCGAAATCCAAATACCCTTGGTTTTGAGACATAATATTTTTCTTTTTCTCCGCAAAGATAGTAAAAATTTTTATTCAAAACCACTTCTACGGAATAAAATAAAGCAACGTCCCAGAAACCATCCAGTGACTGAAGCTGCCACCCTCGTCTTTGCCTTGCGGGATGACGACACGCAATGTATGCTTGCCTGGTTTCAAGAAGCCGAGGTCGAAATAAACCGGGTTGGTTGCTGTACCCGGACACCAGCCTGAGCGCGAGTAGTCCGACGAGGAGACCCCGTTCCAGAAGTTGCCCGACACGGGGTTCTGGTCACGGAAGGTGGCGCAGTCGCAACGCCAAGGCGTATGGGTGAAGGTCTTCACGCCATCGATGTAGATGGCATTCTCCTTGGGTTTGAACTCATCGCCGCCGCCCCAGCCACCGTGACCTGTGCTGATATAACGAAGGCGCACATCGGTGGCACCTTCGGGAATCTCGAACTCCACTTCGAGGCTGTCGGTTGCAAAGAGCCGGCCGTAGTTCTGCCCCGACATCTCCATCACGTTGCAAGTGTTGAACAGCGGCATGGAGTGTTGATGACAAGGTGTTTCGTCCCATTCATATTCGCCCGGGTAAGCCACCAGATCCAAGGAGACGATATGGCCGCCTTTGTCGTAGTTGCCGATGAAAGCCCCGATGAGCACATCCCCTTGAAGACGGTCGCGCAGCTCGCTCAACTCTTGTTTATAGTAGTTCTCTTCAGTCCAGGTAAGGCCGTCGATCTGCACTTTGTCGTTGAAATGTCCCGCACCGAACGAGGTGAAGTAGCGCACCAGTTCGACGGGTGGAAGGTAATCCGCTTCTGCTTTAATGCCTTGATATTCTTTGCCATCATGTCCTTTGAACACCGGCAAAGCTTCTACGCCTTGGGTCAGCCCATCGAGGAAACTGCGAGAGTGGTCCATGGGGATGACGAACACGGAGGCGGCGCGGTCGTAAGCATCGCCATTGGAACGCTGGTGAAGCTCAGCGAAGAGTTGGTAATGTTCCGGCAGTTGCGGCAGGTGCATCCGTTTTAAGATGATTGTCCCGTGACTGAGATGGAGGGTGGTATCGAAGGGCACCTCCCCTACCACGGGATCGTAATCCGCGAAATGAATCTGTTGCCCTTTGAACACCGGGATGCGCATCACCAGTTTGTCCTTCCGCAGCTGGCTCAGCTCACGAGAAGATTTTCGTTCTCCTTTATCGCTGGGAATCAGTTCCTCAGGAAGCTGTTTCGACTTTTTAGAGGATTTAAGGTCGGTGACATAAATGCCGTTTCTCATGCAGCGCACCATCACTCCGTTGAGACGGCCCAGGCCTGGCATGGGGGTAGCCTCAAAGCCCAGTTTATCTGTCATCCACACCTCGATGGTATTCGAGTTGATGCTCGTTTTGTATTTCGTGCAGGGGTAGCCAAGCACCTTTTCCTTGCCTTCTTCGCTGAAAGTGACGTCGTTGTCGGTGAAGGCGTAGGCACTATAGTAGTTCCCGTCTGGATATTGCAGCACAGTAAACACCGAGTCTTGTTGATAGTCGACGTAAGTGAGGCTTTCAACGTAGCCTGGAATGGGGTTCTTGACTTCATTGCCTATATTGCTAATTTTGAGGCAACCTTTATGTTCGGTGACGCTGATGAATGTCGTGTCACCGTCTTCCACGTCTTTAGCGTAGCTTTGGTAAGTGAGGACATGTTGCCCGAAGGCGTTTGCGCCCAGAAGGAGGGCGATGAGGGGGAGGATGAGGTTTTTCATGGGAATTGTTGGTTGATTTCTATTTGATGACAGAAGTGGCCAGGACAAGCCACGATTTGTCAGTGTCACGACGTTGGATATATCCTTTCTCTTCCATACCGTCGATAAGTTTTTGGATAGCAGAGACATTGATGCCAATTTCTTCAGAAAGTTTCGCAAAGGTAATGTAGGGATTGTCTTTAAGGATGCCAAGTATTCGTGATGAATTAGGAGAGCGAAAGGCTATTTTCTCTCCATCATACCACCAAACCTTTTCGTCTTTGTTTTCGATGAAAGCAATATCATAGGCCAATTCGTCTTCCACCAGTTTTGTAAAATATTTTACAAAATTCCTAATCTTGGTAAGGCTTGCATGAGCTCCTTCAGAAGGCACTGGGCCAACCACCAAATCGGTTTTATGCTTCACCGCTTACGGCGCCGAACATCAACAGTAATTCAGTTTGCCCGTATGTTAGTGTGTTACCTTCAATGTGATTGCTGTTGTAGTTGTACTCAATAGTAAAACGTCGGCTAAAGCTACTCTGTTGTGTTTCGGTAAGAGGTTGAAGAGACATCCAGTGTTCAAACAGGCTGCTCAGTTTTTCTTTTGGCATATTTCGATCAATTTAATTCAAAAAACCCTTATAAAAGTGGTAACTTACCACCTTTTCGGTGCAAAAATACAATTTTTCTTTTTTTCAAAGCGATTTTTTCTTCGGTGTTTTCAAGATGGGGTGATTTGCAAAATGCGATATTTTACATAAAAATCGCTTTCAGACTGCGATATTTTACAAAAATTACAAACTTAGAATGCGATATTTTACAAATTTCCATGTCAAACTCATTTTTTCCATTATTATCATGTCATGGTTGTTTTTAAAAAACAGAATCAATGTGATTTGGTTTAATATTATCCATAATTATGAAAATTTTCTTTTTATATTACGGTCGTTTGAACATCGTAACGATGGCCGTCCTGTCAATCGTGAAATTAACCTTGATGATTAAGCAAATATGAAAATGCCAGGTGTATAGTGCGTCATTCTTTCCTTAAGAAAAGGTGCAAGCAAATCTTCAAAAATCTCATATTTTTAATCAGATTTTTGATAAAAACATCGATTCTCTTCAAACATACGTTTTACGAATCGCGGCTTGAGGCAACTTTCCGAAAGAGTAATAAAAACCGTGTATGCATACCAGTGGCTCTTACCTTAAGGATTGCTATTCTCCTCCTTCTTCCTGGGCAAAAACCTTATCCCAGTCAACAGTGTTTTTGCGATATTTCAATACTTTTACAATATGGTAGTTGATAACCCATTGGCAAGCCGTTTCGTCAATGACATCCTTTGTGTTGAGGTTTTTGTCGGAGATCGTGTCATGTATACGATTATATGCTTATTCGATTGTCTATTTCTTCATTGGCGATTATTTCTTGTTAAACAGGCTTCAAAGTTACAATTTTTCCCTAAATCTTCAACAGTTTTTTGAAATGCTTCCCAAGTTGTTAATTCAATTAATTAGTATTATATTAATAATTATAATATCTTTAAAGAAATAACATTATCTTTGCAAGCTAAATCAGAAACAACCACCATGAACTCAAAGAAACCCTTCGACAAAGACAACAGAACAAAGATTCCATTCTTGGAATTAGTAGAACTCATCCATCAAGACTGCGACTACCATTTCGCCATTATCGACAATGAAATAGACGAAGAACTATTAACTAAAGCAAAAGAAATAGGAATAGACCTAACGGGTTACAAACATGTTATAGAAACATCAGGTACTAGGCATTCTTAATCGCGACATGGCGAAGAAAGCACCGACCGTTCCCCGTTATCAATCGAAGACTATTTGTTAATACCCTACATCATCAAACATCGCGATTCGATTGAGATATCAAACCACAGGACTAAGAAACATGGGTTGAAAACCATTCTCTATCGCAAAACCATTGGGAACCAATACGTATATGTTGAGGAAATCCGAATTGGTCGAAACAAAAGTCTTGCGTTTGTGTCCCTTTACAAGAGGCCTATCAAAAAAGCCTCCCAATAAAGGAAGGCTTTAACTTGTTATCGCGGGGGGTGTCGTACCAGCAGGTCCGTCCCTCACGTCTTGATAATCCATTTGTTTTTCATTCCGTTGTCCGCGACCAACTGATTGCAAAGATACAACAAATTTCTTTCTTCGCAACATTTTTGTAAAAAATATTATTTCAACACCTCAGCGAGCTTCGCTTCGAGTTCCTCACCACGGAGTCCTTTGGCAATCATCACACCGTTGCTGTCGTAGAGGAAGTTGGAGGGGATGTACTGAATCAGGTAGTCGGCGGAGGCACTGTTGTCAACGTCACGCACCTGAATCCAAGTCATGCCGTCTTCTGCCACGGCTTTGAGCCAGGCAGCCTCATCTTGGTCAACGCTGACACCGATAATCTCAAAGCCGTTGGCGTGATATTTCTCGTAGGCGGCCTTCACGAAGGGGTTCTCTGCACGGCAGGGTCCGCACCACGAAGCCCAGAAATCGACCAACACCACACGATTGCTATTGATGACCTTCTCGAGGTTGACATCCTCGCCTTCAGCGGTCTTCAAGGTGAAGTCCATGAACTTGGCACCGACCTCCACTTTGGCATGTGTTTCAAAGTAATCGTTTAGCCGTTTACTATACACCGACTCGGTGGTAAAGCCTTTGGCCACTTCCTTCACCTGATCGTATTCAAAATTCTCCACATCCCGGAGCAACATGAAATGGGCCATATAGCTGTCGGAGTGTCTCTTGATGTAGTCCAAACGATAATTTTCATAGTCTTTCATGCCTGCCTCAAGCTGCATCTGCAGCTCAGCCGACTTCACCGTGTCGCCAGCCATATATGTAGTCTGGATTTCCTCGAAAGTAGCCATCAGGGTATCTTCCATGGGCTGAAGTTCCTGACGGTAGGCATTGTAGGCATCCATGGTAGGACAGCCTTTCACCACCCAGTTCTGGAATGCTTCCTTGTCGCCCGTAATGGTGGTGTTCTGGTTCTCGGTGAAGAACGGGAACGACTCACATCTTTCAGCTGGATCGAATTTGATAACGTAATAGGTCTGAGGATCAGCAAAATCGGCTTTTAGCACTGCTTGTTGCCCTGCGAAGACGGCGGTGTCGATGCACACTTCCTTGCCTTCAACATCCTTGAAGAGATAGACAGTCTTTTGGTCCGCATTATCCAAGTTTAACGTGACCGTGAATTGCTTAGTTTTGTTGCAGCCACTCAGGAAGAACAAGGCTGCCATCAGAGCGAAGAATAGTTTTTTCATTTTTTATAATATTTTTATTGAATAGGATTCCTTTAATACCCATTTCACAGGCAGCCTGCACATTGGCAGGGTTGTCATCGACAAAAACAGTCTCGTCGGCATTGATGCCGAAACGCTTCAGGGCGAGTTCAAAGATCCGGTGGTCGGGTTTCATCACCTTCTCGACACCGGAGATCACCATGTCCTCCATCAAGTCGAGCACGGGATATACAGGGCGCACCAACGCGAAAGTCTCCACGGACCAATTGGAGAGACCAAACACCCGAAAACCTCTGGACTTCAACTCCTTAACCTGCTCTTCCATCCCAGGAATCTGTCCACCCATCATCTTCATGAAGTCATCATAATACAGACGGATTTCTTTTTCCCACTCTGGATATTGTGCTATTAACTCCGCAGTGCCCTCAGCAACAGGCTTGCCGTTGTCATGCTGGGCGTTCCATTCGTAAGTACAGATATTTGTGAGAAACCATTCGGCTTTTTCCACATCGCCAAAATAAGGATCGTAAAGGTAGTGCGGGTTCCAATCGAGAAGTACGCCGCCGTAGTCGAAGATGATGTTTTTAATCATAATTACAACCCTGCTTGTTTAACTATAGCCATAAACGTCCCTTTTTTCAAATCCTTTCCGTTATGATAGGGAACAATTATCGTTTTATTGCTTAAAGAGTTATAAAAAACTTTGTGGGACCCCTTTGAGCGTTTAAACACAAAACCTGCTTCCTCAAGGAGTCGAATAAGATAATCCGGACTTAAATTCATACCGCAGCTAGATTAAGGTTATATTCCAAAACGTTGCTGTCATCAGGAACAAATTCTCCACGATCTTCAAGTTCCTCAAGATAAAGTTCAATGGCTTCTTTTGCCATTAAGATAGCATCATCCACGGTTTCACCGTAAGTAATACAGCCTGGCAACGACGGGACAAAAACCGTGTAACCACCTTCATCTTCTTTTCGCAAAATGATCTTATAAGTCCGATTCATAATCCTAGTTTTTGCAAAAATACAATTTTTTTAATTATTATGCCCGAAAAAATCCTTAATTTTGCTCCCTATTTGTTTGAGCCTCTCAACAAATCAACAACTCAATAGTCAATAATTCAACAATATAATGGAGATTAGCAGCAAATACAGCCCTCAGGAAGTTGAAGGCAAATGGTACGAACACTGGATGGAGAAGCGTTACTTCCACTCCACTCCTGATGAACGCGAACCCTATACCATCGTGATCCCGCCGCCGAATGTGACCGGTGTGCTTCACATGGGACACATGATGAACAACACGATTCAGGACATCCTAATTCGCCGTGCCCGCATGCAAGGCAAGAACGCCTGCTGGGTGCCCGGCACCGACCACGCCTCCATCGCCACCGAAGCCAAGGTGGTGAACAAGCTGGCGCAAGAAGGCATCAAGAAGACCGACATCGGTCGTGAGGAGTTCCTGAAACACGCTTGGGACTGGACCCACGAGCATGGCGGCATCATCCTCAAGCAGCTGCGCCGTCTCGGTTGTTCCTGCGACTGGGAACGCACCTCGTTCACCATGGATGACATCCGCTCAAAGAGCGTTATCCGCGCCTTCGTTGACTTGTATAACAAAGGCCTGATTTACCGCGGCGTGCGCATGGTCAACTGGGATCCTAAGGCTTTGACTGCTTTGAGCGACGAGGAAGTCATCTTCAAGGATGAACACAGCCATCTATTTTATTTACGCTACTATCTACACGAGGATGATGGCACAGGTGCCACAGGTGCCGAAGGCGAAGTCATCCACACTGATGAGCAAGGCCGCCGTTACGCCGTGGTCGCCACCACGCGTCCTGAGACCATCATGGGTGACACAGCCATGTGCATCAACCCCAACGACCCGAAGAACCAATGGCTGCGCGGCAAGAAAGTCGTGGTGCCGCTGGTCAACCGCGTCATCCCCGTCATCGAGGACGACTATGTGGATATCGAGTTCGGTACCGGCTGTCTGAAGGTCACCCCCGCCCACGATGTAAACGACTACATGCTGGGCGAGAAACACAACCTACAGAGCATCAATATCTTCAACGATGACGCTACTCTCAGCGAGGCCGCAGGCATGTACGTTGGCATGAGCCGTGAGGACTGCCGCAAGCAAATCATCATCGACATGAAAGAGGCTGGCCTCTTGGAGAAGATTGAAGACTATAATAATAAGGTGGGTTACTCTGAGCGCACCAATGTGCCGATTGAGCCCAAACTCTCCATGCAATGGTTCCTCAAGATGGAACACCTCGCCGACATCGCACTGAAACCCGTGTTGAATGGCGACATCAAGTTCTATCCTGCCAAGTATGTCAACCTTTATCGTCACTGGTTGGAGAACATCAAGGACTGGTGCATCAGCCGCCAGCTGTGGTGGGGTCATCAGATTCCGGCCTACTACCTGCCCGAAGGCGGTTTCGTGGTCGCCGAGACACCCGAAGAAGCCTTGAAACTCGCCATCGAGAAGACTGGAAACAAGAATTTGACCCTCAACGATTTGAGACAAGATGACGATGCCTTGGACACCTGGTTCAGCTCATGGCTGTGGCCTCTGTCACTCTTCAACGGCATCCTCGACCCCAACAATGCCGAGTTCAAGTACTACTATCCCACCAACGACCTCATCACCGCCCCTGACATCATCTTCTTCTGGGTGGCGCGTATGATCATGGCCGGTGAGGAATACCAGAATGAAGTGCCGTTCAAGAATGTCTATTTCACGGGCATCGTGAGAGACAAGTTAGGCCGCAAGATGTCCAAGTCGTTGGGCAACTCCCCTGACCCGATTGAGCTCATCGACAAGTTCGGTGCCGATGGCGTGCGTATGGGCATGATGCTCAGCGCCCCTGCCGGCAACGACATCCTCTTCGACGAGGCCCTTTGCGAGCAAGGCCGCAACTTCTGCAACAAAATCTGGAACGCCTTGCGTCTCGTGAAAGGCTGGAATGTCGATGAAAACGCCGCCCAACCTGAGGCTGCCAAGATGGCCGTGAAGTGGTTTGAAGCCCGCTTCAACCAAGAGCTGGCTGAGACCAACGACAATATCGACAAGTACCGTTTGAGCGATGCCTTGATGGGCATCTACAAACTCACCTGGGATGACTTCTGCTCGTGGTACCTCGAGATGGTGAAGGCGCCGCAAGGCCAGGGCATCGACCCAGTGACCTATGCTGCCACCATCAAGTTCTTCGAGAACCTGATGCTCCTGCTGCATCCTTTCATGCCGTTCATCACCGAGGAAATCTGGCACGCCATCGCCGAGCGCAAAGAGGGAGATGATATCATCATTGCACAGCAACCCAAGTTGCAAGCCGTTGACGAGGCTATCCTGAAGCAGTTTGAGTTCACCCAAGAGGTCATCAACAACGTCCGCAAGGTGCGCAGCGACAAGAACATCGCCTTCCGCGATGCCATCCAACTTGTGGTGAAGGGCACAGCCAACAAGGACTTCGACTGCGTGATTGCCAAGCTCTGCAACGTGAGCGAGGTGAGTTATGTGGCCGAGGCTCCCGCGGGTGCCTTCGGCTTTATCGTGGGCAGCACCGAGTTCTTCGTGCCGCTCACCGGCAGCGTCGATGTGGAGGCCGAAATCAAGAAGCTGGAAGAAGAGCTGAAATACGCCCAAGGCTTCCTGAAGAGCGTGGAGGGCAAGCTCTCCAACGAGCGCTTCGTGAATGGTGCTCCTGCCGCCGTGGTGGAGAAGGAACGCAAGAAGAAAGCCGACGCCGAAGCCAAGATCGCTGTCATTGAGCAGCAGTTGGCTGGGCTGAGGAGGTGAATTTGATTCTATATCAAATAAATACATATTTTTGAAATATTTTTTCTGCAAAATACTTGCGGAATTAAAAAATATTGCTGTATCTTTGCGGAAAAAAAAGATGTGCACATACAAAATAACCATTGATGACTCTCTGCTAAATCAAGTTCGGTCAGCTTTTACTTCTGAAGCAGAAATCAATTCTTGGATGCAAACCCAATTAGAGATATTGTTACTTCAAATTGCTGAAAGAATGAAACCTAAAAAAAACAACAAAGAAAGTATCACCGAAAGTCTTCGTGGTATTGCAAAGGCTCCAGAAGATTTTGATTACAAAAAGGAACTTGCCAATAGATATTGAGCCATGGATCACTATCTAGTAGACACCAATGTAATTATCGACATGCTTCTTGACAGAGATGATGCCGACGCAGCATGTGCTGTAGTTCAAGGAGCCGAAAGAGGGGAATACACCCTCTATCTTTGTGCGTTGTCTTATACAAATATTTACTACGCCTTACGAAAACTATTATCTCATGAGGCAAGAATCAACGCTCTTAAAAAGATCAATACAGTTATTGAAACCGCTCCAGTTAATGACTCCGTAATAGCAAAAGCCATCAACTCGAATTGGAAAGACTTCGAAGACGCCGTACAAAACTATTCGGCTCTTGAAGGAAAACAAATAACAGGAATCATAACTCGCAACGCAAAGGATTTTGAGCGTTCATCATTGGAGATCAAAGACCCTAGAAGTTTTTTATAAAACTGCTTCTGCTGCACGCCCCGTCCGCCAATATTTTCACCCCGCCAGTACCAGTAGCGGAATAAGGGTTAGTCCTGACCCGAAGATCGCACAGCACGGACAGATAGACCGCCGCACCGACCATTGCAGCCTATGCAGTCGACCGAACCGAAGCCGAAACTCCACGCACCGTAGGGACGATGGCATAGAGCGAACTCGACCAGTAGTAGCCATAGCTACCAACTTTGCGGAGCTCGTCGCCCCAACGGTCGCCAGCGGCAGGCAGGAAAAGAGCTTCTCCATTAGACCCAGTGAAGAGCAAACCGGAATGGCCGTTCTGCATAGCCTTTTGGACTGTGGTCCAATTATACAACTCATCCCACTGTTTCCTTGTAGGCATGCGCCAACCATTGCCCCAGTTGGCTGTGGCCGCATCGTCCATCGACTGCAACACGGTCAGGTTGTCGGTGAAGCCGTTGTAGCCTGAATACAAGTCATTGCAGTACTTAGTCAACTGGTCGCTAACACCTTTGCAATACTTGTAGTTACTCCAGTTGTAGGTGGTCTTCGGTGTGGTCTCGCCCCAAGCGAAATAGTCGCCGTATTCCCACGGGGCATTAGCTCCAACATTGCAGGTTGCCCACAACGTGCCGCTCGGTAGACCGAGGTCAACATAAGCGTGGCAGTTATAAGTATTACCACAACTTTTGTTCCCTCCGCCATCATTAAAGTCGTTTTCTGGTTTACATCCTGCGACAAAAAACGTCGCCATCGACTCCATTAAGGCTGATGTGGCCTTCTTAAATTGTTTCATATTACATTGTGTTTTAAAACATTAGATTAAATAACAAAAAATATGTCTGCTGCTCAAAGAGTTTTCTTTCTAACCAGTATTGCAAAGATAACCAAAAAACAAAAAGGAACAATAATCAGAATTAGAATTATAGAAATAGAACTTAATTCTATATCAAATAAATACATATTTCTGAAAAATTTTTCTGCAAAACACTTGCAGAATTAAAATTATTACTGTATCTTTGCGGAAAAATTAAACACAAGCCATGACGAAAAAGGAAGAAAAACAGAAGGCAAAGGAGATGAAAGCTCTCTATATAGAGCTTATCTCTATACTTTTACAACGCGCAGGACTCAAGGAAAAAGACATCTACAATACGGCGATGAAGTCTTGGACTTCAAAAAACCTTGATTTGCTGACCCTTGATGAAATGAAGAGATTTCGCGAGGTCATTATGTTTACCCCATAGGGGTTTGATCTCGGTAGATGATATCAATTATATCTACCGAGATTTAATGCCTACGGCATATTATTTAAATAGTGAAGTCCCTTAAACGTTCTGATGTTCAGTCCCTATGCCAGTCCATACTCTTGTTACAGCTGCCATCCTCGAAGATCTCAAAATCAATGGTTGTGTAACCACTTTCATCTTTGTACTTGATCCTTCCCTTGCCCACAAACAACTGCGCTGCGGTAGCTGACTCAAGTAAGGTCCCGGTAGCCGTGGCAAAGCAATACGCCAACAGGATCTTAGCAGACTGATTCCCTTTCAACGTGGAACGAATCAAACATTTGATGGCCCCCGGGTTGTTTTTTCCCAACGTAGGACCAAACATGGAATTGAATCCCTCTTGATAAAGGGCTTTCCCTTCCGAATTAATGTCCTGCTCTTCGAGAGCCTGCAACAGATAGGTCTTGTCGGAAACAGGCTCCCGCGATTGGGTCAGCGCAAGCAAATACCTGCCTGCATAATACTCACCGTATCGAGCATAATAATAGCCGTTATGATCCGCTCTATTAATCCATCTAAAGTATTTATCCATGTCAGGCTCCACTAAAACGCCTTCTTTAAAAAGACATCCATAGTGATACTGAGCCTCTGGCATACCGTAATACGCGGCTTGCCGGATCCAATACAAGGCTTTTGAATACTCTCTTTCATCCGGTTTACCGTCAAGGTAAAGCGTACCCAACAGATACATGGCATCTGTAGCTCCTTGGTTGGCCGCCTTCTCAAGCCAATAGACCGCCTTTTCACGGTCGGCTACTACACCAACACCCTCAAAGAGCAACAAACCCAAAAACAACTCCGCCCTCCAATAACCTTGATTGGCTGATCTTTGTAAATAATGTATTGCTTTATTAAGGTCTTTCTGTGTTCCCTCTCCCTTTATATAACACAGGAAGAGATTGAATTGGCCGAGGGAAAAGTCGTTGTCAGCGGCTTTCTCGAACCAATAAAAAGCCTGCTCTTTATCCTGTGGGACACCATAACCCCAGGAATAATAAGCACCTATCTCGTTCTGAGCCCATCTTTCACCCCCTTCTGCACGACGCTTAAGATTCTCTGTCTCAAAATGAATGGTGACAGGAGAAGAGCAAGAGGTTATCACCACTGTCAGCAGTGATAACCACACTACCAATCCAGTATGCCGGAAACGGGACATGATATCATCAATGGCAACCCGAGCATCCCTCGCAGCTGCCGCCACAACTGTCGTTGAAGTCCTCGTCGGTGGACTCACGGACGTCGAGGATCTCGCCGCTGAAGCAGAGATGCACGCCGGCCAAGTCATGGTTGAAGTCCATCTTCACATGTTTGTCACCGATCTCACGGACGATGCCCATGATCGGGCGACCGTCGCTGGTCTGCATCATCAGCTGCGCACCTTCCTTCACCATATCCATCAACACATCGTTTTGCATGAACATGGCCTTGTCGAGATCCATCACGTAAGCTTCGTCACGCTCGCCATAGCCCTCCTCAGGAGTCAGGTAGAAGCAATATTTGTCGCCCGGCTCTTTGCCCATCAAGTTCTCCTCGAACTTAGGCAGCAGCTGTTTCATGCCAAAGATAGCAACAAACGGGTTTTCTTTGGTGGCCTCTTGGATGATACGGCCGTTCTCATCTTTTTCGCGCAGGACGTAAGTCATCGTCACCACGGCTTGATCTTGAATCTTCATAATTTATTGATATATAATGTGATTATTAAAAAAACTCTCAATTCTCAACTCAATAAGTTCCAAACACTTTTCTCAAGAACCACTCAATAGCGGCTAGTCCTATCAGTACGAAAAACAGCCACTTGGAGTGGATAAGGTCCTCGAAACGGGTCTCATGATGCTCCACCGAGGTAATTCTGGCATCGGCTTTCAAGTCTTCCAGCAGTTGAGGCAGTTGGTCCACTGTGTAGCATTTACCGTTGGTAGCAGCCGAGAGGCTCCGCAGCCGTTCCACATCGGCAGTCAGCTGTTGCGCCTCGATACCCAGCGAAACCACAGAGAACGATCCCGACAGCGACACTGGCTGTCCTCCCATCTCGGCCTCGGCGTGATAGGAATAAAGCCCTTCGGGAAGCATCCCCGCGTTCAACTCATAGTCGTGGTCGCGTTTCGAGAAGACATATTCATAGACATCACCTGTCTTTTTGTTCACGAGACGGATCTTCAGGTCAGGCTCTGTCACCAGCTCGTTGCTGGGATTACGCAATTCAGCATTGAAGAGCACGGGCTCGTTGCTAAGATATTCCTCCTTACAGAACACCGCTGAACCATCATCGCGGCTCAGCAACAGATAGTTCAAGGTCTTGGAGAACAGCTCGTCGAAGAGCAGGCTGTTATGATCTTGGTAATAGTTGTAAAGCCGCCAACGCCACACGTTAGTGCCGAACAAGAAAGCCATCTTGCGGTCGTCCCTGACAAAGGTAAGCAGAGGCAGTCCTGACTTCACGCCAAGCACATCCTGCATCAACAGGTCATCGTGAGCCGCACGCGCTTCAATCTCAAGGTGCGGCAAGGCCAAAGGCGGATATTTGCCAATCTGGTCGCGCAGCTTCTCATTCAAGGTGAAGGTCCCGAACGAGGTGTTGAGGTAGGCTTTCACATCCAGCAGGGTGTTGGTCACCCCACGGCGCAGGTCCATGACTTTCTGCATCTTGGACAACGCATTGATGTCAGTGGCCTCACCGATGACAAAAAGCACCGGGATGCGTTTGTTTTGTTCCAGCTGGGCATGAAGTGCCTGAAGGTCGGTATGGCTTGAAGGTGTCTGGTGCAACAGCAGCAGCTGGTATCCCGAGAGGTTCGGGATCTCATCACGTCCAAAGACGAAATCCATCTCACAGTCATCGTTGAGCACACTCTTGAGCGCGCCCAGGTCGGGATGAGGAGCATCGGCAAGACAGAGGATCTTGAATTTTTGGTCACGGACCTCGACGAAGACCCGTTTCACATTGTTGAGTGTCTGTTTCTCATCCTGAAGGCCTTGTATCTCAATCTCCAGCTGCCTCACTCCTTTCGAGTCGGCATCCAGCATGAAGTCCACTTCTTTCGAGAAACGGTTGGCACTTATCTCGATGGGGGTTTTCGCCACCACGCGTCCATCTTCCTTGACGGTGAGCAAGGCCTGTTTCCCGCTACAGTCAGTGGCGCCCACCATCACACGGACGGGATAGGAGGCTCCCAGCGACACCTTTTTATTATAACGCACGTCTTTCACAAAAAGATCTGCATACGACAAGGTATCGCCCAGCACCACCGTATGCACGGGGAAAGGAAACTCCGAAGCCATCAACGAGGGGTCGAAGCCACGGTTGTAGATGCCATCGCTGAAGAGCAGCACCGCGCCTACGTTACGTTTGTAGTAGTTGCGTTCCACCGACTTCAGCATCGAGGCAAGGTCCGTCAGCTGGTCGTCAAAGTCAAGGGCGTCAAAAGCCCGAGGCTCCTGTCCGAAGAGATAGGCATCGACCTGGAAATCACGGTCCAGTTTATCCTTGAAATCGCCAAACTGCTCGAGATAATCCGTTTTATAATAGGAGGAATCCTTCGAAAGCACCAGCGAAGCCGAGTTGTCGTGGGCCAATACCACCGTGGGTTGCTCAACCGCGGTGACTTTTTGTCGGATATAAGGGTTAAATAGCAGCAGGGTGACCAAAGCCCCAAGCAGGGTACGGATTGCGAACAGCGTCCAGGTGAGGCCACGGCCATAATGTTGTTTCCGGTTGCGGAAATACAAAAGCAAGGCGATGGCAACGCCTACCGCCAAGGCAGCAAAATACATCCAAAACGGGATTCCTACACTCAATGCTAGTTGGTTTTTTAATGAGAGTGCAAAAATAAGCTTTATTCCTTATTTTTACCACTTGCCGCAAAAAAATTGTACATTTGCAGATTTAAAACAACTCGGATATGAGCAGGATTTCCGCCGTGATCATCACCTTGAACGAGGAGCGCAACATACGACGTTGCCTCGACTCGTTGATGCCCGTCGTCGATGAGGTGGTGGTGGTGGACTCCTACTCCACCGATGCCACAGCGACGATATGCGCCTCCTATCCAGTACGTCTTGTCAACCACGCCTGGGAAGGTTATGCCGCCACCAAGAATTATGGGAACAGCCTCGCATCGAACGACATGATCCTCTCCATCGACGCTGATGAGGCCTTGTCGCCCGAGCTATCGGCCTCCCTCCTCCGTGCCAAAGAAGAACCCATGGAGGGCAAAGCCTTTTCCATGAACCGAAGGATGAACTACTGTGGCCGCTGGATCCGTCATGGCGGCTGGTACCCCGACACCAAGACACGGCTCTTCGACCGTCGCAACGTCCACTGGACCGGGAAAATCCACGAGACACTGACCTTGCCTCCCGACACACCTGTGATTCATCTGGAAGGCGACCTGCTCCATTACTCGTTTTACACCCCGGAGGAGCACAAGCGACAGATGGAAAAATTCGCGGAACTGTCAGCGGAAGAAGCAGTCGAGAAAGGAAAGAAAGCCAATTACCTCTCCGCATCCCTACATACAGGATGGAAATTCTTTCGGGATTACATCATAAAGGCAGGATTTTTGGAGGGATGTGATGGTTTGGCCATCTGCAAAACCAACGCCTACGGCGTCTGGTGCAAATACACCAAAATCATAGAGAAGACGAAATCATGAAGATAGGATTCGATGCAAAGCGGGCTTTCAACAACCACCGCGGCTTAGGCAACTACAGCCGTGAGACGCTTCGTATCCTCTCCACCTTAGCCCCTGAAAACCAATATTATCTATTCACACCACAGATAGACGCAAGCCTTGGATACACCTGTTCCAACGCTACCGTGATACGGCCCAAAAACGGAGCAAGCAAGCTATCACAGTCGTTGTGGAGGACGTTCAGCATCCCCAAAGAGGTGAAGCATCTGCAACTTGACCTCTACCACGGACTGAGTCATGAGCTTCCCTGGGGCATAGAGAAAACCAAGACCCGCACCGTGCTCACCATGCACGACCTGTTATTCATCACTCATCCCGAGCTGTTTCCCGCCTTCGACCGCTGGATGTACCGCAAGAAATACCTCCACAGCTGTCATATCGCCGACCAAGTCATTGCCGTCAGCGAACAAACCAAACGCGACCTGTTGAAGTTCACCAAACTGGACGAAGACAAAGTGGAAGTGGTGTATCAGGGATGCGGCCCCGAATTCAAAAAACAGGCCTCCGAACAACAAAAGAAAGACCTACGGGAAAAGCACCATCTTCCCGAGACCTACCTGCTGAATGTTGCCGCCATAGAACCAAGGAAAAACCAGCTTTTGATTCTCAAAGCCTTGATAGCTGGAAAGATAGACATGCCATTGGTGATTGCAGGCAGAAAAACCGAGTATTTGAAAGAGTTACAGCGTTCTATCACACAGCTCGGACTCGACCGGCAGGTCATCCTGTTACCCGACTTCCCCGCCAACGAGTTACCTACCCTTTACCAATGCGCCACGCTCTTTGTCTTCCCCTCTTTCTACGAAGGCTTCGGCATCCCTGTCATCGAAGCGCTGGAGAGCGGATTGCCCGTCATCGCCTCCAAAGGGAGCTGTCTTGAGGAAAGCGGAGGACCCGACAGTCTTTATGTCTCGCCTCACGACGAAACCGAACTCGCCAACAGCCTTTTACAGGTGCTCAACGACGAGACCCTGCAAGAAGCCATGGCCGTCCAAGGCAGACGCTATGCGCAGCGATTCTCCGACGAAGCCATTTGCCAACAACTCATACGAATATACAAAAACCTCATACCATGAACAGTTTTGAAGAAGAAGTTGAACGCACCGTCTCTTTCCTGAAGGCAGGAAAGATCATCCTTTACCCCACCGACACCATCTGGGGGGTGGGATGCGACGCCACCAACAGCAAAGCATGCGACAAGGTCTATGCCGCCAAAAAACGACCTGCCAACAAGAGTCTGATCATCCTGGTTGACAGCGTTGACCGGCTGAAGGACTACGTGATAAACGTTCCGATTATCGCATACGACCTGATCAAAGGCGCAAAAAGCCCGTTAAGCATCATCTACTCCGAGAGCAAGAATCTAGCAAGAAACGTCTCTATCGACCACTCCGTTTGCATCCGTGTCGTGCAGCACGAGTTCTGCAAGGAAGTCATCCGACAACTCGGCAAACCGATCACCTCCACCTCGGCCAACCTCTCTGGTCAACCTTCCGCATTGACTTACAACGACATCACGGAAGAGATGAAACGATCTGTCGATTACACCGTACAGCTCTACCACGATGTCATGGAGAAGCCCAAAAGCTCGACCATCATCAGATTGCATGAGGACAACACCTTTGACATCGTAAGAAGTTAGAGGGATGGTATGAATAAAGAGATTAAATATTAAAAGAAATTATATAAAAACAGTAATATGAAAAACATTATTATTAAATCAATTTTATTATTTTCACTCTTATGCTTTGCTTTTTCAACGGAGGCACAGAACAAAGAGCAAAGCAAGGCGCAACAGAACGCACAGAAATTTGCGACGACGCTTTATTTGATTGACAATTTTTATGTGGATTCCGCCAACAGCGAGAAGGTGGTGGAGGATGCCATCATCGCCGCTTTGAAGGAGCTGGACCCACACTCCGCTTACATCTCCAAGAAAGACGTGGAGAAGACCAATGAGCCTTTGGTAGGCAGTTTCGAGGGTATTGGTGTGACCTTCCAGCTGATCCGCGACACCATCACCGTCATCGGCCCCACCCCTGGAGGGCCTTCGGAGCGCGTGGGCATCATGGCGGGTGACCAGTTCATCAAGATTGATGGCGAAGACGCTTTCGGAAAGAAAGTGGACAACGAATATGTTCAGAAGCATCTACGCGGCAAGAAAGGCACCAAGGTGACTGTCAGCGTCAAACGCGGCAACGACCCGGAGCTGATGGATTTTGAAATCACCCGCGACAAGATCCCGTTGAACAGCATCAACGCCACTTTCATGCTAAATAAAAACGTAGGTTACATCAAGCTTGACCGCTTTGCGCAAGAGTCGGACAAAGAATTCAAAGACGCCATGGAAAAGCTCCAAAAGCAAGGCATGAAGTCGTTAATCCTGGATCTGAGGGGCAACTCCGGCGGGTATCTCAACACGGCCATCGCCATGGTGGATGAGTTTTTGAAAGCGGACAAGCTCATTGTCTATACTGAAGGGCTTCGCTCGCCCCGACAAGAATGGAAGAGCAGCGATGCCGGTGTTTATACCGATGGCCGTCTGGTCGTGCTGATTGACGAGGGTTCCGCATCCGCCAGCGAGATTCTCTCGGGAGCCATCCAGGACCATGACCGCGGCGTGCTTATTGGTCGTCGTTCCTTCGGCAAAGGGCTGGTGCAACGTCCCTTCAACCTCCCCGACGGAGCCATGATCCGTCTGACAACCGCCCGTTACCACACCCCAACCGGCAGGTGCATCCAACGCCCCTACGAAGCCGGCGCCGAGGATTATTACAAAGAGATGACCAAACGCATGGAGCATGGTGAGTATTTCCACGCTGACAGCATCCATTTCCCCGACTCGCTGAAATACAAGACCGACGGCGGACGCACGGTTTATGGTGGTGGCGGCATCATGCCTGACATCTTCATGCCCGCCGACACCAGCTTCAGCAGCAAGCTCTACACCAACCTCGTCAGGAAAGGCGTTTTCAACAAATACACCGTGGATTATGCCATGCTACACCGCGACCAGCTGAAAAAAGACTATCCCGAATTCTCAAAATACAATGATAATTTCGAGGTGACAAAAGCCATGATTGACGAGGTCAAGAAAATCGCCGACCAAGAAAAAGTGGAATGGAACGAGCAGGAATACCAACGCTCAGAGAAATATATCAAGATGCAAATCAAGGCTTTGATTGCCCGTAACGTTTGGGAGATGCAGCAATACTATGAGGTCACTCTCAAAGAAGACCCCACACTCAATAAAGCCATTGAGATTATCAGCAATGAGAAAGAGTACAAGAAACTTTTGAAATAAGTAAAAAGTTAAAATCATACTTTTTCTATATTATATTTCAATAAAAAGTGTATTTTTGTAGCCTTGTATTGCCGCACAAGGCTACATTTATTATTAATTATTCGTCTAACAAATTCAATATCAATCAACTAAATTAAAAAATGAAAAAAACTGTTCTACTCAGCGCAGCAATCCTTATGATGGGTTTGCTGTTTGGAACCCAAGTGATGGCTCAAGGCCGCATCGACTTGAACGCTTCCAAAACAACTCAAGAATGCAGTAACGTCACCATGAAAGGCTTTTCTGCATCATTTTCTTACAGCAGCATCGAAAGCCAACTGATGAAGACGGAACAAGGCTTGTTCTCCTGCATCACAATGGGAAACTCCGTGGCTGCTGGTAACATTGGTGCCCCTCAGGTGCCTGTCACCCGTGAGCTGATCGCCATTCCTTTCGGTGCCAACCCTGTGGTCACCGTGAAGAATTACACTGTGGAAGAATACAACTTGGCTGACTACGGCATTGAGAGACTCTATCCCCAACAACCTTCTGTCAGAAAAGACCAAACGGAAGTGGAATTCCACTACAACGAAGCTGCTTACCTGGTCAATGGATTTGACGAGGAACGCCCCATCGCCGAAGTCAACGTGATGGGAACCATGCGTGGCATCCAGGTTGGTGCTTTGCAGCTCAACACGCTGAGATACAACGCCGCCACCAACACCATCCGTGTTTACAACAACGTAGATGTGGAAGTGAGTTTCGAGAATGCTGACATGGCTCTCACCGAGAAAACCTTGGTGAACACCTACAGCCCTTACTTCAGAACGGTTTATGCCGCTTTGTTCAACAACAGAGCCATCACCGACATTTACGATGAGCACCCTGACCTTTGGAGTGTCCCGGTGAAGATTTTGGTCGTTGCCAACCGTATGTTCGAGGAAGCCATGCAGCCCTGGCTCACCTGGAAGACCGAGAAAGGCTTCGTGCTGGATGTCAACTATACCGACGAAATCGGCACCACTTCCTCCGCCATCAAGTCATTCATCACCAACAAATACAACGAAGGTGTTGCAAACGGCCAAGCCCCCACTTTCCTCATCATCTTTGGTGACAAGAACCAAGTTCCTGGCTCACAGACTGGTGCTGCCTCACAATGCGTGACTGACCTTTACTATTATGCTGTGGCTGGTGGCCCGAGCGACTATTTCGGCGACATGTTCCACAGCCGTTTCACCTGCGAGACTGTTGAGGAACTCAACAACGTGCTTCACAAGTCATTGATGTACGAACAATACACCATGCCGGATCCTTCTTACCTGAGCAACGTGCTTCTTATCGCTGGTTGGGATAGCAGCTGGAACCCGAGAATCGGCAAGCCCACCATTCAATATGCGACGAACTATTATTACAATGCTGAACACGGATTCAACAATGTTTATGAATTCCTTCAACAGCCTTACAACCAACCTTACGCCAGCCTGAACACGGGTGTCAACTTCGTGAACTACACTGCTCACGGAAGCAACACCAGCTGGTCTGACCCGAGCTTCACCACCTCCAATGTCAACTCATTGACCAACACCGACAAGTACTTCCTGGCCATGGGTAACTGCTGCCAGGCTGCTGACTGGGGTATTGGTGGCAAGTGCTTGGGCGAGGCTTTCATCATCGCTCCCAACAAGGGCGCTTACGCTTACATTGGTTCCTGCCCGAGTTCCTACTGGTACGAGGACTACTATTTCGGTGTCGGTGCCACCAACACCATGAACCAGATGCCTACCTACGAAGGCTCCACGATGGGTGTTTACGATGCCACATTCCGTGATGACTTCAACAGTGTTTCCGCTATTCCTTTTGTGGGCAATGTTGCCGTTGCTTACGCTCACGCAAATGGTTACCAAGGCAGTGTCAGCGACCAGTATTACTGGGAATCCTACCACGTCCTTGGCGATGGTTCCATCTGCCCGTACCACACCAACCCTGTTGCGAACAACGTCTCCCACCTTCCCACCCTTCCTATCGGCATGGACACCTACACCGTGGAAGCTGATCCAGGTTCATACGTGGGCATCTCCAAAGACGGCGTCCTCTATGGTGCTGGTGAGATTGGCGAGACCGGCGTTGCCGACATCCCGATTGAGCCTATCACCTCTGGTGGTGATGTGAAGATTGTGGTGACTCACCCCCAGCGTCAACCTTACATCGCTATCATTCCCGCCGCTGCTTTGACTGGCGCATACGTGACCGTGGATTCATACGCCATGAATGCCGAACAAGCCAACTATGGCGAGACCATCGACATGAACATCACTTTGAAGAACGTTGGCACTTTGGCCGCCAGCAACCTCCAAGCAGCCCTTTCAACCGAATGCGAATATGTTGAGATTTTGGCTAACGAAGGTTCTATCGCTAGCTTGAATCCTGATCAAACCGCCACGATGGAAAGCTTCCAATTCACCGTTGCCGAGGATGTTCCCGACAACACCAAAGCCATGTTCATCCTCAACATCACCGACGGCACTGACATTTGGGAGAGCAAGATCAACATCACGCTCCACGCTCCTGTCCTCGCATTTGGAAGCATTGAAAAAGGCGAGAACAGCCTGGCCTTCACCTTCAAGAACACTGGTAGTGCTCCTTTCTATGGCGGTAATTTGAAGATCTACAGCAGCTCATCTGACTTAGTTTTCGAGAGCGCCTCCATTGATTTCGAGGATGCTGTTGAAGGTGGTGCCACCATCACCTTGGACGTTCCTTACACCATCGATGCCTCTGTTGAACCTGGCACAACCTTCGAGGTTGCCTACCAGATGACCACCGGTCTCTTCGAACTTACTGGTGATTACGTCCTCAACTATGGTGCCATCATGGAAGACTTTGAAACCGGCAGCTTCGGTGATGACTGGACCTTCAGCCCACAATATCCTTGGACGGTTGTTGAAGGTGGCGTGAATAGCAACTTCTGCTCCAAATCAACCAACAATGGTATCGGCAGCACTGAAAGCTACATGATTTTGACGGTCAATGTGCTGGCCGCCGGCGAACTCACCTTCATGTACAAGGTGTCTTCAGAAACCAATTGGGACAAGTTCTATTTCTACATGGACAACCAAGAAAAAGGTGTTTGGTCAGGCGATATTAATTGGACGATGTTCACTCAACCCGTGACCGTGGGTCAGCACACCTTCAAGTGGAGCTATATCAAGGACGGTTCGGTGAGCTCTGGCGATGACTGCGCTATGGTTGACGATATCAAATTCCCGCCCGTCAATGTCATCTCCTTCCTGAATCCCATCACCAACCTTGAATCTTTGGTGAACGACATGGAAGTCAACCTCACCTGGACTGCGAACAGCGACGCCACCAGCTATATCGTCATGCGTGACGGCGAAGAAATTGAGAGAGTGTCCGAAGCTGCCTTCACCGAAATCGCACCTGAATACGGCACCTACGAGTACACCATCATCGCCACCAACGACAACAACGGAACCTCCGTCCCCGCCACAAAGGTCGTCGATGTGGTTGACTATACCAGTGTCGAAGAAAGCAACATTGCCTTCAATGTCTATCCCAATCCCGCCAAGGGCATGTTGAACATCAACGTCCAAGCCAACTACCAGTATGAACTGTTCAACAACATGGGACAACGCATCACTACTGGCAACGGCTTTGGCCTGAAACAAATCAACGTGAACGGTCTCGCCAAGGGTATCTATGTGCTCCGCATCACCACTGGCAACCAGACCGAAATCCAGAAGGTTACTATTGAATAAAAAAGATTAAGGGGGTGGTCTGACTTCCACCCCCTTTAAACACTAAAACTAACACAAACAAATCAATGAAAAAAAGCTTATTCTTATTATTAGCCCTTCTGATTACCGGAAGCGGCTTTGCACAAAAAGCTCCTACCACCAAATTAGTCTCCAGCACTGAAGACAAGACTGTGGTTCAAGTCAAGCTCAACGGATTCACCACCACCAGGGTGGCGACTCCCAACGGAGACCAATTTATCGTAAACGCTCCCGAGATGGCAACCATGCTTGAGGCTGGTTCCCCGAACCTCCCCACCCTGCCCATCCCGGTGCTTATTGGTGACCGTGCTGAGATGACCGTGAATGTCATCGACGCGCAATACACCGACTACCCCAATATTGACATCGCTCCTTCCAAGGGCAACATCAGCCGTCAGATCAATCCTGACGATGTGCCTTACACCTACGGAGCCATGTATCAGCAAGACGCTTTCTGGCCCGCCGCTCAAGCCTATCTGGAAACACCTTACATCCTTCGTGATTTCCGCGGCCAGAACATCATGGTGCAGCCCTTCGCCTACAACCCGATGAGCCACACTCTCCGTGTTTATGAAAGCCTCACCATCGAGATGAAGAAAATCAGTGACAACGGCGAGAATCAAAAAGTCTCCCGCAAGAGCAACACGGTGAAGACCTCTCCCGAGTTCAAGGCCTCCTACAGCCGTCGTTTCATCAACTTCGGCGAAGTTCAAGCCAAGTACCCCTTCATTGAGGACGATGGCGAAATGATAGTGATTTGCGCCGACCAATTCATGGCTGGCATGCAAGAGTTCGTTGATTGGAAGAACCAATCAGGCCGTCCCACCACTTTGGTGAGCGTGACGGAAGTCGGCGGCAACAACGACAACGTCATCAAGAATTACATCTCAAGCATTTATAACGATCCCGATCGTAACCTTGTATACGTTTTGTTTGTTGGCGACTACGAGCACATCACTCCCCACTCCATTGGCCAAGAACGTTCCGACAACTGGTTCGGCCAAGTTGAAGGTTCCGACCACTATCCGGAAGTGTTCATTGGTCGTTTCTCTGTGCAGAACGACACCCACGTGAACACCCATGTCACCAAGGTGCTCACTTACGAGCGTGACCTTCAGGATGACATCACCTGGGCTGACAAAGGCATGGGCGTTGGTCACAAAAACGACGGCCCCGGCCACTATGGCGAGTATGACTACCAGCACATCGACCTGATCCGCGACACTTTGATGCACTACACTTACACCCAAGTGACCGAGCACCACGGCGGCAGCGGCGGTGACGCCTCTCCTGCTACCATCAGCGCCACGGTCAACGAAGGCATTGGCATTATCAACTACTGCAACCACGGTTCGGAGGTGAGCTGGGGTGTGGCTAACTACAGCACCAGCCACGTCAACGCTTTGGTCAACGACAACAAATGGCCCATCGTGTGGTCAGTGGCCTGCTTGAACGGCAAGTTCAACTATGGCAACGAGTGCTTCGCTGAAGCTTGGATGCGTGCTACCGACAACTCAACGGGCGTTCCCACCGGTGCTATCGGTGGTATGTTCTCCTGGATGTCACAGCCTTGGCAGCCGCCTATGTACGGACAGGACGAGATGGTGAACATCCTCACTGAATGGCATGGCAGCGACCATTACAACCACACCTTGGCCGGTGCTTCGTTGAACGGCAACATGGATGTCATCGACAAGACCGGCTCCACTGGTTATGACACCCACGACACTTGGATTCTCTTTGGTGACCCGTCCCTCATGGTCCGCACCGAAAACCCTGTCAGCATGAATGTGAGCATCAACCCCGGCGTGCTGATGATTGGCATGTCGAGCCTCGAAGTCTCCGCTGACAACACTTCATACGGCATTGCTACCCTTTCGAACGCTGAAGGTCCCATTGCCTCTGCCAAGATCATTGACGGCGTTGCCTCTCTTACCTTCCCGGCACTGAATGCCATTGAGACCCTTAACCTTGTCGTGATGGGCTTCAACAAAGTCACCGAAATCATCCCGTTGGATGTCCTTCCCGCTGAAGGTCCTTACATCTCTTTGGATGCTTTCACTCCTGGTAACGTGCCTGTCAATGAAGAACAACAGATGAGCATGACCTTCAAGAACGTCGGTGTGGATCCTACCACTGGCATCACCATGGTGACCCTCACCAGCGAAGATGAAAACATCACCTTCTCCGACAGCGAGGGCAGCTTCGGCGTCCTTGGCGCTGACGAGACCGTCACCCTGGAAAACGAATTCGCTTTCACCATCGCCTCTGGCGTGGCCGACGGCACCAAGATCCAAGTCGATGTCACCATGACCTGCGGCGATGTCGTATGGACGAGCAAAGCCAAAATCACGGTGGGTGCTCCTATCGTGGAATTCGACAACTTCCAATGCATCGGCGGATTTGTTCCGGGCGAATCACAAAACGTGATTGCTAACTTCAAGAACATCGGCCATTACAAAGCCACCAACGCAGTGGTCACCATCACCTCCTCCAGCGATTACATCACCTTCGCCAACGACACCTTTGAGTTAGGTACCATCGAGGCTTTAGGCAATGGCAACGCCTTGTTCAACATTACGATTGACGAAGCCTGCCCCTCCACTGAGACCCTGAACTTCGAATTCAACTTGGTGGCCGACAATGAGATTGTCGCTACTGGCACAGGCTTAATCAAGAATGCCTGCACCGTGCTTTTCGTGCTCAGCGACTCCTACGGCGACGGCTGGAACGGCAATAAACTGGTGGTTGCCTACAGCGACGGCACTCCTACTGAGTACTTGACCTTCACTGACGGCAGCGACGCCACGATTACGCGTGAAATCGGCACGGGTGTCCATGTGACCTTGGGCTGGCAAAATGGTTCCTATTCCTACGAGTGTTCCTTCACCGTCAGCTATGAAGACGGCACCCCCATCACTACTGGCAACAACCTTAATGCCAACTATAACTTTGAGTTCGACGTGAACTGCGGTGGTGAAACCATTACCACTCCAGAACCTGTCAGCAACCTGGAATACACTCAGGATACCACCAACCTCGCTCTGATGATGAACTGGACGGACAATGAAGATGTCATTTACTATCTCATCCTCCGTAACGGTGAACAGATTGGTTGCACGGCTGAAAACTCATTTGTCGATATGGAACCCATCGAGAACGCCGAGTACTGTGTTATCGCTCAATACCTGTCAGGCAATGCTGAGGCAGTTTGCTTCGAAGTGGGTGAGATCTGGGGCGTTGAGAAACTCGAAAGCGGCATCCGCATCTATCCTAACCCGGTCAATGGCACCTTATATATTAATGGAGCCGACGCCGAGTTCACCTACGTTCTGTACAACGGTATGGGTCAGCAAGTGGCTCAGGGCACCGCAACAGGTGCTGCTCAGATCAACGTGAACGGCATGACCCAGGGTGTTTACTTCCTGCATCTGACAACTGGCGAACAAGTCAGCATCCAGAAGGTGGTTGTGAAGTAAGTATCAACTTCTATATCATTGAAAAAGGGTCGCGAGATGCGACCCTTTTTTATTTGCAGGTTTTTTATTATCTTTGCGGCATCATTTACTAACTTTATCAACTCATGAAAAAACCTATTCTCACCTTTTTATTAGTCATGCTGGTCATTGCTGGATACAGCCAAGTCTGGAATCCCATCACCACCGACGAGCCTTCCGGTTTCCAAACCGCATTGTTAGCTTCTTCCGATGAAGCCATCACAGTCAACCTGAAAACGCCAGGTTTCTATACCATAGAGGTCGGCACTCCGCGCGGCCGTGAATGGGTCATCAGCCTCCCCAAGGCGGTAAGCACCGCCCAGGCAGGCGAACCCAACCTCCCCATGACCGCCATCCCAGTGGTGATTGGTGACGAGCAACATTACGGCATCCGGGTGATTGATGCCCAATACAGGGATTTCACCCTCGAAGTCGCCCCTTCAAAAGGGGATTTCTCTCGCCAGATCAATCCCGATGAGGTGCCTTACACCTACGGAGAGGCCTACTCCACTAACGCCTTCTTCCCCAAAGAACGCGTGGGGCTTTATGAGCCCTATATCCTGCGCGATTTCCGCGGACAGAACATGGTGATCTATCCCTTCGCCTACAACCCGGTCAGCAAAACGCTGCGTGTTTATTACGACATCACCGTGGAGATGTACAGTGACGGCAGCAAAGGGCAAAACACGCTGAGCCGCAAATCCAACACAATGAAACTCGACCCTGACTTCAAGGCCATGTACGAGAACCACTTCCTCAACTACCACGCCGCCCAAAACCGCTACACCCCAGTCAACGAAAACGGGAAACTGCTCGTCATCTGCCACGACGCCTTCATGAGTGCCATGGAGCCTTACGTCAACTGGAAGAGACAGATTGGCATCCCTACCCTCATGGTAGGCACTTCGGAATCCGGAGCCAACAGCGAAGCCTTAAAAATCTATATCCAACAGCAATATAACAACGACAATAGCATCTCACACATTCTGTTAGTCGGCGACAACGCTCAAATCCAAGGCTATTACGCTTATAACGGTGGCTACAGTGGACGGTCCGACAACTGGTATGGGCAATTGGCTGGCAACGACTTCTACAACGATGTCATTGTGGGACGTTTTTCAGCCGAGAGCCTCGACCATGTCACCTCACAAGTCAACAAGGTCCTGACCTACGAAAGAGATTTGGATGCCAACGCCACCTGGCTGACCTACGGAAGCGGAGTGGCCACCCAGGCAGGCAATGGCGGTCACTTCAGCGAAGACGACTGGCAGCATATCGACAACATCAAAAACGACCTGCTGAACTACCATTACACCGAGATCTACCGCGACTACCAAAACGCGGGAGGAGCCAACTCCAGCGCGGCCCAACTAAGTCAGCATATCAACAACGGACTCAGCATCATCAACTACTGCAACCACGGTTCCGAGACCAGCTGGGGGGTGTTCAACTATAACAACAGCCACATCAATGCCTTGACCAATGTGAACAAATGGCCCATCATTTGGTCCGTGGCCTGCCTGAACGGCAAATACGACCATTATCAGCCCTGCTTTGCCGAGACCTGGCTGAGAGCCACCAACAACAATGATGTCAACCAGCCCACCGGTGCCATCGGTGGCATGTTTTCCTATATCAACCAACCTTGGGTTCCCCCAATGTATGGTCAAGACGAGATGGTGGATATCCTCGTGGAGAGCCATGACAACAACATCAAACGCACGCTGGGCGGCATCTCTTTCGATGGCAACATGAAGATTATCGACCAGTACGGCACCAACAACTCATCAGCGATGGGCACCTATATGTGCTGGATCCTCTTCGGTGACCCCACATTGACGCTGCGTAACGCTGTACCCACTGACATGGGAGTCAGTCATGCCCCAATTCTCCCCATCGGCTCCACCAGCTTTACTGTGAATGCCGCTGACGGCGACGGTGCCAGAGCCACTTTGACGCTCAACAACGAGATCCTTGGATCCGCCCTCATCAGCAACGGCACTGCCGACATTGAGTTTGAGGCACTCACACAACCCGGCCAAGCCACCTTAACCGTCTTCGGATACAACAAGGTCACCTATATCGCCACCCTCCAGGTCATTGAAGGAGGTGAAATAACACCCCTTTCCGTCACGATAACGGCTGAGCCCTCCATCATCGCGAGAGGCTCTTCCACAGTCCTGAACGCTCAAACCACTGGCGGATATGGCTATTACACCTATCAATGGGCACCTCCGACGGGTTTGAGCCAGACCGACATCATGTCGCCCACCGCCAACCCCACCATCACCACCGTTTACACCTGTACGGTCAACAGTGGCACTTACACGGAGACAGGCACCATCACCGTCACCGTGGTCTGCCCTCCCTCCACCCTCACAGCCACCCCAGAAGAAAACAACATCCTCCTGAACTGGAATCCAGCGAATCCCGCAGAGAGCTACACCCTTTACCGTGACAGCATCCCGATTGCGGAAGGCATCACTGAAACTTCCTATACAGACCAGAACCTGGAACCCGGCAGCTACACCTATCAAGTGGCCACCTATTACCAAGGCATCCTCTCCCCCATGACACGACCCGTTCACGTTGACATCGACGACGTTTGCATCCCGCCACTGAATTTCACCGCACTCTACCAGTGGGAGGACGGCACTTTCGGCACCAGGCTGATTTGGGAAAAGGGCCAAAGTGTGAACATGACCCTGAGCCGCTACCACATTTTCAGAGGAAAAGACGCTGTCACGTTAAGCGAAATCGGTTATCTCGTCAATGTGCCATATAACTATCACTACGAATATTTTGATGGGGAGGTGCTACCTGACCACTATTATTACGTCATCTCCGCAGAATATAACAACGGTTCCGTATGCTATAGCGACACCTTGGAGGTCAATGTCACCAATACCATAGAAGCCACGGATGCACTAACCCTTTATCCGAATCCGACGACAGGACAGGTGACCCTCCATGCCGAACAAAACATGGAAGTCAGTGTCATCAACCATCTTGGACAACAGCTTCTAAGAATGCCCGTCCAAGACCGCGTTTTCACCCTCGACCTGTCACCCTACGGCAAAGGACTTTACCTGATCCTCGTCCGCAAGGAAAACAAACAGTTCATTAAGAAAATCATCGTTGAATAACAGACTTACTTGTATTTTATCTATCTTTGTAAGTTCATCTTAAAGAAATCATTTCATGAAAATAAAGTTTATTGGTGCCGCGCAGGAAGTGACGGGTAGCAAACACTTGATTATCACGGATCACGGGAAGAAAATCTTGCTCGACTGCGGTATGTTCCAAGGGAAAGGGTTGGAGACCGACGCCGCCAACCGGAACATCATGGTGGATCCCAAAGAGGTCGATTACATCATCCTCACCCACGCTCATATTGACCATTGCGGCTTGATTCCCTATTTCTATAAACTAGGATTCAGAGGCCAAGTCGTATGCACCGATGCCACCCGCGACTTGTGCAACATCATGTTGCCCGACAGCGGATTCATCCAAGAGAACGATATGGAGTGGTTCAACAAAAAACGCAGGAAACAAGGACTGCCCGCCTTGGAACCCATCTATACGGAACAAGACGCGCGAAACTGCATGAACCTCTTCCTCAGCGCCTCCTACAACCGCTATGTCTATCTTGACAACAACATTAAAGTCAAATTCAACAACACCGGGCACCTCCTTGGCAGCGGATGCGCCATCCTGGAAATCGACGAAGGCGGCGACATGACCCGTATCGCCTACACGGGCGACATCGGACGCGAATACAACTACCTGCTACGCTCGCCGGAACCCTTCCCGCATTGCGACTACCTCATCACCGAAGGCACCTACGGCAACCGGCTCCATAGCGACAGAACCAATGCTGAACAGCAATTATTAGATATTATATACAACACATGTGTTGAAAAAAGAGGCAAACTAATCATCCCATCATTTGCGGTGAGTCGCACACAGGAGATTGTTTACCTGCTGAACAACTTCTACAACGAAGGCAAGCTTCCGGAGAAGATTCCGGTTTTCGTTGACAGTCCTTTGGCCGTCAACGCCACTGAGATTTTCCGTATGCATCTGGGGCTTTTCAACGACGAGGTGAAGAACGTGATTGAGTACGACCCTGACCCGTTCGGATTCAACAGTTTGACGTTTATCCGCGACATCAACCAGTCGAAGGCCTTGAACGCCCGCAAAGACCCGTGCATCATCATCTCTGCCTCAGGCATGATGGAGGCTGGCCGCATCAAGCATCATATCGCCAACAGCATCTCCAATCCGAAGAACACGATTCTGGCCATTGGCTATTGTTCACCCGAGACCCTAGGCGCGCGACTGCTGGCCGATCCCAAACCCGAGACCATCTCCATCTTCGGCAACGAATACACTGTCGCCGCCGACATTTACTCCATTGATGCCTTCAGCGGACACGGCGACTATCACGAGTTGGTGGATTATCTGAAATGCCAGGAGCCCTCGAAAATCAAGAAGACCTTCCTGGTTCATGGCGAAAAGGAAGCCTTGCAATATTACAAACGTGTGTTGAGAAAAGAAGGCTGGGATAACATCGTCATCCCTGAACCCGGTGAAACTTTTGAACTGAAATAACAACCCAAACAAAACATGGCACAAAAACCCTCGATCCCGAAAGGCACACGAGACTTCCTGCCTGAAGTCATGGTGCGCCGCAACTATATCTTCGACACCATCAAAACCGTTTTCAAGCGATACGGTTTTCTACCCATTGAGACCCCCTCGATGGAGAACCTCAGCACGCTGCTTGGCAAATATGGTGAAGAAGGCGACAAACTCTTATTCCGTATTCTGAACTCTGGCGATTTCATGTCCGGTGTGGAACAAAACGGCGAGCCTTTTGAATCCCTGAAGCTGGCGAACAAGATCACGGAGAAAGGCCTTCGTTACGACTTGACGGTACCTTTTGCCCGTTTTGTCACGATGTACCGCGACCAGATCGCCTTTCCGTTCAAGCGTTACCAGATCCAGCCCGTATGGCGCGCCGACCGTCCTCAGAAAGGCAGGTACCGTGAGTTCTGCCAATGTGATGTTGACATCATCGGCAGCAACTCACTCCTCAATGAGGCGGAGCTGGTCAACATCGTCAACGATGTGTTCCACGACCTGAAGATCAACGTAGTGCTGAAGATCAACAATCGCAAAATCCTGGCTGGCATCGCCGAATATATTGGCAAGCCAGATGCCTTGGTTGACATCACGGTGGCCATCGACAAGCTGGACAAGATTGGCATCGATGCCGTCAATGCCGAGCTTGCGGAACGAGGACTGGAAGCCGAAGCCATCGACAAGCTGCAGCCCATCCTCTTCATGAAAGGCGACACCCGAGAGAAGCTTCAGCAGCTCAAACCTCTTCTCGACAACGAAGTCGGGCAGAAAGGCATTGAGGAGCTGACCATCCTCTTCGACTATATCGATGACATGGCCTTAGGCATCGAAACCGAGCTTGACCTCACCTTAGCCCGTGGCCTGAACTACTATACAGGCGCCATCTTCGAGGTGAAAGCCAAAGACTTCCCCATGGGCAGCATCTCAGGCGGTGGCCGTTATGACAACTTGACTGGCATCTTCGGATTGCCCAATGTGTCGGGTGTAGGCATCAGCTTTGGCGCCGACCGTATCTATGACGTGCTGGAAGGCCTTAACCTCTTCCCGGAGACCATGTCAGAAAGCACTCAAGTCATCTTCTTGAATTTCGGAAAGAACGAAGAACGATACAGTCTGAAATACCTCAATCAGGTACGCCAGCACGGCATCAACGCTGAAATTTATCCCGAAGCCGCCAAGATTCAGAAACAGATGAAATACGCTGACCAACGCGGCATCCCCGTCGTCGTCATCGCCGGCGAGCAGGAGGTGGCTGAACAGAAATTCACGGTCAAATTCATGAAAGAAGGCCGTCAGGAAACTGTCGCCGCCAATCAATTAGTAGCAACAATTCAACAAATAAACCAATAATAAAAACAACAAACAGCCCCCATGAAAGTTCATCAAATTAGCCCCAAAGAGCTGACTTTTAAACAAGTAAACACCATACTTACTCAAAACTACAAGCTCGCCTTGTCGGACGAGGCCATCCAACGCATTCAGCATTGCCGCGACTATCTCGACAAGAAAATGGAAAATCCAGAGAAGCCCATCTACGGTGTCACCACAGGATTCGGCTCCTTGTGCGACCACAGTATCTCGAAAGAAGACCTCAGCACCTTACAGAAGAACCTCGTCATGTCACATGCCTGTGGCACGGGCGAGATGGTTCCCGAAGAGATCATCCGTTTGATGCTCTTGCTGAAGGTACAAAGCCTCAGCTATGGCAACTCCGGTGTGCAGGTCATCACCGTTCAGCGTCTGATTGACTTCTTCAATAACGGTGTGTTGCCGGTAGTGTACAACCAAGGGTCACTGGGTGCCTCGGGCGACTTAGCTCCTTTGGCCAACCTGATGCTTCCTTTGCTGGGTTTGGGCGAGGTCCATTACAAGGGCAAGATCGTCCCTGCACAGCAGATCCTCGACAAGTTTGGCTGGGAGCCCATCACCCTCCAGTCGAAAGAAGGTCTTGCCTTGCTCAACGGCACGCAGTTCATGAGCAGTTATGGCACATACGTATTGTTGAAGGCCTTCCGTTTGAGCTACCTTGCCGACTTAATCGGATGTGTCTCTCTTGAAGCCTTTGACGGACGTATCGAGCCTTTCTTCGACCAGGTTCATCAGATCCGCCATCACAACGGCCAGATTGTGACCGCCAAACGTGTGCGCGAGTTCACCCAGGGGAGTCAGCTTATCAGCCGTGAGAAGAAACACGTGCAAGACCCCTATTCCTTCCGTTGCATGCCACAGGTCCATGGTGCCTCCAAGGATGCCATCGACTATGTAGCCTCTGTGTTCAGCGAAGAAATCAACGCCGTCACTGACAATCCGACGATCTTCCCTGATGAAGACCTCGTGATTTCCGCCGGCAACTTCCACGGACAGCCTTTGGCCATCACCCTTGACTTCCTCGCCATCGCCCTGGCCGAGTTGGGCAACATCAGTGAGCGCCGTGTGTATCAGCTCATCAGTGGCAAGCGCGACCTGCCTTCATTCCTCGTCGCTGAGCCAGGACTCAACTCCGGTTTCATGATCCCCCAATATGCCGCCGCCGCCATTGTCAGCCAAAGCAAACAACTCTGCACTCCCGCCTCAGTTGACAGCATTGAGTCATCACAAGGTCAGGAAGACCATGTGAGCATGGGTGCCAATGCCGCCACCAAAGCTCTGAGAGTGGCTGAGAATCTGGAACGTGTTCTGGCCATCGAGCTACTCAACGCCGCCCAGGCTCTGGAGTTCCGCCGCCCGCTGAAGTCGTCAGAGACCATCGAGAAGTTCATCGCCGAATACCGCAAAGTCGTCGAGTTTGTCCGTGTGGACAAGGTGATGTACACTGAGATCGCCAAGAGCGTGAAGTTCATCCAAGACTACCCGCTCGCTTTCGACCTGTTGAAAAACAAATGACTTGACACCCGGCCATGAACGACATTGAACCCCAAGTGAAACGACCTGTAGGGATGACCATTCTGTTGGTGCTGTCGCTTCTCAACGCCATCTACCAGATTGTCTCCTCCCTCTTCATCTTTATCCTCATGCCTGCCATGAGGCAGATGGTGGAGACCAACCAGATGGAGGATCTGTTAGAGAGCAATATGCCCATGCTCGACCCTGCTATGGTTGAGATGGTGACTGAAAACCTAACGGTCCAGCTATCGGTCAATCCTTATTATTATCTGCTGTTAGCCATTCTCTATGCGGGTTCTTTAGCCGGTGTACTCAGGATGTTTCGACTTGACCGGATGGGGTTCCACATCTACAGCATCTCTCAGCTGCTCATTCTGATAGCCGAGGTTGCGTTTGTTTACTCGAAGCTGCCACAGAACCCGTTCTTCAACGAGTTCCTGTCAACAGTGATGTTCATCCTCATCTATTATCTGTTCTTCAAGCGGATAGAATTCATGAGAAATCAATCCAATCAACCTGAATAAGTCACCATGGCACCCGAAAGCAAGATCTTTGACCTGAAGCCCGAGCTCACCTTGGCGATGAAGTTGGCTGCCACCTTTGCCATCACCTATTATGGCATGTTGTTCATCTATGAAATCATGACATTGGTGTTGTACCACTACTCCATCGACTCCTATTATTTCAACGAGACAGTCGTTGAAAGCAGGAACAAGGACTTCCTCTACCTGATTGTCGAGTTTTTGCTTTCGGGGATGCTGGTGTTCAGCTTAATCCAGATTTTCCGGAAAAAGGTTTATGGCAAAGCCATCTTTGTCAGTGCCTCTATCCTGCTCATCGGTTTTCAGTTATGGACGTCAGGCATCCATCCATGGGTGAAATACGCTTTGGAGGTGTTGATGGTGCTCATCATCGCCCCTATCAAAGTCAAGAAAAAACGGAAATTCCTGGCTCCCATTCAGTCGGTCAGCGAGTCGGAATCTGACACTGCTAGCGAGTCAGCCACAGGAGCTTCCTCTTGATACATCTCGGGGATTCCGGGTTCGCGCATCACCCTCATCCAATAGTCAGCTACTTTTAGAAACTGTTCCCTGTCGGAAGCCTTGATCGGGTTTGCAGGCGGGGATTCCAGTTTCAAGGGGTCAACCGGAGTCCCGTTTTTAAAGACACGGAAATCGAGATGCGGTCCTGTGGAGGCGCCAGTGCTCCCCACATAGCCAATCACCTGTCCTTGTTTTACCCTGACACCCTCGGCGATGCCTTTGGCATAACCTTTCAAGTGCATATAGCTGGTGGTATAGGTGTCGTTGTGACGAATCTTGAGATAATAACCTGCTCCTCTGGCTTGATAGGCTTTCTTGATGACCACGCCATCACCGATGCTACTCACGGGAGTTCCAGCGGGTGCTGCATAATCCACACCATGATGGGGACGATAATACTTAAAGACAGGATGGAAACGGCTGTTGGAGAAAGTGGAGCTGATACGTCGATAGTTCAGGGGAGCCTTCAGGAAAGCCTTTCTCAGGTTCTCCCCTTTCTCGTTGTAGTAACCCATCATGCCATCCTGCTCGTAGGCGATGGCCCGGATGGTGTCGCCCGCATGGACGAAGTTACAATAGGCCACGGATCCCATACCCACCGGATTGCCGTCGATATATTGGCGGTCATACACCACATCGAAAGCATCCCCTTCCTGAATGCCGAAGAAGTCGATGGTCCACGCATACACATCCGACAGATTCACCGCGAGGCTGGCATCACCTCCGTTCTCGATGACGGCATTCCATAGGGAGGACTTGATGGTTCCTGAAGTTCTGGCCATCTTAACCTCCATCTCTTTTTGGAAACGCCATGCCGTCAGCGAGTCGGTCAAGCTGAACAATGCGTAGTTCCTTCGGTCAATCTCGTAAATCCAGAAAAGCGGTGTCTCCAACGTGTCGTTGGTGCAGAGGAAATAATAACGGTTACCCGCGCGGATCTTGCTCACGTCGAACACCTCTTGATGATGTCTGGCGATATGGTCAACAACGGTCGAGCTGATGCCTTTGGAAGCGAAAAGCGAGGAAAGAAACTGATTTGGCTCCACCTGTCCTTCTTCCACATAAAGCGAGTCGATACAGATTCCATAAAAATAGGTAGGCTCACCTTGGGTCAGCGTATCGTTATTCTCAGGATAACCCGGTTCGCCGCGATGGTCGCAAGAACGGCAGAGATAGACCGACAACAGGATGATGACCAAAATGGGAAGGACAAGGAAGAGGAACACTCTTCTCCAATTAATTCGTTTCCAATTCATAAGCAAAAACAAAAAAAAGAGGGTGAAAAAGACTCACCCTCTTATAACGTCAAAAAGTCAAAAATATTATTTCTTGGCTTGTTCGTAGCCAGCGTGAAGTGCCTGCATGTTTTGTTCGACCACTTCGGCGCCCTTATTGCCGAAGATATGGCTGATAGCTTCTTCGACCTTGCCCAGTTCGATGTCGAGATAAGGCACGGTAGCACCGAGGAGCACCATATTGGGACGTGCCTTGATGGCTTTGGCGATTTCGGTCGCGTTGAAGCTCACCAGGTTCTTGATTTTTCCCAGTTCGGCGTTGACTTTCTCCATATCGGGATAGTTCTGGATATTGACGAAAGGCTCGTTGTTGGTGATGATCCAGCCGTCTTTAGCGAGCCAGGGCAGATAGCGGAGGGCTTCCATAGGTTCGCTGGAGAGGATGATGTCGGCATGACCTTCGGGGATGACGTCAGCGAAAATCTCCTCGCTGGAGAGACGCAGGTGAGAGAACACCGATCCACCGCGTTGTGACATGCCATGGATCTCAGACTGTTTCAGGTTCAGGCCCATATTCAAGGCAGCATCCGAGATGATTTTGGCCACAGAGACAATGCCATCACCGCCAACGCCGCATAATACGATATCTTTTTTCATTTTTATTTCGATTTTGAGGGAGACGCCATGGTATGACGTCTCTACGGGTTATTATTTTTTCAAATGTTTTTTCAATTCGACGATACAGGTACGGTGCGGGATGATGACCGAGACGCCGTTATAGTTCACCTCCTCTTCGATGACGCGGACGTTTTCCTCATGGTGTTTCGGCAGCGGGATGATGTCGCGGATATGTTCAGGTTCGACGCCGAGGCCTTCGCAGATCTTGCGGATCTTGTTGTTGGCTGAGGAAGGCTGGCCACCTGTCATGGCGGTGATGTCGTTATCGAGGATCATGACCACCACGTTAGCTTTTTCGTTGACGCAGTCGAGCAGTCCTGTCATGCCACTATGTCCGAAGGTGCCGTCGCCGATGACTGCCACAGCCGGGAAGATACCCACTTCGCTGGCACCTTTAGCCATGGTGATGGAGGCACCCATACAGACCGTGGTTTGGATAGCACCCATATTGAAGCCCAAGGTATAGCAACCGATGTCGCCGAACACCTTGCCACCTTTATGGTTAGCCATCACCTCGTTGAGAGCGGTATAGCTGTCGAAGTGCGGGCAGCCTTGGCACAGCGCGGGCGGACGGGCGGTGACCACATCGGGGATGCTGAATTCAGCTTGGGCTTTCATGCCAAGGGCTTTGGCCACTTTTTCGGCATTCAGCTCGCCATCGCGGCGGATGGTCTCATCGAGACGACCCATGACTTTCTTGCCTTTGCCAAGGAAACCTTTGATATGTTCTTCCACAAAGGGCTGTCCGTCTTCAAGCACCAGGATCTCATCCACTTCCTCATACAGTTTGTTAATCATGTTGTATGGCAGCGGATACTGGGTGATCTTCACCACAGGATAAGGGCATTTGCCACCGGGGAAGTTCTCCATCAGGTAGTTATAGGCGATGCCAGTGGTGATGATGCCCAGCTTTTTGTTTTCGCCTTCGATGAATTTGTTGTAGCCCGAGGTCTCCGAAGCCTGGGTAAACGCCGGTTGTTTGTCGATCAGCTCTCTATAGAGTCTTTTGGCGTTGGCTGGGAGGAGGACGAACGACTTAGCGTCAGCGGGTTCAGTGAGTTCGTTCTGTTTGCGGACAGGTTTACGCACCACGCCGGCGCGGCTGTGAGCCAGACGGGTGGGGATGCGGTAGAGCACCGGGGTGCCCAGGCTCTCGCTAAGTTCGAAACCGAAATGAACCATATCGTAAGCCTCTTGTTGGTTGGAGGGCTCCAGCATGGGGATCATAGCCCAGTGACCATAGAAGCGGCTGTCTTGCTCGTCTTGAGAAGAGAACATGCTGGGGTCATCGGCCACCACGACGAGGACGCCTTTGGTGCCGATGATGGCCGCGTTCATGAACGGGTCGCCGCAGACATTCAAGCCCACATGTTTCATGCAGGTCATGGCGCGCTTACCAGCGTAAGCCACACCAATGGATGCCTCGAGAGCCGTCTTCTCGTTGGCGCACCAGTTGGCGCGGACACCGAGTTCCTTGGCCTGTTTCGATTTCATAACATATTCCGTGATTTGTGTCGAGGGCGTGCCTGGATAGCTGTTGATGGCACTGCCTCCTGCATCGATGAAGCCTTGAGCAATGGCCTCATCTCCGAGTAACAATAATTTCTCCATTCTGTAATTTTATGTGTTATGATACTACATTCTTTAAATGCCAACGTACAAAGATAGGAATAATTGCCGCACGAACAAACAATTTTTCGATTCAGAATAAAAAAAACAGCACTTTTTGGAATAAATTTTGAATAAAATAAACTTTTCGTGTAACTATTTTGCGGTTTTTACGTTTTATATAGAAAAATAGCGACTATGAGCAACAACAAACGACTTGAAAGAGACCTCCGCAACAAAGCCATCGGGGGTGTCTGCGCTGGATTAGGCAACTACTTCGACATGGATCCTGCCTTTTGGCGGGTCTTGTTCTTCCTGATGTTCGTCTTCGGTGGTTCCGGACTGCTGATCTACCTCATCCTTTGGGTCGTCATGCCTTCCAAGAAGAGCTATGCGACGACCGAGGGCACGATAGACCAAATCGTCAACACCGAAGGGAGCCCTGACCCTAAAACAAGAAATGGAAACATGGTCGCGGGCTTGGTTCTCATTGGCCTCGGCGTGTTGTTCTTGGTGGGACGTTACATCCCCGAAATCAACTGGCACACCGCCTGGCCCATCCTTCTCATCATCCTTGGACTTGTTCTCATCATCCCAATAAACAGCAAGAAAAATGAAAAGTAAGAATTTATTCATAGGCATCCTGGTTCTTTTCACAGGAGTCATCGCCTTGTTAGCCACTCTTCACGTCTTTGAATTCCATTGGTCTATCTTTTGGAGACTCTGGCCGATGGCTTTAATCATCTGCGGCATCGCCATACTCCCTTTGAATGAATATGTGAAATCTGCCATCTTGTTGGCCGCCCTTGGCGCAGGATGTTTACTGTATCACGCTGAAAACCGGCACTACCAGGGCAACGCCATCACCCGTTTCTTCAACAGGCACACATCGGTCTGGGACTGGGATGACGATGACCAGGACCTCGATGACGACGAGGACGACGACCAGGACTGGGAGTCTGCTGGCACACAGCATTTCTCCGAGCCGTTCAACGAGGTCAGCAGGGCCAGCATCGACATCGATTTTGGCGCGGGTGACCTCAGCTTAGGCGCGCCCTGTGCCGAACTCGTCAAAGCAGATATCGAGAGTAACTTCGTGAAATACAGCTTCAGGAGCGAACGGGGTGATGACATGACCTCCATCTATCTTAGCGGGAAAGGTCATATCAAAAAAAACAAGAAAAGCAATGAAAACGACCTCAGGTTGTCGCTATGCACACAGCCTGTTTGGGATTTCAACTTAGATATGGGCGCCGCGGATGCCGAATTGGATTTCTCACCCTACCGCATGGGATCTATCGAGATTAACGGAGGAGCCTGTGACCTTGACCTCCGGTTAGGCGACCATGACTGCGACACCAAACTCGTTATCAACACCGGAGCTTCCGACATCGACATCAAAGTGCCCGCCAGCCTCGACTGCCAAATCTATGTCAAGTCAGCCATCACCGAGAAGGACTTCCAGGGATTCGAGAAAAAAGAACGTGGCCTTTGGCAGACACCGGGATTCGGGCAAGGACAGCACCAGATCCTCATCGAGCTGAGCTGTGCCGTCTCCGAGTTATCCGTGATACGATATTGATTTTTTTGCATGAGTGCCAAATCTTTTTTGTATCTTTGCAGATTCATTTTATTTAGCAATTATGCAAAGAACACTCATTTATCGCTTACTACTGCTCTTCACGCTATTTGGAGCCACAACATTTGCCTTAGCCCAAAACAACGACATCAAAGGATTCGTTTATGAAGAATCCACCGGCGAGCCGGTGATGTTTTCCAATGTCTTTCTCAAAGGAACCACGCTGGGCTGCTCGACGAACGAGAACGGCTATTTCAACATCACCCGCATCCCCGACGGCAAATACGTGTTGGTTGTTACCTGTATCGGATATGACACCCTTACCGATAACATCACCCTCTCCAAGGGACAGTCCATCAACAAGAAATACACGCTGAAGGAAACTCACACCACGTTGGAGACTGTGAGCATCACGGCTGACAAGATAGAGGCCCGGACAGAGACCAAGACCTCTGTGATTACCGTGACGCCACGAACCATCAACCGAATTCCCAGTGTGGGAGGCCAGGCCGACCTTGCCCAATACCTTCAAGTGGTGCCAGGTGTCATCTTCACCGGTGACCAAGGCGGACAGCTTTATATCCGTGGCGGCTCACCGATCCAAAACAAGGTGCTGCTCGACGGCATGGTTGTCTATAATCCCTTCCACTCCATCGGCCTCTTCTCCGTCTTCGACACCGACATCATCCGCAACGCCGAGGTATATACCGGAGGATTCGGAGCGGAATACGGCGGACGCATCTCATCCGTGATGGACATCACCACCCGCGACGGCAACAAAAAACGCTGGGGCGGCAAGCTGGGCGCCAGCTGCTTCGGAGCCAAGCTGACACTTGAAGGACCCATCGTGAAAGCAAAGACCAACAACGACGCCGCAGTTACGTTCGTGTTATCCGCCAAACACTCCTATCTCGAAAAGACCAGCAAGCTCCTATATCAATATGCCAACAAGGACGGTTTGCCGTTCAATTATTCAGACCTCTACAGCAAAGTCTCCATCAATGCCCCGAATGGCTCTAAAGTCAACGTGTTCGGATTCTCCTTCAACGACCAAGTGAACAACTACAAGGCGTTGTCTGACTTCAGCTGGAACTCCTGGGGCGCGGGGGCCAACTTCTTGATTATCCCTGGCAAAGCACCCGTAATGGTGGAAGGAAACATCGCCTATTCGAGTTACATCGGACGCATGAAAGAGCACAACAGCTCCGACCGCTACAGCAAAATCGATGGCTTCAACATGGGGTTTAACTTCAACTATTTCCTCGGAAAGAACACCTTAAAATATGGTATTGAGGTCCTCGGATTCTCAACAGACTATCTGACTTACAGCAACTACGGACACTATCGCATTGAGGAGACCAATTACTCCACGGAGATTGGCGCCTTTGCCAAATACAAGATGGTGTTCGGCAATTTCCTGTTTGAGCCGAGTCTGCGTTTCCAATACTACCCCGCTTTCAGTGCGCCTTCATTGGAACCCCGTGTCGCTTTCAAGTATAATGCCAATGACAGACTGCGTTTCAAAGGAGCGGCAGGACGTTATACGCAAGACTTTGTGGCAGCCACCTCCGACCGCGATGTCGTCAACCTGTTCTACGGCTTCTTGTCGGGAGTCACCAACGTCCCGAAACAATTCGATGACAGGAGGATTAAAACCAGCCTTCAGAAAGCCAACCATTATGTGTTAGGCGTGGAGTTTGATGTCACCGACAACATGACCATGAATCTGGAGAGCTACTGGAAACAATTCATCCAGCTAACCAACCTCAACCGTAACAAGATGTATCCTGACAACGAAGACAACGCTACGGTCAACGAATTGATAAAGAAGGACTTCATGTTGGAATCAGGCGACGCATACGGGTTTGACCTTTCTTTGAAATATGAGAACAAAAACTGGTATTTGTGGACCGTGTATGCGTTAGGGTTCGTCAACAGGAACTACGAGAAATACAACAACAGCACCGGCGAGATTAATATGGTTTCGTACCAGCCCCATTTCGACCGTCGGCACAATGTCAACGTCATCCTGACTTATACGGCAGGTGACCAACGGCAATGGGAGTTCAGCGGACGCTGGAACTTCGGCACAGGCTTCCCCTTCACGAAGATCCAAGGTTATTATGAGTTCCTGTCATTCCAGGATGGCATCAACTTCGACTACACCACCACCAATGGTGAGATAGGCGTGCTGTACGGAGATCTTAACAAAGGCCGTCTTCCTGCCTACCATCGTCTGGACCTCGACATCAAACGTCGGTTTTTCTTCAGCGAGCACACCTCTTTGGAGGCTGACTTCAGCTTGACCAACGTGTATAACCGCGCCAATGTCTTTTATGTGGACATCATCACCAGCGAAGTTGTGAACCAGCTGCCCATTCTTCCATCCCTCGGTCTGACCCTCACTTTCTAAATCACCATGTCATGAAACATCCAATCCTTCTCCTTTTTGTTTTCCTTGCCACTTTACAGGGCATTGCCCAAAAACCCGCAGCATACACCACCAACGATGTCATGCAGCTCTATACGACGATGCAAGGCGAATACAGCGCCATGCTGACCGATTCCACCTACGTGACACTGCATCTGACCCCCATCTGGGAGCGCGAGGAGAATCCCTACCGCTGGCTGTATCTTGAAGTGGTAAAACAAGAGACCCAAGACATCGTGGAACAAAAAATCGTGGAAATCGTCCCTCACTCGAGCATCACCTTTGACGTGGTGGTACACGACCTCAAGCATCCAGAGGTGTTCGTGGGGAAATGGGGAAATCCCTCTTTTTTCGACGGCTATAACAACAGCATCCTGAAAGGGAAAAGCAAATTCCTGTTTTTAAAGACCAAAGATTACGAATATCAAACCAGTTTTAGCCGCAGGAAATCATTGAAGTGCATCCCTAAGGGAGACCGTGTCCATTTCAAGTTCGCACAGGAAGACCAACGTCTTTATCTCAAGCGCCTGCTCAACAAGTCAAGCAAGCTGACTGAGGTTATCTTTTTCAAAGTCCCGAACGACTAAGTTTAAACACCCAAGCGGCGGATGAGGTAAGATCCTGGTATTTCAAATCAGAGGTCTGGATAATCAGTTTTCCGTCATGATACTCCCAGGGGAGATCTTTGACAGTGCCTAAGAGTTTCACTTTCATCGCCGGGTCTGGTTGATCGAGCTGCAACACCAACGAGTCCTGAGGGTAGTCCAATGCGATGGCATACAAGTTACTGTTCTTTTGGGTATAGCACACACGGGGTTGTTCACAGATATAAGATGCCTTCAAGCCTTGCGTAGGCAGCTTGGGCCCCATTTGGAAACCTTCCATGATTTGTTTGGGCATCTTCTCTGACGACCAATAGAGATGGATGCTTGCCTCAAGATCGTCTTCCTCATAAAACACCGAGATCTTATGCTGGCCAGCAGAAAGATGAATCGAGCCCAAAGGCAGTTTTCGAGCGTCCCCGATAACCTCTTGGTCATCAATCAGCAACCTTGCCTGAAAATCGGTTTCAATCTCAAAGGTGTAGTTATCCTCCAGGCAGAAGAAGACGCCTTGCCAATGCGCTTGGAAATGGTCGCAGCTGATGGCTGGATCCGGAGCGTTACGTTTCCAGTCGAAATCGATTTTTGCATCGCTTCGCGAGACAGTCACCATTTTCATTTCATAAAACTTTTTGTAGGGGCGGGTTCCATAGATGGCTTCGCCGTTGATATCGAGCCATCTGCCAAGATCGAGCAGGCGTTCTTGTTGCAGCAGCGGGATTTTACCATCGGCAGCGGGACCCACATTGAGTGTCATGCCACCGCCAGCAGCTACCAGCACGCAGAAATGGCGAATCAGTTCGTCAGAGGTCAAGTAATTCTCCAAAGGCTCGTTACGGTTGAGGCCGAAGGAGCGTCCCAAGCCCCGGCATTCCGCCCAGGGACGGTCGGTGAGGGTGATACCCGCACTGTATTCAGGCGTGCGGAAGCCATGTTGCTGCCCGTTGCCCCAACGGTCGTTGACGATAGCCTCCTCTCCCACTGTGTTATAATACCATGAAATCAGCTCCGTGGCGTGCCACTGCTCCGCGCTGTTTCGCCATTCCCCATCGGTGAAAAGCACCGTAGGCTTATAGGTCGTGACCAACTCTTTAAGCTGGGGAATCATGTGCGTGTCAACGTAAGTAGCAATGGAATCGTCAGGATCAACATACCAGCGGTGGATATCGCTCTTCCATTCCGGAAGAGAATAATAGAAACCCATCTTCAAGCCCTTGTTACGCACCGCCTCGGTAAGCTCACCACAGATGTCACGACGCGGACCCGTCTCCACGCTGTTCCAACCCGGAGCATACTGGCTCGGCCACAAGCAATAGCCATCGTGATGCTTGGATACAAGCAATACATATTTCGCGCCGGACTTCTTGAACAGTTCTGCCCATTCTTCAGGATTCCAAAGCTCAGCTTTCCACATCGGGACGAAATCCTCATAACGAAAGTCCTTGCCATAGATGCGTTCCTGAAACGCCTGACGGTCATCGTTGGTCATCAGTCCACGGTAATACCATTCGGCATAGCCTTCTTTGCTGGCGAAGGCAGGCACCGAATAAACACCCCAATGGATGAAGATGCCCAATTTGGCATCAGAAAACCACTGCGGGTAACCCCGTTGGTTGATGGATTCCCAAGTGGGGAGGATTTGTTGCGAAGAGAGATTGGCCACGATGAAAGCCATGGATAGAATCAGGAAGAAGCGTTTCATGATGAAGATGATTTGGGACAAAAATAAAAAAAATAGGGATGCCATCCCATGACATCCCTATATTTTATCAAGAATAAATTGATTACAGCGAGTAGTAGATACCGAAGCTGGGGCAAGCCAGAGCGCCTTTCAGCAGGAAGCCATCAGTACCATAGATGTGGTGGTCATAACCAATCTTGCAGAAACGGAAGGCAGCCGTGAATTTGTCGGTGGCAGCCCAAGCGATACCGGGTTGAATGGTCACAGCATAAGCGCCTTCGTTGTCGAGGAGACCGAAGTCGCCGCAGAGGTCAGCAAACAGAGAGAACTTCTTTCCGATGGTACCACCCACGTAACGGAGATAAGGCTGGAGGGTCAGATTGTTATAAACCGAAGCGACGCTGCCAACGATATCAGTCTTGTCGTAACCATAGTTGACACCAAGAGCGACAGTCCATTGGTTATTGATGTTATAACCAATTTCAGGAGCGAATGAGAAAGCTGTGTGGCTCTTTTCGACCTTAGCCGTAATGTCGTTCAGACCAACCCAAACTTGGGCGTTAGCTGACATGAAACCTGCAAAAACGATTGCGAGAACTAAAGCTAATTTTTTCATTTTTGATTTGATTTTAATTAAACAATTATTGAATTAGGATTATTTTTCAATGAACGCAATAATGTCACCTTTGGCGACCCGTTTGCCTTGTTCGGCGGTTGCCTCGACAATTTTTCCGGGCCACAGGGCGTAAACAACTTCCATGCCATGATCGCTGTTGATGGCGCATAAAATATCACCTTCCTTGTAAACCTTGCCTGGAGCGGGAGCGATGCTCTTGTCATCGAAATCGACTTCCCACATCACGACACCGCTGACGGGAGCGATGACTGGCTCCGCATTGGGATGGCGCAAGGCGCGAAGATCCGGGATCTTGGCTTCACCGCCAGCCTTTTCAAACTTCGCCTTCATCTTGGCTTCCAGCTCTTGGTTGAAACGGCGTTTGGCCTCGCCCGACTTGTACTCACGATATTGTTTTTCATGCATGGCAAACTCGAACAGCTCTTCGTCATCCTGGCCACGGTCCCAGCCCTCTTTCTTCATCTCCTCGATAAAATGCGGCAAGGCGTTAGGATAGTTATCCTGCGGGTTCCCAGTGAAGAACTTCAAGCCTTTCTTCTTGGCGAGTTCCACAATCTCAGGGGCGAGGGTGCCGGGCAGCTTACCAGCCTTGCCCAGGATCATATCCCAAGCCGCCGGGTCGATGGAATTCTCATAACGAGGCTCACCCTTGCTGAGTGCGAAGAGGTTCATCAAGGCGATGTTCTTGGTATATTGGCTGAACGGGGTGACCAAAGGCGGGTTGCCGAGTTTAGGCCAGATATCCTGCACCTCTTGGAACAGTTCAACCAGCATCTCGTCCTCGGTGAGTTCCGGCAAACCTTCTTTCTTGCGGTTCATGTTGATAGCGGCATGTACCGGTTTAAGGTCAGCCATGAGGGAACCCATCATGCCACCTGGAAGGCCGCAGCCCAGCAGCAGCGAGTTGATGTAACGGTTACGCGGGTCGATCCAGTAACCGAGGAAGTCATCAATGAAGCTTTGCGTCATGCTTCGGGCGGCCATATAGGTCTTCATGTCGATGTCCTTCACGAGGAAACCGGCATCTTTCAGCATGGCTTGCACGCTGATGACATCGGGATGGACCGTACCCCAGGAGAGCGGTTCCATGGCCACATCGACATAGTCGCAACCAGCCTTACAGACCTCAAGCATAGAGGCCATAGAGAGGCCCGGGGTAGTGTGGCCATGATATTGCACCTTGATTTCAGGGTGTTGTTTCTTGATATGTTCGACGATACGTCCCAAGCTGACCGGACGGCCCACGCCAGCCATGTCCTTGAGGGCGATCTCTTTGGCACCAGCCGCGATGAGCTGGTCGGCAATTTTCATATAATACTCGGCGGTATGCACCTGCGAATAGGTGATACTCATGGCGGCTTGCGAGATCATGCCCGCCTCGTTGGCCCATTGGATGGAGGGGATGATGTTACGCACGTCGTTAAGGCCGCAGAAGATACGGGTGATATCCACACCTTGTGCTTTCTTCACCTTATACATTAGTTGGCGCACATCGGCGGGGACGGGGTTCATGCGCAAGGCGTTGAGGGCACGGTCGAGCATGTGACACTCGATGCCACCCTTATGCAAGGCCTTTGTAAAAGCACGAACAGAGGGATTAGGGTTCTCGCCATAAAGCAAGTTCACCTGCTCGGCGGCTCCACCGTTAGTCTCCACACGGTCGAAGCAACCCATGTCGATAATCAGAGGGGCAATCTGCTCCAGTTGATCCTTACGTGGCACATATTTTCCTGACGACTGCCACATGTCGCGATATACCAGGCTGAATTTTACTTCTTTTTTCATAGCAGTGATTCCTGACCTCATGCAAAGATAGGAACTATCTCCTTATATAAAAATAAAACTTTTCAACAATTACCGTTTTTCAGCGTGTTTACGGGTTCTTTTGCGGTCTTTTGCCCACAAACCATACACTTCGCTCACGTTGCCAGCGGTAGTGAAAGCCTTGATTTCATTTTTGTCGAGATAAGCCATCAGTGCGGAGAACTCATCGTTAGTGAGCAAAGCCTCCAGCTCGATTGACTTCTCGTTGGTATAACCACCAATCACCTCATAGAGCGTGCAGCCACGATCGAGGTCATCGATGATGAAACGGCGGATACGGTCATAGTCCTTCGACACGATGCAGACACGCTTGCGTTGGTTGAGGTTAGCGGTGAACATATTCACCACCATGCCATTGATCCAAGTAGCGATAAGGCCGATGATCACCATCTGGAAAGGGTTGATGGCGAAAGCGGTGAGGCAGATGATGGCACCCGCCACGCTGACCGACTTACCCATGTCGAAATGCAGGTATTTGTTGACGATCTTGGCAAGGATGTCGAGTCCACCCGTGGAGGCGTTGATAGAGAACATCAGCGTTTGGGCGGCGCTGAGGATAATCACACAGCAGAGCAGGTCGAACCAAGGGTTACCCATCACGGAATAGGCCGAGCTGGCATCCACACCCATATTAATCAAGTAATCGTTCGGGGTAGCCAGGTTTTCCCAAGGATACACCCACTCGCACACCTTGGTCAAGGGACCGAGGATCAAGGCGCAATAGACTGTTTTCAGGCCAAATTCCTTGCCGATAAGGAGGTAAGCCAAAACCAGCAAGATGGCGTTAATCAAAGTAATCATCATCGACAGGCTGATGTTAATGCCCATACTGTTAAAGATGTTGGTCAACACGATGGAGAGACCGGAGATGGAACCCACGATCAGCTTGCTGGGAACCAAGAAATAATAGACGCAGATGGCTGTCATCACCATGCCGAGGGTCATAATAATCAGCTCAATCCAGAACTTCTTGCTGACCAAGGCTTGGCCAATTTCTTTCAAAATGTCATTTATCTTACTCATAAATGATTGAATAATAAGTTTTTAAATAATATAATAACGCTCGTTTTTGCGGCGGCAAAGGTCGGAATCTTTTTTGAGATAAAAAAGTGTTTTTGTGTTTTTCTATCAGTTCACTGCTCTATCGAGCGGAAGGACAAAATTTAATTTTGAGACGAGTGCTTATTAATGTTATATTATTAATACAGTAAAAATAATTTAATTTCGATTTATATATTGATAATTGAAATATTTTATATATTTGCAAGCGAAACATAAAAGTAGAATTTAATGAAAAACCTGCAAAACAACAACTTAAAAAATGACTGGCCGATGGTTGCCTCTTTAGAAGAAGATGCTTACCTTTGCTCAATTATTACCAAAGAAATGAGCGAAGAGTCTGTATTTACTGGAATTGACGATGAGGAAATGGCATTGAAGCCTTATACTAGAGAAGAACTCCTTGAGATGGCCGAAACCGGCAGAAAACAAATCGCCGAAGGAAAGTACTTCACGACGGAGGAAGTGCTTCAAGATTGCGGTTATATCATTTCTAAGAACGAAGTGGTATGAGAGTCGTTTGGTCATTAGAAGTTCACGACCAATTACGACAAGCGGCAGATTTCATAGAGAATAGATTCGGTAAAAGTTCCAAAACAAAATTCTTGGACGACATCTACCATGTTGTTCCTTTAATGAGTAAACACCCGTATCTCGGAAAAGAAGAACCCTTATTGGAAGGGGCTTCCGTCGTTTATAGAAGTTTGGTTGTTGGTCGGTTAAACAAATTGGTTTACCATATCAACGGCAACATCATCGAAATTGTTGCCTTGTGGGACACCCGACGTGAACCTAAGAAATTGGCTGAGAGGGTAGAATAGGACACAGACAGGTAGGCTTTTTTATAAAAGTTGCCAGGCGGGGTTGGGTGGCGCACTCTCGTGGTCGATCAGAACAAAGGTTACTTCTGACGCGAGGAGCACACTGCCCGGACGGGTAGGCCACGGAACCGGTAATGGAAGCTGAACATGAAGTAGTCGTCCGAAAAGAATAAGAAGAACCACGCGTCGAGCGGTTTGCCGCAAAGCGAACTCGACCAGTAGATCTCCCACGCTATGGGCAAAAATATTAATACGTTTTAAATAATTTTATTTCAATTTATATACTGATATTTCAAATATTTTATATCTTTGCAAACAAAACATAAAAGTAGAGTATTATGAAAAACCTGCAAAACAACAACTTAAAATTTGATTGGCCGATGGTTGCCACTTTAGAAGAAGATGCTTACCTTTGCACAAATCTTACCAAAGAAATGAACGAAGTGACATCGCTGAACAAACCCGATAACGAAAACCTGAAGCCCTATTCCATGGAAGAGATATACGCCATGATTGAAGAATCAGAGCGTGATTTTGAAGCCGGAAGGGTTTATACTACGGAAGAAGTATTGGATTACTGTAAAAAAGGGCTGGCACAATTGAAGAAACCATGATTATTACCTGGTCTCAGAAAGCCCGTGAATCTGCCAGCGAAATTTCGATTTATATTTTTTCAGAATTCGGCTCGAAAGCGAGCAATAAATTCCTTCAAAGCATAGAAAAGACCATTAATGTTTTAAAGTGTAATCCCTTTGCTGGTAGAATTGAGCCATTATTATGTGGTTCAAAAAACGAATACAGAAGCCTAGTCGTAAACAAGATTAACAAACTTGTTTACCGTATTGAAAATGACACTATTGTGATAGTTGCCTTGTGGGACACCCGACGTGAGCCGAAGAAATTGGCTGAGGAAATGGAATAAGAGAGGGTCTTTTCCGGTTTTTCAACAATTATCCTTATTTTTGCGGTCAAATAAAGAGCGATGACCTTATTAGACTGGCTACCGATCACGAAGAAAGAAACCGACCTGCGCGGGTGGGATGAGGTGGATATTGTGTTCGTCACGGGTGATGCCTACGTGGACCATCCCGCTTTTGGCGCTGCGGTCATCGGGAGGATGCTGGAACATGCTGGGTTTAAGGTTGCACTGATTCCACAACCCAACTGGAGAGATGATTTAAGGGACTTCAAGAAATTCGGAAAGCCAAAAATCTATTTTGGAGTGTCCGCCGGCTGCATGGACTCGATGGTGAACCACTACACCGCCAACAAAAGGCTGAGAAGCAACGACGCATACACCCCAGGCGGGGAAGCAGGGTTCCGACCCGACCGTGCCAGCGTGGTCTATAGCAACATCCTCAAACAACTTTACCCCGATGTGCCCGTGGTGATTGGCGGTATCGAAGCCTCGTTACGCCGCGTGACCCATTACGACTATTGGGACGACTGCCTGAAACCCAGCATCTTGGTGGATTCAAAAGCCGACATCGGGGTATATGGCATGGGCGAATACACCATGGTGGAGATTGCCAAAGCCCTCCAACAAGGACGCAAAGTCAATGAACTGACAGATATCCAGCAGACTTTCTTCCTGCAAGACAAGACACAGCCTCTGCCCGAGTTTAAGGGCGAGACCATCGAACTTGTCTCTCACGAAATATGCCTGAAAGACAAAAAGAAATACGCCTCCAACTTCAAACATATTGAAGAGGAGTCGAACAAGAAACACGCTGCCAGACTGGTCCAAGAGGTCGGTCGAGAGCGAGTCATCATCAATCCTCCCCTACCCACCTTTACTACGGAACAAATTGATGCCTCCTTTGATTTACCTTATACAAGACTTCCCCATCCGAAATACGCCAAGCGCGGTGTCATCCCAGCCTACGAGATGATCAAACACAGCATCAACCTGCATCGCGGGTGCTTCGGCGGCTGCGCTTTCTGCACCATCTCTGCCCATCAAGGAAAGTTTGTGGCATCGAGAAGCAAGGAATCCATCATGCGCGAGGTAGATCAGGTGACTCAGATGGAGGACTTCAAAGGCTATATCAGCGATTTGGGCGGGCCTTCGGCCAACATGTACCGGATGCATGGCAAGGACGAAAAGCTCTGTGAGAAATGTGTCCGTCCTACCTGCCTACAACCCACCGTATGCAAGAATCTCAACACCGACCATCATCCTTTGATTGAGATTTACCAAGAGGTGGATAAGCATCCCAAAGTAAAGAAAGCCACGGTAGGCTCCGGCATCCGCTATGACCTCTTCCTGCACGACTGCACCCCCGAGGAAAACAAAGCCATGGGTTATGACGAGTATTTCCGGCAACTGGTGACAAGACACGTCAATGGACGGTTGAAGGTGGCCCCCGAACACACCAGCGACGCTGTGCTGAAGCTGATGCGCAAACCCAAGTTCGAGATGTTTGTCAAACTCAAAAAGAAATTCGACTCGCTGAATGAAAAAGAACATCTGAACCAACAGCTTATCCCCTATTTCATCTCCTCGCATCCTGACTGTTATCTGGAGGACATGGCCGAACTTGCTGTGAAAACCAAAGCATTGGGATATCATCTGGAGCAAGTGCAGGACTTCACTCCCACCCCGATGACTTTGGCCACAGAGATTTACTATTCCGGTTACAATCCCTACACCTTGGAACCTGTGTTTTGTGCTAAGACCAAAGATGAGAAACTTGCCCAACAGCGTTTCTTTTTCTGGTACAAGCCCGAGAACCGCGAGTGGGTGAAGTCGATGTTACGGAAGATTGGGCGACCGGAATGGATGAAAGCGTTGTTCAAGTAAGACCTTATATGTTTTATTTGACAAAACATCAGGCCCTACGGGGTAAAACCCTCTAAATTCTAAATTCTTAATTCTAAATTCTAAAAAATTTCTTACTTTTGCCGCAAATTTCAAAATAAAGTATTTTTACCATGAAAAAACATTTTTTGGGAGTCGTCGTGCTCCTGGCTGCATTAGTCATGACTGGCTGCGGCAACAAGAATCAGAAAAAAGAAAACACCAACGAACAAACCGCCACTGAAGTGAAAGAAGAGAAACACAACCACATGCTCATCATCGTGGATCCTCAGATCGACTTCACCACAGGCAGCTTAGCTACCGCCAAAGGTCCTGAGGCCATGGATTATCTCGCCAAAGCTGTTGAAAACGGTGCTCTGAAAGCTTACGACTGGGTGATTGTCACTCAAGACGCTCATCCCGAAAATCACTGCTCCTTCGTGAAACAAGGCGGTGTGTTCCCGCCCCACTGTGTGCAAGGCACTGAAGGCATGAACGTTTACCCGGCTCTGCAAGACGCTCTGAACAACAGCGGCCACGGCGACATCCATTACATGACCAAAGGCGACCTTCCCGAGAAAGAAGAGTTCAGCATCTTCCAAAACGCACAAAGCGGCGAGAAGCTGACCTCCATCATCAAAGAGATCGGTTTTGACGGCATCGACATCTGCGGCATTGCCACGGACTATTGCGTCTATGAGACGACCAAAGACTTGATGACTTTCTATCCCGCCAAACAAATCCGTATCGTCACCAACTGCCTGGCTGCCGTTGACGACAACGACACCAAACTGGCTGACCTGATGAAGGAAAGCGGTATTGAGGGGATTACCTTTTGAATTAATAATTAAGAATTTAGAATTTAGAGAGATTCCGGTTGGGGTTTCTTGGGGGGACAATGGGACGATTTAAAGCATTTTGTGAGCGAAAGAAGGTTGATTTGACCTGGAGAGCTTATTTTGTGGATGCCTTAGGTGCCATGGCATTGGGGTTGTTTGCCTCGTTGCTCATCGGCACCATCTTCCAGACCTTGGGCGACAAAACGGGATGGGACGCTTTTGTCACCATCGCCAAATACGCCAAAGCTGCCACAGGAGCCGCCATCGCGGTGGCCATCGCCTACAAGCTCCGCTGCGAGGGCTTGGTGCTGTTCAGCGCCATCGCCGTGGGTATCGCTGGCAATGAGTTAGGTGGTCCCATGGGGGCATACGTGGCTGTGCTGGTCGCCATCGAATTAGGCAAGATGGTCTATAAAGAGACGCAAGTCGATATCTTGGTGACCCCCGCCGTGGTAATCATCAGCGGGGTGCTGGTGGCCTTTGCCATCGGCCCCGCTATTGGCAGGCTGATGACCGCCTTGGGAGCTTTCATCGAGCACGCCACCCAGATGCAGCCCTTCCTGATGGGCATCATCGTCTCGGTGGTCATCGGTGCCGTGCTCACCCTGCCTATCAGCTCCGCTGCTATCTGTCTGGCCATCGGCTTAGGTGGCATCGCAGGAGGTGCTGCCACCGCTGGTTGCTGTGCCCAAATGATTGGATTTGCGGTACTGAGTTTCAGAGAGAACCGCTGGGGAGGACTCCTCGCACAGGGTTTGGGTACTTCGATGCTCCAGATGGGCAACATCGTGAAGAACCCCCGTATCTGGATCCCTCCTACCTTGGCCGCTGCCATCACAGGACCTTTGGCCACCTGCGTCTTCCACCTGGAGAACATCCCCATTGGCTCCGGCATGGGCACCTGCGGCCTGGTCGGACCCATCGGCATCTATACCGCCATGCCCGAAGGTGGCATGAATATGTGGATCGGCATGTTGCTCGTATGCTTTGTGCTTCCTGCTGTGCTTTCGTGGGCTTTCGGTCTGATTCTGCGAAAAATCGGCTGGATCAAAGACGGCGACCTTAAAATTGAGTGCTGATAAAGCCTCTCCCCCGACCCCTCTCCCGAGGAGAGGGAGACTAAACAAGTATGAAGTATGGAACGGGTGCTGGACAAAATGGCTAAGTATTGCGCCTATCAGGAACGGTGTGTCAAGGATGTGACGGATAAACTGAGGTCTTTCGACATCCCGCAAGAAGCCAAAGACGAAATCCTTGCTTATTTGTTAGATAACCGTTTTGTCGATGATGAGCGTTTTGCTAAAGCTTTTGTCAAAAGCAAGATCAACCAAAATGGCTGGGGCTTGAACAAAATCCGATTCCATCTGATACAGAAAGGAATAGATAAAGATATCATCGATGAAGCCTTGGAAGGCACCGACGAAGAAACCTATCGCCAGCGACTCATCGAGATTTTAAAGATAAAAGCCAAGACCGTGAAGGCCGAAAACGACTTCGAGAAAAAACGCAAGCTTGCCGCATACGCCATGCAAAAAGGCTTTGAGGCTGATTTGGTTTGGGAGGCGTTGAAAGACCTCGACCATTAATCCATATTGAAATACCTCACCTGTTGCAACACGCCTTCAGGGACAGTCTCGTTCTCATCCAAATGGAGCAAAAGCACTTTGTCAGTGGATGCCTTTTGCCCGATTACCAACGCCTTGCGCTGCATAGCCCTCAAAACTTCATTCTGTTCAGTCCTCTCTTCGATGATTTGATCCACGGTCTTCTCACATTGCGAGACCATCTTGCTGGCCTGCCTGATGATTTTTCCGTATGAGATGGCGTCAAATCCCAATTCGGGAAGCGCGAGTGAAGCGTTTGCCATCTCCAACCCCATCAACGACATCGATGACTTAGCTGTTTTTCCGTCAGCGATGATTTTCTCGTTTTCAGCAATGATCGTATTGACAGACAATCGATTGCCGCGATTATCAACAAACGAAACAGCCTTGTAAGTCTCTCCCTCGTCGCCTTGCAGATACGTTGTGGACAAGGAATAGGCCACACCTGTGCGCTGTTCGTATTTTTTAGTGGCTTTCCATACGGCATCGCAATCTTTGAGATAATCGTCGATGTATTTGTTTTTGGTGAGTTTCGGCATCTGCCAAACGATGGGTTCCTCTTCTTTTTTCTGTTTCTCCTTCTTCTGTTTCTTGCTGGGTTTCGAGGTGTTAGCGGCAGTGTTTTTACCCTCATCCTTATTGGTTGTGTTGCTGAAATTTGCAGGCTGTTGGTAAGGATTCTTGCTCAGGGTCATGTCATATAGCACATACTGTCCAGATCGCACGTCGCCACATTCCAGCCAAAACATCAACTGCTCACATTTATAGATCGGCACAGTAAAAGTGGTTGGTGCCATGTCGTCAGTGAGCCATATTTCCCCTACCCTCATACGGTCGGCGAAGACATCCAGCTTGACGGGAGGATGCGATTCCCCACCAAGCGTCTGCATCATCGGATCGACATAGACGGATTTGTTCGCCACGGTAAACGTGCAGGTCTCATATTCTTTAAAAACATTGAAGGCGGCTACCGACGACTGTTTGCCGTCCTGCATCAAATGCAGCACGTTACCGGCCTCATCCTTGACTCCCGCTGCCTTGCCGTCGACAGGTTTGCTGTTCCACGAGCTGGTGTTGATCACTGGAGTAACCCCTGTCAGGAACATCAGCACGGCATCGTCAAGCGTCACGTTTTCAAGGGACAAGGGGACATTGGCTTCGAGCATCACCCCTTTGTAAATCTTGCTTCCGTCTTTCATCTGGAAAAACTCCCGTTGCGAGGCTCCATTCTTAAAGCAATCGTTGAAATCAAAGTTAGTGAGCGAACTGAGATAACGTCCCACATAGTGGAAATAGGGGCGTTTGCATAGATCTATAAGGTCTGCGGTCTGCGGACATTCCGGCTTGGGGTGTACAAAGAGGTTGTTTGGCACCACAGGCCCACGGTACAAGACGACATCACCGATGCCGATATAGGTCTGCTTTTTCTTGCCCGTTCCAGGTTTGGCGAATGTCAGCGTGCGGCATTTCCCGATAGGCAGCTCGAAACGTTGGTTAGGCCATGTGCAATGCACCTTCGCGTCGAGAATCAACTGGTCATCGGCATAGACTTGGATATTGTCGTCATCGAAGACACGGTGTTGTGTCAATGTTCCCGCCGTAAAACTCACCCAGTCGAACTCACCAGCCAAGTCGAACTTGTAATAGGCACTGATGTTGCCATCAAAGAACTTCTCGCCCGAGGTCAGGATGAAACCTTCACTGAATTGCTCGCCGCCCATCGAGAAGGTGTAATAGTCCGACTCTCCGTTGAAATAAGAGCTTTTGTAGTCCTTTATGCCTTTCACCGAGTAAGGAGGGATGTTGGAAACCATCTTGCAAGGACTTGGCAAAGTGGCAAGACGGTCCTTGGAAGCATTCACGATGCCTGGTGCAGGCACGGAAGCGTCACCTGCCGGATAGGCGTAGATGTCAACCACGCCGAACACGATGCCGCCACCGAACTCAGAAATGTCGTCAATGCTATGGAACGAGACAACGTTGACTCCTTCCACGTCAAGCACCACTTGCTCGGCCAGGTCTTTTTGGGTGACATGTTTCTCATAAAGTATCTTGCCATCGCCTTTTACGGTCAGCCATGCCGCTGCGCCAGAACTCTGGTTGTCACGCGGGCCTACGATGAACGACAGCTTGTTATGTTTCTGCTGTAACCAGAAATAGGCCCAGGCCGTGTTGTTGCCGGAGAGGGCTTGGTTGGCCGTGAACTCCAGCCCCGACGTATAGGTCACCCTGTTCAAGCTTATGTCTTTCGTCTTGTGACAGTCTTCCACGTCCTTGTCCGTGATGGCGGCCACCCATCCGCTATGCCGGATATAATGCGGGAAAAGCTGCTCCACGAGCTGGACTTTTCTCCCGTTATGGATATTCTCAAGTGGCATCCGGGTCGGGACAGGCTGCTGTCCGGATTTCCATAATTTCACAGCACCAAAGCCAAGGTCAGTCGAGCCATGCGGCAGGTCGAAGCGAATCTTGTCGATGCCACTGACGTCAACAATGTATTCTTTTGGCGCATCATGGTCACGGATGACCTGGTCGAAAATCTTCTGTCCATCGCCTTTGATAGTCAAGATGACATCTCTGCCGTCGCTCGCCGAGTTGGGGCTGTATTTACCCCCCGGCCCCACCACGAAGCTCAGCTTAGAATAGGCCCCTTTCAGGCTGAATTCGACGTAGCCTGTCTTAGTGCCATCGATCAATCCTCCTTTGCCCGTCTTCAGCGAGAACCCACCTTTGTAGTTGTAAATGGCAATCTTCAAATTTTGGGAGCCTTTGGTCGGGTATGCCTCGTAAAGGTACGAATCTGTGGGCTGATAAACGTCGGTCAAATAAGTTTGTGCATTTGCAACGCCATTAAAAACAAGAAATATGGAAATCAACAGCAAAAAATGGGAAATCTGGTTTTTCATAATGTTTGAATTATTTAAATACTAAAAATGGGTCAAAAATGTCGGGAAAGCCCCACCACTTGCTTTTTCCAAACAAGTCGGCATCGGTTTTTTGTGTCGTTATCTTGATCATGATTTACAGTTTTGCCAAAATGATTGAAACGTTGTCATAGCCTCCTGCTTCACAAGCTTTTTCCTTGAGCTTCTCAGCAAGACCTTTTTCCATGGCTTCGGGGGTAATGCCTTCATTGAGCAACGCTTCTATCTCATCGTCGGTGAGCATGTCGGTGAGTCCGTCGGAGCAAATCAGGATTACGTCGCCTTCGATAATCTTGTTGGTGATGTCGTCGGTGAGTATTGTGCCAGTGAGTCCGCCGCCAATGCAGTTGAGGAGCGCTTTGCTTGCCTCGGGATTGCCAGTGACACCTCGTTCCGTTTGGTCGTTGGTGAGTTGCCGCAACATGCCGCCACGGAAGCGGTAGGTGCGGCTGTCGCCCGCATTGATGAGATAAATCTTGCCATAGTGCCAAACCACGCCCGTCAAGGTACATCCCATAGGTTTCAATTGTCCTTGATCAAAAGCTGCATTGTTGAGTTTGTAGGAAATGTATTTGCCGGCCTCATTGATGTCGTCGCTAAAGGTGTTGGGTTGGATCTCGTTCATTGCGAACTGTTCCTTCATCTCCTCGAGTGTGATCTCGCTGGCTTCCTCGCCTTTTTCGTGGCCTCCCATACCGTCGGAGACCAGGAGGTAGAAGACCGCGTTTTCCTGCACGTCAACAGAGAAATCCATGGCATCGTCGCGGAGGAAGATTCCTCCGATGGAAAGGGCGTCTTCGTTGTTTTCGCGCACCATTCCCTTATTGCTTATCGCTTGTATATCTATCTTCATTGCACGTTGAAGTCTATGGTTGCTATGGTTAATGTATCGCCTATGCGTATGGGTGTTTCCATGCCAGTGGTAAGTCTTATGCCATTGACGAATGTACCGTTAGTGGAGCCGACGTCGATGACCACCCATCCTGTCGCTGTTTTTTTGAACATGCCGTGTCGTCCGGAGATATATTGGCATGAGGCGAATTCCGGGTAGATGCCCGATGTACGCCCGAACGGTCCCTCGCGGAGTGGCAGTGCCCAGCCGTTACCGACGATTTTGGTAGGTCCGGCTGGTGCCCTTGTTCCACTGATTGCCGTGCGTTGCGGTCCATCGTTAGGTTGAGGCTGCGGCGCCATATTTTGCGGTTGAGTATTTTGTGGTTGGGTATAGAACTGGGTCTGCGGTGATGTGTAGGCACCTGCCGTAGATGGGTTGGGCTGTTGCGGTGGTGGCGTTGTTGGTGGTGTCTGAGCCATGTTCCCGTTGAGATATTTCCTTCCGGGAACAAGGTCGCTGCCGCATACCGGACATTCGCGGGTACGGTTGGGTTTAGGGCGTTTGCAGTCGGGGCACCACATCAGTTCGGTGCCACATTGGTCGCAGAAAGCGCTGTCGTCGGGTATCATGGCCCGGCAGTTAGGGCATTGTATCATAACACATCCTCCATTTTAATCGTTTTACGTTCTTC